>NZ_JBHTGO010000003.1:0-736107 GCF_042666835.1 Pantoea sp. GCM10028869 | reverse complement strand
TTACGTAATGACATGGTATCTCTCGCATCCCAGGACATAAGCGACTCCATAAACGGGTTCTTATGCCTTAGTTGTAAGTGTCTACCATGTCCCCGAACAAGTGTTCACCATGTCCCCGGACTGTACAGTGGGAGAGGGTTAGGGTGAGGGACAACCCGCACCACCCAATGCGCCTTTATCGCTCACCCGATAAAGGCGCATTTTTTTTACTGTTAATTTCTTTAGTTATAAAACACTGCAATCATGCGTAAACGCAGAGTTTTAATTCGTAAAGTAGCTTAAGCACCCTGAAAAATTCAGATTGCCGGTCGATAACTGGGGGAGCCGAAACGCATCCCTGGAGATCCCATGTTAAAACGAATCAATGTAGTGACCAGTTTAATCGCCGTATTGCTGGTGTTTGGCGCTTTACAATTACTGTCGGGTGGCCTGTTCTGGTCCGCCTTACAAAAAGATAAAGAGGCGTTTGCGGTAGCGCAGATCTCCTCCAACAACGTTGGCGCGATGTCAGACGCCTGGATTGAACTGAACCAAACCCGCACCGTACTCAACCGCGCCATGTTGCGTATGCAGGGCACCATGGCCGCGCAGTCGAATGGCGGTCAGCTGAGTGCCTTAATCGCCCAGACGGAAAAACAACTCAATGTGGCTGCCGGCCACTATCAACGCTACTACGACTTGCCAGCCACGCCGGGCTTGCCAGACGCGTTGCGCGATAAGCTGGAAGCGAACTACGCCGCTTTCAACGACGGGTTGAAAGCGATGCTGGATCGCCTGAAAGCCAACGATCTGCAAGGCATGTTTGCGCAGAACATCGAAGCTAAACAGGTCGCGATGAAAGCCACTTACGAAGAGTGGCGGACGGAGCAAAGCATATTGGCGGCAGAAGGCGTGGCGCAGAATCAGCGCGCCTTCCACACCATGATGTGGCTGCTGGCGTCGGTGGCGCTGGTGGTGATTGCGGTGATCATTGGCTGCTGGTTCGGCCTGCGTAGCGTGCTGATTCAGCCGCTGCATCAGCTGCTGGCGCATATTCGTCATATTGCTGCGGGCGATCTCACACAAAATATCGTGGTGGAAGGGCGCAATGAAATGAGCCAGCTGGCGGGAAGCCTGCATGAGATGCAGCAGTCGCTGGTCAGCACCGTGGGCAATGTACGTGACGGTTCCGATGCAATTTTCACCGGCGCCAGCGAAATCGCCGCCGGGAATAACGATCTGTCGGCGCGCACTGAAGAGCAGGCCGCCTCGCTGGAGCAGACGGCGGCCAGCATGGAGCAGCTCACCGCGACGGTGAAACAGAATGCCGAGAATGCGCGTCAGGCGTCGCAGCTGGCGCTGAGCGCGTCGGATACCGCGCGCAAAGGCGGCGAGGTGGTCGATGGCGTGGTGCGTACCATGCAGGATATCGCCGGCAGCTCGAAGAAGATCGCCGACATTATCAGCGTGATCGATGGCATCGCCTTCCAGACCAATATCCTGGCGCTGAACGCGGCGGTAGAAGCAGCACGCGCCGGTGAACAGGGCCGGGGTTTTGCTGTAGTGGCCGGTGAAGTGCGTAACCTGGCGCAGCGCAGTGCGCAGGCGGCGAAAGAGATCAAAGGCTTGATCGAAGACTCGGTGAACCGCGTCAACAACGGCTCGCAACTGGTCGGCACCGCCGGAGAAACCATGAATGATATCGTGGGCGCCGTTACGCGCGTCACCGATATTATGGGCGAAATCGCCTCGGCATCGGATGAGCAGAGCCGTGGTATCGATCAGGTGGGACAAGCGGTGACCGAGATGGACCGCGTCACCCAGCAGAACGCCTCGCTGGTGGAAGAGTCCGCCGCCGCCGCCGCATCACTGGAAGAGCAGGCGAGCCGCCTGAGCCAGTCGGTATCGGTGTTCCGCATTCCGCGCGCCGCACAGGCGCAACCGAAGGCGAGCACGGTGCGCCAGATCGCCAGCGCACCGCGCAAAGCGGCTGCCGCGCCGGTGAGTGAGGGTAACTGGGAGACGTTTTAAGTTTTGAGTCGTTTGTCCCTCACCCCGGCCCTCTCCCGTAAACGGGAGAGGGAGACGCCGCCATATGTTAGCTCGATCAATTCCCTCTCCCGCCTGCGGGAGAGGGTTAGGGTGAGGGACAGCGAGCACCCATCAACCCCCCGCTGGTCCAACCCCTGCGAACACACATAAAGATCCCCTCAGAAAAGCCGATAACAGAGGCGATCCGCCAACCAATGAGGTGTTTATGTTTAGTCGTATTCGTGTTGTATCCGGCCTGCTGTGCGTGCTGGCGCTGTTTGCCTTACTGCAGCTGTTCTCCGGTGGAGTGTTCTACTCCACGGTCAAAGCCGATAAAGAAAATTTTGCCTATAACCAGCGTCTTAGCACGCTGCAGCGGGCAATGGGCACCTCATGGGTATCGCTGGTTCAGGCGCGTAACACGCTGAACCGTGCGGGGATCCGTTACCTGCTGGACAGTCAGCAGGCTGGCTCAGGCGCAACCGTGAAAGATCTGGTGGCGCTGGCGAGTGAGGAGTTGAAGCACGCTGATGAGGGTTTTGCCGAATTTAACGCCAACCTGTCTGAAAAGGGCAAAAAGGCCGAGAACGTGCTGACGCTACAGGCCAACTACAACGCCTATCGCGGAGCATTGGGTGAGTTGATCGATTTCCTCAGTAGTGGAAATTTCAAAGGATTTGTCGATCAGCCGACGCAGGGATTCCAGGACAAGTTTGCTAAGGATTACAACGAATGGTTGAGCTACAACATTGTGCTCGCAAATCAGGGCATTGCAGCCAATGAGGCGGCGTACAACCAATCCATCATGCTGGTGGTCGGCACGCTGCTGGTGACCTTGCTGGTGATTGCGCTGGTGTGGAGCGGCATGCGTACGGTGCTGATCCGTCCGCTAAAGCACAGCATCGAGCACATTCGTCACATCGCGCGTGGCGATTTGACGCAGCAGGTGGAGATCACGGTGCGCAACGAGATGGGCGAGCTGCTCACCTCGGTGCAAGAGATGCAGCAAGAGCTGGCGCGGACGGTGCGTACCGTGCGTGACGGTTCCGATGCGATCTACACCGGTGCGAGTGAAATCGCCATGGGCAACAACGATCTCTCCTCGCGTACCGAGCAGCAAGCGGCTTCGCTGGAAGAGACCGCTGCCAGCATGGAGCAGTTAACCGCCACGGTGAAGCAGAACGCCGAAAATGCCCGTCAGGCGTCACAGCTGGCGCTCACCGCCTCGGAGACCGCGCAGCAGGGCGGCAAAGTGGTGGATGGCGTGGTGACTACCATGAAAGAGATCACCGGCAGCTCGAAGAAAATCGCTGACATCATCAGCGTGATCGACGGCATTGCCTTCCAGACCAATATCCTCGCACTGAACGCTGCGGTAGAAGCGGCACGCGCCGGTGAGCAGGGACGTGGATTTGCCGTGGTAGCGGGCGAGGTGCGCAGTCTGGCACAGCGCAGCGCGCAGGCGGCGAAAGAGATTAAAGGATTGATCGAGGATTCGGTCAGCCGTGTCAACACCGGTTCCGTGCTGGTGGAGAGCGCCGGGGAAACCATGACCAACATCGTGAATGCGGTCACGCGCGTCACCGACATCATGGGCGAAATCGCCTCGGCGTCGGACGAGCAGAGCCGTGGTATCGATCAGGTCGGTCTGGCGGTGAACGAGATGGATCGCGTGACGCAGCAGAACGCCGCGCTGGTCGAAGAGTCGGCAACGGCGGCGGCCGCGCTGGAAGATCAGGCCAGCCGACTGAAACAGTCGGTTGCGGTGTTCAATATCGGTAAAGAATTTGTCGTTCAGGCCGTTAACGTATCTACAGCGGCAAAAAATTTGCGTTCCGGCACGCCAAAAGCACTGGCACCGGCAGGCGCACGTAGCACTGACGATAACTGGGAAACCTTTTAATCCTTGTGGCCGCCGCAAGGCGGCCCATGAGAATGGCGCGACTGGCAGCACAGTAGCAACCGCAGTATCACAATTTAAACAGTTTGTTGCCGGGTGACCTGAAATGAAGAAATCGACGTTATTGGATCAAAGTGAAGCGACCACGCTGCTCTCGCAAATGGTGCAGCGGTTACCGCTCTCAGATACGCATTTTCGTCGCATTAGCCAGCTGATCTATCAACGCGCGGGCATTGTGCTGGCCGATCACAAACGCGAGATGGTTTACAACCGTTTAGTGCGTCGTCTGCGCATGCTGAATATTGATGACTTTGGCCGCTATCTGGCGCTGCTGGAGCAAGACCAAAACAGTGCGGAGTGGCAGGCGTTTATTAACGCGCTGACCACCAATCTGACCTCTTTCTTCCGCGAGGCGCATCACTTCCCGATCCTCGCGGATCATGCGCGTAAGCGCACGGGTAACTACAGCGTGTGGAGCACCGCCGCCTCAACCGGCGAAGAGCCGTATTCCATCGCCATGACGCTGGCGGAAACGCTGGGCACCGGCCCGGGTAAATTCCAGGTCCACGCCAGCGATATCGATACCCAGGTGCTCGAGAAAGCCGTGGCCGGCGTGTATCGCCAGGAAGAGCTACGCACGCTATCGCAGTCGCAGCTGCAGCGCTTTTTCCTGCGCGGCACCGGTCCGCATGAAGGCATGGTGCGCGTGCGTTCCGACCTCGCCAACATGGTGAACTATACGCAACTGAATTTACTGGCACACGACTGGGCGTTGCCGGGTCCGTTCGACGCAATTTTCTGTCGCAACGTGATGATTTATTTCGATAAAGAGACGCAGGAACAGATTCTGCGCCGTTTCGTGCCTCTGCTGAAACCCGGCGGTCTGCTGTTTGCCGGGCATTCAGAGAACTTTAGTCAGATCAGCAAAGAGTTCTGGCTGCGTGGACAGACAGTCTATGGACTGAGCAAGGAAAGACGATGAGCAAAATCACCGTGATGTGCGTGGATGACTCTGCGCTGATGCGACAGTTGATGACAGAAATCATCAACAGCCATCCCGATATGGAGATGGTCGCGAGTGCGCCCGATCCGCTGGTGGCGCGGGATTTAATCAAACAGTACAACCCGCAGGTATTGACGCTGGATGTGGAGATGCCGCGCATGGATGGCCTCGATTTCCTCGAGAAGCTGATGCGCCTGCGTCCGATGCCGGTGGTGATGGTCTCCTCGCTGACCGGTAAAGGTTCAGAAGTGACGCTGCGCGCGCTGGAGTTGGGTGCGGTGGATTTTGTCACCAAGCCACAGCTCGGCATCCGCGAAGGCATGCTGGCGTATAGCCAGATGATTGCTGACAAGATCCGCGCCGCCGCGCGCGCCAAGCTGCATGTGCGTGCCTCCACGCCGATGCCGGTCACGTTGAAAGCGGGCCCGTTGCTGAGCAGTGAAAAGCTGATCGCCATTGGCTCTTCCACCGGCGGCACCGAGGCGATTCGCCATGTGCTGCAGCCGCTGCCGGCGACCAGCCCGGCGCTGCTGATTACCCAGCATATGCCGCCAGGCTTTACGCGCTCGTTTGCCGAGCGTCTGAATAAATTGTGCCAAATCACCGTGAAAGAAGCGGAAGACGGCGAGCGTATTCTGCCCGGCCACGCCTATATCGCGCCGGGCGCCATGCACATGGAGCTGGGCCGAAGCGGGGCCAACTATGTGGTGAAACTGAATGACGGTCCGCCAGTGAACCGACACAAGCCATCGGTGGATGTGCTGTTCCGTTCGGTGGCGGTGCACGCAGGACGAAATGCGGTGGGTGTGATTCTGACCGGGATGGGTAACGACGGCGCGGCCGGGATGCTGGAAATGCATCGCGCGGGCGCCTGGACCATCGCGCAGGATGAAGCCAGCTGCGTGGTATTTGGTATGCCGCGCGAAGCGATTGCGATGGGCGGCACCAGTGAAGTGGTCGATTTAGGCCACATCAGTCAGCACATGCTGGCGAAAATTAGCGCCGGACAGGCATTGCGAATTTAACGAGCCCGTCCTGCTGGACGAGACAACACGGGAGTAGATATGGCTGATAAAAATATGCGCTTTTTGGTGGTGGATGACTTCAATACGATGCGTCGTATTGTCCGTAACCTGCTGAAAGAGCTTGGATTCAATAACGTTGAAGAAGCAGAAGATGGCGTCGATGCGCTGACCAAACTGCGTGCCGGTGGCTTTGATTTCGTGGTTTCCGACTGGAACATGCCGAACATGGACGGTCTGGAGCTGCTGCAAACCATCCGTGCTGACGCCACGCTGAACAAACTGCCGGTGCTGATGGTGACCGCGGAAGCGAAGAAAGAGAATATCATCGCGGCCGCGCAGGCGGGCGCCAGCGGCTACGTGGTGAAGCCGTTCACGGCGGCCACGCTGGAAGAGAAGTTAGGCAAAATATTCGAAAAACTGGGTATGTAAGGAGATGTGATGAGCGACCTTCCGAAATCAACCGAAGAAGCCTCGGCACACGACATTATTACCCGTATCGGCTCACTGACGCGCATGTTGCGTGACAGTTTGCGTGAGCTGGGGTTAGACCAGGCAATTGCTGAAGCGGCGGAAGCGATTCCTGATGCGCGCGATCGTCTGGATTATGTTGTGCAAATGACGGCGCAAGCGGCAGAACGTGCGTTGAACTGCGTTGAAGCAGCGCAGCCACACCAGGACCAAATGGAAGCCGGCGCCAACCAGCTGAAAGGCCGTTGGGATGCGTGGTTTGAAAATCCGATTGAACTGACAGATGCGCGCGAGTTGGTTTCGGATACGCGCCAGTTCCTGACTGACGTTCCGGGACACACGTCGTACACCAATAAGCAGTTGCTCGAAATCATGATGGCGCAGGATTTCCAGGACCTGACCGGTCAGGTGATCAAGCGCATGATGGATGTGATCCAGGAGATCGAGCGTCAGCTATTGATGGTGCTGCTGGAGAATATGCCAGAAGCCAACGCCGCGGCGCGTAAAGAGGGCAACAGCCTGCTGAACGGTCCGCAGATCCACGCCAATGCACCCGGCGTGGTGGCGAACCAGGATCAGGTTGATGACCTGCTGGATAGCTTAGGGTTTTAAACACGTTTGCCCTCACCCTAACCCTCTCCCACAGGTGGGAGAGGGAACCGTTCGGGCCTGCATATGGCAGCGTCTCCCTCGCCCGCTTGCGGGAGAGGGCCGGGGTGAGGGACAGCGCGTACCGCACCTTACACCGCGCGCTTCTGCGTCAACGCCGACTGCGCCACCAGTACCTGCACGCCTAACGCCTCAAATGCCGCGACTTGCGCCGGCGAAATGCCGCTATCGGTAATCAGATAGTGAATATGGCTCCAGTCGCACGGCAGCGCGAACATCGACACCTTATCGATCTTGCTGGAATCCGCCACCACATACACGCTGTTGGCTGAATTGATCATCGCCATTTTCACCTTGATATCGGTCTCGCTGGGAAAGCTCAAACCGAGACGCGGTGAGATACAGGCTGTGGCAAGAAACAGCTTCTCCGCCAGCACGTTTTCGAAAAACGAGGCAGCTTTCTCACCTGAAGTCGAAAGCGTCGGGAACTTAAAAGTGCCACCGGTCAGCAAAATATTGATACCCGGCTCGCCACCCAGCTTCAGCGCGATATTCACCGCCGTGGTGATCACCGATAAACGACGAATATGGCTGATCGCCTCGGCAATGGCCGTGGTGGTGGTACCGGAATCGAAAATCACCGTGTCGCCATTTTCCACATGCTGCGCGGCAAGGCGACCAATCGCCTGTTTTTCTTCCAGATGTGTTTGACGCTCCAGCAACATCGCGCCGGTATTCTGCTTGCCGGTCATCAGCGTGGCGCCGCCGTGATAACGCTGTACGTGCCCCTCTTGCTGCAACATGCGCAAGTCGGTGCGAATGGTGGCTTCGGTCAGGCCGAAGGTATCGGTTAGCGCTTTAACCGTGACGGTACCGTCTTCGCGGATCATCTCCAGAATCTTCTCACGGCGCTGCTGCATATCTGCCAGCTGCTCAGTTTTGCTTTTCAATCGAAATGCTCCCTCTTTCCAATCACGGTCGGGTTTCGCCAATAAGGAAACCCGAGCTGATTTTACTCTGCGATTTGGCCATTTGCGAGGTAGCTTCCAGAAACATTCATTTTCGAATGAAAATCATCATTTGCTATGCGATTGATTTCGCAGAAAGCCGTCAGCAGCTCGCTCCATGTCCTGAAGGCGTTGAATTGTGCAAATTCAACAAAATCATCAAGATAATTTTTATTGCTGCAATTTGTATGAAATTTGATCTTCTCCACAAACCATTATTAATCGATAGCTTATATTTTTGTTCGAAAATGATATTTGTAAAAACGATAACCCGGCCAGCAATAACCAGCGCCGCCGTACACCATTATGGAGAGAGACGATGAGTGGGGAATATGATGTTAACCTGCGCTACGGCGTGAACATTGAGCAGGATTTAACCGGCAAAGTGGCGGTAGTCACCGGCGGGCTGGGCGGGATTGCGATGGCCAGTAACGCCATGCTGCTGGAGAAGGGCGCACGGCTGGCGCTGCTCTATCCGCCATTCGAAAGTGACAAAGTGGCTGGCGTGCAGGATCAATTTGCTGGTGATCGCGTGCTGCTGGTGTGCTGCGACGTGACCGATCCGGCCTCAGTTGAAGCGGCATTTGATCGCGTCGAACAGCATTACGGTCAGATTGATATCCTGGTGAACTGCGCGGGCTACGTGATGTTGCAACCGGTGTTAGAAACCGATTTTGCCGAGTGGCAGAAGCAGATCGACGTCAATCTCACCGGTCCTTTCCTCTGCTCGCAGGCGGCCGGTAAACGCATGGTGCGCGCCGGTAACGGTGGAAAAATCATCAACATTGCGTCGCAGGCCGCCTCCATCGCTATCGACAACCACGTTGCTTACACCTCCGCCAAAGCCGGTCTGCTCGGCATGACCAAAGTGATGGCCAAAGAGTTCGCTCCCTATCGCATTAACGTCAATACCTTATCGCCCACCGTGGTGCTGACGCCGATGGGTGAAAAAGCCTGGCGCGGTGAGAAGGGCGAGCAGATGAAAAAGCTGATCCCGCTGGGACGCTTTGCCTATACCGACGAAATCGCCGCCGCGGTGCTGTTCTTCGCCAGCAACGGCAGCGACATGATCACCGGCGCAGATTTGATGATCGACGGTGGCTTTACCATCTGGTAAGCCGCGCCAACACCAGAACGGCTGACCCTGCGTGACCCACTATAACAATGAGAGAACCTCACCATGAAAAAACGTACCCTGCTGTTAACTGCTATTGCCAGTTGCCTGATCTCCCAAGCCAGTTTCGCTGCCGATAAAGGCACCATCATGATTCTGGTGAACTCGCTGGATAACCCGTATTACGCCTCCGAAGCCAAAGGTGCCAACCTCAAAGCGCAGGAGCTGGGCTATAAAACCAGCGTGCTGTCGCATGGCGAAGATGTGAAAAAGCAAAGTGAACTGATTGATGCCGCCATCGGCAAAAAGGTGCAGGGCATCGTGCTGGATAACGCCGACTCCACCGCCAGCGTCGCCGCGATTAAAAAAGCCAAAGATGCCGGCATTCCGGTGGTGCTGATCAACCGCGAAATCCCGGTGGATGACGTGGCGCTGGCGCAGATCACCCACAACAACTTCCAGGCCGGCTCCGACGTGGCAAACGTGTTTGTGGAGAAGATGGGGGAAAAGGGCAGCTACGCGGAACTCACCTGTAACCTTGCTGACAACAACTGCGTCACACGCTCCAAATCCTTCCATCAGGTGCTCGACCAATATTCCGATATGAAAAGCGTGGCGCGTCAGGATGCCAAAGGCACGCTGATTGACGGCAAACGCATCATGGACAGCATTCTGCAGGCGCATCCGGATGTGAAAGGCGTGATCTGCGGTAACGGTCCCGTGGCGCTGGGCGCGATTGCAGCTCTGAAAGCGGCAGGCCGTAACGACGTCATCGTGGTCGGCATTGACGGCAGCAATGATGAACGTGACGCGGTGGAAAAAGGGGATCTGAAAGCCACGGTGATGCTGCAGGCACAAGCCATCGCCGCACAGGGCGTGACCGACCTCGACAACTTTATTCAGAAAGGCACCAAGCCTGAGAAGCAGCGCGTGATGTTCCGCGGCATTCTCATTACGCCAGACAACGCCAAAGGCGTGCAGGACTTTAACTTCAAGTCGTAATCAATGCGGTGCGCCCGTAGATCGGGCGCCCAGGAGAATGTGATGCACAGACGACTCTGGTTACTGCTTCCTGTCGTGATCCTTAGCGGTTGCCGCATTGTGTCGCAGCAGGAGCTGGCCGACCTGAAAAATCCTCCCAATCCCAAAATGGGCAATATTGCCCAAACGTGGCAACAGAAGCTGGTACCGCAAGTTCAACATGATGCGAAGCCGGTGGCCGAGTTATTGAATGCGCTGAAATCCGCCAAAGATTTTGATAGCGCTTGTAAAACATACGGCTATCGCAGTCAGGATGAGAACCCGTGCGTGTTCAGTGTCAACGTGAGCGGTGAAATCACGGCGGTTAACACCACGTCGCGTAACGGTCGGATGACAGTGAAAGATGTGTCCGGTGACACTGTCACGGTGCAGGTTGGCCCGATTTTTCCCGGCACGGTGTTGCGCGATGCCTACAAAGGTGCCAGCTATCAGGACTTTAACGATCAGGTGCTGTTCGGCGATTACAGTCGCGCGATCAATCAGCAAGCGGCGAACATGATGAGTGCTTTCAAGCCCAAAGTGGGTGACAAGGTGCAGTTGGCTGGCGTGTTTAGCAGCTTTGATACGCCGGAGCAGGTGCCGAATGTGACACCAGCGGCGATTACACGTCAGTAAGGAGCGGATATGCAACAGCCTCAACATGACGTGATTATTGAAACCCGCAACGTGTCGCGCATCTATCCCGGCGTCACCGCGCTGGATCAGGTCAATTATCGCGTTTATCGCAACAAAGTTAACGTGCTGATTGGCGAAAACGGCGCGGGCAAATCCACCATGATGAAAATGCTGGCGGGCGTGGAGATCCCGTCATCCGGCGAGATTCTGCTGGACGGCGCAGCGGTGTCGCTGAGTTCCACGCATCAGGCGGAAAAACAGGGCATCAGCATTATTTTTCAGGAGCTGAACCTGTTTCCCAACATGAACGTGATGGACAACATCTTCATGGCCAATGAGTTTTTCCAGCGCGGCGTGATCAACGAGAAGTATCAATATTCGCTCGCCAAAGCGCTGCTGGAACGGCTGGAACTGGATGTCGATCCCTACGCGCCGCTGGCTGAACTCGGTATCGGCCATCAGCAGCTGGTGGAGATCGCCCGCGCGCTGTCCAAGGACACGCGTGTATTGATCATGGATGAACCGACCAGCGCACTCAGCCAGTCAGAAGTGAAAGTGCTGTTCAACGTCATCGACCAGCTTAAACGGCGCGGCGTCACCATTATCTATATCTCACATCGGCTGGAAGAGCTGATGGAGATTGGCGATCACATCACCATCTTCCGCGACGGACGCTTCATCAGCGAACGCGAAGTCCGCGACGCCTCGATTCCGTGGATCATCGAGCAGATGGTGGGCGACAAGAAGAAACACTTCGATTATCAACCGGCGACGCAGGGTGAAACGGTACTCACCGTCAACGGGCTGACCGCGCTGCATCAAAACGGCGGTTACAAGCTCAATGATGTCTCTTTCTCGCTGCGAAAAGGTGAAGTGATTGGCATCTACGGTTTGCTGGGCGCCGGGCGCACCGAGTTGTTCAAAGGGTTGATTGGCATGATGCACTGTCAGTCGGGCAGCGTCAGTCTGAACGGCGAAGCGCTGGAGAAGCGCAGTTTCCAGCAGCGACTGAAAAAAGGTATCGCGCTGGTGCCGGAAGATCGTCAAACCGAAGGCGTGGTACAGCTGATGTCTATCACCGCCAACATGACGCTCAGCGATCTCAGCCTGCGGGGTTTCCGCCGTTGCTGGCGCAAGCTCAATCCGCACAACGAGCAGCGGCGCGTGGATGAAATGATTGGCCATCTCGCCATCAAGGTCAGCGATCCCGAGCTGCCGATCACCTCCTTAAGCGGCGGCAATCAGCAAAAAGTGGTGCTGGGCAAAGCCCTGATGACCGGGCCGCAGGTGGTGCTGCTGGATGAGCCCACGCGCGGCATTGATGTGGGGGCAAAAACCGATGTTTATCACCTGATTGGCAACCTGGCGCAGCAGGGATTGGCGGTGATGTTCTCCTCCTCCGAACTGGATGAAGTGATGGCGCTGGCTGACCGCATTCTGGTGATGGCGGATGGTCGCATCACCGCCGATTTACCGCGCGCGGCGGCCACGCGCGAAGCCCTGATTAGCGCCTCAACGCCACACGATTGAGCCCGCTGGAGAGTAAAACGATGAATCAAAAATACCTGATCTACATGTATCTGCTTAAGGCGCGTACCTTTATTGCCTTGCTGATCGTGGTGAGTTTCTTCAGCTTTATGGTGCCTAACTTTCTCACCACCTCCAACCTGCTGATCATGACGCAGCATGTGGCAATTACCGGCTTGCTGGCGATTGGCATGACGCTGGTGATTTTGACTGGCGGCATCGATCTTTCGGTGGGGGCGGTGGCGGGCATATGCGGCATGGTGGCGGGTGCGCTGCTCACCAACGGCGTAACGCTGTGGGGCGGCAACGTGCTGTTCTTCAACGTGCCCGAGGTGATTCTGGTGGTGGCGCTGTTCGGCGTGGCGCTGGGATTGATTAATGGCGCGGTGGTGACGCGACTCGGCGTAGCGCCGTTTATCTGTACGCTCGGCATGATGTACGTGGCACGCGGCGCCGCGCTGCTGTTCAACGATGGCAGCACCTACGCCAACCTTGTCGGCACGCCAGCGCTGGGTAATACCGGCTTCGCCTTGCTCGGTTCGGGTTCGATATTGGGCGTGTATATCCCGATATGGATGATGCTCGGCTTCCTGCTGCTGGGGTTGTATCTGACGCGTAAAACACCGCTGGGTCGTTACATCTATGCCACCGGTGGCAACGAATCGGCGGCGCGCCTGGCAGGTGTGCCGATCATCAAGGTCAAAGTGTTTGTCTACGCCTTTTCCGGCTTGTGTGCCGCGCTGGTCGGTTTGATTGTGGCGTCGCAGTTGCAAACCGCGCACCCGATGACCGGCAACATGTTCGAGATGGACGCCATCGGTGCCACGGTGCTGGGCGGCACGGCGCTGGCGGGCGGACGCGGTCGCGTATCAGGCTCGATTATCGGTGCTTTTGTCATCGTGTTTCTCGCCGATGGCATGGTGATGATGGGCGTCAGCGATTTCTGGCAAATGGTGATTAAAGGCTTAGTGATTGTCACTGCGGTGGTGATCGACCAGTTCCAGCAAAAATTACAAAGTAAGGTGGTGCTGCTGCGCAGACATGAAAAAAAGCAGCAATCGGCCGCCCTGCCTGAAGCGACACATGGATAACAGGAGGCAATATGACACGCGATTTTAGTGGAAAGACGGTGGTGATTACCGGCGCCTGCCGCGGCATTGGCGCGGGCATTGCAGCGCGCTTTGCCCGCGACGGGGCGCGTTTGGTGATGGTGTCGAATTCGGAACGCGTTTTCAGTACCGCGCAGGCCATCGAACAGCAGTTTGGCAGTGAGGTTCTGGCGCTGCAGGTCGATGTTACCGATGAAACGGAGGTGCAGCAGCTTTATCAGCAGGCGGCTGAGCGCTTTGGCAGCATTGATGTGTCGATTCAGAATGCGGGGGTGATCACCATCGATCGTTTCGATGCGATGCCCAAAAGTGACTTCGAGAAGATCCTCGCGGTGAACACCACGGGCGTGTGGCTGTGCTGCCGGGAAGCGGCGAAATATATGGTGAAGCAGGGCAGCGGCAGCCTGATCAACACCTCGTCCGGTCAGGGACGGCAGGGTTTCATTTATACGCCGCACTATGCCGCCAGCAAGATGGGCGTGATCGGTATTACCCAGAGCCTGGCGCTGGAGCTGGCGCCGTGGCATATCACGGTGAATGCTTTCTGTCCGGGCATCATCGAGAGTGAAATGTGGGACTACAATGATCGCGTGTGGGGCGAGATCCTCAGCAGCGATAAAAAGCAGTATGGCAAAGGCGAACTGATGGCCGAATGGGTGGAAAACATCCCGCTTAAACGCGCAGGGCAGCCGGAAGATGTCGCTGGCTTAGTGGCTTTCCTCGCCTCTGACGATGCGCGCTATATCACCGGGCAGACCATCAATGTGGATGGCGGTTTAATCTTTTCCTGATAGTTCGCTGTTGGGTCGCCATTGATGGCGTAATGCTAAACACTAAGCCTCATGACCGCACCTTCCGTAGCGGCGTGATTTATCGCGCAATGCATTGCGTAATGCCGATCACTAAAGCGCTGTATCAAATCTCCGCACCTTCCGTAGCGGCGTGATTTATCGCGCAATGCATTGCGTAATGCCGATCACTAAAGCGCTGTATCAAATCTCCGCACCTTCCGTAGCGGCGCGATTTATCGCGCAATGAATTGCGCCGCTACAATGTGCGCGCTCAATGATTTGAGAGGCCATCTCTTGATGGGCAAGCAGGGCACAACATATTGCGTCGCCTGCTTACCTACATTCTGATTTTTTCGTTTTCTTCCTTAATCGAAACCAGACATGTCCGGCACTTGCATCAGAATATGCTAGGGTAGACTTATGCAGTTTTGTGAGCCACCTCTAATTCTGAACCGGGTCGAACCCTATTTTTAGCTATGTTATTTACTTTGTTATCACCCAAAAGCGTGCGTTATCTCTCTGGTTTTTCACTACTTGCCGCATCCGCGCCTGCGCTGGCGTTGATCTCTGACACAAAACTCGCCGATGCGCCGTTTAGCGATCCCACACGTTTCCAGAAAATGGCCGATCAGTTGCCTGCATTGGGTTACCAGGATGAAACGGAAGCGTTCAACAAAAAACTGGCGACCATTGCCAAAAGCATTGGTGAAGCCAGCCAGAACAGTACGGACGACAATGCCCTTGGCCAGCAGGCTGGGCTGTGGGCCTTTAACCATTTCCGCGATGAAGTGGGCAATCGACTGGTTGATGAAGGCCAGTCGCTGTTGTCACCGTATGGCAATGCTCAAATCGATTTCAATGTGGATATGGAGGGCAATTTTGCCGGCAGCGGTGCGTCGCTGCTGACACCCTGGGCGGATAACTATCGCTATCTGACCTTCAGTCAGGTCGGCTTTCATCAAACTGATGATGGGCTGGTCGGCAATGCTGGCCTCGGGCAACGTTGGGTGGCAGGAAAATGGCTGCTGGGCTATAACGGTTTCGTCGATCGCATGTTCAGCAGTGGCCTACAGCGCGCTTCGCTGGGGACCGAAGCATGGGGCGATTATCTGCGCTTCTCCGCCAACTACTATACGCCGCTGTCGGGCTGGCAGGATCGCAATCCCTTCCAGCAGCAGCGCATGGCGCGCGGCTATGATTTCACCACCCAAGGCTATTTGCCGCACTATCGCCAACTCGGTGCGTCAGTAAGCTGGCAGCAATATCTGGGCGATAACGTCGATTTGTTTAGCTCCGGCAACCGCTACCATAACCCATCGGCGTTGACCTTTGGCGTCACCTACACGCCGGTGCCGCTGGTGACCTTATCCGCCAGCCATAAAACCAGCGACAGCGGTGAGAGCCAGGATCAGCTCGGCTTGCGTCTCAACTATCGCTTTGGCGTGGCGCTCAGCCAGCAGCTGAGTCCGGATAACGTAGCGGCGGCGCACTCACTGCGCGGCAGTCGCTACGATAACGTGACGCGCAGCTATACGCCGGTGCTGGAATATCGCCAGCGTAAAACGCTGTCGGTGTTTCTCGCTACGCCGCCGTGGCAGCTGAATGGCGGAGAAAGTTTGCCGCTGAAACTGCAAATCCGCAGCACCAATCCGATCGCTAAAGTGATGTGGCAGGGCGATACCCAGGCGCTGAGCCTGACGCCGGGAGCCAATCCCAACGATCCGCAGGGTTGGAGCGTGATCCTGCCCGCGTGGGATAGCTCGCCGGGTGCGCATAACAGTTATCGCTTGTCGGTGGTGTTAGAAGACAGCAAACAGAATCGCGTCACTTCGAACGAAATCGTCCTGCAATTGCAACCGCCGTTCTCACTGGATCAGGGCGATGATGATCGCTTTGATTTGATGGCGCCGTAATCGCCTCGCACCAATAAAAAAGGGCAGCTTTCGCTGCCCTTTGCGCATATTCAGCCGACACTAGCCGAACAGCCATGAGGGTATTGCCACTTAGAACTGGTAAATCAGACCCACAGCGGTGACATCATCAGAAGCGATGCCCAACGCATTATCATCTTTCAACAGGTTGATCTTGTATTCAGCATACACAGACATGTTTTTGTTGAAGTAGTAGGTTCCACCTACAGCGACGTATTTGGTGAGATCGACATCACCAATATTTTCAATCTCTTTGCCTTTCGATGAAACATAGCCGATTGAAGGACGCAGTCCGTTAATGAACTGATACTGCGCAACGGCTTCAAAGTTAACGGCTTTGTTAGCGAAGCCACCAGTGATTGGGGTTGCGTTGAGCGTTTCGCCGTACATGGTTGCCAGGTAAATCTGGTTAGCATCGTATTTCAGGCCCGCAGTCCAGTGCTGTGCTTTCTCGCCTTCGCCACGTAAGGCCTGGTTCTGCGTATTGGTACGATCCAGGCTCGCGTAAGCGCCAACCAGGCTCAGACCGAAATCGAAATCATAAGAAGTGGAGAGCGCGAAGCCATCACCATTCGAACGGCGTACGGCAACGTTTGCATCGTTACGATCGTTTTTACCTTCGTACTGTGCAGCAACGTTCCAGCCTTTCACCAGACCGAAGAAATCTTTGTTGCGCCAGGTCAACACGCCACCTGAGCGGCTAGACAGGAACCCATCAGAGTAACCTTGATCGCCACCAAAGAAGGGCAGCATATCGGTGTAACCCAGCACGTCATAAATCAAACCGTAGTTACGACCGTAATCGATCGAGCCGAACTGACCAAACTTCAAGCCAGCAAAGCCCAGGCGGGTTCTGTTACCGCTGTTGGCATCGCTGCCTTCAGAGTTGCTCAGGCTGTACTGGTACTGCCATTGACCGTAGCCGGTCAGTTGATCGTTGATCTTGGTTTCGCCTTTAAAACCAATACGGGTATAAGACGAGGTATCACCATTTGACCCTTCGTTATCGGAGAACAGATGCGAGACGTTAATTTTGCCAGTCAGGTCCAGCTTGTTGCCATCTTTGTTATAGATTTCGGCGGCCTGAGCCGAAGAAAGTCCCAGCAGTAAAGGCATCACTGCTGCCAGTAAGGAGCGCTTCATCATTTAATTTTTACCCTGTGATATTTTTTAATTTTGTCCCCATCTGCGGGGTGAAAAGAAAATGACACAAAAGGTTCAAGATCGACAGTGCAATATATGTAACTAAATATTTCTAGTTAACTTTTTGTGTGATTTTTAATCTTAAATTCCATTATGTGGAATTTTGTATTGGTTAAACTTATCCATAAGACAACATGTGTAATGATGATTTTAATATTTATCTGTATGATTTTATTGAATAACCTTAAATTTAAAGATGCGTAAATAAAATCAGTAGCTTGTTCGTGAAATAGCACAAGCCTATGCATTATTGTTCAATAGCAAATATCTGAATCCAGCTAATCATTAGCAGGGTAATTATCGGCTTCATGGCTTTGTGTCCTTTTATTTCTGTTCTGATAATAACCCTGGTCACAAAATGTTATTTAGCTTTTCGCTTAACAATGAACTGGCGAAATAATATTCAATTCAGTGAGGGAAATGTTAAAACCCGATTAATTCGCGCCATGCTAAATTTGCACCGCGCTATCACTTTCCTGCACCAATCAGGCACATTGCGCCCCAAAAAAGTGCGTTTATCGCATTAATTTGGCGAAATATTTCCTGCCCGATCACAAAAGCAATATTTCATTTTGCCGATGCATAAATCCGCTAAATAAATTACTGCTATTCAGCCTGCATCAGACTGATATTCACTTTTTATGCAATTAAAGTGAATATCAGTACCTGTTAAGTTATTGATATTCCGTAGTGGTAAGACGGTTATGCATTTTTGCGGCTGGCTGGCACGCTATCTGCAATATACAGTAGAGCTGCCACTTAACATTTTTAACAATTTCAAAACAAAAAGCTTCACCGGGTGTGGAGCAGGAGAAAGGGCTATGTCACTGCAGGTTTCACGTCAGAATTTTGATCAATGGATGATGCCAGTTTATGCACCCGCGGCTTTTGTTCCGGTCCGCGCGGAAGGTTCAACGCTGTGGGATCAGCAAGGCAAAGAGTATATCGATTTTGCTGGTGGCATCGCGGTTAACGCATTGGGTCATGCGCATCCGGCGTTGCAGCAGGCGCTGATCGAACAGGCCGGCAAACTGTGGCATACCGGAAATGGCTATACCAATGAACCGATCCTGCGTCTCGCCAAACAGTTGATTGATGCCACTTTTGCCGATCGCGTGTTCTTCTGTAACTCCGGCGCTGAAGCGAATGAAGCGGCGCTGAAACTGGCACGTAAAACCGCACACGACCGTTTAGGTGCTGAGAAAAATGGCATCGTTGCTTTTAATAATGCTTTCCACGGTCGCACGCTGTTTACCGTGACAGCAGGCGGACAACCTGCCTATTCCCGGGATTTTGCGCCGCTGCCACCGGCGGTCGAACACGCTAATTTCAACGATCTGGCCTCGGCGGCCGCGCTGATCAATGACCAAACCTGCGCGGTGATCGTCGAGCCGATTCAGGGTGAAGGCGGCGTCCTGCCAGCCGATCCCGCTTTCCTGCGCGGACTGCGTGAACTCTGCGACAAACATCATGCGCTGCTGATTTTTGATGAAGTGCAGAGCGGCGTGGGTCGCACCGGTTCGCTGTATGCCTATATGCATTACGGCGTGACCCCGGATGTATTAACCACCGCCAAAGCGCTGGGTGGCGGCTTCCCGATTGGCGCAATGCTGACGCGTGAAGATCTGGCGCAGGTGATGGGCGTGGGCACGCATGGAACCACCTACGGCGGCAACCCGCTGGCGGGCGCAGTCGCGGGAAAAGTGATGGAACTGATTAATCAGCCGGAATTTATGGCCGGCGTGGCTGAGCGTCATCAATGGTTTGTTACGGCGTTGCAGGAACTGAACAAGCGTCTGCCGGTATTTAAAGAAGTGCGCGGGTTGGGTCTGCTGATTGGCGCTGTGCTTAACGATGATTTCGCCGGTAAAGCTAAACAGTTCAATCTCACGGCGGCCGAAGAGGGCGTGATGGTGTTGATTGCGGGCGCCAACGTGGTACGTTTCGCGCCAGCGTTGAACATCAGCGAGCGCGAAGTAAAAGAAGGTTTGGCGCGCTTCGAACGTGCCTGTGAACGCGTGCTCAAAGGAGCCACATCATGATGGTGATTCGCCCCGTCGAACGTGACGATCTCTCGCAGTTGTTGTCGCTGGCGGGCAAAACCGGGGGCGGCTTGACTTCGCTGCCCGCGGATAGCGAAACGCTCAAAGCCCGTATTGAGCGTTCGCTGCTCACCTGGCAAGGCGCGTTGCCGCCTGCCGAACAAGGCTATGTGTTTGTGCTGGCCGACAGCGAGGATAATCGCGCCGTCGGCATTTGCGCCATCGAAGCGGCGGTAGGTTTGCAGGATCCCTGGTACAACTTCCGCGTTGGCACACAGGTGCACGCCTCGAAAGAGCTGAACGTTTACGCCAGTTTGCCGACGCTGTCGCTGAGCAACGATCACACCGGCAGCAGCGAACTCTGCACGCTGTTCCTCGATCCCGATTACCGCGATGGCAAAAATGGCCATCTGCTGTCGAAATCGCGCTTTCTGTTTATGGCCAACTTCCGCGACCGCTTTATGCAACATGTGGTGGCGGAGATGCGTGGCGTCAGTGATGACAATGGCCACTCGCCATTCTGGGACAGCGTCGGCAGCCGCTTCTTCTCGATGGAGTTCAGCAAAGCCGACTTTCTGAGCGGCACCGGGCAAAAAGCCTTTATCGCCGAGCTGATGCCCAAACATCCGCTCTACATTCATTACCTGTCTGAAGCGGCGCAAAAAGTGATTGGCGAAGTCCATCCGAAAACCGCGCCCGCGCGTGCGGTGCTGGAGGCGGAAGGTTTCCGCTATCTCAACTATGTCGACATCTTCGACGGCGGCCCGACGCTGGAGTGCGAAATCGATCGCATTCGTGCCATTCGCAAGAGTCGCCAGTTAACCGCTGAGAGCGGTGCAGCCGATGAAAGCTGGCCGCTGTGTCTGGTGGCCAACGCGGATTTTCAGCATTTCCGCGTGGCGCTGCTGCCGGTGGATATGGCATCCGGCACGGTAAAACTGACTGAAAGCCAGCGCGCGGCGCTGCATTGCAACATTGGCGATCAACTGCGTGTGGTCACGCTGTGTCGCGAGGAGAAAAAAGCATGACGCATTTTATTCAAGGTCAATGGGTGACCGGCGGCGCTGACGCCCTGAGCAAACACAATCCGGTAACCGGCGAAACGCTGTGGCAGGGCAAAGCGGCATCGGCAGCGCAAGTGGCTGCGGCCTGCGAAGCGGCGCGCGCGGCGTTCCCGCAGTGGGCGAGAAAACCGTTTGCGGAGCGTCAAGCGCTGGTGGAAGGGTTTGCCCGTTTGCTTGAAAGCCACAAAAACGCGCTGGCGGAAACCATCGCCCAGGAAACGGGCAAGCCGCGCTGGGAAACGCTGACCGAAGTGCAGGCGATGATCAACAAAATCGCCATCTCGATTAAGGCCTATCACAGCCGCACCGGCGAACAGGCCGATGGCGAGAGCTCGCTACGCCATCGTCCGCACGGCGTGCTGGCGGTGTTTGGTCCGTATAATTTTCCTGGCCATCTGCCGAACGGCCATATTGTGCCAGCTTTGCTGGCGGGTAACTGCGTAGTGTTTAAGCCGAGCGAGCTGACGCCGCTGACGGCGGAGAAAACCGTGCAGCTGTGGCAGCAAGCCGGTTTACCGGCGGGCGTAATGGCGCTGCTGCAGGGCGGTCGTGAAACCGGCCAGGCGCTGGCCAATGCGGCACAAATTGATGGCCTGCTGTTTACCGGCAGCGCCGCCACCGGCTATCACCTGCATCGTCAGTTTGCCGGGCAGCCAGAAAAAATGCTGGCGCTGGAGATGGGCGGCAACAATGCGTTGATTGTTGAAGATCCTTCTGATCTTGATGGTGCGGTACACATCGCCATTCAGTCGGCCTTTATTACCGCCGGACAGCGCTGCACCTGCGCGCGTCGTCTGCTGGTGAAGCGCGGCGCGGCGGGCGATGCCTTCCTGCAGCGTTTGGTTGAGGTCAGTGCGCGCTTGCAGCCTGGCGCGTGGAATGCCGAGCCGCAGCCATTTATGGGCAGCGTGATTTCACCCACCGCCGCCGGACATATTTTTGCCGCCTGGCAACAGCAGGTGGAAAAGGGCGGGAAAGTGATGCTCGGCATGCACTGGCCGGACCGCGACAGCGCCATCATCACGCCGGGCATCATTGATGTGACCGAAGTGAAAGATTTAGCGGATGAAGAAGTCTTTGGTCCGTTGCTGCAGGTGATTCGTTACGACAGCTTCGAGCAGGCGATTGCTATCGCCAATAATACCCGCTATGGCTTGTCGTGCGGTCTGATTTCGCCGCAGCGCGCGCAGTTTGATCAGCTATTGCTGGAGGCGCGCGCCGGTATCGTTAACTGGAACAAACCGCTGACCGGCGCGGCCAGCACCGCCCCCTTTGGTGGCATTGGCGCATCCGGGAATCATCGTGCCAGCGCGTGGTACGCCGCCGATTACTGTGCATGGCCAATGGCGTCGCTGGAGAGCCCAAGCCTGGCGCTGCCGGGCAGCTTAGCGCCGGGCCTCGATTTCTCCGCGCAGGGGGCGAAATAATGCAAGCATTTGAAGCGAACTTTGATGGGCTGGTCGGCCTGACACATCATTACGCGGGATTGTCGTTTGGTAACGAAGCCTCGACGCGCAATCAGCTGCAGCCCTCAAACCCGCGTCTGGCGGCAAAGCAGGGTTTGCTGAAGATGAAAGCGCTGGCGGATATGGGCTACGTGCAAGGCGTGATCCCGCCGCACGAACGTCCTAATCTGCCGCTGCTGCGCCAGCTCGGCTTTGGCGGCAGCGATGAGCAGGTGCTGGCGCAGGCGGCGAAGCACGCGCCACAGCTGCTGTCTGCGGCCAGCTCAGCCTCGGCGATGTGGGTGGCGAATGCCGCCACGGTGTCGCCGTCGGCGGATAGCGCCGATGGTCGCGTGCATTTCACCGTCGCCAATCTGAATAACAAATTCCATCGCGCCATTGAGGCGCCGGAAACTGCCGATCTGCTGCGCGCGATTTTCCGTCATCCGCAGCACTTCTGCGTGCACGATGCGCTGCCGCAGGTGGCGCAGTTCGGTGATGAGGGCGCGGCCAATCACAATCGTTTCGGCAGTGATTACGGTGATGCGGGCGTGCAGCTGTTTATTTATGGCCGTGATGGTCAGCAGCAGGGCGCAACGCCAGCACGTTATCCGGCGCGTCAAACGCGGGAAGCCAGCGAAGCGGTGGCGCGGTTGCATCAGCTCGATGCGCAACGCACGCTGTTTGCCCAGCAAAATCCAGCGGTGATTGATCAGGGCGTGTTTCATAACGATGTGATTGCGGTGAGCAATCAGCAGGTGCTGTTCTGCCATCAGGATGCCTTTGTGAACCAGCCGCAGTTGTTGAGTGACATCGCCTCCCGCGTTAGCGGTTTCCAGCCGATTGAAGTGCCGCGCGATAAAGTATCGGTAACCGATGCGGTCAATACCTATCTGTTTAACAGCCAGCTGTTGCAGCGCGCCGACGGCGGTATGCTACTGGTGCTGCCAGAAGAGTCACGCCAGCATGCGGGCGTGTGGCGTTATCTCACTGAGCTGGTGGAGAGCGGCGGGCCAATCCGTGAACTGAAAGTTTTCGATCTGCGTGAAAGCATGTTTAACGGTGGCGGTCCGGCCTGTTTGCGTCTGCGCGTGGTGTTAACCGAAACCGAGCGTCAGGCGCTGAATCCGGCGGTATTGATGAACGATCGCCTGTTTGCCACGCTCAACGATTGGGTGGATCGCCACTACCGCGATCGCTTAACTCAGGCCGATTTAGCCGACCCGCAACTGCTGCGTGAAGGGCGCACCGCGCTGGATGAGCTGACGAAGCTGCTAGACTTAGGCAGTGTCTACGCGTTTCAGCGTTAACGCCGGGGTGAGAGGTTCGCCCCACGTCGTTAAAAAGGAGTGAACATGCAGGATTTTTTACAGCAGACCTTGTCTGGTGAGCCGCCACAGCAAAGAGAGGGCAGCAACGATCATCTCAGTTGGCAATGGCATAACGAGGGACTGATGTCCCTCACGCCGCATACGCCCACACAGCAGGCGCTGGTGCTCTCTGCGGGCATTCACGGCAATGAAACCGCGCCGGTTGAGATTCTCAATCTGTTGCTGACGCCACTGTTAAAAGGCGAGAAGCCGCTGGCAGTGCGCTTACTGGTGATTTTGGGTAATCCCGCCGCGTTGCGCAGCGGCAAGCGCTACCAGCAACATGATATCAACCGCCTGTTTGGTGGACGCTGGCAGCAGGTGGCCGATGTACCCGAAGCGCAGCGCGTGCTGCAGCTGGAGCAGGAGCTGGAGAGTTTCTGGCGCGCCTGTCTCGATCATGAAGTGCGCTGGCACCTCGATCTGCATACCGCGATTCGCGGCTCGTATCATGCGCGTTTTGGCGTAATGCCGCTGAATCCCAATCCGTGGCCCGAGGCGTTTATGCACTGGCTGGCCGCGGCAGAAATGGAGGCGCTGGTGTTCCATCGTTCACCGGGCGGCACCTTCACCCATTACAGCTGCGAGCACCATAATGCGGCGAGCTGCACGCTGGAGCTGGGCAAGGCTTTGCCGTTTGGTGAGAACGATTTAAGCCAGTTTGCTGGCGTACAGCGGGCACTGGCGGCGTTGCTGTATGGCGATGCCTTGCCGGAGGTGCGTGAGCAGCCTCGCCATTATCGCGTGGCGCAACAGCTGACCCGGCACGGCGATAAGTTTGTGTTGCACATGGGGCCGGAGACGCTGAACTTCACCGCTTTCCCGCAGGGCACGCTGCTGGCGGAGGAGGGTGACCGGCGTTACTACGTGCAGCAGGCGCGCGAGTATGTGCTGTTTCCCAATCCGAATGTCGCGCCAGGATTGCGCGCGGGGCTGATGCTGGTGGAGGAGAATGAACAGACGCAGGCGCTGGCGTTGTGATTTTCCCTCACCCTAACCCTCTCCCGCAGGTGGGAGAGGGAGCCGAACGAGCGAATATTTGGATTGAGTGACATGTGGCAGCGTTTCCATCTTCCGGTGGGAGAGGGCCAGGGTGAGGGCATCAACGCGCCGACATTTCCCTTCCTGAAAACCGACAATACCGTTACACTCCTCCTTAATTCCTGCGTTTTTCCCTTGATTGTCATAAACTTTTTCAATTCCTCACGCATTTCTTCTCTTTCTCTCCATGATTGCCTGATCTCTGTCTTTTATGCTTTCAGGGCTTTACTCAGCCTCTGAGTAGTTGACGTTCAGCGTCGTATGCTTGTTTCCGAAGACGCGACACAGGCTGTCGTCATTAAACTGATAAGTAAGGACAATATTATGCGTAAATTAACTTCTGTGTTCCTGGCTACCGCAATGGCTTTTGGTGCTGCAAATATCGTCCATGCAGCGGCAGACAACCTGACTCCGCCGCCAGCAGGCAGCGAAAAACCGATGCACAAGCCGCCGATGCGCCATCACGGTATGGAGATGATGTTTAAAGGTCTGAACCTGACCGATGCGCAGAAAGCGCAGATCAAAACGATTCTGCGTGATGGACATAAAGAGATGAAACGCCCGTCGCTGGAAGAGCGTCGTGCTGACCATGCCATCATCGCTTCCGATACCTTTGACCGTGCGAAAGCCGAAGCGCAGGCTGAGAAGATGACGGCGAATGCCAAAGATCGTGCGCTGCAGATGATGGAAACTCAGAACAAGATCTACAACGTGCTGACACCAGAGCAGAAAAAACAGTACAACGCGAACTTTGAGAAGCGCTTAACTGAGAAAGGCCCGCACGATGGCAAAACGCCACCACCGCCGGCTGATGCTGAATAAGTTCCTTCACTAACGGAATAGAGACCGCCGGGGTTGTCCATCGCATCTGATGCTTTGGGCAACCTCGGCGGTTTTGTTTTTACAGCTCGATCAGCGGGAACACGCCAGAAAGCAGCGGGCGGCAGAGAATTTTATAGCCGTCATGATCGAAGCCGTGCGAGGCGCGCTGCAGCTGGCGCGCTTCGGCCTCGCTGCTGACCGATCCCAGCCAGAACCAGTGATCGATCACATGGATTTGCGTAATCTTTGTCCCCGTTTCCACCATGCCAACCGGGCCTTGCCACGGCCAGCATTGAATGCGCATCTGCTCTAATGCCGCATGCAGGCGCTGCTGATGCTCAGCAACCGACTCGTTACCACAGCAGGCACCGGCGCAGCGTTTTAGTGCAGCGCGAAAACAGCCGCGTCCCGGACGCAACGACTCCAGCCCAAGCAAGCCGTGGCACAAGCGCTGCTCATCGGCGATGGCTTTTAGCTTCTCCAGCGCGGCAAAGCGACTGCGAAACAGGCCATAAAGATTGGGCGAGCGGGAGAAGTCGAGATCCTTTGCATACACCACCTGCGGCGCACCGTCGCCCAGCTGCAGCGAACAGAGCTGGCGGTTCTTACGCAGGCGCTTATTAAACAGCGGCTGTTGCGTTTTGATCATCTGCGCTTCCAGCAGCTGAGCGCCGACATCGCCAGCGGTCGGGATCCAGGTGACGCGCCGCGCCTGACGCAGCATTTTGGCTTCATCCGGCGCCCGGAAATGCGCCATCACCCGACTGCGCAGGTTGACGCTTTTGCCGATATACAGCGGCAGATTTTCGCTTTCACCGTGAAAGGTATAGACGCCCGGCTGGTTGGGTAAACCTTCCAGCCACTGACGTAGATGTTCGGGATATTGATAGATGGCTGCCGCATCGAAATCGAGGCGGTGGCTGGCTGCACGTCTGACCAAAGCACACTCCAATTACTGGTTGTCCATCCAGTGTATCAAACTGTGCTTTTTCTCGCCAGTCAGCGGCGATGAGAAAGTTTCCCGCCCGGACGGCGGGAAACGCCATGCACTTACTTCTTCCAGAAGTCGTCGAACACGGTGATCGGTGGACGACGTTTGTGCTCAGTTTTCAGATACCAGCCTTCGATGGTTTTTGCTGCGGCGGCATCGATGGTCTTGCCTTCCAGATAGGCATCGATTTGCTGATAAGTCACGCCGAGCGCCACTTCATCCTGCAAGCCAGGACGATCATCTTCCAAATCGGCGGTGGGATGCTTGAGATAGAGGTGTTCCGGGCAGCCCAGCGTTTTCAGCAGCTGTTTGCCCTGGCCTTTATGCAGGCGGAAGATCGGGTTGATGTCGCTGCCGCCGTCACCGTACTTGGTGAAGAATCCAGTGATTGCCTCTGCCGCATGGTCAGTACCGACCACCACGCCTTTGGTCATGCCGGCGATGCTGTACTGCGCTTTCATGCGCTCACGCGCTTTTTCATTGCCGCGCACGAAATCCGACACCGTAATACCCGCATCTTTCAACGCACGTTCGCTGGCCAGGATCGCTTCTTTGATGTTTACCACCAGCGTGCGATCGGGTTGGATAAATGCCAGCGCATCCTGACAATCCTGCTCATCGGCCTGCACGCCATACGGCAAACGCACGGCAATAAAGGTGTAATCGTTATCGCCGCTCTCTTCACGCAGTTCGCGAATCGCGGTTTGCGACAAAATGCCGGTCAGTGTCGAATCCTGGCCGCCGCTGATGCCGAGTACCAGCGTTTTCAAAAAGGGATGGGCTTTCAGGTAAGACTTCAGAAAATCAACGCTGACGCGGATCTCCTGCTGCGGGTCGATAACCGGTTTTACACCAAGGGCTTCAATGATTTCCTGTTGCAGTGACATGAACCTCTCCTCAAGTCAGTAGCCTGACGGCACAATGCGAATCATCTGCTAAAGCTAACGCCTCTCCCCACAAACAACAAGCCGCACGGCTGGTTGTTCAGATTATTTGCTGGCAAATCAGACGTTTTTTGCCTTCTGCACCAGCAGATTGAACGACACAATCGCCAGCATAAAGCAGCCAAAGATGGTGCCGGTCATGCTCGCGACCGAGGTGCCGCCCAGGCCGGTAATGGGTACGCTGATGGCACCAAAGGTGAACATGCCGACGCCAATCACCGCCGAGGCGCTGCCCGCGCGCTGGCCCTGGCTCTGCATCGCCAGCGAAGAAGCGGTGGTGGCGATCACGCCATTACTGGCGATGGTGAAGAACAGCGCGACCAGCAGAACTGGCAGCGCTGCGCCGGTAAGTCCCGCCAGCAGCAAGCAGCTCGACGCAACAAACGCCAGCGTCAGGCCACCTTTCAGTACGCGATATTCTCCCCACAGCGGACAGAGGCGTGCACTGGTTTGTGATGCAATAATCAGGCCGAAGCCGTTGGCAGCGAAGCAGAAGCTAAAGGCTTGCGGCGTCAGGCCGTACAGCTGTTGCAATACAAACGGTGAGGCGCCGATATAGGCAAACATGCCGGACATCATAAAACCTTGCGTCAGGCAGAAGCCCATAAACTGCCGATGTGTGACGACCTGGCCGAGCGCCGCCCAGGCGGAAAAAATCGAGCCCTGACTGCGGCGCGCTGGTGGTAAAGTTTCGTGCAATTTCCAGCGGGCAAGGAAGATCAGCAGGACGGCAATGCAGCCGAGCACCACGAAAATGCCGCGCCAGTTAAGCACCGTCATCAACGCGCCGCCCAGCACCGGCGCACCAATCGGCGCTAAACCGTTGACCAGCATCAGCAGTGCAAAGAAACGCGTCAGCTCATGGCCGCTGTACATATCTCGGGCAATGGCACGCGACAGCACCGCGCCGCCGGCGCCTGCCAAACCTTCAAACAGACGCGCCACCAGCAGCGAGTGGATGTCTTTTGCCAGCGCACAGCCAATCGAGGCAATAAACAGCAGCACCAGCGATAACAGCAGCGGACGGAGGCGACCAAACTTGTCGCTCATTGGCCCAAACAGCAATTGACCCGCACCCAAACCCAGCAAGCCAGCGGTGAGGCTCAGCTGCGCCGTGGCGGTTTCGGTGTGCAGATCGCGCGCCAGCTCCGGCAGCGCCGGCAGGTAAAGGTCGATACAAAGTGGCCCGAGCGCAGCGAGCAGGCCCAGCGTGATGGCATAAACCAGCCGATGAGAAGGTGCAGGTGTCATTAATCCTCTGTCTTTATTCATTGCTATAGGTATTTTTTCGCGGGTGATTATACGAACCGTAGCGCATCAACACAGCATTTTTACCAAATCCTAACGCTTCGGAATTTAGCTAAATTTATCCCATAAAGTTGATAAATCTGGATTTATGTTCCAGGCTAATTTCACACGGACAAAAAAACGAGGAACAACAACATGAATAAAGTGATGGGATGTATCGCTGCCGCTATGACGCTGGCAGCCCTGTCTGGTTGTACGACTTATGACAAAGCCGAAAGCTACGTAACCAAGCCGGTAGTGAAGGATGTTAAGAAAGGCATGACGCGCGATCAGGTTCGTCAGATTGCCGGCCCAGCGTCTACTGAAATTACCATGGTTCACGCCCGCGGCACTTGCCAGACTTACGTGATTGGCGAGCGCGACGGCAAACCGCAGACCTACTTCGTGAGCTATAACGATACCGGTCGCGTCATGAACTACGGTTTCCAGAGCTGTAAAGACTACGATACCGATCCGCAAGCGGCTCAGTAATCGCAGCAGAATAAGAAACGGCCCGTCATTGACGGGCCGTTTTTCGTTGTGGCGCTTATAAACCGTAAGGACGCGGCACTTCGATATACTCGCCGCCGATCTCGCGCTGGTAGTAATGACCTTCCTGCACGTAATAACGCTTGCCGTTGAAATCCAGCACGCGCATACCGCCGCCCGGCGGGGCTTCAGGCGGCTGCACCACCACATAGGTGTCGCCCTGACGCTGATAGTAGTTACCGTTCAGCATGTAATAGGTCAGACCGCCCAGCAAAACGGCGGTTGCTGCTTCGGGTAGGAAACGCAGCGGGCCGGGACCGCCCCAACGTGGACCTCCACCCCAATGCGGGCCTGGGCCGGGGCCCCAACCGCCGGGATGGGCAAAACTGATGGCTGGTGTTAATAAGGTTAACGCCAGCACCGAGGCGATAACTGTTTTCATCGGTGATTCTCCTGCTGTGATTAACAGCAGAATTGGCTTTACTAAGCGAAAACTCAAGCGAAAAGCGGCTGATTTTTCCTCTGTTTACCATGCTTAACGCTTTCCTGACGCTAGCGCCATGATTGGGTTGAATTGGGGAGGAAAGCGGGGAAGGCCGTCATAAACGGCGACCTTATGGAGCATATCGCGCAGGCATAAAAAAACGGCAGACCTTGCGATCTGCCGTTGTTGCAACTCATCAATTTAGCGGTGTGCCAGTTCGGCGTGCTCGTCGCTCTCCAGCACTTTCTTGTCGGTCAATCCGAGCCAGCGGCTGGTGAGTGAACCAGCGGTCATTGAACCATTAACGTTGAGCGCGGTACGCCCCATATCGATCAGCGGTTCGATGGAGATCAGCAGCGCGACCAGCGTGACCGGCAGGCCCATTGCCGGCAGCACGATCAGCGCGGCGAAGGTGGCACCGCCGCCGACGCCAGCCACACCGGCAGAACTCAGCGTCACGATACCTACCAGCGTTGCAATCCACATTGGATCAAACGGGTTGATGCCCACGGTTGGCGCAACCATCACCGCCAGCATGGTGGGATAGAGACCGGCACAGCCGTTCTGGCCGATGGTGGCACCAAATGACGCCGAGAAGCTGGCGATCGATTCTGGCACGCCCAGGCGACGCGTTTGAGTCTCCACATTCAGTGGAATACTGGCGGCGCTGGAACGGCTGGTGAAGGCGAAGGTGATCACCGGCCATACTTTACGGAAGAAGCGCATTGGATTGATGCCGTTAACCGACAGCAGCAGCGCGTGTACGGCAAACATGATCGCCAGACCGAGATAAGAGGCCACCACAAAGCCACCCAGCTTGATGATGTCCTGCAGGTTGGAACCGGCTACTACTTTGGTCATCAGCGCCAGCACACCGTACGGCGTCAGCTTCATGATCAAACGCACCAGCTTCATGACCCAGGATTGCAGGGTATCGATCGCTACCAGCACGCGCTCGCCTTTTACCTTGTCATCTTTCAGCAGTTGCAGCGCCGCCACACCGAGGAAGGCGGCGAAAATCACTACGCTGATGATCGAGGTGGGATTGGCGCCCGCCAGATCGGCAAACGGGTTTTTCGGAATGAAGGAGAGCAGCAGCTGTGGCGTGCTGAGATCAGCCACTTTGCCCACGTAGTTGCTCTGAATCGCGCTCAGACGCGCGGTTTCCTGCGCACCTTGCACCAGACCTTCAGCGCTCAGGCCAAACAGGCCGGTCACCAGCACGCCGACCAGCGCGGAAATCGCGGTGGTAAACAGCAGTACGCCAATGGTCAGCACGCTGATTTTACCCAGCGATGAGGCATTGTGCAGACGTGCGACCGCGCTCAGGATCGAGGCGAACACCAGCGGCATCACGATCATCTGCAACAATTGCACGTAGCCGTTACCGACGATATTGAACCAGCCAATCGACGCTTTCACGGTTGGGCTGTTTTCGCCATAGATGGTTTGCAGCGCCAGACCAAAGGCCACACCGAAAACCAAACCGGTCAGCACGCGTTTGGACAGGCTCCAGCTTTGGTTGCCAATCCGATTCAGCAGAATCAGGAGTGCGATAAACGCCACGATATTAATAATGAGGGGAAAATCCATGCTCAACTCCAGAGTGTGACACGCCATCCTGGGATGGCACGAAAAACAGTAAGTCCCCGTTAGGGAATATTTGGAATGTTATCAGTTCAGCGTGGGGCGGGCTTATACCCAAAAAGAATGCTTTATAACTTTAACGCTTGATTCGACTTCTTATTGACCGTTTTGACCATTAACCAACCGACCGACGCCATTTTGTAGCGTATTGAACAGTTGCTCCGGCCAGCCGTTGGCACCAAAAGAGGGCATGCCGGGCGGGAACCACAACGCATAACCGACCAGCGCCAGACAAAGTGCGCGCTCCAGCTGGTTACCTTTTTGACTATTCAGGATGGGCAAACGGAAGCGCCAGCGGCAGGGCCACAGCAGCGGCACGCCGGCGGGCGTGAGCATATCGGCGACAATATGGCTGAGATAGCCGAGCGTCATGCCTTGCAGCACGTCGGCGGGAAGAAACCAGTCGGCGGGCACATTGATCTGGAATAGCCACAAACTCACCGCCACCGCCAGCAAACTGTGGGTAAAACCGCGATGACCAAAGATGCGGGCGATGGGATGCGATAGCCACCTTAAGCGCTGGCCAAGCACGGATTTAGGGTGATCGATATCGGGCAGCAGGCAGGTTAACAGCGCAGCAGGCACTAAATGCCACCAGTCGGCGCTGGCCAATACTGGCGTCAGCTCCGCGCGCTTGGCAAAAATGGCGCTGGCAATGGCAAAAATGATATGGCCTTCGGCCGTCATGATGAAACCTGGCTGCATAAAACTGTCGATGCATCCAGTATAGGGATTTATCCAGTGAATGAGAATGGTGACGCTGTAACGAAGCGTTAATATTTTTCACTTTCCCGCGTCACAATGACGCGGGAAAAGAACGGGTTAGCCTAGCGCGCTAACCATCCGCCGTCGACGGCCAACGTATAACCTTGCACATAGTCGGAGGCGCCGGAGGCGAGGAACACAATCGGGCCCATCATGTCGTCCGGGATGCCCCAGCGACCTGATGGAATGCGGCCTAAAATCTCCTCGTTGCGTGACTCATCGCTGCGCAGCTGTTCCGTGTTATTGGTGGCCATGTAGCCCGGTGCAATGGCGTTAACATTGATGCCGTGCTTCGCCCATTCGTTGGCCATCAAACGGGTTAACCCCATCACTGCGCTTTTTGATGCGGTATAAGAAGGCACGCGAATGCCGCCCTGGAACGACAGCATCGAGGCGATATTGATGATCTTGCCGCCATTACCTTGCGCGATAAACTGCCGGGCGACCTGCTGTGACAGGAAGAACAGACTTTTGCTGTTGATGTTCATCACATCATCCCAATCCTGCTCGCTGAAGTTGAGTGCATCTTCGCGACGAATGATGCCGGCGTTATTCACCAGGATATCAATGCGACCGGCAAGCGCCACCGCCTGTTCAACAATTTGCGGCACGATGGATGGCTTGGTCAGATCGGCCTGAATTGACCAAAAACGGCGGCCTAACGCCTCAACTTTGGCCTGCGTATCATCCGGTCCGGCGCGGTTAACGCCAATAATGTCACATCCCGCCTGCGCCAGACCCAGCGCCATACCTTGTCCTAAACCGGTATTGCAGCCGGTGACCAGCGCGATTTTGCCTGCAAGATTAAATGCGTTGAGTATCATGATTCGCTCCTTGTTAGCGCAGTGCGCTGATGTTGACGTGGTCCATGTCATCAAATACCTGGTTTTCGCCCACCATGCCCCAGATAAAGGTATAGCGCTGCGTTCCCACGCCCGCATGAATCGACCAGCTCGGTGAAATCACCGCTTGCTCGTTATGGACCAATAGATGACGCGTCTCCTGCGGCTGGCCCATCATGTGGAACACGGCGCTGTCGTCGGCCATATCGAAATAGAAATAGACTTCCATGCGACGTTCGTGGGTGTGACACGGCATGGTGTTCCACAAGTTGCCGTCATCAAGGCGGGTTAATCCCATGGTTAACTGGCAGGTTGGCAACACGTCGGGCACGATGAATTTGTTAATGGTGCGGCGGTTCGAGGTGGCCGCGTCGCCGAGCGTGGCTTTCACTGCCTCGTCGAGGGTGATTTTTTTGTCTGGATAATGGGTGTGTGCCGGCGCGCTATTGTAGTAAAACTTCGCCGGGCGGCTGGCATCGCTGCTGCGGAAAACCACGCTCTGCGCGCCTTGTCCGACATACAACGCTTCCTGCTGACCAATCTCCCAGGTTTTGCCATCCACTTCAATCACCCCGGGTCCGCCGATGTTGATTACGCCGAGTTCGCGGCGTTCGAGAAAGTAACTTACGCCCAGCTGCTTACCTACTTCATGGCCGATAGTCACCGGTTTCTGCACCGGCATCACACCGCCGATAATGATGCGATCGATATGGCTGTAAGTGAGGGTGTAATTGTCGGCGTCGAAAATCTTGTCGATCAGAAACTCACGGCGTAAGCCGTCCGTGTCCAGGGTTTTGGCATGCTCGCTATGAATGCTTTGACGAATGTCCATCTCAGGCCTCTCAAGAGTCAAAGGAAGTGGTCCCGATGCGGGTCTTTGGGCATCTTAGGCAGGATGAGATGTGAATTCAATAAAAATGAAACGATGTTTTATTTATTTGCGTGCGCGATCAAGTTGCATAAAAAAGCCCGCGTTAAGCGGGCTGCGATTAACCGTGCAGATGTTCGGGTTTGAGCTGGGTTAAATCATCAAGAATCACATTGGCCAGCGCCCAACGCGCATCTTCACGATGCTCGGCCGCCGGCACCACAATTGAACGCATGCGTGCGGCTTTGGTAGCGATCATGCCGTTGAAAGAATCTTCCAGCGTGACGCAGTTAAGCGGATCGATACCCAGTTTGGCTGCGGCGTCGAGATAGACCTGCGGATGCGGCTTGCTGTACGGCAGCGCTTCCGCGGACGCCAGCACATCAAAGTATTTGCGCAGGTCAAACATCTCCAGCACTCGCTCCAGCATGTGCAGCGGCGAGGCGGAGGCGAGGCCGATTTTCAAACCTTGCTGCTGGCACAGTTGCAGCGCCTGCTCCACGCCAGGCAGCAGCGGACGCGTCTCTTCCACCAGCGCCAGCGCGCGGGCGATGATGCGTTGCGTCACTTCCTGTTGATCCGGACCGCTCCACGGCAGCGCTTCAAACCACATGCGCACGGTTTGATCGATGCGCAGACCCAGTGTATCGGGCAACTCGTGGCGGCGGGTGATATCCACGCCAAGGCTGGCGAAAATATCCAGTTCCGCGCGATCCCACAGCGGTTCTGAGTCGATCAACAATCCATCCATATCAAAGATGGCGGCCAATACAGGACGACGATATGACATATAACTGCTCCCTTAGAAATTTGGCTTACCATAGCACGAGAGCCGGATAAAGCCGACTTGCGGCAGGCCACGCATTTTTCAGGAAAAATTGCAGTAGTGCAGGTAGACTTAGGCAAAACTATTTTTGGTTCAGGGAGACACCATGACTTACCAACAGGCTGGCCGCATCGCCATCCTTAAGCGAGTGGCTGGCTGGGTGATTTTTATACCCGCATTGTTATCCACGATTATTTCGCTGCTGGGCTTTATGTTTAAGCACAGTGAAAAGCAGCCGGGCATCGATGCCGTGATGCTCGATTTTGTGCATGTCATGGTCGACATGGTGAAGTTCAATACGCCGTTTCTCAATGTGTTTTGGCAGAACTCTCCGGTGCCGGAATTTAACGGTGGCGCGAATATCGGGTTTTGGCTGATCTACATCCTGATCTTTATCGGCATTGCGCTGCAGGCTTCAGGTGCGCGCATGTGGCGTCAGTCGCGCCATATTAAAGAGGGAATTGAAGATCAGCTGATCATGGAACAGGCCAAAGGCAGTGAAGGGCGCACGCGAGCGCAGCTGGAAGAGAAAATCCACATCCCGCGTCACACCATTTTCTTGCAGATTTTCCCGCTCTATATCCTGCCGATCATTATCGCTATCGCGGGCTACTTTGTGCTGAAACTGCTCGGCATGCTGTAACACGTCAGGCCGGTCTGGCCTGACGTCCGCCCAACACATCTTCATCTAACAACTGGCCGATGGCGAACTGCGCTTCGCCCGTCCAGTTGCCGCCGAAAACATTGGCGCGATTCAGCAGGTAATAGAGCTGATACACCGGCTGACGCTGCGAGAATCCGTCTTCCAGTGGCCAAATCGCCTGGTAGCCATCATAGATCTGGCGCGGCAAATCGGCGTAGTAACTCAGCATCGCTAAATCGCATTCGCGATCACCCCAATAGCAGGCGGGATCAAACAACCACGGACCCTCTGCGCTGCCGGCGCAGTTGGCGGGCCACAAATCGCCGTGTAATAAAGAAGGTTGCGGATGGTGGTTGGCTAACGTGCGCTGCACACAATCAACAATCAGTTCGGTATCGCCATAGTGCACGCCTTTTTCCGCGGCCAGTTGCAGCTGCCAGCCGATGCGCTGCTCAGCGAAGAACACTGACCAGCGGCGTAACCAGCTATTCGGCTGAGGTGAGGTGGTGATGTTGTTGTCGAAATCGAGACCAAATTGCGGTTGCTCGCTCCATTGGTGTAGATGCGCCAACTGCTGGCCGAGCTGGAAAGCGCTCTGTGCGGTAAAGGGATGAGGCGGAATATATTCCAGCAGCAGGAAGCTGGTATCACGATCATTGCCAACGCCATAAACTTTCGGGACGCGAACGGTTTGCGTGCGCGCCAGCAGGTCGAGTTGATCGGCTTCCCAACTGAACAAGGTGAGCATATCGCGGGTGTTACATTTGACGAACACATCCAACTCGCCATAGCGGATGCGCCAGGCGGGATGGACATCGCCACCGGGAAGTTCCTGACGGTCGGTGATTTCGGCATCACCGGCGTACTCGCTTAACAGACGACTAATGGCTGACCACATCGGGTAATCCTCTTTGTTCGCTGCGTGAGTTCGATTGTAACGCGCAAAACCTGAGCAAACCTGGCGTCGATGCCGTTTTTTGCACTGCGTCAGGATTGTTGTTTCAGAAACGCCTCTAACGTGATGACGGTGACTTCAGGTTTATGATCGAGCGCGATTTGGGCATATCCCGCGGCTTGCTCTGCTATTTCATGCTCCTCTAACGCGCTGACAATGCCGAAGCTATTGGTGCCCAACTCATGTGGATGACCTTCATCATCGCTTAAGGTGGTGCTGTATCCGCCATTGATCATGGCGCTGTTCACTGACTGCACGTCGCTGAGTCCACTTTCCTGATATTTCAACGTGACAATGTAACGTTTGACATCATGGTCACTCATTATTCACCTCATTGTTATCGAACAGATTTCAGCGTAGACCAGCGCGCTGTATAGAGCGAATTTTAGCCAATTCATTAGTGAAAATAGCAGGTAAAGCTTTGTCAAAAGAGTTCAGAAAAATCTTGTGGCCTTCAGGCTGCTATTTGAGTATTTGCCCCCTATAATGCGCAGCGAAAATGGGAAAAGTCCCATTAAAAGAGCGGTCCAGCGGCTTTCCTGGTTTTTTATGCGGATACATACTTTTTTACAAAACTTACGGTAAATTGCATTGATTGGCCGGAGAAACGCTTCAGACTCTTCGTTTTTTAAACTGTCGTACGGATTACTTTTAATGAAAGCCTTTAACAAGCTGTCCGCTGTTTTATTGCTCTCTGCTGGAGCATTTTGTCACCAGGCCTTTGCAGATAACGCCGTTTTCACCTCCATGGATGACCCTGCAACGGCGAAAAAGCCGTTTGAAGGCAGCGCGTCAGCGGGTTACCTGGCTCAAACTGGAAACACCACCAGTTCTTCGCTGAGTGCGTCTACCAATATGACGTGGTATCAAACCAATACCGCATTGAGTCTATGGGGCAACGCCGCAAACAACTCCTCAAACGATGAGCGTTCATCTGAGACTTACAATATCGGTGGCCGTAGCCGCTATAACCTCAATAGCGCTGATTACCTGTTTGGCCAGGCAAGCTGGCTAAGCGACCGTTTCAACGGTTATGACTCACGCGATGTGCTGACCGCCGGTTACGGTCGTCAGATCCTCAGCGGCCCGGTTCACTCACTGCGTGCTGAATTCGGTCCGGGTGTGCGTTACGACGATTTCCATGATGGCGGCCATGAAACCAAAGCATTGGGTTATGGTGCAGTGAGCTATCAATGGCAGCTGACTGATACCACCAAATTTATCCAGGGTGTTTCTGTGCTGAGCAGCTTCGGTGAAGACACCACGCTGAACTCAGAAACCGCGCTGCAGGTGGCCATCAATGCCCATTTCGCGCTGAAGCTGGGCTACAACGTGACCTGGAACAATAATCCGCCAGAATCTGCGCCGGATCGTACCGATACCAAAACCACGATCCAGCTCTCATACTCAATGTAAGCGAGACGGATGTGAATCACCGCTGCCAGGCCTGTGCCTCGCAGCGGTTTTTTTTATTTCTCTTTAGCTTAGCGAATCTCTGCACGGGTTTTGATCGGCGGCGAAAGCTGCTATTATCATCGCCGCTTTACATTCCTGGCGTCATTCCGACAACGTGGGTCTGACATCACGCCGGGTTACACACTATGAAACTCATTTTTGCATGTAGGCTTTCGTGTGGCTTACCACTGCAATTAAGGATATGAAATGCCAGTAATTACTCTTCCTGATGGCAGCCAGCGCAGCTTTGACCGTCCGGTCAGCGTGATGGATATTGCGTTGGATATTGGACCGGGTTTGGCGAAAGCCTGCATCGCGGGTCGCGTGAATGGCGAATTGGTTGATGCGGTTGATCCGATCACCGAGGACGCTCAGGTCGCGATTATTACCGCTAAAGACGACGCCGGTTTAGAAATCATTCGTCACTCTTGCGCGCACCTGTTAGGGCATGCGATTAAGCAGCTGTGGCCAAACACCAAAATGGCGATCGGCCCGGTGATTGATAACGGTTTCTATTATGACGTTGACCTGGAACATACCTTAACCCAGGAAGATCTTGAGCTGCTGGAAAAGCGTATGCACCAGCTGGCTGAAACCAACTACGATGTGGTGAAGAAAAAGGTGAGCTGGCAGGAAGCACGTGACGTGTTTGCTGAGCGTGGCGAAAGCTACAAAACCACCATTCTTGACGAGAACATCAGCCACGACGATCGTCCTGGCCTGTATCAACATGAAGAATACATCGACATGTGCCGCGGTCCGCACGTGCCGAATATGCGTTTCTGCCATCACTTCAAACTGCAGAAAATCTCCGGGGCTTACTGGCGCGGCAACAGCGACAACAAAATGCTGCAGCGTATTTACGGTACGGCCTGGGCGGATAAAAAGCAGTTGGCTGCCTATCTGCAGCGTCTGGAAGAAGCGGCGAAGCGCGATCACCGTAAAATCGGTAAGCAGCTCGATCTCTACCACATGCAGGAAGAAGCACCGGGCATGGTGTTCTGGCACAATGACGGCTGGACCATCTTCCGCGAGCTGGAAGTGTTTGTGCGTACCAAGCTGAAAGAGTACGACTATCAGGAAGTGAAAGGTCCGTTCATGATGGACCGCGTGCTGTGGGAGAAAACCGGGCACTGGGAGAACTATAAAGAAGCCATGTTCACCACCTCTTCAGAGAACCGTGAATATTGCATCAAGCCGATGAACTGCCCAGGCCACGTTCAGATCTTTAATCAGGGTCTGAAATCCTACCGCGACCTGCCGCTGCGTATGGCGGAGTTTGGTAGCTGCCATCGTAACGAGCCATCAGGTGCCTTGCATGGTCTGATGCGCGTGCGCGGCTTTACCCAGGATGATGCTCACGTCTTCTGTACCGAAGATCAGGTACGTGATGAGGTGAACAGCTGTATCCGCATGGTATACGACATGTACAGCACCTTCGGTTTTGAAAAAATCGTGGTGAAGCTGTCGACCCGTCCGGAAAAACGTATCGGTACCGACGAAATGTGGGATCGTGCGGAAGTGGATTTGGCAGAAGCGCTGAAAGAGAATGATATTCCATTCGAATATCAGCCGGGAGAAGGTGCCTTCTACGGCCCTAAAATTGAGTTTACCCTGTACGATTGTCTCGACCGCGCCTGGCAGTGTGGTACCGTTCAGCTAGACTTCTCCCTGCCGAAGCGTCTGGACGCGACTTTTGTCGGCGAAAACAACGACCGTCAGACACCGGTAATGATCCATCGCGCAATTCTCGGTTCAATGGAGCGCTTTATCGGCATCCTGACCGAAGAATTCGCTGGATTCTTCCCGAGTTGGCTGGCGCCGGTGCAGGCTGTGGTGATGAATATCACCGACAGTCAGTCAGAATACGTCAGTGAATTGACGAAGAAATTGCAGAATGCTGGCATTCGTGTCAAAGCAGACTTGAGAAACGAGAAGATAGGCTTTAAAATCCGCGAGCACACATTACGTCGCGTCCCTTATATGCTGGTTTGCGGTGACAAAGAGGTGGAAGCAGGCAAAGTTGCCGTGCGCACCCGCCGTGGTAAAGACCTTGGGAGCATGGACGTAGATGTGTTTGTTGAGAAGCTGCAACAAGAGATTCGCAGCCGACATCTTCACCAATTAGAGGAAACAGGTTATTAAAGGCGGAAAACGAGTACAACCAACACGTCCGAACCGTATCAACGGCGAAATCCGTGCCACCGAAGTGCGCTTAACTGGCGTAGACGGCGAGCAACTTGGCATTGTCACCCTGCGTGAAGCCATTGAGAAAGCTGAAGAAGCCGGCGTAGATTTAGTTGAAATCAGCCCGAACGCCGAACCGCCGGTTTGCCGTATCATGGATTACGGCAAGTTCCTTTATGAAAAAAGCAAGTCTTCTAAGGAACAGAAGAAGAAGCAGAAAGTTATCCAGGTTAAGGAAATCAAATTCCGTCCTGGTACCGATGATGGCGACTATCAGGTCAAACTACGCAACCTGATTCGCTTTCTGGAAGAGGGTGATAAAGCCAAAATCACGCTGCGTTTCCGCGGTCGTGAGATGGCGCACCAGCAGATCGGTATGGAAGTGCTTAACCGCGTCCGTAAAGATCTGTGTGAAGACATGGATCTGGCGATTGTCGAATCCTTCCCTTCGAAGATCGAAGGTCGTCAGATGATCATGGTGCTCGCTCCTAAGAAGAAACAGTAGGCCTTCAAGTAATAATGCCGCGCAGCGCTTGCGTTGTGCGGATTTTTATTCGCCTGTCTGATTCATTTTATTAACAATGCGAAGTGGATATTTGTAAAAATGCCAAAGATTAAAACTGTACGTGGCGCCGCTAAGCGCTTCAAGAAGACCGCTTCTGGCGGCTTCAAGCGTAAGCACGCGAACCTGCGTCATATTCTGACTAAAAAGTCTACTAAGCGTAAACGTCACCTGCGTCCGAAAGGCATGGTGTCTAAAGGCGATCTGGGTCTGGTTATTGCCTGCCTGCCGTACGCATAAGTAAATTTTTTTTAGTTTAATTCCCCGAAAGATTTCGGGTTGCAGCAAGGCGGCAACTGAATGAATCCCTTAACTTACATCAGTAAGTGACTGGGATGAATGAAGACAGCCAACGCCGCTGCGGCACGAAAGATGAAGGGAAATCACAGAATATGATATAGGAGAGCTCACATGGCTCGCGTTAAACGTGGTGTAATTGCTCGCGCACGTCACAAGAAAATCTTAAAACAAGCTAAAGGCTACTATGGTGCACGTTCACGTGTATACCGCGTTGCCTTCCAGGCTGTTATCAAAGCTGGTCAGTATGCTTACCGTGACCGTCGTCAACGTAAGCGTCAGTTCCGTCAACTGTGGATCGCGCGTATCAACGCTGCGGCTCGTCAGAACGGTATCTCTTACAGCCGTTTCATCAATGGCCTGAAAAAAGCCTCTATTGAAATCGACCGTAAGATTCTGGCTGACATCGCTGTATTCGACAAAGTGACATTTACTGCACTTGTTGAAAAAGCAAAATCAGCTCTGGCGTAAGTCAGTTGAAAAAGGGAGCTTGCTCCCTTTTTTATTACCCGCAACTCACGCAAAAGATTGACATTTTGGCCGCTGCGCATTTCAATAGTGCGGTTTCTAAATATGACAAGGTAACGCAAGCATGAATGCTGCTATTTTCCGTTTCTTTTTTTACTTTAGCGCCTGAACATCAGGGGCTTTTGCGCATAAGAAAAGAAACGAAAAATCGCGCTGAAAGCCTCCCTCGTGGAGGCTTTTTTGTTTCTGGCGACACTTAATCGGATCATCTGATCCCAATGAGAACTGACCAGCCCGGCTGGAAGAAGAGGAAATCATGTCCCAACTCGCAGACCTGGTGGCTCGTGCCACGGCCGCCATCGACGAGGCGGCGGATATCGCTGCTCTGGACGCCGTGCGCGTCGAATTTCTGGGTAAGAAAGGGCATCTGACGCTGCAAATGACCACCCTGCGTGAACTGCCGGCAGAAGAGCGCCCGGCTGCGGGTGCGGTCATCAACGAGGCCAAACAGCAAGTGCAGGACCGCCTTACCGCGCGCAAAGAGACGCTGGAAAGTGCGGAGCTGAATGCGCGTCTGGCTGCGGAAACCATCGACGTGTCGCTGCCTGGCCGCCGCGTTGAGAATGGCGGCTTGCATCCGGTGACCCGCACTATCGATCGTATCGAAACCTTCTTCGGCGAACTGGGTTTCGCGGTGGTAACAGGTCCGGAAATCGAAGACGACTACCACAATTTTGATGCGCTCAACATTCCCGGCCATCACCCGGCGCGTGCCGATCACGACACTTTCTGGTTTGATGCCACGCGTCTGCTGCGCACCCAAACTTCAGGCGTGCAGATCCGTACCATGAAAAACCAGCAGCCGCCAATCCGCATCATCGCGCCAGGCCGTGTTTATCGTAACGATTACGATCAGACGCACACGCCAATGTTCCACCAGATGGAAGGTTTGATTGTCGATAAAGACATCAGCTTTACCAACCTGAAAGGCACACTGCACGATTTCCTCAACAACTTCTTCGAAGAGAATCTGCAAATTCGCTTCCGTCCTTCTTACTTCCCGTTCACCGAACCGTCCGCAGAAGTGGACGTGATGGGTAAAAACGGCAAGTGGTTGGAAGTGCTGGGTTGCGGCATGGTGCACCCGAACGTATTGCGCAATGTTGGCATCGATCCGGAAATTTATTCGGGTTTTGCGTTTGGCATGGGCATGGAGCGTCTCACCATGCTGCGCTACGGTGTGACCGATCTGCGCGCCTTCTTCGAAAATGATTTACGTTTCCTCAAACAATTTAAATAAGGGCAGGTTATCCAATGAAATTCAGTGAACTCTGGTTACGCGAATGGGTAAATCCAGCCCTGGACAGCGCTGCGCTGTCTGAGCAAATCACCATGGCCGGCCTTGAAGTGGACGGCGTGGATCCGGTTGCCGGTGCGTTCCACGGTGTCGTGGTGGGTGAAGTGGTTGAGTGCGGCCAGCATCCGAACGCCGACAAACTGCGCGTCACCAAAATCAACGTCGGTGGCGATCGCCTGTTGGATATCGTCTGCGGCGCGCCAAACTGCCGTCAGGGCCTGAAAGTGGCGGTGGCGACCGTTGGCGCTGTGCTGCCGGGCGATTTCAAAATCAAAGCAGCAAAACTGCGTGGCGAGCCGTCTGAAGGCATGCTGTGCTCCTTCTCTGAGCTGGGTATTTCCGACGATCACAATGGCATCATTGAGCTGCCAGCCGATGCGCCAATTGGCACCGACATCCGCAGCTATCTGCAGCTGGATGACAACACCATTGAAATCAGCGTCACGCCAAACCGCGCCGATTGCCTGGGCATCATCGGGATTGCGCGTGATGTAGCAGTTTTGAACGGTTTGCCGCTGACGGCTCCCGCAATTGAGCCGGTAAAAGCCACCATCAACGATACCTTCCCGATTCGCGTTGATGCCACCGCCGCTTGCCCGCGCTACCTTGGCCGCGTGGTGAAAGGTGTCAACGTCAAAGCCGATACGCCATTGTGGATGCGTGAGAAGCTGCGTCGTTGCGGTATTCGCTCAATCGATCCGGTGGTCGATATCACCAACTTTGTACTGCTGGAGCTTGGTCAGCCGATGCATGCCTTCGATCTCGACCGCATCGACGGCGGCATCGTGGTGCGTATGGCAGAAGAGGGCGAAGTGCTGACGCTGCTGGATGGTACCGAAGCTAAACTCAGCAGCGACACGCTGGTGATTACCGATCACCACAAAGCGCTGGCGATGGGCGGCATCTTTGGTGGCGAGCATTCCGGTGTCAATGAAGAGACGCAAAATGTGCTGTTCGAATGCGCCTACTTTGATCCGCTGGCGATCACCGGCCGCGCTCGCCGTCAGGGCCTGCATACCGACGCGTCACATCGTTACGAGCGTGGCGTCGATCCAGCGTTGCAGCACAAAGCGATTGAACGCGCGACGCAACTGTTGCTCGACATCTGTGGCGGCGAAGCGGGCCCGGTCATCGACCAAACTGACGCGAGCGCGCTGCCGCCACGCGCCACCATCACGCTGCGCCGTGAAAAGCTCGATCGCCTGATTGGCCATGTGATTGCTGACGAACAGGTTACTGACATCCTGACGCGTTTGGGTTGCGAAGTGAAAGTGAGTGCAGGTGAGTGGCAAGCCGTTGCGCCAAGCTGGCGTTTCGATATGGCTATCGAAGAAGATCTGGTCGAAGAAGTGGCGCGCGTTTACGGCTACAACAACATCCCTGATGTGCCGGTGAAAGCCAGCCTGATCATGACGCAGCATCGTGAAGCCGACCTGTCGCTGAAGCGTGCGAAAAATCTGTTGGTAGATAAAGGTTATCAGGAAGCGATTACCTACAGCTTCGTTGATCCCAAACTGCAGCAGTTGCTGCATCCGGGCGAAGAGGCGCTGATCCTGCCCAGCCCAATCTCCAGCGATATGTCGGCAATGCGCCTGTCGCTGTGGACCGGTTTGCTGGGCGCGGTGGTGTATAACCAAAACCGTCAGCAGGGCCGCGTACGCCTGTTTGAAAGCGGTTTACGCTTTGTTCCTGATACACAGGCCGATCTGGGTATCCGCCAGGATCTTATGCTGGCCGGCGTTTTAAGCGGCAATCGCTATGAAGAGCATTGGGATCTGGCGCGTCAGACGGTTGACTTCTATGATTTGAAAGGCGATTTAGAATCGCTGCTGGATTTGACCGGTAAACTTGATGAGATTTCCTTCCGTGCGGAAGCCAATCCGGCGCTGCATCCAGGACAAAGCGCCGCAATTTATTTACGCGGCGAACGAATCGGATTTATCGGGGTGGTTCATCCAGAGCTGGAACGTAAGCTGGATCTGAATGGTCGCACCTTAGTGTTTGAACTGCTTTGGAATAAGGTCGCAGACCGCGTCCTGCCTGATGCGCGCGAGATTTCTCGCTTCCCGGCAAACCGTCGTGATATCGCCGTTGTGGTGGCTGAAAATGTGCCTGCAGCAGATATCATTGCGGAGTGTAAGAAAGTTGGCGTAAATCAGGTAGTTGGCGTAAACTTGTTTGACGTGTACCGTGGTAAGGGCGTAAACGAAGGTGAAAAGAGCCTAGCGATTAGCCTGATTTTGCAGGATACCAGCCGGACACTCGAAGAAGAGGAGATTGCCGCGACCGTTGCCAAATGCGTTGCGGCATTAAAAGAGCGATTCCAGGCAACCTTGAGGGATTGAACCTATGGCGCTTACAAAAGCTGAAATGTCAGAGTACCTGTTTGAAAAACTCGGGTTGAGCAAACGCGATGCCAAAGAGTTGGTAGAACTTTTTTTTGAAGAGGTTCGCCGCGCGTTGGAAAACGGAGAACAGGTAAAACTGTCCGGATTTGGTAATTTTGATCTGCGTGACAAAAACCAGCGTCCGGGCCGTAACCCGAAGACGGGGGAAGATATTCCTATCACCGCGCGCCGAGTGGTGACATTCCGTCCGGGACAGAAGTTGAAAAGTCGCGTCGAGAACGCGACACCCAAGGATGCTGACTAATTTCAGTACGACAAAAAGGCCGCTTAGCGGCCTTTTTTTTGTCTTAAATCTGGCCGCTCCTCACGATTTATTCACGATGTAAGGATTTAGTAAGTATCCGGAAAATAGGGCGAAAATCGGCCCTCACCGATAGTGACGGCATCAACACTTTTGTTATAAAAGCGCCATCACAGAGCAAAAGGTTCGAATAATGAAAAAGACAGCAATTTTATTAAGTGTCTTGTTAGGCATGCCGCTGCTGGCTAGCGCCAATGTTTCCGTCAGCATCAACACGCCGGGCGTTTCGGTGCATATCGGCGATCAGGATAAACGTGGCTACTATTGGGATGGCTACGACTGGCGCGCGCCAACGTGGTGGAAACAGCACCACAACCAGCGCATTGGCACCAAAGGTCCGCACGGTTATTGGAACGGTAACGGCTGGCAGGCGCAGCATCCGGGTAATGGACCGCACCGCGACGACAAACGTCAGCCGCAACCGCAGCATCACGACCAGCGTGACAATCAGCAGAAGCGTGATAATCACGGTCAGCCGCTCCCTCCGCATCAGTAAGGCTTCTCCAGCGGCGCCTCCACAGCGCCGCTTTCTTTTTGCTGTAATCCCACTACAATCAAATCTCTGTTTTCTCAGCCAATCTTATCTATGACTCTGCTGGATCAGCTTGCTTCCCAGGCAAATCGCCGCAGCCAGCGCTGGCTCATCGCACTCATTGCGCTGCTATTACTGCTCATCGGGCTTAGCCTGTGTGCCGGCGACAGCTGGATCTCCCCCACACATTGGTTTTCGGCGGAAGGCGATCTGTTCGTCTGGCAGCTGCGCATGCCGCGCACGCTGGCGGTGCTGCTGGTGGGTGCGGCGCTGGCGGTGTGCGGCGTGGTAATGCAGGCGCTGTTCAACAATCCGCTGGCGGAACCCGGCTTACTTGGCGTGTCTAATGGGGCGGGGATTGGTCTGGTATTAGGCGTGATGCTCGGTAACGGTTCGCTATGGAGCTTAGCGCTGGCGGCCATGGCCGGTGCGCTGCTGATCACGCTGATGCTGCTGCACTTCGCTCACAAACAACTCTCAGTGAGCCGCTTACTGCTGACCGGCGTAGCGCTTGGCATTATCTGTAGCGCCATCATGACGTGGGCAGTGTACTTTAGCACCAGCCTCGATCTGCGTCAGCTGATGTACTGGATGATGGGCGGCTTTAGCGGCATCGACTGGCGCTATGGCTGGATGATGTTGGCGCTGCTGCCGGTAACGCTGCTGCTGATCGCCACCGCACGCACGTTGAATTTGCTGGCGCTGGGCGAAACCTCGGCACGTCAGCTCGGATTACCGCTGCTGCTGTGGCGCAACCTGCTGGTGCTGGCGATGGGCTGGCTGGTGGGCGTGAGCGTAGCGATGGCGGGTGCGATCGGTTTTATTGGTCTGGTTATCCCGCATCTATTGCGTCTCAGCGGTTTTAGCGATCATCGTTATTTGTTGCCTGCGGCGGCGTTAGCCGGTGCCGCAGTGCTGCTTGGCGCGGATATTATTGCGCGGCTGGTGCTAACCTCCGCCGAACTGCCGATTGGCGTGGTAACGGCCACGCTCGGCGCGCCGCTGTTTATCATGCTATTAGTGAAGTCTTCGCGCTAGCTTTGGCTGGCAACGTGTTATCAACAACAGGAATCGACGATGAGCATTTATCAGACAGAACTGGTTACGCTGGACGGTGAAAAAACCACGCTGGCGGCCTATGAGGGCAAGGTGCTACTGGTAGTCAATGTGGCATCCAAATGTGGCCTGACGGCGCAGTATGAGCAGTTAGAATCGCTGCAGAAAGCCTGGCAGGATAAGCCGTTCAGCGTGCTTGGCTTCCCATGCAATCAGTTCCTCGAGCAAGAGCCGGGCAGTAACGAAGAGATCAAAACCTTTTGCAGCACCACTTACGGCGTCACTTTCCCGATGTTCGATAAAACCGATGTCAACGGCGAGCATCGTCACCCTCTCTATGCGCAGCTGACGGCGGCGCAGCCGGTGGCGCAACGCCCGGAAGGCAGCGGTTTTCTCGAACGCATGGAGAGCAAAGGGCGCGCGCCGAAAGCGCCAGGCGATATCCTGTGGAACTTCGAAAAATTCCTAATTAATAAGCAGGGCAAAGTCATTGCGCGCTTCTCACCGGATATGACGCCAGACGATCCCATCATCCTGAAAAGTGTAGAGCAGGCGCTGGCCGAATAAATGCTATTGCAGTGTCAGGGAGTCAGCGTCACAGGGCGGCTGGCTCCCGTTGAACTTAGCGTTAACGCCGGTGAGTTAGTGCATCTGGTGGGGCCGAACGGCGCTGGCAAAAGTACCTTGCTCAACGCGCTGTCCGGTTTGTTGCCGAGTCAGGGCAGCATTCTGCTGGATGGCGCGCCGCTGTCCACGTTAAACGGTGCGGCATTGGCCCCGCTGCGCGGCTGGCTGCCGCAACAGCAGATGGCGCCGGGACAAATGCCGGTGTGGCATTACTTACGCATGCATGTCACCACACAAACGGCGGAAACAGACTGCGTCTTACAAGAGGTGCTCGCGCAGTTAGCGCTGCAGGACAAACTGACGCGCAGTCTTACGCAGCTTTCTGGTGGCGAATGGCAACGCGTGCGGTTGGCTGCCGTGGTGTTGCAGGTTCATCCGGCGATCAATCCACGCGGCAAACTGCTGCTACTGGATGAGCCGATGAGTGCACTCGACGTGGCGCAGCAACGTGCGGTCGATAAGCTGCTGGCCGAACTGTGTTACAGCGGTCTGGCGATTGTTGCCAGCGGGCACGACCTCAACCACAGCCTGCGCCATGCCGATCGCGTGTGGTTAATGCATCAAGGCGCGGTTGTCCGTCAGGGCAGGGCCAGCGAGGTGCTGACCGCTGCGCATTTAGCGCCGCTTTACCAAACCCCGTTTGAACAAATTGATACCGCACAAGGCCCGCTGCTGTTTATTCCCTGACAGAGGATTGCGTGCCGTGGCGCTTTGCCGCTACAGTGTCTGCCGGACAAGGGAGAGAGGGAAAGGCGGATGCGGCTGACAATTTTGATTTTGGCACTGTTGCTGGCGGGCTGTAGCCATCATGCACCGCCGCCGAATGGCCGTTTGTCTGACTCTATCACCGTGATTGCCCAACTCAACGATCAGCTGAGCCGCTGGCGGGGAACGCCGTATCGCTATGGCGGATTAAGCCGCGGTGGCGTGGATTGTTCCGGCTTCGTCTATCTCACCTTCCGCGATAAATTCGATATGCAGCTGCCACGCTCGACCATTGATCAAACTGACATTGGTACGCGCATCGACAAAGGCGATCTACTGCCTGGCGATCTGGTGTTTTTCAAAACTGGCAGTGGAGAAAACGGTTTGCACGTCGGTATTTACGATACCGACAACACCTTTATTCACGCCTCGACCAGCCAGGGTGTGATCCGCTCGTCGCTGGATAATGTTTACTGGCGTAAAGTATTTTGGCAGGCGCGTCGCATCTAAATAGCGTTGTTATCGCTTAATAAAGACGCGAAAAAAGAAAGGGTATTTCACCCTGAATTAAATCTGAATTCTGCCGATATTTAACTATCATTTAAAATGGCACTTTACCCGTTATCGATTTAATACTAATAATAAAGCTAAATTTATTTAATTGGTATGGACATTAACCCCGGCTTATTTGGCTTAAGTATTATTTGCGGCTTAAATCAGCGTAATAAGACCTAAAACGGCACCTCTTCAAACGTTTGGTCCTATTGCCTGGTAGAATTCGTTGATATACGATGCGCCAATTGCCATTGCTTCTGGCTTGAAAAATGAAAGTCCATTTGTCTGCCGACTATCAGTCGGAAACCTGGTTTTATCCAGTTTACTCTCTGGCGGGCCAGCTGACTGCGGTCGAGCTGGTGACGCAATTTGTCCACGACAGCGCACCTATTACGCTGCCGCAGGATTTGCTGTTGCCGCAATTGGACGATGCGCAGCAATTACGTTTGCTGCAGAGCCAGCTTTCATTGCTGGAAAAGTACCGCGACTTTTTTGAGATTAATCAAATTACCGCGTTGGTACGTATTGATGATTCTATGGCCAATACACTTTTAGCCAGTGAACTTCTGTTAAGGAAATTCCGACAAATCCCTTTTATTGTTTTAGATATCAGCGAAACGTTTCCGCAATTATCTTTGGGTAAATCCCATCCATTGCTCGCAGCATTACAAAGTGAATTTCGTTTATCGCTTTCACAATTTGGCGCAGGAAAAGCACCGGCAACCGCGGTGTACGATAATCTGTTTAGCGTGTTAAAACTGGATAAAGCCTTTATTCACAACCTGGCCAAGCGAGCCTCGTTTACGCCTTTTATTCAGACAGTTATCAATAATTTTTCCGATTTTGCGGACCAGATCATTATTTGTGGTATTGACGATAACCACATGATGGAAAAGATGACTACGTTGAGTGGTGCGCAGCTACAGGGCAGCCTGTTCCCGGTGGTGAAAGCTGAACGTCTTAACGATCTCATCTATTCCGACCTGAATTTACACACGCCTTCGCAGCAGTAACCCTTTCGCCTGTCTTCCGCGCCGCGTCGGCGTTACACTCTCTGTTATCTTATAACTCATTGCGGGTGCCTGATTTAAGCGCACCTTCCGGAGTGTCGATGCAATTTACCAATAGCTGGCAGCAAGAATTACCCGGATTCTACACCGCGCTGGACCCAACGCCATTAGCGGGTGGACGGCTGTTTTATCACAACGCCCCGCTGGCACAAGAGATGGGTTTAGACGATGCGCTGTTCGCCGGCAACGGGCATGGCGTGTGGTCAGGACGCGAAATGCTGCCCGGCATGTCGCCGCTGGCGCAGGTTTATAGTGGCCATCAGTTTGGCGTCTGGGCCGGACAGCTGGGCGATGGGCGCGGCATTCTGCTGGGTGAACAGCAGCTGGCCAACGGTCGCAAGCTCGACTGGCACTTAAAAGGGGCCGGATTAACGCCCTATTCGCGCATGGGCGACGGTCGCGCGGTGATCCGCTCCAGCGTACGCGAATTCCTCGCGTCTGAAGCGCTGCACCATCTGGGCATTCCCACCACGCGCGCGCTGGCGTTAGCCATTGGCGATGAGCCGGTGCTACGCGAAACCCAGGAACGCGGTGCGATGCTGATGCGCATTGCCGACAGCCATCTGCGTTTCGGTCATTTTGAGCATTTCTATTACGGCGGTGAACAAGACAAAGTGCGCCAGCTGGCGGATTACGCCATTCGCCATCACTGGCCGCAGCTCAAGGATGAAGCGGGTCGTTACCTGCTGTGGTTCACCGATATCGTTAAACGCACCGCCAGCCTGATCGCCCATTGGCAGAGCGTTGGCTTTGCGCACGGCGTGATGAACACCGATAACATGTCGATTCTGGGCTTAACGCTGGATTACGGCCCTTACGGTTTCCTCGACGACTATCAGCCGGATTACATCTGCAATCACAGTGACTATCAGGGCCGCTACGCTTTCGAAAATCAGCCGATGATTGGCTTGTGGAACCTTAATCGCCTGGCGCATGCCTTGTCGGGCTTGATGACCACCGAGCAGCTTAAGCAGGCGCTGGGTCATTATGAAGGTGAGCTGATGCGCGTTTGGGGGGAGAAAATGCGTGCCAAACTCGGATTGCTGACGGCGGATGCCAATGACAACACGCTTCTGACCGGCTTGCTGTCGATGATGACGGCGGAACACAGTGATTACACGCTGACCTTCCGCATGCTGAGCAACACGCAGCAAGATGAAAGCCGTTCGCCGTTGCGTGATGAGTTTATTGATCGTGAGGCCTTTGATCGCTGGTACAGCGATTATCGCCAGCGTTTGTTGCAAGACCACGCCAGCGATGCGCAGCGTCAGGCGGTGATGAAGGCGGCGAATCCGGCGCTGGTGTTACGCAACTATCTGGCACAGCAGGTGATTGAAGAGGTCGAGAACGGCGAGACCACGGCGTTAGCGAAGCTGCATAGCGCGTTACAGCAACCGTTTAGCGATGTAGCCGTCAGCGCAGAGTTGCGCCAACGGCCACCAGAGTGGGGCAAAACGCTGGAAGTGAGCTGTTCCAGCTAGATCAGCATTAAAAACGGCTGTCGACCGCGGCAGCCAGTTTTGCCAGCACCTCGGCGCTGTCTTCCCAGCCGAGGCACGGATCGGTGATTGACTGACCATAGGTCAGCGCCGCACCGCTCACCACTTTCTGATTCCCTTCCTGCAGGAAACTCTCGATCATCACGCCCGCAACCGCGCGCGATCCGGCACGGATTTGCGCCGCCACATCATCGGCAACGTCACGCTGGCGACCGTGCTGCTTCAGGCAGTTGCCGTGGCTGAAGTCGATCACCAATTGCTCCGGCAGATTGAAGTCGCGCAGATTGGCCGCTGCCGCCGCCACATCTTCGGCGTGATAGTTCGGCTGTCGACCGCCGCGCAGGATCACGTGACCATGCGGATTACCGCTGGTTTGATAGATGGTCATCTGACCGTTTTTATCCGGTGACAGGAACATGTGGCTGGCACGCGCGGCGCGAATCGCATCGACCGCAATTTGCACGTTGCCGTCGGTGCCGTTTTTGAAACCGACCGGACAGGAGAGCGCTGACGCCATTTCACGATGAATCTGGCTTTCGGTGGTACGCGCGCCAATCGCGCCCCAGCTGATCAGGTCGGCAATAAACTGGCCGATCACCATATCGAGGAATTCAGTGGCGGTTGGCAAGCCCAGCGCGTTGATATCCAGCAGCAGTTTGCGCGCAATGGCGATGCCGCGGTTTACATCGTAGCTGCCATCCAGATCGGGATCGGAGATCAGGCCTTTCCAGCCAATCACGGTGCGCGGTTTTTCGAAATAGGCACGCATCACGATTTCCAGACGATCTTTATGGCGCTCACGCAGCACGTTCAGACGTTCAGCATACTCAATCGCCGCTTTAGGATCGTGCAGCGAGCAAGGGCCAATAATCACCAGCAGACGCGGATCTTCACCGGTCAGAATGCGTGCGATGCGCTGGCGGGAAGCGGTGACGTTGGCGGCAATCTCTGCCGAAATAGGGTGTTCATGCGCGAGCGCAGCCGGAGTCAGTAGGCTACCGATGCGCGCGGTACGCAGTTCATCAGTCTTGTTCATTGAGATTCTCAAAAATTTGTTCTTCGCAGCGGTGAAATACCGGGAAGTGATGGTGATCACAATAAACTAATAGCCTGCGAATTCAACCTGCTAAAAACAAAGGTCTTAAAACCAGACGGAAGCCAGACTTTACGATTGCAATACAGGCCCGGTATGTGGCGGGAGGTCGCCATTTATGGCGACCGGCAGAGAAACCTAATACATGCTGCGGCTCAGACCCATGATATCGAGGATTTTGGTGGCGATCTCTTCCACCGAATAGTTGGTGCTGTTGAGATAACGAATCTGGTTGGTACGGAACAGCGCTTCCACTTCGCCTACTTCGAGACGGCACTGGCGCAACGAAGCGTAGCGGGTATTTTCCGCGCGCTCCTGGCGAATCGCCGCCAGGCGTTCCGGGTCGATGGTTAAACCAAACAACTTATGCTGATGTGCACGCAGCGCCGGCGGCAGTTTCAGGTTATCCATATCATCGGCGATAAACGGATAGTTAGCGGCACGCACGCCAAACTGCATTGCCAGATATAAGCTGGTGGGCGTCTTCCCGCAGCGAGACACGCCGAGCAGAATCACCTGCGCATCTTCGAGGCCGCGCAGGGAAATGCCATCATCATGCGCAAGGGTGTAATCAATGGCGGCGATGCGCGCGTCATATTTGCCGAGGTTGCTGGCGGTCAAACCGTGCGTGCGGTGCGCCACCGGCATTGACGCCACGCCGAGCTCGCTCTGCAACGGCGCTACCAGCGCCTGCACGATGTCCTGACAAAAGCCTTCGCTTTCGAGAATAATTTCACGGACGTCGGGTGTGACGATGGAGAAGAACACCAGCGGGCGCACGCCGCTCTGCTGGTAGAGCGCGTTGATCTGCGCTTTAACCGCCTGAGCGCGTTGCACATTCTCGACAAATGGCAGCGTCACGGTGTGGGTCATCACCGGGAACTGGGACAACACCGCATGGCCCAGCACTTCGGCGGTAATGGCGGTGCCATCAGAGATGTAGAATACGCTGCGTTCAGTGTTCATAGTGCAAATATCCTCTTGCGTAGCAATGCCCAAATTATCGATGACAACATTTCATTTTAAATAATAATAAAATGAAATATCCATATTGTCCGCTATTGCGCTCACAAAGATGAATCAGTGAATAATCAATATTAGATGAAATGCTGTTTTGAAAAGCATTATTTTCGCGCATTTTCCTTTTCGCGCATGAAATAAAGTGTGAGGGCGTTGCGCAACAAAAATCTATCGCTAACCCTCTGAAAAGGGGAAAAATATCGCTACAGCAATCTATTAGCGTGAAATAGGGCGGTTGCGCAACACAATTAATTCTAAGTACTAATCCGATTTTGTCTTTCTTTTCCTGCTTTAACGATTCAACACTTAGTCTTTATTAATCGGTTGTGCCAGGCTGGTTTGGCGAATAGCAAAATGTTCCATGTGTATTCACATCATTTAAAAGGATAATCTCAATGTCCAATCAAGACCAACAGTCGCTAGTGCTCTGGTACAACCAGCTTGGCATGCATGATGTTGATCGGGTGGGAGGCAAGAATGCTTCCCTTGGAGAAATGATTACGAATTTGTCGTCGCTGGGTGTTTCCGTACCAAACGGTTATGCGACCACATCTTACGCGTTTAATCTGTTCCTCGATCAAAGCGGACTGAACCAGCGGATCTATGATTTGCTGGATAAAACGGATGTTGATGATGTTGCTGAGCTCGCGCAAGCGGGTAAACAGATTCGTCAATGGGTGATCGACACGCCATTCCAGCCTGAACTGGAAGCGGCAATTCGTAGCGCCTACGAACAACTCTCTGCTGATGATGCCGACGCCTCCTTTGCGGTGCGCTCGTCAGCCACCGCCGAGGATATGCCCGACGCCTCGTTTGCCGGCCAGCAGGAGACTTTCCTTAACGTGCAGGGTTATGACGCGGTCATCATCGCGGTGAAGCACGTTTATGCCTCCTTATTTAACGATCGTGCCATCTCCTACCGTGTGCATCAGGGCTACGACCATCGCGGCGTGGCGCTCTCGGCCGGTATTCAGCGCATGGTGCGATCGGACCTCGCTTCGTCGGGCGTGATGTTTACCATTGATACCGAATCGGGCTTTGATCAGGTGGTGTTTATCACGTCTGCCTTTGGTTTGGGCGAAATGGTGGTGCAGGGCGCGGTGAACCCCGACGAGTTCTACGTGCACAAACCAACGCTGGCCGCCAATCGTCCGGCGATTGTGCGCCGCACCATGGGCTCAAAAAAGCTGCGCATGGTGTATGCGGATTCGCAGGAGCATGGCGAGCAGGTGCGGATTGAAGATGTCGAGCAGGAACAGCGCGATCGCTTCAGCTTAACCGATGACGAAGTGCAGGCGCTGGCGCGACAGGCGGTGCTGATTGAGCAGCACTACAAACGCCCAATGGACATTGAATGGGCGAAAGATGGCCACACCGGCAAACTGTTCATCGTGCAGGCGCGTCCGGAAACGGTGCGCTCCAACGGTCAGGTGATGGAACGTTATACGCTGCAGGGCAAAGGCAACGTGGTGGTCGAAGGCCGCGCCATTGGTCATCGCATCGGCGCCGGTGAAGTCAAAGTCATCCACGACATCAGCGAGATGCATCGCATTGAAAAAGGCGATGTGCTGGTAACCGACATGACCGATCCCGATTGGGAACCGATCATGAAGAAAGCCTCAGCCATCGTCACCAATCGCGGCGGTCGTACTTGCCACGCAGCGATCATCGCGCGTGAGCTGGGCATTCCAGCGGTAGTGGGGTGTGGCGATGCCACCGATCACCTGAAAGATGGCCATAAAGTCACGGTTTCCTGCGCCGAAGGTGATACCGGTTATGTCTATGACCAACTGCTGGACTTCGAAGTTACCAGCTCGCAGGTCGATACCATGCCGGAACTGCCGCTGAAGATCATGATGAACATCGGTAATCCGGATCGTGCGTTCGATTTCGCCTGCTTGCCGAACGAAGGTGTTGGCCTGGCGCGTCTTGAGTTTATTATCAACCGTATGATTGGCGTGCATCCCAAAGCGTTGCTGGAGTTTGATCAGCAAACGCCGGAATTGCAGCAGCAGATTCGTCAGATGATGAAAGGCTTTGATGACCCGATTGAGTTCTACATCGGCCGTCTAACCGAAGGGATTGCGACGCTGGGTGCCGCATTTGCGCCGAAACGGGTGATTGTTCGTCTTTCCGATTTCAAAACCAACGAATACGCCAACCTGGTGGGTGGCGAGCGTTATGAGCCGGAAGAAGAGAACCCGATGCTCGGTTTCCGTGGCGCCGGTCGCTACGTTGCTGACAACTTCCGCGACTGCTTCAAGCTGGAGTGCGAAGCGGTGAAGCGCGTGCGTAACGAAATGGGGCTGACCAACGTTGAAATCATGATTCCGTTCGTGCGTACCGTCGATCAAGCCGAAGCGGTGGTCGCCGAGCTGGCGAAAAACGGTCTGAAGCGCGGCGAGAATGGCCTGAAAGTGATCATGATGTGTGAGATCCCGTCCAACGCCTTGCTGGCTGAGCAGTTCCTCGAGCACTTCGATGGCTTCTCCATCGGCTCTAACGACATGACACAGCTGGCTCTGGGCCTCGATCGTGACTCTGGCGTGGTGTCCGCGCTGTTTGATGAACGTAATGATGCCGTGAAAGCGCTGTTATCGATGTCGATCAAAGCGGCGAAAAAACAGGGCAAATACGTCGGTATTTGTGGTCAGGGACCGTCGGATCATCAGGACTTTGCGGCATGGTTAATGGAGCAGGGCATTGATAGCCTGTCGCTTAATCCGGATACCGTGGTTGAAACCTGGTTGAGTTTGGCAGAGCTGAACGCTTCCAAACATTAACCAGGCGGTAATTTGATGCATCAGATGAGAATTTGACGTGTCATTAATGTAATTATCAAGGTCAGCGCTGCTGGCCTTGTTTTTTTGTCTGAAAAAAAGCCAAAAAAAAGCCCATCACAGGGGATGGGCAAAGACTACACACAGCAATTCTTCACTTTACTCAGGGGAATAAGGTTGTTTAGAAATCAGTAGCTTGATTCAAAACATAGGAAACATGTTATTGATCAGGCTCGCTGGCGTCTTTAAGAATCCTCTTATTAGTTTAAAGCTGATAACCTTTCGTGGCCTTTTTCTTCCCTGCTAAGCGGCAATTCAGCTGTAAAAATAATCATTCCGTAAGAGAATTCCGCCTAAAGCGCCTAAAACTGCGTTTTTTCTTAAAAATCGCTTAAGGAAAAAAATTATTATCAGTAAGAAATGCGCGGGGGCGATGTTGGGGCATTAGGCGGGTTAAAGTAAGGCCAGTGTAAAACTGAGAGATCGTGCATCTTCGCTGAGTGGGCGTTAATGTGAATGAGGTCGCCATGAATGGCGACCCGGCGGGGATCGCTTAATGTAGTTCTTCTTCGTGATCGGCCAACGCTTCGATGGCGGTCTGCACATCGTCATCCGGTTCGGGCGCTTCATGCATCCACACTGAAACCAGACGATAAGAAACCGCCAGGACCACCGGACCGATAAACAGCCCAATCATACCGAAAGCAATCAATCCGCCAATAACGCCGGAAAGAATCAGGATCATCGGTAGATCGGCACCCATGCGAATCAACACCGGACGCAACACGCTGTCCAGCGTGCCGACCACGCAACTCCACACCAGCAGCACCGTGCCCCACGTGGTATCGCCGCTCCAGTACAGCCAGATAATCGCTGGCACTAACACTACCAGCGGCCCGAGCTGCACCAGGCAGGTCAGAATCATCAACACGGTTAACAGCGTGGCGTAAGGAATGCCGGAAATGGCTAAACCAATACCGCCGAGCACGCCCTGAACCAGCGCGGTGACCACCACGCCTAGCGCCACAGCACGAATCGCCTGACCGGCCAGCAGCACTGCGGCATCGCCACGGCGTCCACTCATGCGATAGGCAAAATGACGAATGCCGTGGCCCACCTGCTCGCCGCGCCAGTAGAGCAGCACGCTGAACAACAGCATCACGATGAGGTGCATCATAAAGCGGCCGAAGTGGCCGGCCTGCGCCACAAAGAAGCCGGTGGTGCGACCAATATAAGGCTGCACCTGATTCAGCATCGCCGCGCCGCCGCCATCCACTAATTTGTGGTAGCTCGAGTAGAGTTTCCTGCCGACGTAGGGAATCTGTCGCAACCAATCGAAGTCAGGCATTACCAGATGGCGCTGCGTTGCCCAGGCGATCACCGGCGCACTGTTATCAATCAGGCTGCTGACCAGCAGGGCGATAGGAATAATAAACAACAGTAATAGCAAAATGGTCATGGCGATCACCGCCAGCGAGCGGCGTCCCCACAACATGTGCTGTAGACGAATCATCAACGGCCAGGTGGCGATCACCACCATGCTGGCCCAGGCGAAGCCAAGAATAAAGGGCTGCACCACCCACAGACTGGCGATGATCATGATTAGAATGAACATCAGTGAAAACAGCATTTGCGGTAAATCCATACCGCGTTGCAGGTCTTTCATCACAACGGTTAACCTCGATTGAATCCTTCAGAGTGGGGCTGAACAGCCCTGATTAATGATGATCTATTTCCTGAAAATTAAACAGGAAAAGCAGCGACGGCGGCGCGCTTTCCTGAAAAAACAGCAGCCAGCAGAAAAGTATGATAAAACCAAGGGCTGAAAAAAATCACGACGCAAACGTTTACAACATCTCGGTCACTCAATAATGATCCCACAGATTTCTCAGGCACCGGGCCTCGTTCAACTGGTGCTGACATTCCTGCAGTCCTTGAAAGAGCAAGGCTTTACCGGCGATACCGCCACCAGCTATGCCGATCGCCTCTCGCTTGCCACCGACAACAGTATTTATCAGCTGCTGCCTGATGCGGCGTTGTTTCCGCGCTCGACGGCGGATGTGGCGTTGATTGCGCGCCTTGCCGGTGAAACCCGTTTTACCAGCCTGGTGTTTACGCCACGCGGTGGCGGCACCGGCACCAACGGACAGTCGCTGAATCAGGGCATCGTGGTGGATATGTCGCGCTACATGAACCGCATCCTGGAAATCAACACCGAGCAAGGTTGGGTGCGGGTTGAAGCGGGCGTGGTGAAAGATCAGCTCAATGCGTGGCTCAAGCCGTATGGCTTCTTCTTCTCGCCGGAGCTCTCCACCAGCAACCGCGCCACGCTCGGCGGCATGATCAACACCGATGCTTCAGGCCAGGGTTCGCTGGTGTATGGCAAAACCTCCGATCATGTTGAAGGCCTGCGTGCAGTGCTGCTGGGTGGCGATATCCTTGATACGCGCGCCATGCCGACTGAACTGGCGGAACAGCTGGCCAGCACGCCGACCGCGGAAGGGCGCATTTACCAGCAGGTGTTGAGTCGCTGCCGCGAACAGCGCGATCTGATTCTGGAGAAATTCCCCAAGCTCAATCGCTTCCTGACTGGATACGATCTGCGTCATGTGTTCAGCGACGATTTGCAGACGTTTGATTTGACGCGTTTGCTGTGCGGCGCGGAAGGCACATTGGCCTTTATTACCGAAGCGCGCCTCGACATCACGCCCATCCCTAAAGTGCGCCGTCTGGTTAACATCAAATACGATTCGTTCGACTCGGCCCTGCGTAACGCCCCTTTAATGGTGGAAGCCAAAGCGCTGTCGGTGGAAACCGTTGACTCGAAAGTCCTGAATCTGGCGCGAGAAGATATCGTCTGGCATTCGGTAAATGAATTGATTACCGATGTGCCGGATACAGAGATGCTGGGGCTCAACATCGTGGAGTTTGCCGGTGATGATGGCGAAGTGATTGAGCAGCAGATTAGCACGCTATGTCAGCGCTTGGATGAGCTGATGCAGCAGCAGATGGGCGGCGTCATTGGCTATCAACTGTGTGACGATTTAGGCGGCATTGAGCGCATCTATAATATGCGCAAAAAAGCGGTTGGCCTGTTGGGGAACGCCAAAGGGCGCGCCAAGCCGATTCCGTTTGTGGAAGATACCGCGGTGCCACCAGAACAGCTGGCGGATTACATCGTCGATTTTCGCGCGCTGCTTGACAGCCACGGCCTGAGCTACGGCATGTTTGGGCACGTGGATGCGGGCGTGCTGCATGTGCGTCCGGCGCTGGATATGTGCGATCCGCAGCAGGAGCTGCTGATGAAGCAGATCTCCGATGAAGTGGTGGCGCTGACCGCGCGCTACGGCGGTTTATTGTGGGGCGAGCACGGCAAAGGTTTTCGCGCGCAGTACAGCCCGGAATTCTTTGGCAAAACGTTATTCAATGAGCTGCGCCGCATCAAAGCCGCGTTCGATCCTGACAACCGCATGAATCCCGGCAAAATCTGTACGCCGCTCGGCAGTGATGAACCGATGATGCAGGTTGATGCGGTGAAACGCGGCACCTACGATCGGCAGATTCCGGTTACGGTGCGCAACGAGTGGCGCGGTGCGATGGAGTGTAATGGCAACGGTTTGTGCTTCAACTTCGATGCACGTAGCCCAATGTGCCCGTCGATGAAAATTACCCGCAACCGCATTCACTCGCCGAAAGGGCGCGCCACACTCACGCGTGAATGGCTGCGTTTGCTCTCCGAGCAGGGCGTGGATCCTACCCAACTTGAGCAGGCGCTGCCGAAACAGGGCGCCAGCTTGCGTACGCTGATTCAGCGCACGCGTAATACCTGGCACGCAAATCAGGGCGAATATGACTTCTCGCACGAAGTGAAAGAGGCGATGTCGGGCTGCCTGGCGTGTAAAGCCTGCTCGACGCAGTGCCCAATCAAGATCGATGTGCCGAACTTCCGTTCACGCTTCCTGCAGCTGTATCACACCCGCTATCTGCGCCCGATGAGCGATCATCTGGTAGCCACCGTGGAGAGTTACGCGCCGCTGATGGCCAAAGCGCCTAAGGTGTTCAACTTTTTCCTCAAGCAGCCGTGGATGCGCGAGCTGAGCAAAAAGCATATCGGCATGGTGGATTTGCCGCTGCTGTCATCGCCGAGCCTCAAGCAGCAGTTAGGCGGCCACCCAGCGATGAACCTGACGCTGGAGCAGTTAGAAGCGCTGGATGCGGCGCAACGCGAAAACTGCGTGCTGGTGGTACAAGATCCCTTTACCAGCTATTACGAGGCACAGCTGGTCACCGATTTCGTCAAGCTGATTGAGAAACTCGGTTATCGTCCGGTGCTGCTGCCGTTCTCACCGAATGGCAAGGCGCAGCATGTGAAAGGCTTCCTGCAGCGCTTTGCGCGCACCGCCAGCAAAACCGCTGATTTTCTCAATCGCGTGGCAAAACTGGGCATGCCGATGGTCGGTGTCGATCCGGCGACCGTGCTCTGTTACCGCGATGAGTACCATCAGGTGCTGGGCGAGCAGCGCGGCGAGTTTAACGTGCAGCTGGTGCATGAGTGGCTGCAAACCGCCTTGTCGGCACGTGCGGAGCAAACCGCCAGCGGCGAAGCCTGGTATCTGTTTGCGCACTGCACCGAAGTGACCGCGCTACCGTCCACGCCGAATCAGTGGCAGAGCATTTTTGCGCGCTTTGGTGCGAAGCTTGAAAACGTCAATGTGGGCTGCTGCGGAATGGCGGGAACCTATGGCCATGAAAGCGTAAACCTGGAGAATTCGCTGGGGATTTATGAGCTGTCCTGGCATCCGCAATTGCAAAAGCTGCCGCGTCAGCGCTGTCTGGCAACCGGTTTTTCGTGTCGTAGCCAGGTAAAACGCGCAGAAGGCAATGGCATGCGTCATCCACTGCAAGCATTACTGGAAATGATGTAAACAAATTGTAGGAGACGTCACAAAGCTGGATTAGAATATCCAGCCTGCGTGGCGAACAAAATCACTCTGCAGGCGGGTGGCTTGATCCCACTCGCCGCTGAGCGCCAGTTGATGACACAAGCGTGTTAATGACAGGCGCGCCAGTTGATAGGCCTGAATCCGGAACAAACGGTCACGATCGGTATTGCCCATCTCCTGCACTAAGCGGTGATGGAGCTTGCCCATGGCATGCAGAAAGCTGTGATCGTCGCCGTTGATTTCGCAGATTTCTGCCATATCAAGACAGGTGTCGTTAAAGCGACGCAGTTGGTCGAGTGTGCAATCAGTGCGGTTGAGCTTTGCCTGAGCCATGTAGAAGTCAACGGTGATATCGCGCACCGAAAACTTATATTCGTCGATTTTATGTTGTAACCAGGCTGAGACGGTAAGCGTCATATCGCCACCTTTTTAGGTTAATGATAATCATTATCATATTAAACCGCGTCAGGAATGCAATTCCCGCTGTGAAATTTTATTGATTTCCTCTGCCTGTTACTAAAATCGGTAATAACAATTTCTTTACATAGTAGAAAGGCGTAACCTATCAATCAGGATGGAAACGTAAAATTGATTTTGGAAATTTTACGACAATTTAACGGGTTACGTTGGTCAGACGCGCACGGGAATGCTGCCATCAATCTGCTTTGAAGCGACTATGCTTAATAAAGCAGCAGTAAAAAACAGCACGAGATGATTATCCCTGCAAAACAAGAGGTTGAAGTGATATCTGATATCACTACCATAGGGGGATAGCCTGAAAAGGCCCAGACATATGAGGTAGCACAATGTCATCAGTAAATGCCGACTCTTTTTCACCCGAAGATTTCGTCTGGAAAGGGCTCACGCTGACCGAATCGGCAGCGAAACAGATTCTTAACCTGGTAGAACAAGACCCTGAAGTCAAGGGCTTGAAACTGGGTGTGAAAACGTCCGGCTGTGCCGGTTTTGGGTACGTTATGGATCTGGTGAAAGATCCTGCCGATGACGACCTGCAGTTTGAGCAATTCGGCGCAAAACTGTTTGTGCCACTTCAGGCGATGCCGTTTGTTGACGGTACCGAGCTGGATTATGTCCGCGAAGGTCTTAACCAGATTTTTAAATTCAACAACCCTAAAGCTCAACACGCCTGCGGGTGCGGTGAAAGCTTTGGCGTCGAGTAAGTGAAATATGTCACGACACAGCGAAGCATCTGACGATGTACAAATGTGGGAAGGTAAGCTCAACTATAAAGAGGGCTTCTTTACCCAGTTACAAACTGAAGAATTTGCCCACGGCATCAATGAAGATGTGGTGCGCGCCATTTCGGCTAAACGTAACGAACCTGAATGGATGCTTGAATTCCGTCTCAAGGCGTTCCGCGCCTGGGAGCAAATGGAAGAGCCGCACTGGCTGAAAGCGCACTACGAGAAACTGGATTATCAGGATTACAGCTATTATTCCGCGCCGTCCTGCGGCAACTGCGATGACAGCTGTGCTTCTGAACCCGGTGCCACGCAAACCTCCGGCAGCGTCGCGTCCAGCGACTACCTGACGAAGGAAGTGGAAGACGCGTTCAACCAGTTAGGCGTTCCGGTGCGTGAAGGTCGTGAAGTGGCGGTGGATGCGATTTTCGACTCCGTCTCCGTTTCAACCACCTATCGCGGCAAGCTGGCGGAGCAGGGCATCATCTTCTGCTCGTTCGGCGAAGCGATTCACGATCACCCTGAGCTGGTGCAGAAGTATCTCGGCACCGTCGTGCCGCCAAACGATAACTTCTTCGCTGCGCTGAACTCCGCTGTGGCCTCTGACGGTACCTTCGTTTATATCCCGAAAGGCGTACGTTGCCCGATGGAGCTGTCGACCTATTTCCGTATCAACGCGGCAAAAACCGGTCAGTTCGAGCGCACCATTTTGATCGCCGATGAAGACAGCTACGTCAGCTACATCGAAGGTTGCTCTGCGCCTGTGCGTGACACCTATCAGCTGCACGCCGCAGTGGTAGAAGTGATCATCCATAAAAACGCTGAAGTGAAATACTCCACCGTACAGAACTGGTTCCCAGGCGGCGAAGGCGAGGGCGGTATCCTCAACTTCGTGACCAAACGTGCCCTGTGCGAAGGCGATCACAGCAAGATGTCCTGGACGCAGTCTGAGACGGGTTCGGCGATCACCTGGAAATATCCAAGCTGCATTCTGCGCGGTGATTACTCGATCGGTGAGTTCTACTCGGTCGCACTGACCGCAGGCCGCCAGCAGGCGGATACCGGTACCAAGATGATTCACATCGGTAAAAACACCAAGTCGACCATCATCTCTAAAGGTATCTCTGCCGGTAAGAGTCAGAACACCTATCGTGGCCTGGTGAAAATTATGCCAACCGCGACCAACGCGCGTAACTTCACCCAGTGTGACTCGATGCTGATTGGTGCCGAGTGCGGTGCGCACACCTTCCCGTATGTGGAAACGCGCAACAACACCGCCCATCTGGAGCACGAAGCCACCACCTCGCGCATCGGTGAAGATCAGATGTTCTACTGCCTGCAGCGTGGCATCAGCGAAGAAGATGCGATCTCAATGATCGTCAACGGCTTCTGCAAAGACGTTTTCTCCGAGCTGCCACTGGAATTCGCCGTGGAAGCGCAAAAATTGTTAGCTATCAGCCTTGAGCACAGTGTGGGCTGATGCCCGTTGCCGGAAGCAATGTGAAGGAAAGAGTATGTTAAGCATTAAAGATTTGCAGGTTAGCGTTGAAGACAAAGAGATTTTGCGCGGTCTGAACCTCGAAGTGAAACCGGGCGAAGTCCACGCCATTATGGGACCGAACGGTTCAGGTAAAAGTACCCTGTCTGCAACGCTGGCTGGCCGTGAAGATTACGAAGTCACTGGCGGTTCTGTCACCTTCAAGGGCAAAGATCTGCTGGAACTTGAGCCAGAAGAGCGTGCCGGTGAAGGCATCTTCATGGCGTTCCAGTATCCGGTAGAAATTCCGGGCGTCAGCAACCAGTTTTTCCTGCAGACCTCGGTCAACGCGGTACGTAAATACCGTGAGCAGGAGCCGCTGGACCGTTTCGACTTCCAGGATTTCATCGAAGATAAAATCCAGCTGCTGAAGATGCCAGAAGATCTGCTGACCCGTTCAGTGAACGTGGGCTTCTCTGGTGGTGAGAAGAAGCGCAACGACATCCTGCAGATGGCGGCACTGGAACCTAAGCTGTGCATCCTTGATGAAACCGACTCCGGTCTGGATATCGATGCGCTGAAAATCGTGGCAGAAGGCGTAAACAGCCTGCGCGACGGTAAGCGTTCATTCATCATCGTGACGCACTACCAGCGTATTCTGGATTACATCAAACCGGACCACGTACATGTGCTGTATCAGGGCAAGATCGTTAAATCTGGCGACTTCTCGCTGGTGAAACAGTTGGAGGAGCAAGGCTATGGCTGGCTTACCGACCAGGAGTGATAACGCCCTGCAGCAGTGGCATCATCTGTTTGAATCGCGCGGTGACGTGCGTTCTTTGCAGGCGCAGCAGCACTGGCAGCAACTGATGCGTGTCGGCCTGCCGACGCGTAAGCATGAAAACTGGAAATACACGCCGCTTGATGGCTTGTTGGCGCAGCAGTTTGTGCTGCCGCAGCCGCAGGAAGTGAGCGCGGAACAAGTTGAAGCGCTGGCGCTGCCGGTTGATGCGGTGCGTCTGGTGTTTGTTGACGGCCGTTTTCAGGCTGAATTGAGCAGCCGTGATACCGGCCTGTTTGAAATTCAGCATGCGCAGGCTTCTAATCGTCGTCCGCTGCCGGCACCGATTCAGCCAGAAGTGTTCCTGCATCTGACTGAAAGTCTGGCAGAAGAAGCCACGACAATTCGTCTGGCGCGTGGTAAATCAGCGGCTAAACCGCTTTATCTGTTGCACATCACCAGCGGTCAGGATGCGGGCACTAACACCGTGCACCATCGCCACCATCTGCAGCTGGAAGCCAGCGCAGAAGCGGAAGTGATTGAGCACTATGTCACGCTGAATGACGTGGCGCACTTTACCGGCGCGCGTTTCACTTTCGACGTGGCCGACAATGCCAAACTGCAGCACATCAAACTGTCATTTGAGAGCGAGAAGGCTTACCACTTCGCGCACAATGATGTGGTGATGGGCCGCGATGCGAATGTGGCCACTACCAGCTTCCTGCTGGGTGCGGGCTTATCGCGTCACAACACCAGCGCGCAGCTGAATGGCGAAAATACCAATCTGGCGATCAACAGCTTGTCGTTGCCGGTGAATCAGGAAGTGTGCGATACCCGCAGCTATCTGGAACACAACAAAGGCTACTGCACCAGCCGTCAGATGCATAAAGTCATCGCGCGCGATAAAGGTCGTGCGGTGTTCAACGGCATGATCAAAGTGGCGCAGCACGCGCTGAAAACCGATGGACAGATGACCAACAACAACCTGTTGCTGGGCCGTCTGGCTGAAGTGGACACCAAGCCGCAGCTGGAAATCTATGCGGATGACGTGAAGTGCAGCCACGGTGCGACCATTGGTCGTATTGATGAAGAGCAGATGTTCTACCTGCGCTCGCGCGGCATCGATGAGACTGCCGCACAGCGTATGATCATCCATGCCTTTGCCGCTGAACTCACCGAAACGCTGGAGAATCCGGTATTGCGTCAGGTGGTGCTGCAGCGCATTGCCGCGCGTATCCCGGGAGTTGAGTCATGAGTTTCGATCTCGAACGCATCAGAGCGGAATTTCCGATTCTGAAACGTGAGGTCAACGGACATCCGCTGGCCTACCTTGATAGCGCGGCCAGCGCACAGCGCCCGCTCGCGGTCATCAATGCGGAAAGTTATTTCTACCAGCACGGCTATGCGGCCGTGCACCGTGGTATCCATTCGTTGAGCGCGCAGGCGACCACCGACATGGAGAACGTACGTCATCAGGCCGCGCGTTTTCTTAACGCCGCTTCGCCAGAAGAGATTATTTTCGTCAAAGGCACCACGGAAGCCATCAATCTGGTGGCGAACAGTTGGGGCGGCAGTCAGTTGCAGCCGGGCGACAACATCATCGTCACCGAGATGGAGCATCACGCTAACATCGTGCCGTGGCAGATGGTGGCGCAGCGCACTGGCGCAGAAATTCGCGTTTTGCCGCTGAATGCGCAGGGCGAGCTGGCGCTGGAACAGCTGAGTGGTTTGATCGATAGCCGCACCCGTTTGCTGGCAGTCACCCACGTTTCTAACGTGCTCGGCACCGTCAATCCCGTAAAAGCTATCGTGGCACAAGCGAAAGCCGCTGGTGTGATTACGTTGCTGGATGGCGCGCAGGCGGTGATGCATCACAAGGTGGATGTGCAGGATATCGACTGCGACTTCTACGCTTTCTCCGGCCATAAAATTTATGGTCCAACTGGCATTGGTGTGCTGTATGCGCGTAAAGCGTTGCAGGAGATCATGCCACCCTGGGAAGGCGGCGGTTCGATGATTTCGGAGGTTGTGCTGCCAACCGGCACCACCTTTAACACTACGCCATGGCGTTTCGAAGCGGGCACGCCGAATACCGGCGGCATCATTGGTTTGGGTGCGGCGTTAACGTGGATCAGCGAACTGGGCCTGGACGTGATTCATCAGCGCGAATCGATGCTGATGCGTTATGCGCTGGACAAACTGGCTTCGGTGCCGGATCTGGTGATTTACGGTCCGGAAAGTCGCAGCGGCGTGGTGGCCTTCAACCTCGGCAACCATCACGCCTTTGATGTCGGCAGTTTCCTTGATCAATACGGTATTGCGATCCGCACCGGCCATCACTGTGCGATGCCGCTGATGCGTCATTATGCGGTGCCGGCAATGTGTCGTGCCTCCTTCGCGCTGTACAACACCGAAGAAGAAGCCGATCGTCTGGCCGCAGGTTTGACCCGTATTCATCGTCTGCTGGGCGGTTGAGCAGACTTCAGGAGTGATTCATGGCGAATTTGCCAGATAAAGAGAGATTAGTGCGTAACTTTAATCGTTGCGCTAACTGGGAAGAGAAGTACCTCTACATCATTGAACTCGGTGGGAAATTACCAGAATCCTCCGAAAGCTTACAGCAGCCGGAACACGTGATTTCAGGTTGTCAGAGCCAGGTGTGGATACGCATGACCCCGCAGGCCGATGGCACCATCGCCCTCGAAGGCGACAGCGATGCCGCCATCGTTAAAGGGTTGATTGCAGTGGTATTTAGCCTGTATCAAGGGCTTAAGGCTTCAGAGATTCTCGATCTCGATGTGCGCCACTGGTTCGGCGAATTGGCGCTGACCTCACATCTCACTCCCTCGCGTTCGCAGGGGCTGGAAGCGATGATCCGCGCGATCCGGCATAACGCTCAGACCCTCAGCTAAGTTACACTCTCCAGACCCCGGCTTGACCGGGGTCTGTTCTATCCGACAAAGAGAAAATTGCATGAAACCAGCCTTACGTTTAGCCGGTGCATTGCTGTTGTCCTGTTGCGGACTCTCTGCACCTGCATTTGCTACGGAATATCCCCTACCAGCCGATAACAGCCGTTTGATTGGCGAAAACACCCTAACCACCGTGCCGGATGACAAGCGGCCGCTGGAGAGCATTGCCGCACGTTATAAGATAGGCATGCTCGGCATGCTTGAAGCTAATCCAGGCGTTGATCCCTGGCTACCCAAGGCTGGCACACAATTAACCGTGCCACTGCAGATGCTGCTACCCGATGCACCACGGGAAGGTATCGTGATTAACCTCGCGGAACTGCGACTTTACTATTATCCGAAAGGTGAAGATCGTGTGGTCGTCTATCCGATCGGGATCGGTCAGTTAGGCGCTATGACGCCAACCATGGTCACCAGCATCAGCCAGAAAATCCCGAATCCTACCTGGACGCCAACCACCAATATCCGCAAGCGCTACGCCAAAGAGGGTATTACCTTGCCGGGCGTGGTGCCAGCCGGGCCAGATAACCCGATGGGGCTGTTTGCGATGCGTCTGGCGCGTGGGACCGGTCAGTATCTGATTCACGGCACCAATGCTGACTTTGGTATTGGCATGCGCGTAAGTTCTGGCTGCATTCGCTTGCGCCCGGATGATATTGAAGCGCTGTTCAACAGCGTGCCGAAAGGGACGCGGGTGCAGGTGATCAATCAGCCCATCAAATATGCGATTGAACCCGACGGTAAGCGCTACGTTGAAGTGCATCAGCCGTTATCACGTAATGATAAGGACGATCCGCAAACCATGCCGATTGCGCAGTCAGCGCAGCTTAAAGCCTTCTCGAAGAGCGAGAAGAGTGATACGGCGTTGATCAAGGAAGCGATAGCCCGACGTTCAGGGATGCCGGTATTAGTGAGCAGCGGTGAGCCGGTGACAGATGAAAGCGCAGTACCAATGGAGCAGCGTGGTGAGGCCGTGGCGCAGCCCTGAATTCGGACCAGAGAATCGCAGAATCAGGACAAAAAAAATGGTGCCACATGGGCACCATTTTTCAAACCAGAACTCTTACTTACGGTAAGAGTGAGCCTGGTTGTCCAGACGCTGGTTAGCACGAGCTGCGTCATCTTTAGCAGCCTGAACGTCAGAACGGATTGCGTTCACGTCGTTGCTCAGCTGATCAACTTTAGCGTTCAGAGTCTGAACGTCTGAAGACAGTTGGTCGATTTTAGCGTTGCTTGAGCAACCAGCCAGCATAGTTGAAGCCAGGATTACAGCGCCCAGTACCAGTTTAGTGCGATTCATTCTTTATACCCTCTAGATTGAGTTAATCTCCATGTAGCGTTACAAGTATTACACAAAGCTTTTTGAGTTGAGAATAAATTTTTGATGAGAACATGCTTAAATTTGATCGTTCGCTCAAAGAAACAGCATTTAACAGAACATGATGAAAATAATTAGCTAAAACAGAGAGATTTAATCGGACTAACCTTAATCATACGAGATTTTGAATAGTTAATTTCGATTGGAAATTTCTGGCTTTTGTATTACCTCGGCAATAAAAAAAGCGCCTTTAAAAGGCGCTTTTAAATAAAAATTCATTTGCTAATCAGATTACATGTACAGACGCGGTGTTAGTCGTTCCGCTTGGTACTAATGCACCTGAAACCATTACCACCACATCGCCTTTCTGCGCATATCCGCTTTCCAGCGCCATTTCCTTACCAATGCGGTAGAAATCATCAGTTGAGGCAATTTCTCTCACCAGATGAGTTTCGATACCTTTGCTCAGAATCAGCTGACGAGCGGTGGTTTCGTTGGTGGTGAGCGCCAGAATGGTGGCATCCGGGAAATACTTACGGATAGCTTTAGCAGATTTACCACCTTCGGTGGCTACAACAATCAGTGGTGCTTCCAGCTTCTCTGCAGTCTCAACGGCACCGCGGCATACCGCTTCGGTGATGCGCAGCTTGCGTGAGTCCTGCAGCGAGTCAATGCGCGATTTCATCACGCGGTCGGTACGCTCACAGATGGTCGCCATGATGGTGACCGACTCCAGTGGATAACGACCTTTAGCACTCTCACCAGACAGCATGACCGCATCGGTACCATCGAGGATGGCGTTCGCCACGTCGCCGGCTTCCGCACGGGTAGGGCGTGGGTTCTTGATCATGGAATCCAGCATCTGCGTCGCGGTGATGACCACTTTGCGTGCTTTATTACATTTCTTAATCATCATCTTCTGCGCGAAGATCACTTCCTCAACCGGGATCTCAACGCCGAGGTCGCCACGAGCAACCATGATGCCGTCTGAGGCTTCGAGGATCTCATCGAAGTTGTTCAGGCCTTCCTGGTTCTCGATTTTCGAGATGATCTGAATATGCTCGCCGCCATGCGCTTTCAGGTGCTCACGGATTTCCAGCACGTCAGAACGCTTACGGATAAACGAAGCGGCGACGAAATCAACGTTCTGCTCGCAACCAAAGATCAGGTCGCGCTTATCTTTTTCCGCCAATGCAGGCAGCTGAATGGAGACACCTGGCAGGTTAACGCCCTTGTTCTCACCCAGATCGCCATTGTTCAGGACATTACAGATTACTGAATTCTCAGTCACTTCTGTGACCTGCATACCGATCAAACCATCGTCGACCAGAACGGTGTTACCAATTTTCAGGTCTTCAGTGAAGCCGGCGTAGGTCACGGCAACACGTTCGCTGTTACCAATGACTGACTGATCGGTGGTGAAGGTGAAGGTCTGGCCGGCTTTCAACGACACATCGTTGCCGCCCTCCAGTTTCATGGTACGAATTTCCGGACCTTTGGTGTCCAGCAGAATAGCGGCCTGACGACCGGTTTTTTCCATAACGGCACGCATGTTGGTAATGCGTTGGCCATGTTCAGCGTAATCCCCGTGCGAGAAGTTAAGGCGCATCACGTTCATGCCCGCTTCCAGCAGTTGGGTCAGCATCTCTTCAGATTCGGTTTTTGGACCGATAGTACAAACGATTTTGGTCTTTTTCATGTCAGGTTTTCTATAAGTTGTGATGGATGATAAAGGTCGGGATTCGATGCGCACGGCACCGAAGTGAGAATATTTATGGTGTTGGATCGGATTTCACAGAAATAAGAATAGGAGACGAAAGCAAAGCGTGCAGAGAAGTTATGCAGTACGCGAGGGAACTGAGTGATCAGTGTTGCGCAAATCATTGGAGTTGTTTGCATAGGCACGTTAGCGCTGAAACCTTTCAGGTGGAACAACGCGGCATAGTATAGTCGCTAAGTATGCGAAAACCAATATAAAAGCGGCGCGATATAGACGATGCAGATCAAGAAAAAGGTGTTGCGCAAGGAGATAAAACCAGAGTGGTGCGCTCTAATGGACTCGAACCATCGACCCCCACCATGTCAAGGTGGTGCTCTAACCAACTGAGCTAAGAGCGCATTCAGGAAATTCACAAAATTGGTGCGTCCGAGTGGACTCGAACCACCGACCCCCACCATGTCAAGGTGGTGCTCTAACCAACTGAGCTACGGACGCACTTGGTGCGCTCTAATGGACTCGAACCATCGACCCCCACCATGTCAAGGTGGTGCTCTAACCAACTGAGCTAAGAGCGCAATACGCTGTCAGGGCGACAGCGGGGACGAATATTAACGGCAGGCCGTGATGCTGGCAAGGGGAAAAAGTGTTTTTCCCCTACGACTGACCAGCAACTGTGCTATGCGTCGTTTTTTTCGCCGTTACCAGCCACTTAGCGCGCGGCGCGCGCCAGGATGACCTGCGCAGGCAGGCGCTGCAAACGACGGATGCGCCAAATCATCATCACTGCTGCGGAGGTCAGGCCGATAATAAAGCCACACCAGAAGCCGGCGGGACCCAACTTCGGCAAGACCCAATCCGTCATCGCCAGTACATAACCCACCGGCAAACCCAGCACCCAATAGGCGATAAAAGTAATGAAGAAGATCGAGCGCGTGTCTTTATAACCGCGCAAGATACCGCTGCCAATCACCTGAATTGAATCTGAGAACTGATAAATCGCCGCCAGCAACATCAGCTGTGCCGCAAGGGTAATGACTTCTGGATTTGCCGTGTACAGGCCGGCGATATCGTGACGGAAAATCACGGTAAACAGTGCGGTGATGGCCGCCATGCTGATGCCGACGCCTTGCCCGGTCCACGCAGCAACGCGCGCCTGTTCGGCCGAACCTTGTCCCAGCCGATAGCCAACGCGAATGGTAGTGGCGACGCCGAGTGACAGCGGCAACACGAACATCAGCGAACTGAAGTTGAGCGCAATCTGGTGTCCGGCCACTTTCACGATACCGAGCGGTGATACCAACAGCGCCACCACGGCAAACAGCGTCACCTCAAAGAACAGCGCCAATGCCACCGGCAAACCCAGCGTGAACAGGCGTGACAAAATCGCGCGTGACGGTGCAGACCAGCGCGTTTTCATACGGATGTCGCGCATGCTTGCCATGCGTTTCACCCAGAAGCGCATCACCAGGAACATCACCCAATAGACCGATGCCGTCGCCACGCCGCAGCCGACGCCGCCTAAGGCCGGCATACCAAAATGGCCGTAAATGAACACATAGTTGAGCGGAATGTTCACCATCAGGCCGAGGAAGCCGAGCAGCATCGCCGGTTTGGTTTTCGACAAACCTTCGCATTGGTTGCGCATCACCTGGAACAGCAGGTAACCCGGAGCGCCCCACAGCAACGCATGCAGGTACCCTTCGGCTTTGGCGGCCAATTCAGGATCGATATCATGCATGGTGTTAATCAGATAACCAGCGTTCCACAGCACCACCATAATCAGGAGTGCAACACCGATTGCCATCCAGTATCCCTGGCGCACTTGTTCCGCGATACGTTCGCGTCGTCCTGAACCGTTGAGTTGCGCAACGGTAGGCGTCAAAGCCAGTAGAAGACCATGACCAAACAGAATGGCGGGAAGCCAGATAGAGGTGCCGACAGCGACGGCGGCCATATCCGTGGCGCTTACCGCACCGGCCATAACAGTATCTACAAATCCCATCGCAGTCTGGGCCACCTGAGCAAGGATGACCGGGATCGCGAGGGCCAGCAATTGACGCGCTTCGGTAAAATACTTCTGCACGTTACACCTGCTTAATTAATGAAGAGAGTGGGGCGAAATCCCCAAAGAATGCGCGCACAGTGTAGCGGCAGCGCTGGCTTCCGCCAAACGTTGATCGCATTTTGTTTAGCAATTTGTGTAAAGTTTGAACTCCGCCAAATTAAGCTGCCGCCGACAAGCTGTGATAAACTGACGCAAACTTTGCAGAGGCTAAGATTATGTTTACTGGAATTGTGCAAGGCACGGCAGAAATTGTCGGCATTGAAGAGAAAGATCTGTTTCGTACCCATATTGTGCGCTTACCGGATGACCTGTTACCGGGACTGGCGCTGGGCGCATCGGTAGCCCACAACGGCTGCTGCCTGACTGTGACTGAGATTAATGGCGATCGGGTTAGCTTCGATCTGATTAAAGAAACATTGCGCATTACCAACCTGGGTGAATTACAGGTCGGGGATGTGGTGAATATTGAGCGTGCAGCGAAGTTCAGTGATGAAATTGGCGGCCATTTAATGTCTGGCCATATTATGACCACGGCGGAAATCTGCAAAATCATCCAGTCAGAAAACAACCGCGAAATCTGGTTTAAATTACAGGACGCCACGCAGATCAAATATATTCTGCATAAAGGTTTTGTGGGTATCGACGGAATTAGTTTGACCGTTGGCGACGTTACCAAAAGCAAGTTCTGTGTGCATCTGATTCCGGAAACCCTCGAGCGCACCACGTTAGGCGCGAAGAAGTTTGGTCAGAAGGTCAATATTGAGATTGATCCTCATACGCAGGCCATTGTGGAAACCGTTGAACGCGTATTAGCGCAGCGTGAAGCCGCTGCACTGGCGCAGATTGCCAGCGCAGAATAATGGCGCTAAAAAAGGCGCCCTGCGGCGCCTTGATTTATTTCTGCAAGCTCATTAACGCGCTACGCGTAATCCGCCATCCTTGCCACGACTGAATACCACCTGCCACAGCTGAATATCACGGGCACGAAACGCACCGGCGCAGGCGTTGAGATAATAGTCGAACATCCGTTTAAAACGTTCGCCATATTTCTCAGCCAGCTGCGGCCACGCCGCCTGAAAACGTTCATACCAGGCCATTAACGTCGTATCGTAATCTGCGCCAAAGTTGTGCCAATCTTCCATGACGAAATGTGGCTCACTGGCATCAGCGATTTGACGTACCGACGGCAGACAACCGTTCGGGAAGATATATTTATCAATCCACGGATCGACATTCATATCCGTTGTGAGGGCACCAATGGTGTGCAGTAAAAATATGCCGTCTGGTTTGAGATTGCGGTCAGCAACATCAAAATAAGTGGCATAGTTTTTCGGCCCGACATGTTCAAACATTCCGACAGAAACAATGCGATCATATTGATTATTCAGGTCGCGATAGTCCTGCAATAATATTGTGACATCCAGTCCTTCACAGCGTTGTTGTGCCAGTTTTTGTTGTTCAGCAGAAATTGTGACGCCATGCACCGTGACGCCATAATGGCGTGCGGCATATTCCGCCAGTCCGCCCCAGCCACAACCGATATCCAACAGCGTCATGCCCGGTTCAAGTTGTAACTTGCGGCAAATCATATCCAGTTTGGCCTGCTGCGCGTTTTCCAACGTATCAGCATCTTTCCAGTAGCCGCAGGAATATTGCATATAGGGGTCAAGCATCAGTGAGAATAGATCATTACCCAGGTCGTAATGCTCTTTACCCACAATCCAGGCGCGTTTTTTCGATTGCAAATTAGTAAGACGCGCGGCGGCGATGCGCAACGTATCTTTAAAATGCCGCGGTAATTGTTTATCCAGATGGTGTTTTAAAACGCGATGGAAGAACATATCAAGCTGTTCGCACTCCCACCAACCATCCATGTAACTTTCACCTAATCCGAGCGATCCTTCCTCGAGCACGCGTTTAAAAAAATCTGGATGCTTTACCTGAATATCCCAGGGACGAGTGCCATTAACTGCAATATCAGCACGCTCTAGCAGTTCATTGACGATCCGAAACCAGTGGTTTTCTTCAAGGCTCACTTCTTCTATAACAGATGAACTCATAGCTTCTCCATCACCTTCCGATCTGAACCTGAGAAAAAGAATAGCCAATTTCCCAAGACCTGTGAGAGAACTCACGGAAAATCCGTGCGCCAGAAATCCGACGTTTTACAGAGGCATGAATTTGAATAGAAAAGTTGGACGCAGCACTGGAGTATCGTGCAGACGCCATCCCGCGACAGAGTCGCTAAAGGTATTACATTTATATTATTGATTTAATACAGAATTACTGACCCACTGAGTATATGCTCACGTGGGTCAATATTCAACGGGTTATCGTTAGTTTGCTAACGAAAAGCGTTGGCTTAGAGATTATCTTCGCAGGGACGGGAAGTGTGGGCAATATCACTTTGTGCGTTTGCCGATCGCTGGCAGACAAAGCCCGCCCACGCCAGTACCACGGTGGCCACCATCACTAATGTGGTGTTGAACAGCGCCTGCTCAAGGCCGGCGGAGACCAGCAGGCTGGCGACAAAGCACAATCCTAACTGGAATAAATTCTGTAATCCTGCCGCTTTACCGGTGGCGTGCGGGAAGGGCGCTAATGCGCTGGCCACCACAATCGGATAGATCGCGCCATTGGCCAGCGCCATGCCGCAGAAGGGCATCAGCAGCACAAATAGCGGCGCTGAAGACATCAGGGCGATGACAAACAGACTTAGGATGCTCAGACTGTACAGCACCAGCAACCACGGCAGCAGTTGCGCGCCCTGATAACGATTTAACAGCGCGCGGCAGCCAAAGCCGCCAATCAGAAACGTAATGGTCTGCGGAATATAGCTCAGGCCAATATCGCCCGGCGTCAGGCCAGCTGCGGCGAGAATGAAAGGTGAGCCCGTCAGCCACGCGAAAAAGCTCGCCGAACATGCCGAATAGATTAAGACGTTACCGCTGTATACGCGGGTACCCAGCAAAGTCAACCAGCCGGGTTGTTTGCCTGAGGCAACTTTCTCGCGCTTAGGCGAGGTTAATTGCAGCGTACCGATCAGCAACACCACGGCAACCAGCGTCAGCGTGATAAAGATGCTGCGCCAGTGGAAGTGGCCGATCAGCCAGGCGCCGAGCAGCGGTGCCAGCGCCGGAGACAGCGCAACCAGCGGCATAATCGTTGCAAACACTTTATTGGCTTTCGCTTTTGGGTAGTGATCCACCACCAGCGCCTGCCAGCTTACGGCAGCCGCACACACGCCAATCGCCTGCATAAAACGCAGCGCCAGCATCAGGCGGACATCGGTCACCCACAGCATTCCCAGACAACCGAGGGCGAAGATGGCAAGGCCCGCCAGCAAAATCGGCTTACGTCCATAACGATCTGATAGCGGTCCCCAAAATACCTGGGCACAGGCAAAACCGCCGAGAAACAGACTCAGGCTGGCGCTGATGGTGCCGGGTGCGCTAGCAAAATCACGCTGCATATCGCCAAAGGCGGGCAAATACATATCCGTGGCAAGAAAGCCGAGCATGCTGAGCACGGCGAGATAAGGCATAAATGCTTTAGACGACAACATGTTGATTCTCTTTTGGGCAGGGTGAACGCCGGGGAGTGTAAAAGGATGCAGCGCGCTTTGTGAAACGCTAATATTTGCATGGTGCTGTTAAAATTTTTGAAGGCAAAATTATGTGGTCAGAATATGCGCTTGAGGTGGTGGATGCAGTAGCGCGCACCGGCAGTTTTAGCGCGGCAGCGCAGGAGCTGCATCGCGTGCCCTCTGCCGTCAGTTACACTGTGCGCCAGCTGGAAACCTGGCTGGCGGTGCCGCTGTTTGAGCGCCAGCATCGGGAAGTGGTGATGACAGCGGCGGGCGAGCATTTTGTGCGCGAAGGCCGGTCTGTTATCAAAAAAATGCTGGCAACTCGCCGCCAGTGTCAGCAACTGGCAAATGGCTGGCGCGGCGAGTTGAGCATCGCGGTTGACTGCATAGTAAAACCGCAGCGTACGCGACAGTTAGTGAAAGACTTCTACCGCCATTTTCCCGACATGGAGCTGATTATCAGCTACGAAGTGTTCAACGGCGTGTGGGATGCGTTGGCTGATGGTCGGGTGGATGTGGCGATTGGCGCAACTCAGGCCATCCCGGTGGGCGGACGTTTTGCCTTTCAGGATATGGGCGCGCTGAACTGGCGTTGTGTGGTGAGTCCTGATCATCCGCTGGTTAATAGCAAGGATCTGGATGATGAAACCTTGCGGGCGTGGCCATCGCTGGTGCTGGAAGATACCTCGCGTGCGTTACCGCGCCGTATGACATGGACGCTGGATAATCAGCGGCGGTTGGTGGTGCCAGAGTGGGAAACCGGGATGGATTGTTTGCTGGCAGGATTGTGCGTCGGCATGGTGCCTGGCCATTTGGCGCGTCCACTGCTGGACAGCCAAAAACTGGTCGAGCTGGCGCTACCGCAGGCGTTTCCGGACAGTCCGTGCTGCGTCAGCTGGTCAGAACAGCGCGCGTCACCGGCGCTGGCGTGGTTACTGGCTTATCTCGGGGATGCGGAAACGCTGAACCACGAATGGCTCAGCGAAGTGTTGGCTTAGCGGCGGTAGTCGCGGAACGGACCGTACGCCACCGAACGGCGTTCAATCAGCGTTGGCTGGACTTCGATAGTTTGCGGATCTTCGCGCTTGCTGGTGATGCGATCCAGCAGCATTTCCAGCGCTTTTTCACCCAGTTCAGCTTTCGGCTGGTGCACGGTGGTGAGCGCTGGTGTGAAATAGCGCGCGTTGCGCACGTTATCGTAGCCAATCACCGAGATATCCTGCGGTACGCGCAAACCCATCTCATCAGCAGCGCAAATCGCGCCCATCGCCATGATATCGCCACCGCAGAACACCGCGGTTGGACGCTGTTTCTGATTTAAGATCTGTTGCATCGCCAGATAGCCCGATTCAGGCTCAAAGTCGCCCTGAACCACCCACTCCGGACGCACCGTAATGCCCGCTTCGTTCATTGCCTGCAGGAAGCCAGCATGACGTCCACCGCCGGTGTTGCGCTCCATTTGGCCAGGAATGGCACCGATATCGCGATGGCCACGTTCAATCAGATAACGCCCGGCGAGATAGCCGCCCTGAAATGCATTGTCCTGCACGGTATCGGTGAAATCACCGCGTGACGCGCCCCAATCCATTACCACCATGGGGATATTGCGGTTCTCTTCCAGCATCTGCAGCAAATTGTCTGGATATTCCGAACACATCACCAGCAGACCATCGACGCGCTTTTGCGCCATCATCGACAGGTAAGCGCGCTGCTTTTGCAGATCGTTGTGCGCATTGCCGAGAATCAGCGTATAGCCGCGTTCGAAGCAGCGGTTCTCCACCGCTTCGATAATTTCAGCGAAGTAGGGCGCTTCGCTGGAGGTCGCCAGCAGACCCAAAGTTTTGGTGTGATTGACTTTAAGACTACGCGCCACGGCACTCGGCGAGTAGTGTAATTCTTTGATCGCTTCCCATACGGCGTTACGCGTCTCTTCCGCAACGAAACGCGTTTTGTTGATGACATGCGAAACCGTGGTGGTTGAGACACCCGCGCGTTTTGCGACATCTTTAATTGTTGCCATGAAAATGGTGCTCCTGGGCTTATCGCAACTTACTGATAAGTATATTGTTAAACGTTTGCGTCTGCTAATGCTTTTACAGCCCAAAAAAGCGGGCAAAACGGCATGTTCAAGCAGGTAAAATCACTTCATCACGCTGTAAATACAGCCTGCGCAAAATCTGTTGCGCAACGAAAGGCGGCGATTCTAGCAAGCTGGCGCGGATAACACGAGATTTTTGCCTATTGCTATGCGAAAATCGCCTTAACCCTAATAATTGTGTGACTAAGGAGTTGTGATGAATACCGACCTGAAGCTGGCGCTAATGACCACTGTTGGCGCACTGTTGATGATTATCGCCTTCAGCTTTACCGCGATCATGCATTAACAAAAAAGCCGGAGCTGAGAACAGCATCCGGCTTTTTATGTCTGTTGCGCAACAACTAGCGAATGGTTTTTGGGGTCATCATACGACGCGCGCCCACATAGTGCTTCTGCCAGTAATCCTCACCCAATGCGCTAATCTGAATATCTTTGCCGGTACGCGGTGACTGAATGAATTTGCCATTGCCAAGATAAACGCCCACATGGTCGGCGGTACCGCGATTGTTGATGCGGAAGAACACCAGATCGCCTTTCTCCAGCATTTCACGCTTAATCGGTGCCGCATCACGCAGGTGATACATCTCATTGGCGGTGCGTGGCAGTTTGAATTTCACCAGATCTTTGTAGGCGTACCATACCAGGCCGCTGCAATCGAAACCAGTGTGTGGCGAAGCGCCGCCCCACTGATAAGGTTTGCCGAGTTGACCCATTAATTTGGTCATCGCCGTTTCACGCGCTTTTTGATAACGCTGGCGGTGCGCTTTACTCATTTTGATGCCGGTCAGCGCTAACGCTTCATCATCGACGGCGATCTCGGGCGTTTTCTTCGCTAAACGTTGATGACCGTATTTCTTAGCAGAGAGTTTCAGTGGGGATTTTTTGCTGGTGGTTTTGTGCAGCGCGATGTCTGTTTTGCTCTGTTTTTTGAGTTTGAATTTTTGAACAGCGGTCAGACGCGATTTTTTGGTGGTGGAGGTTTTTACCGGACGTCGTTTGCGGCGCTCGTCTTCACGTGCGCTCTTTTTCTCTGCTTTAAGCGAACTGGCGTTAACGGGCGCATGCGGAGATGCAGCGGCCACATTAAAGAACAGTTGGGCAAAAGCCAGTATGAAAAGCGTAATTAGTAGACGCATAATCCGGTTACAGGTTAAGCAGGCTGAATCAAAGCAGACTGCGTAAAAGTGAGAGAAATCTGATCAAGTGACCAGCGCCGAGGCAATTCTAATCCACTTTTTTTACAAAAGGTAAGGCCTTTTTCTATTAATATGTTACCAGATTGATTCTGTAGCAAAAATGAGCGATTTCAGCTGGTTAACACAGCGAAATTATTGCTAATTATTAATTTATTAATGCCAATTAATGATATGAAAATGTTATTTGTCATGCGTTAACTTAACAAACATGGCGATTAGCCAGTGCAAACGCAAAATCCCGTTTTCAGTCCGGGAGCGAAATCGCTACAATAAACAAACACGAAGTAGAAGATTAAGGAAGGCAATAATGAGTACTGTTGAAAAAATTCAGCGTCAGATCGCAGAAAACCCGATTCTGCTGTACATGAAAGGTTCGCCAAAGCTGCCAAGCTGTGGTTTTTCGGCGCAAGCCGTGCAGGCGCTTTCTGCGTGTGGCGAGCGTTTCGCTTACGTGGACATTCTGCAGAACCCGGATATTCGCGCTGAAATGCCAAAATACGCTAACTGGCCAACCTTCCCGCAGCTGTGGGTCGACGGTGAACTGGTCGGCGGCTGCGACATCATCGTTGAGATGTTCCAGCGCGGTGAACTTCAGCCACTGCTGAAAGAGACCGCTGAGAAGTATAAAGAAGCGGAATAATGCAGAAGGCCGACACATGTCGGCCTTTTCTTTAGTTACTCGGCAGACGCCTCGTCTGCGGATTCTTCACTAAAAGCCAGCGGCCAGCCGCCCATGCGTTTCCAGCGGTTTACCAACTCACAGAACAGCGTCGCGGTTTGCTCGGTGTCATACAGCGCCGAATGCGCCTGCGTGCTATCAAACTCCATTCCCGCCGCTTTACAGGCTTTCGCCAACACGGTTTGCCCCAGCACTAAACCGCTCAGTGCCGCGGTATCAAAAGTGGCAAACGGGTGGAACGGATTGCGCTTCAGGCTGGCGCGCTCGGCGGCCGCCATCACGAAGTTGAGATCGAAAGTGGCATTGTGCGCCACGATAATGGCGCGATTGCAGCCGCTATCTTTGGTGCCTTTGCGCACCATTTTAAAAATCGCATGCAGGGCTTCATATTCGCTTACCGCACCGCGCAGCGGATTGGTGGGATCGATGCCGGTAAACGCCAGCGCCGCAGGATTCAGAATGGCGCCTTCAAACGGTTCCACATGGAAGTGCAGCGTTTCATCGCGGTGCAACCAGCCGTCTTCATCCATTTTCAGCGTGGTGGCTGCAATTTCCAGCAGTGCATCGGTTTGTGCATTGAAACCCGCGGTTTCAACGTCGATCACAACAGGATAAAAACCGCGAAAGCGTTGGTGGAGAGCGTTTAAAGCGTTCGATTCAGACATCAGGATCTCATGGCAATAAATAGGGCAACGCGCATTATGGCAAAAATCGCAGGAGGGTGCAGCAGGAGAGGGAAGTCAGCCTGCAAATAGCAGGCTGACGGGCAACCTTAGTTGCCTAAGCCGTGACCGGCATGTTTGTTTTCAATCAGCTCGATTTTGTAGCCGTCTGGATCTTCAACAAACGCAATAATAGTCGAACCGCCTTTTACCGGGCCCGCTTCACGCGTCACGTTGCCGCCTGCGCTGCGAATGCGTTCGCAGGTGTCAGCGACATTGTCCACGCCCAGCGCGATATGGCCGTAAGCGTTGCCGAGATCGTATTTATCCACGCCCCAGTTGTAAGTCAGCTCAATCACCGCGCCCTCGCTCTCTTCGGTGTAGCCAACGAATGCCAGGGTGTACTTATACTCGGTGTTTTCGCTTTGACGCAGTACGCGCATGCCGAGCACGCGGGTGTAGAAATCGATTGAACGTTGTAAATCGCCAACGCGTAACATGGTGTGAAGTAAACGCATAACATCCTCTTTTTTTTAAAACGTCATCAGTGCATGACAAGCAACTTAGTATAGACACTGATGAAACAACGCTGCCGCTTATCCGCCGCGGCAGCCATTTTCTTACAGGGTTGGATAATCGGTATAACCTTCCGCGCCGCCACCGTAAAAACTCTCAGGACGCTGCGGATTGAGTGGCGCATCCTGCTGCAGACGGGCAACCAGATCCGGGTTGGCGATAAAGTCGCGACCAAAGGCCACGGCGTCAATCAGGCCACGCGCAATCAGATCGTCGGCTTTCTCAACGGTGTAAGCACCGGCACCGATGATCACGCCTGGGAACAGGGCACGCACTTTTTCACGGAATGCATCGCTGTAAGGCTGTCCGCCCGCCCAGTCTGGCTCAGAAAGGTGCAGATAGGCGATGCCGCGTTTACCCAGCTCGGCGATATACCACAGCGCCGCTTTTTCTTCTTCCGGGCCATTTTCCAGATTCTGGAAAGCACCGATTGGTGAAACGCGGATACCAATACGATCGGCAGACCAGTTGGCAATCGCCGCATCCACCACTTCCAGCGCGAAACGGCCACGCTTTTCAATCGAACCGCCGTACTCATCGGTACGCTGGTTTGAACCTGGTGCGAGGAACTGGTGCATCAGATAGCCGTGCGCGGAGTGCAGCTCCAGCAGGTCGAAATCGGCTTCGCGCGCATTGGCGGCGGCCTGACCAAAATCTTTTACGATTTGCTGAATTTCAGCCACTGACAACTCGCGTGGCACGGAGGTGTCTTCACGATAAACAGAACCATCCGCGGCGCGCAGGGACGTGCGCGTACCTGCCGCTAGTGGGGATGGGGCGACCGGCGCTTTGCCTTCGGGCTGCACGCTGTTATGAGATATGCGGCCGGTGTGCCACAGTTGTACAGCGCTGTGACCGTTGGCGGCATGAATGCCTTCGTTAATCACTTTCCACGCGGCAATTTGCTGCTGTGTGTGCAGACCCGGCGCACCGGCATAGCCTTTCGCCTGGAAAGAGATCTGGGTGGCTTCGGTGATGATCAAACCGGCACTGGCGCGCTGTTGATAATATTCTGCCATCAGCGGCGTAGGGATATCGCCCGGCTCAATGCTGCGCAGACGCGTCAACGGGGCCATGAAAATGCGGTTCGGTACGGTAATCGCGCCCACTTTAAGTGGAGAGAACAGCTGCTTACTCGCCATATTGATTGCTCCAGGAAGACCGGTCGTCTAGTAAATGGGGTTTTAAAAATCAGCGACTTATCAGCCACTGTTCGATGGTGTCGAGTGCCAGGCTAATCGGGCCCGGCTCTCGGGAAATCTTGCTCTGCAAACTGGCTCCGAGCCACAGCAAGTAGCAGCGCTGCGCCAGCTGCTGCGGCGTTTGCCCAAACGGCAGCGGCTGCTCAGCCGCCACCTCAGTCAAACAGCGCGTGTAGGCAGCGATAATGGCGTTGGCACCCTGTTGCAGTGCATCGCGCATCGGCTCAGAGAGATCGCACACTTCGGCTGACAACTTTACGCCAAGACAGCCAACAATATGACCTTGCTCGATAAACAGCCGTTCGCCATAGCGGAAATGCGCTAACAGGCGCTCGGTCGGCGTTAAATCGGGCAGACTCAACTGCTGATCAATCTGCTGCTGGAAATGGCTGAAGTAGCGCTCAATCAGCGCCACACCAAAGGCCTCTTTTGAACCAAAATAGTGGTAGAACGAGCCTTTAGTGACTTCCGCCAGCGCCAGCATCTCGATCAAACCCATGCCGGTAAAGCCGCGCTGTAAACAAACCTGCTCGCCAATAGCGAGCAGGTGTTCACGGGTATCGTTGCGTTGCAGAGTCTTATTCATGGGGGGCAGGTTATTAGACCAGTCAGTCTAACGCAACCCTCAGGCGGCAGTTTGGCACGATCTGATCATGTCTAGCTGCGGCTGATACTGCTGCGTCTGGATATTGAACATGCCTAAAACCGTATGGAAAAGATTATCTTGCGAAACCTTGGCGTCAGCCGCTTGCTGGCGTAAACAGGTATCATTGATGTGGTACGCCGCCGCGTATCCCGGTGACATCCACATCAGCAGAGGAATGTGTGTTTGCTGCGCAGGCGCAAACAGGTAAGGCGCGCCGTGCAGATACATCCCGCTCTCGCCAAGCGATTCGCCATGATCGGAGAGATAAACCAGCGCCACATTGAAGCGATCGCTTAGGCCTTTAAGCTTATCGATGGTGCGGCTCAGCATGTCGTCGCTATACAGCAGCGAATTATCGTAGGTGTTCACCAGCGCCTGATGATCGCAATCCTGAATCTGCTTGCTGTCGCAGGTGGGCGTGAAACGGCGGAACTCAGCCGGATAACGCTGATAATAGGCTGGGCCGTGGCTGCCCATCTGATGCAGCACGATAATGCCGTCGTTGTGCAGGCTGGCAACATAGTTATCAAGACGATGCAGCAACACCTCATCCTGGCAAAAACCATCGTGACAATATTGCGGCAGTTTCCACTGCGTCATATCGGTGTGCGGCACGCGGTCACAGGCGCCTTTGCAGCCACCATCATTTTCGCGCCACAGTACGCTTACGCCCGCATGGGCGAGGATGTCGAGTACGCCTTCCTGGTGGTGCGCCAGATTGGCGTCGTAATGCATGCGAGGCATATTCGAGAACATACAGGGCACCGAGATGGCGGTTTCTGTGCCACAGGAACTGGCGTTGGGATAGTAAATCACCTGCTGTTTTTTTAGTTCTGGATTGGTCTCTCGCGCGTAACCACCCAACGAGAAGTTCTCGGCGCGCGCCGTTTCACCTACCACTAACACCACCAGCGTTTTACGGGTTGCGGCGGAGATTAACGCACCTTTATGAGCATCTTCACCGATTTTCACCAGCGCCTGGCTACCTTGCAGATAGCGTTGATCGACATAGTGGCCGGTGCCGCTGACGATATTGGCCGGAGTAATCATCTTGATCAGGTTTTTATTATTGCGAATCAGCGAGGCGTAATCTTTGTAAAACAGCGCCGCCATCAGCAGTATCACCAATATTGCGCCCAGTGCGCCCGTCAGGCGTTGCAGCAGATTCCACCACCAGCGCGGTCCACGACGAATACGCACGCCGCAAATCAACGCCACCGGCACCATTCCCATCAATAGCATCCAGAGTAGATAGCGGCTGCTAAACAACGCTGAGGCTTCCTGCGGGTCGGATTCAAAGACGTTTTGCATCATATTGGTGTCGATCACCGTGCCAAAACTGTGCATGAAGTAATTGGCGGCGGCGCTGACGAACACCAGCACAATCAGCAACGGCTTGCGCAGATAAGGCCAGGCAGCAAGTGAGAAAATAAAATAGAAAGCCGAGGCCAGCACCAGCGGAATACTGGCGGCGAACAGATAATCGTGGGGATGATCGTAAGGAATCATTTCCCAGGCACGCAGCAAGAACAGGGCATTCAAAACTAATGTGAAGAACAGCGCTGCGATAAGGTTAAATCCGCTGGTGCCGCACTGCAGGGTGGTCGGGAATCTCATGAAAACTCAACGGTAAGAAGTCGTGTGACAATCGTATGAAGACAAGCTGAGGAAAACCTTAACCAAGAGTAAACATAAACCATCCAAATCCGATAAATGCTGGCTATTTGGTAAACAGGCGTAACCAGACAGCGTAATGGCTTGATTATGCACAATGGGCGTCTACGCTTTGCACAATGTCATTAAGCTGTTATCAATATGATATGAGATGTTAATTGCGGAGTGGATGTGGCCGAGCAACTTGAGTTCTTCCCCGTTCCCAGCCCGTGTCGTGGTATTTGCCAGAGTGACGCGCGTGGTTATTGTCGTGGCTGTTTACGCAGCCGGGAAGAGCGCTTTAACTGGATGAAATTCAGCGATGCGCAAAAGCGCGATGTGCTGCGCTTGTGCCGGCAACGCTTTTTGCGCCTGCAACGGCAGCAAAAAGTGGATGAAGATCATGATCCACAACAACCGGAACTGTTTTAAGAAAACGATGATTTGCCTTTCCGTTATACTCCCGCTTTCGTCATCTGGAACCGTGTTTAGGGAGTTTAACCATGTTACAAGCGCAGGCTATTGCACCGCAGGGACCCTCATTTTCACCGCTGATCGCCGGTTACTGGCGTTTAATTGAGTGGGGCATGACGCCGCAGCAAGTGGTGCAGTTTATTGAGCACCATTTAGCGCTGGGCATCACCACCGTCGATCACGCCGACATCTACGGCGATTACCAATGTGAAGCCGCCTTTGGTGCCGCGCTGTGCCTCGCGCCAGGGTTACGTGAGAAGCTGCAAATCGTCACCAAATGCGGCATTGCGACGCGCGCAAAGCCTGAACACCGTATTGGTCACTACATCACCGAAGCCAGCCACATTCTGCACAGCGCCGAAAATTCGCTGCGCCATTTCCATACCGATTACCTCGATTTGCTATTGATTCATCGCCCGGATCCGTTGATGGACGCTGATGGGATTGCCGAAGCCTTTACGGCGCTGCATCAGAGCGGCAAAGTACGCCATTTTGGCGTCTCCAACTTCACCGCCTCGCAGTTCACGCTGCTGCAATCGCGTTTGCCGTTCAGTCTGGTCACCAATCAACTGGAGATCTCTCCGCTGGAGCAAACGTCGCTGCTGGATGGCTCACTCGATCAGTGCCAGCAAAATCGCATTCGCCCAATGGCGTGGTCATGCCTCGGCGGCGGTCGCCTGTTTAACGATCCGCATTATCAGCCGCTGCGCGATGAGCTGGAGCAGGTTAAGCAGGAGATCGGCGCCAGCAATATCGAGCAGGTGGTGTATGCATGGGTGATGAAACTGCCAAGCCGTCCGCTGCCGATTATTGGATCAGGTAAAATCGAACGTGTTAAAGAGGCGGTTGGCGCGTGCCAATTGACGCTGGATCGCCAGCAATGGTTCCGCATCCGTAAAGCCGCCATCGGCTACGATGTGCCCTAAAGCGTAAAGCTGCGTCAAATTACGGCAGCCTGGATGAAAGCAGTCCAGGCTTAGAGGGAATCTAACCGTAAGGAGACGTTATGAAGAAAACCCTCATTGTTATGCTGGCTCTGGCCTGCGCCGCGGGTGCGCAGGCGGCGTCAGAAGAAGTCACGCTGCATGAAACCACGGCGCAAGGCATCGGGGCAGCGATTGGCACCGTCACGCTTAGCGAAACGCCATACGGTGTGCAATTTACCCCAGCGTTAAGCGGCCTGAAACCCGGCATTCATGGTTTCCACGTCCATGCTAAAGGCAGCTGTGAACCGGGCGAGTCGGACGGTAAAACAGTGGCGGCCGGTGCGGCGGGCGGACATCTCGATCCGCAAAAAACCGGCAAGCATCTTGGCCCGTATGCCGTTGGTCACCTTGGTGACTTACCCGCGCTGTTTGTCACAGAAGATGGCAAGGCGACGTATCCGGTCGTTGCGCCACGCATCAAATCCCTGAGTGAAATCAAAGGTAAAGCCTTGATGGTGCATGTGGGCGGCGATAATCATGCCGACCATCCGCAACCGCTTGGCGGCGGCGGGGCGCGTTTTGCCTGCGGCGTAATTTAATGCTTTGGGCGGCAGCAGCTTGTCGCCCCCCTTTCCTCACGCTGAAAAAAGTTGACCCATTTTCTTGCTACTCTCCGCGGTTTTTCCATCCTATGATATTGATTCAGGAATAAAACCTTCAGGGGCAGAAATGAAAGCGCGTGGGATGATGTTGTTATGTTTATTGCTGGTGGGATGCGATCAACCCAACGACACACAGCTGCGTTTAGATGCCAGTCGACAACTGCAACGCACCATTGATACCAATCCGCTGCGCGTCGGCTGTGAGAAAATTGCGCGTGGCCGTGAATGGCTGACCCAGCACACCCTTCATCGGCTCGAAGCCAATGGCTGCGAAAATGTCTTGCGCAGCGCCACCGAAACCAACTTCACCCACAGCGAAACTTATCGTCATGCGATGACAGTGGTGTGCGGCGGTATTCAGGGCAAAAGTTTCACCGGCACCACTTTGTATCGCCGCTTTATCTACTCTTCAGAAGAGAAGGCGCTGGTAATTGAACCGATGTCCGATCAGGATAAAACCCGCTTTGAAGGACAGAAATCGCTGCAGCAGTTGCAGGATGATTTTAATCGTCAGACCACGCAATATTGTCAGTAATCAATCCGGTACCGCCTGCGCTAACTGGGCCAGTGAGCAGCGCAGGCGCCACAAAATGCCCGCCAGCGTATTGGCTTCGCTCTCCTGTTGCTGCTGCAGTTGCTCAATCAGGGTTTCCAGCTCATCCAGCGTGGCCTGCAGCGCGGTGTGATGCACGCCGCGCAGACTTATAATTCGTTGCAGATCCTGCAGGCTGCTATCACGCATTTGCCTGAGCGTAGCCGACGTCGGCTGCCATTGGCGCAGCTGCCAGACAATGTGGGAACAGTTCAGTAACACCACGCCCCAGCGCAGCAGCCAGACGCGCGCTTGCTCGTCACGACTGTTACTGAGCTGACTAATATGATGATAAATCTGTGATTCGAAGTGGCTTTCGCTCAGGCGCGGATGGCGGCGAAGCTGATCGAGAAACGCGTGGCGCAGGGCACGAATATGCCGACGACTGCGACGCGCATCGGAACTGGGACGCAGCACCTGAAACGCCAGCCACGCTAGCATTACGCCGCATACCTTGGCGATATTATCATTGAGGAAGCTTTGATAATCCCAGTCCGGCGGATTGGTGACGGCGATAAAGGATCCCATAAAAACAATGAATTGCCCCCACATCCCGGCGCGTTTCTTCTGCTGCAGTTTGAACAACTGCAAGGTGAGCAGCAGCGGGAATAGCACCAGTAAAAACTGCCACAGCGCGCTGATTTGCACCATCAAACCAAACTGCAGCACAAAGCTAAACAGCGACAGCCACAGCAAGGTTTTCAGCAACAGCGAGACGCTGCCACTGGGCGAGGGCGCGGAGGAGTATAGCACGCAGGCGATGGCGGTAAGCGTCAGGGCGGCGGCACCGGAATCCCATTGCGTGGTGATCCAAAAGGCGCTTCCCAGCATGATGACGCTGAAGGTGCGCAGCGCGCTCCAGCCGGCTTCAGCACTGTCGCTTTCGCGCGCCAGCGAGGGCGCATACGGCGGCTGAAAACGGGTATCGGCATCGGCGCGTTCAATCAGGCGAATCCAGCGATTCACATTGAGATACACCCAGCAGAAATAACGCAGTCGCTGGACGAAGGCGCGTTGACGGTAATCACCGGTTGCTGATGGCGTGATGCCACGCAGAATCAGCGCCAAACGGTATTTGTCGCACTGCGGCTGCGCCAGTTCCTGCAACAGTTTGGCCATGGCGTCGTAAAGTTCGGGTGGCGCATCGGGCCAATTCACCAACATGCGGCGCAGGCTGGAGAGTACACTGGTGAGACGCAACTGCTGGTGCAGCACATAGTTCAGCACGTTGTTCTGGCGGCGGAAGCGATAGTGGCTCCAGAACGCCTGAATGCGCAGCAGGTTCATGGTGAGAATCTGGCTAATGACATTCTCATGGGCGGTGCGCACGTTATCAGTGCTGCTTTGCTGCAGTAATAACACCGCATGATCCAGCAAACGCGCGTGCATCTGACGCAGTGAACTCATCAGCGCGTTGCCATCTGAGGTGCTGGGCAGAATCATCATCATCAATCCGGCACACAGGATGCCGGAGATCACTTCGCACACGCGCGCCTGGGCGATATCCCACAGCTGAGTGACATCGGTGATGTTGACGCTGCTAAAAGCGATGATGGCGGCGGTATAACCCGCCAGCGAAAACGCGTAGGCCACGTTATTTTGGTAGTGATTGGCGATCCAGGTACAGAACGCCAGCCACCCGGCCATGAAAAAGGCAAACAGCCAGGGTTCGTTCAGCGTGTGTCCGGCGATCAGCAGCGCGGCGCTGGCACCGAGCAAACTGCCAACGATGCGCCCCAGACTTTTACTGATGGCGCCGCCGACGGTGGGAAAACTCACCACCGCCGCCGAGGTCATGGCCCAGTAAGGTTGGTCGAGTTGCAGCGCATAGGCGATGGTCAAGGCGAGACACATCGCAATGCCGTTACGCAGCGCGTAGCGCCACTCGCCCCCACTTGCTTTTATCCACGGCAGATTTTGCCACGCCAGCCACTGAAAATTCATCACAACCTCAGTGGGCGATGGAGATGGTGCAGGTGGTGCCTGCCACCAGCGGCACACCTTCCGGCAACGCGTCTAAGCGAATACGTACCGGCACGCGCTGCGCCAGGCGCACCCAAGGCACGTTAGGCTTGATATCCGGCACCAGCCCGCCATCGCTGGCGACGCTTTGGTCATAAATGGCGCGTCCGATACTTTCCACTTTACCCTGCAAGCGTGCGCCGTTGCTGTACAACACAATTTGCGCGGCAGCGCCGGGCTGAATATGGCGCAGCTTGGTCTCTTCGAAATAGCCCATCACGTAATAAGAGTGGCTGTCGACCAGCGCAAACAGCGGCGTACCGGCGCTGGCATAGTTGCCGGTGCGCAGCGTCAGGTTGCTGATCCAGCCATCGGTGGGCGCAGTAATGGTGGTTTGATCAAGATTCCAGCGTGCCTGATCGAGGCTAGCCTGCGCCGCTTTTGCCGTCGCTGCGGCAGCATTGGCGGTTAAGCGGGCGGCATCCATATCTTCCGCTGAAATGACGTTGCGCGGCAGGCTGGCGCGGCGATTGGCTTCATGCTGCGCTTTGGCCAGATCGGCCTGCGCTTTAGCCAGTTGGGCTTCGGCATTGGCCTGCGCAATTTGCCACGGCACCGGATCGAGCTTCAGCAGCACGTCGCCTTTATGCACAAACTGATTGTCGCGCACTTCCAGAGCGATGATGCGACCGGACACTTCCGGCGTGATATCCACCAGCTCGGCGCGCACTTTGCCGTCACGCGTCCATGGCGATTGCATGTAGTAATTCCACATCCACCATCCGGCAAGCAGGGCCAGCGCAAAAATCACCAGGGTTGAAAAATACTTAAAAGGGTTGAATTTCATAGTGATTTATCCGAGGCTCAGTAACCACAATGCGCCAGCGACGCACAGTACAAACAGGGAAAGGTCCATCAAGGTGGGATGCCAGACATCGCCAGAGTAGATCCAGCCGCGTATCAGCGGGTGAATCAACAACCAGAAAAAGAAACCGAGTAACACCGCTTTAAACAGCGGCGGAAAAAACAGCGACGCACCGAACACCAGGTCGGTAAGCGGCGCGCTGGGGGAAAAGGCGGTTAGGGACACGTGTCATCATCCTTTTTGACCGGGAATCATCTAAATAGCGCGTAGACGGCAAGCGTATATGCAGGCCTGGTATTTGTAATTTGCCAGGTAAACTCGCAGAATAGTGTAAAATCTGGCTTAATAGCTAGCAAGCTAATTATAAGGAGATGCAATGGATACGCCCTTGGGAACCGATCTGTCTCGTCTGGTGCGCATTTGGCGCGCGTTAATCGATCAGCGCTTGAAACCGCTTGAGTTGACACAAACACACTGGGTGACGCTACACAATATTCATCAACTCCCGCCAGAGCAGTCTCAAATTCAGCTGGCCAAAGCGATCGGCATTGAGCAGCCTTCACTGGTGCGCACGCTGGATCAGCTGGAAGAGAAAGGATTGATCACCCGCGCGACCTGCGCCAACGATCGTCGCGCCAAGCGCATCAAGTTGACCAAGCAGGCTGAGCCGATTATCGAGCAGGTTGAGAATGTGATTGATGCCACGCGCGATGACATCCTTTCCGGCATCAGCCTGGAGGAGATCAATCAGATGGTGACGCTGATTGCGCGGCTGGAAAAAAACATTCTTGAGTTTCATAACCGCGAGAAATAAAAAAACCGACGCCAGGCGTCGGTTTTTTTTATCTGTCCGCTTAACGTGGCGAAACGGTAACCTGGCTGCCGTTTGACGCCATCACGACGCGCTGGCCAACCGAGTAGCGGGTGGCAGCTTGCTTCTGCACCACCATGATGGTGTTGCCATCATCCTTGCGGATCTCCAGCTCGACACCGTCAGATTTGTTGACCGCACCCTGAACGCCCTGACCGGCTACGCCACCGAGTACCGCACCGCCGGCGGTTGCCAGACTGCGACCGCTGCCGCCGCCAATGGTGTTACCGAGGAAACCGCCCAGTACTGCACCACCAATTGCGCCAATCACGTTGTTTTCATCGCCGCCCTGGATTTTCACCGGACGAACAGAAACCAGCGTGCCATAGGAAACACTTTGTACTTGTTTAGCTTCGCTGGCGCTGTAAACGTCACCGGAAAGGGTGCTGTCGTTGGCACAACCTGCCAGAGTTAAGCCGGTCAACGCCACGGCTACAAAACGCTTAATCATCAGAACGCTCCTTAATGCAAAAAAACGCCATATTTCTCATCCTGTACTGCACAGAGTATAAGACAGAAAACTGGCAAATGACGCTAAGTCCGTATAAAACGCGGCTGGGGCGAAGCATAGACCATCGTCCCTCAACAAAAATTCAATTACCCAACGAAAATATTGCTGAGCTGGAATGCACTGTGCAGTGACGCTGAAAAGCGGAATTTTATCATAGAATTAGACCCGGTAATTTGCCAGGCTTAAGCCAGACGATGTTAAGGGAGTGAACCGCTATGAAATCAGGACGCTATATTGGCGTGATGTCCGGCACCAGCCTTGATGGCGTGGACGTGGTACTGGCGGCCATTGATGGTCAAATGGTGGCGCAGCAAGCCAGCTATTGTCATCCCATCCCGCAGGAATTGCGCCAGCAGGTGCTGGCCATTTGTCAGGGGCAAACCTTGACGCTGTCGCAGCTCGGGCAGTTGGATACGCGGCTGGGCAAGCTGTTCGCCGAGGCGGTTTTAACCTTGATGCACCAGCAGTCGCTGGAGGCCAGCGACATTATGGCGATTGGCTGCCACGGACAAACGGTGTGGCATGAGCCGCAAAGTGATGCGCCGAATACACTGCAAATTGGCGATAACAACCAGATCGCGGCGGCAACCGGCGTCACGGTGATTGGGGATTTTCGTCGCCGCGATATGGCGCTCGGCGGGCAGGGCGCGCCGCTGGTGCCGGCTTTCCATCAGGCGCTGTTGATGGACAGCGCTGAGCGCCGCATGGTGCTGAACATCGGCGGCATCGCTAATCTGTCACTGCTGATCCCCGGCCAGCCGGTACGCGGTTTTGATACCGGGCCGGGCAATATGCTGATCGATGCGTGGATTTGGCGCAACAAAGGTTTGCCTTACGACAAAGATGCCGCCTGGGCGCGCAGCGGACAGGTGGTTCCAGCGCTGCTGGAGTTGATGCTCAGCGATCCGTGGTTTGCACTGCCGCCGCCAAAAAGCACCGGGCGCGAATATTTCAATCTCAGCTGGATCGAGCAGCAGTTGCAGCGTTTCCCGGCGCTGGCGCCACAGGATGTACAGGCTACGCTGACCGAGCTGACGGCGTTAACCATTGCGCAGCAGGTGCAGCTCAACGACGGTTGCGATCGTCTGTTGGTCTGCGGTGGTGGCAGCCGAAATCCACTGCTGATGGCGCGGCTGGCCACGCATCTGTCGGGAACGGAAGTCGGTACCACCGACGAAGCGGGCATCAGTGGTGATGATATGGAAGCGCTGGCCTTTGCGTGGCTGGCGTTTCGCACATTAAATGGGTTACCGGGCAACCTGCCAGCGGTAACGGGCGCGCGGGACATGAGCGTATTGGGCGCAATTTACCCCGCCAATCCCCGACTTGGTCGTTAAGAGGTAAAAATGAAAAAAATAATGATGATACTGAGCAGCGTGGCGCTATTAAGTGGCTGCGGCATGATGCATAAGCAGGAAGAGGCGCCGCAACAGCTGCGCTATCAGTGCGGCACTTTGCCGCTGACGGTTACTCAGGATAACGCGAAGCAGCAGGTGAGCTTTATTCTGGATGGTAAGCCCCTGACGCTGGCACAAACGGTGTCGGCCTCTGGCGCGCGCTACAGCGACGGCACTTACGTCTTCTGGTCAAAAGGCAATGGCGCTTTTGTTGAACGTAATAACAAAATCGTGATTAATGATTGTGAATTGCAGAACGCGGATACCTCCGTTCAGTAAACGTGAGAAAGAGAAACAGCATGAGCGACAGTGACAGCTTGCAACATATTGCCCATCTGCGTCGTGAATACACCCGCGGCGGGCTGCGACGTAAAGATCTGCCCGATAACCCTTTGGCGCTGTTTGAGCAGTGGCTGCAGCAGGCCTGCACCGCGCAGTTGCCGGATCCGACGGCAATGACGGTCGCCACCGTTGACAGCAGCGGCCAACCTTATCAGCGCATCGTGCTGCTGAAGCATTACGACGAGCAAGGCATGGTGTTCTATACCAATCTCGGCAGCCGCAAGGCGCTGCAGCTGGCAGAGAATCCGCGTATTTCGCTGCACTTTCCATGGCACTTCCTTGAGCGTCAGGTGATGGTGCTGGGCGAAGTGGAAAAACTGTCGCCGCTGGAGGTACTGAAGTACTTCAGCAGCCGCCCGCGTGATAGCCAGATTGGCGCATGGGTGTCGAAGCAATCAAGCCGCATCTCGGCGCGCGGCGTGCTGGAAGGCAAGTTCCTCGAACTCAAACAGAAATTCCAGCAGGGCGACGTGCCGCTGCCGAGTTTCTGGGGCGGCTACCGTGTCAGATTCCACACCGTGGAGTTCTGGCAGGGCGGCGAACATCGTCTGCACGATCGCTTCCTCTACCAGCGTAATGACAATGGCTGGTCGATTGACCGTTTAGCCCCGTAAAACTGCGTTTTATCCCCTTTCAACGCTGGCGCAGTTGGCGTCAGCGCTTTATGCTATAGCCCTCTTTTTTTTTCGTCTCCGCACGTCAGCGGAAAGCTGTGTACCAGCCTAGGTGCAGTCTGATCAATTTGGAGTCAGTGATGACCAGCAGTAACCTGATACAACAATTGCAAGAAAGGGGCTTAGTCGCCCAGGTAACGGATGAAGAAGCGTTAGCAGAGCGACTGGCGCAAGGGCCAATTGCACTCTATTGCGGCTTCGATCCTACCGCTGATAGCTTGCATTTGGGCCATCTGGTGCCGCTGCTCTGCCTGAAACGTTTTCAGGATGCCGGACACAAGCCGGTCGCGCTGGTGGGTGGCGCCACCGGTCTGATTGGCGATCCCAGCTTTAAAGCAGCAGAACGTAAACTTAACACCGCTGAAACCGTTGGCGAGTGGGTGGATAAGATCCGCAACCAGGTCGCGCCTTTCCTCAGCTTCGATTGCGGCGACAACAGCGCGATTGCCGCGAACAACTACGACTGGTTTGGCGGCATGAACGTGCTGACCTTCCTGCGTGACATCGGCAAGCACTTCTCAGTGAATCAGATGATCAACCGCGAAGCGGTGAAACAGCGTCTGAACCGCGAAGATCAGGGCATCTCTTACACCGAGTTCTCCTACAACCTGCTGCAGGGTTATGACTTTGCGGAGCTGAACAAGCGTCACGATGTGGTGCTACAGATTGGCGGTTCCGATCAGTGGGGCAACATCACCTCCGGTATCGATCTGACGCGTCGTCTGCATCAGCAGCAGGCGTGGGGCTTGACCGTACCGCTGATCACCAAGTCTGACGGCACCAAGTTCGGTAAAACTGAAGGTGGCGCAGTGTGGCTGGATGCGAAGAAAACCAGTCCATACAAGTTCTACCAGTTCTGGATCAACACTGCGGATGCCGACGTATATCGTTTCCTGAAGTTTTTCACCTTCATGAGCATTGAAGAGATCAATGCGCTGGAAGAAGAAGACAAAAACAGCGGCACAGCGCCACGCGCGCAATACGTGCTGGCTGAGCAGGTGACGCGTCTGGTGCACGGCGAAAGCGGCTTAACTGCGGCAAAACGCATCACCGAGAGCCTGTTCTCCGGCAGCCTGAGCGCGATGACCGAAGCGGACTTCGAGCAACTGGCGCAGGACGGCATGCCAACCATCACGCTGACGGCAGAAGACGATTTGCAGCAGGCGCTGGTGGCGGCTGAGCTGGTGCCATCACGCGGCCAGGCGCGCACCATGATCGGTTCTAACGCGGTATCGCTGAATGGCGAAAAACAGTCAGATGCGGAGTACCGTTTCAGCGACAGCGATAAACTGTTTGGACGTTTCACGTTGTTGCGTCGCGGTAAAAAACATTACTGCCTGATTAACTGGCAGTAAGCGTTCAGGGCCGGCTTCCGGCCCTTTTTTATGGCAAGACAGCAGTACAGGGCAAAATGAAAAATATTCTCGCAATTCAATCTCACGTTGTTTACGGACACGCCGGTAACAGCGCTGCCGAATTCCCGATGCGCCGCATGGGCGCAAACGTTTGGCCGCTGAATACCGTGCAATTTTCTAATCACACCCAATATGGACACTGGACCGGCACCGTAATGCCCGCCACGCATTTGACCGACATCGTTAAAGGCATTGCGGCAGTTGACCGCCTGAAAACCTGTGATGCGGTGCTAAGTGGCTATTTGGGATCGGCGGAGCAGGGCGAACAGATTCTGGAGATCGTGCGTCTGGTGAAGGAAGCCAATCCGCATGCGTGGTTCTTCTGCGATCCGGTGATGGGCCATCCGGAGAAAGGCTGCATCGTGGCGCCGGGCGTGGCGGAGTTTCACTGTAAAATGGCGTTGCCCGCCAGTGACATCATCGCCCCAAACCTGCTGGAGCTGGAGATGCTCAGCGGCCATGAAGTGGCCAACGTCGAGCAAGCGGTGGTTGCGGCACGAGAACTGATTAGCAAAGGCCCGAAAGTGGTGCTGGTGAAACATCTGGCGCGTGCCGGACGTCGTAGCGATCGTTTTGAGATGCTGCTGGTGACCGCCGATGAGTGCTGGCACATCAGCCGTCCGCTGGTGGACTTTGGCGTGCGTCAGCCGGTTGGCGTGGGCGATCTCACCAGCGGTCTGCTGCTGGTCGATCTGCTGCACGGCAAGTCGCTGCAGGATGCGCTCCAGCACATCACCGCGGCGGTTTATGAAGTGATGCTGAAAACCCACGAAATGGGCGAGTACGAATTGCAGTTGGTGGCCGCGCAGGATGCGATTGCCAAGCCGACACAGCATTTCGCCGCTGAAAAGCTGTAAATTCCCCGTGAGGTGCGCAGTCCTGCGCACCTGCCATTCAGCTCACCATGAATGACGATCCAACGATCTGGGGCGTACGCACTGATAGCGACCCGACGAAGAATAGCGCCGGATCAAACCAAACCTTCCGCCTTCAATGCCGCTTGCACCGCTGGGCGCTCTGCAACCCGATTAAACCAGGCTTCCAGCGCATCCAGCCCCGCTAAATCCAGCTTGATGGCTTTAGCCCAGCGCGTCACCACGAACAGATACACATCGGCAACGGTAAAGCGTAATCCCAGCAGCCACTGTTTATCCTGCAACGCCTCATTCACCTGCTGATACTTTTTCTCCAGCTGCGCACGGGCAATGGTTTTGTACTCTTCCGGCGTATCCGGACGGAACAGCGGGCTAAAACTTTTGTGCAGTTCGCTGCTGACAAAACTCAACCACTCCAGCGTGTGATAGCGCGTCAGGCTGCCGGTCGGTGCCAGCAGATGGCGATCCGGCTTGAGATCCGCCAGATATTGCACAATCGCCACGCCTTCGGTCAGGATGCTGCCATCGTCAAACTGCAGCGCCGGCACTTGTCCTTTCGGGTTAATCTGCCAGTAATCTTCTCCCTGCTCGGTCACTTTCTTCTGCAGGTCCACGTTCACCTGGGTGAAGTCGAGCCCGCATTCCAGCGCGACAATATGCGGTGATAGCGAACAGGCACCGGGCTTACAATAGAGTTTCATCATGGCTTCTCCTTGAATGTTGTGGTGATCAAAGCAGCATAAGTCTGCCAGGGATATTTACCCGTGACTGCGATCAGGAATTGCGGTCACCGTTCAGGTTTATTCAGCAAAGCATGGCAGTAACGGCAGCTTTTCGAGCGCAAAATCCCAAAATTGCCGCACTTTAGGCGTCATATTCTTCACACGCTGGGTCACTAACTGCACCGGAAGCGGCGCGGGTTCCCATTCTGGCAGCAAGCGCAGCAGTTTCCCGCTGTGGATATCGTCAAGAACCTGATACGACAGCAGCCGTCCGATGCCGTGTGCGCTGCGTAGCGCTTCCAGCTGGCTCTCCACGTCATTAACCCGCAGACGCGGCGTGATGCGCACGCGCAGGTCGTGAGCGAAGCGCCACTCGCGCGTATGGCGCAAGCTCGTCACTAACGCATGTTGAGTCAGTTCAGTGGGATGAACAGGCGTGCCAGCCTGTTGCAGATAGTCGGGGCTGGCAACCAGCGTTGAACGCACAGTGCCAACCTGACGCGCCACCATCGAAGAGTCCTGCAATGCACCAATGCGCAGCGCGATATCGAGGCCGTTTTCGATCAGGTCCTGATAGCTGTCGCTGAGCACCACTTCAATCTGCATCTCCGCATGCTGTTGCAGGAAGGCATTCGCCAGGGGCATGACGTGGCGACGACCAAACTGCACCGGCGCGGTTAAACGCAGCAAGCCATGCAGGCCGCTGTGGTGAGCGCTGTCGATGGCGCGCTGATAATCGCTCAGCACGCGCTGTGCCTGCTCAAACAGCTGCCAGCCAGCTTCGGTGGGTGCCAGCTGGCGCGTGGTGCGTTCAATCAAAGTGGTGGCGAGGCGGGCTTCAAGGGTGTTGAGGGTGCGCGTGATCACCGGTGGCGATCGCTGTAACAAACGTGCGGCACCGGCCAAACTGCCTTGCTGGATAACCGCGACAAATACCTCAAGCTCATCAAACCTGTCCATGCTTATTCCACTCAGATTAACAGTGAGCCGACATCATGAAGTTAAGCGAGCAAAAAGCGAAGTGTGGGTAGCAGAAATCGTTAAAGGAAATGTGAATGGCGGCGAAATAGTCGGTAGAAAAAAGCCGGGACATGCCCGGCTTTCTGCTTACTGATTGGCGCTGGCGCGTTTCAGTTCAGTTTGACTATCATCCTGCGTCATGCGGTTCAGCAGTGGCGCGGTGATTAACATCAGCAGGGCGATCACGCCGGTGGCGATACCAATCTGCTGGAACACATGGCTGTAGACCGCCAGTGACGTGTGTGGATCGGTCACATCATTCGGCACCGCCATCAGGTTCGCGACTTTACCCGCAATCATTGCCGCACCCGCGGTGGTCAGGAACCACGAACCCATGATGAAGCCCATTAAACGCTGTGGTACCAGCTGTGCCACCATTGCCAGGCCCAGACCGGAAATCATCAGCTCACCAATGCTCTGCAGCGCATAGCTAAGGATCAGCCAGTTCACTGAGACGATACCGGCTTCGTTGGCAAATTTGGCACCAAACGGCAGCACCAGGAAGGCCGCTGAACACAGCACCATACCGAAGGCGAATTTGTGTGGCATCGGCATTTTATCGCCAAGCTTGTTGTACACCGCGGCCAGAATCGGGCTTGCCAGCATAATCCAGAACGGGTTCAGCGCCTGGAACTGCTCCGGCTCAAAGGTTATGCCGAGAATCGCGTGCTCAACGTTGCGGATAGCGAAGAAGTTAAGTGAGGTCGGCATCTGCATGTAGAGCACGAAGAACACAATCGCTTCAACCATCAGCAGGAAGGCCACGATCATCTTACGACGTGCTGCCCCCTTCAGCGCGAAGGCTTCTTTAGCGAAGATCACCACGATACCTGCGGCGATGACGCCCAGCGTCATACGTGCGATGCTCTGGTGATGTAGCAGCCAGGCCGCCAGCGCAATCAGTGCTACCACGCCAATCAGCGTCATCAGCAGTTTACCCATCTGCAGCGGGGCAAAATCCGGCTTGGATCCGTAGTTTTTCACTACACGCTGGAAGAACAGGAAGTTCAGCAGCGTGATCACCAGACCGACAACCGACAGCGAGAACGCGGCGCCCCAGCCATATTTCGCGGCCAGCCACGGCGTCAGCATCATCGAGAACAGCGAACCGATGTTGATCGACATGTAGAACATGGTGAAGGCACCGTCGAGGCGCGCGTCATCTTTCTCGTAGCAGGTCGACAGCAGGGAAGACGGGTTAGCTTTAAACAAACCGCTACCTACCGCGATAGTCGCCATGCCGATATACACCATTGAGGTGTCATGGCCGGAGAAGGCAATCAGCGCATAACCCAGCGCCAGCACCATTACGCCGAGCACGATGACGCGTTTGGTACCCAGCACTTTATCGCCGAGCCAGCCGCCGATGGCGACTAAACCATACACTAGCGCGCTAAACGAGGTGAACAGCGTAATGGAGTCCGCTTCGGACATGCCCAGCTGTTTAACCAGGTAAACCGCCATGATGGCTTGCAGGCCATAGTAACCAAAACGTTCCCACAGCTCGATGGAGAAGATCAGATAAAACGCTTTCGGTTGCTTAAAAGCGTTGAGGCTTGGCGCCCCGTCAGTGTGTTTGTTTGCAGTTGACACGTATACCTCAGTTTTAACATAGCCTGTTTTGCGACAGGAATTAAGTCTGCGTCGGGCTGGGTAATCCCGCGCAACATTGTTATTAGAAAGGAAAAACGGCGACTAATTTGGCTGAATCAGTCCAACAGGGCAAGCATTTTCTGCACGCTGAAATACTTGCAATAGGTAGGGTTAATGCCGTTATACAAAGTTGTAAATCAGTGTTAAATCTCGCTGAGTGGCATTATATCAGGATAAACAGGTGAAATGCAGATCGGGAAGATTATTTTCCTGATATAAACTGCTCATGGCGGATTTATCAGAATATAACGCTAAAGACCATAATTTATACAGAGATTATTATTGCCGTTGTGCACAATATAAGCACAACAGCTTGATTGGTGAGCGTAATAAGCAGTCAAAAGATTCCAGAACGCTAATTAGTTGATCCTGCGCACAAAACCACGAATTAATTATCAGGGTAAAAGAAGAAAACGTTTGCGTAGCTGACATCTGGCGAAGATTAGCGCGGTCTGACACCTTATTTGGCAGATAAACAGGCGTCCATAAGCGCAATGCGTGGAAACGAAAGCCGCATAAATCGACGTTTAAAGGCGTTTAGACAGCGGGTTAACTTTGCTGTAACCTCCTTTTTTCCCTGAAAGGACGTAGTCATGATGAAGTCGATTCGTGTCGCCCTGATTGGCGATTACCGTGCTAATGCCGTTGCGCATCAGGCCATTCCTCCCGCTGTACAACTCGCTGCAAAAACCCTTTCACTCAACGTCAGCGCCGACTGGATCGCCACGCCGGAACTCAATCAGCACAACCTCAATGATTACCAGGCGATTTGGCTGGTTCCGGGCAGTCCTTATCTCAATGATGCGGGCGTGTTTGCCACCCTTCGCTGGGCGCGGGAAAGCGGTAAGCCATTTTTGGGCTCGTGCGGCGGATTTCAGTACGCCATCGTTGAGTACGCGCGCAATGTGCTGGGCTGGGAAGATGCGGCGCATGCGGAAACCGATCCCAGCGGTCGCTGGGTGATTGCGCCACTGGCCTGTTCGCTGGTGGAACAGCGTGGCAGCGTGACCTTCCAGCCGGGTTCACGTATTGCTCGGGCTTACGGTGCGTTACAGAGCGATGAGGGTTACCACTGCAACTTTGGCGTCAACGCCGAGTTCAGCGCCGCGCTGGCGACGCAGAATCTGCAGATCACGTCATGGGATTTGGAAGGCGACGTGCGCGGCATTGAATTGACCGATCACCCGTTCTTTGTCGCCACCTTGTTCCAGTCCGAAAGGGCGGCGTTACAAAACCGGCTGTCGCCGCTGGTGGTCGCCTGGTTGCAGGCCGCCGCAGGTTAAATACGCAGCTGGTCTATGGCGTAATGCGTGTCAGTTAAGCCAGCAGCGAGTGCGCTGGCCGGGGCCCGCTATGAGCTTTAGTGCGCGCAGTTGAAAAGGGCACATTTGCCGTGACGCAGCAGATGTGTCAGAGCCCGCGATTCAGAATTCGGTTTTGGCATCGAATTCACACAGATCTTCGATCAGACAGGATCCGCAACGCGGTTTGCGCGCCACGCAGGTATAGCGACCGTGCAGAATCAGCCAGTGATGGCAATCGACTTTAAACGCCGCCGGCACCACTTTCAGCAGCTTATCTTCCACTTCTTCCACATTCTTGCCCGGCGCAAAGCGGGTGCGATTGCTGACGCGGAAAATATGTGTATCAACGGCGATGGTCGGCCAGCCGAAAGCGGTATTCAGTACCACGTTGGCGGTTTTACGCCCGACGCCCGGCAGCGCTTCCAGCGCCGCACGATCTTCCGGCACTTCGCCACCGTGCTGTTCCAGCAGGATGCGGCAGGTCTTGATGACGTTCTCCGCCTTGCTGTTAAACAGGCCGATGGTTTTGATGTACTCCTTCACGCCATCCACGCCCAGCGCCAGCATCGTTGCCGGGGTATTCGCCACCGGATAGAGCTTCGCGGTAGCTTTGTTGACGCTGACGTCGGTGGCTTGCGCGGAGAGTAATACCGCAATCAACAACTCAAACGGCGTGCTGAAGTTCAGTTCTGTGGTCGGATGCGGATTCTCATCACGCAGGCGCGTCAGGATCTGCGCGCGTTTCTCTTTATTCACACCGCTTTCCCGGTTGCGCCTTGCGGCTCCGCTTCAGGCGCTGCTGCACGGGTGGCCGCACGCTGTTTCATCTTCTGATCGATCAGGTATTTTGCCGCCAGCAGCATGCCAAGGCCGATAAACGCGCCCGGTGGCAGCATCGCCAGCAGCATCGGCGAATCAAAGTGCACCACTTCAATACGCAGCGCTTTGGCCCACGGCCCCAGCAGCTGATCCGCCCCGTTGAACAGCGTGCCGCTGCCAATCAGTTCACGAATCGATCCCAGCGTTACCATCGCGCAGGTTGCGCCCATGCCGATGGCAAAACCGTCCAGCGCCGAGAGCGGAATGCTGCTCTTTGAGGCGACCGCTTCGGCGCGACCCACCACAATGCAGTTAGTGACGATCAGCGGGATAAAGATGCCGAGCGACTGATACAAACCGTACGCATAGGCGTTGATCAGCATCTGCACGCAGCTCACCACTGAAGCGATGATCATCACGTAAATCGGAATACGGATTTCGGCCGGCACCCAACGACGCGAGGCGGAAATTGCGCTGTTGGTGATGGTCAGCACCAGCGTGGTCGCCAGGCCTAAACCGAGAGCGTTGGTCGCGGTTGAGGTCACCGCCAGCAGCGGACAGAGACCGAGCAGCTGCACCAGCGCGGAGTTATTTTTCCACAGGCCGCCGACCAGTAAATTTTTGGCTTCACTCATTTGCATCTCCACATTCAGGCAGCGAAGCAAGCTTCGCTGGCAGTGTTTCAATCAGCAGCGCGGTGCGCTTGGTGGCGTTGACCACCGCGCGTGGCGTAATGGTTGCGCCGGTAAATTGGTCGAATTCACCGCCGTCTTTTTTCACCGCAAAATTTTTGTCATCCGCGCCGTGGATCACTTTGCCATTGAAGCTGTTAATCCAGTCTGAAATACGCAGTTCGATTTTATCGCCGAGGCCCGGCGTTTCATGGTGCTCAACCACGCGCACGCCGAGCACTTTGCCGTGGAAATCGGCACCGACCAGCATCTGAATCGCCCCAGAATAGCCGTCTGGCGCGGTGGTCTCAAGCGCGGCGGCCACCGGCTGATCGCCTTTACGCGCTAAATAGAGATGGTGCGGGCGATCATTGCCCAGCGCCAGCGCATCGGTCACCAGATAACACTCTTGCTGGATGTGATTGTCGTACAGATCGGTCGGCACCACCTGATCTAACAAATTTTTCTGTTGTAGCGCGGTCTGATGCTCCACCGTCGGCTTGGTGACATAGTTAACCACCGCCGTCACGCCGGTGGTAATCACCGCAAAGGCCGCCAGCGTCACCGCATTTTTACGAATAGCTTCGATCATCTTCAATCCTTGCGATGGCCGTAAACGCGCGGCTGAGTGTAGTAATCAATCAGCGGCACACAAATATTGGCCAGCAATACCGCGAAGGCGACGCCGTCCGGATAGCCACCAAAGCTGCGAATCAGCCACACCAGTAAACCAATCAGCGCGCCGTAAACCAGGCGGCCGCGATTGGTGGTGGAGGCAGTCACCGGATCGGTAGCAATAAAGAACGCGCCAAGCATGGTGGCACCGGAGAACAGGTGAATCAGCGGTGAGTTAAGCGACTCCGGCGAGAACACCCAGCCCAGCGTGGCGCAGAACGCCAGCGAGACGAGGAAACTGACCGGAATGTGCCAGCGGATAGCATTCTTTGCCAGCAGCAGCGCACCGCCCAGCAGATAACCGAGGTTAACCCACTGCCAGCCAACACCGGCTAACACGCCGCTGTAGATCGGCTCCGCCAGCAGCTGTTCAGCGCTGTGCCCAGCACGCAGGCCGGTTTTAAAGGTATCGAGCGGTGTCGCCTGGCTAACGCCATCAACGCCGAGCTGCAGCTGCTGCATGGTTTCACCGGCCAGCGTGTGATGGGTGAAGATCATACTGAGCGAATCCAGCAGGCCGGGTTTAATCGCCTGCAGGCTATCGGGCGGCAGCCAGCTGGTCATCTGCACCGGGAAGGAGATCAGTAGTACCACGTAACCGACCATTGCCGGGTTAAACGGGTTTTGCCCCAAACCGCCATACAGCTGTTTGGCGATGACGATGGCGAAAATGGTACCTAACACCACCAACCACCATGGCGCGAGCGGCGGCAGGCTGATGCCCAGCAGCAACGCGGTGAGCAGGGCAGAGTTATCGGATAAGGTCGGCACCACCGGCGTTTTACGCAGGCGCAGAATCGCCCCTTCGGTGGCCCACGCGGTGGCGGTGGCCAGTAAAACCTGAATTAAGAAACCGACGCCAAAGAAATACCATTGTGCGGCCATGCCCGGCAGCGCGGCAAACACCACCAGCAGCATGATATTGCCGGTGCTGCGGCGGTTGTGGGTATAGGGAGAACTTGCAATACGAAAAGCCATTTAATCCTCAGTCGTCGAAGGCTGCTGCTGCGCTTTACGCGCTTTGGCACGGGCGACCGCAGCGGCAATCGCCGCTTTGCGTGGGTCGGCGGAGTCAGGAGAGGCAGCAGCCTCCACTTCAGGAGATGTGGCTTCAGCCTGCTGAGCGGCAGCCGCGGCTTTCTTCGCTTTGGCACGCGCAATCGCCGCTTCAACGGCGGCCTTGCGCGGGTCAACTTCAGCAGCAGATGCATCGGCAGGCGGCTCGGCGGGTGCCGGTGCAGCGGGTTGTGCGGAAGCGGCGGCTTTTTTGGCTTTGGCGCGCGCAATCGCCGCTTCAACGGCGGCCTTGCGCGGATCGACTTCAGCAGCAGGCGAGACGGCTGGCGGCTCAGCGGGTGCTGGTTCTGCCGCAGCGGCAGCTTTTTTCGCCTTCGCACGCGCAATCGCGGCTTCAACCGCCGCTTTACGCGGATCGACTTCTGCCGCAGGCGCATCAGCTGGCGGCTCGGCAAGCGCGACGTCAGCCGCCGGTGCGCCCGCTTTCTTCGCTTTCGCACGGGCAATTGCCGCTTCCACCGCCGCTTTACGCGGATCGCCGGACTGACGACTCAGCGCCTGCGTTTCAGCTTGCTTCTCGGCCTGCTGCGCTAAGGCTTGTGCATGACGCGCTTCGCGTTCCGCAGCATCCTGCTCCGGCGTTTTTTCCTGACGCGCTTTCACGCGTGCCACGGCGGCGTCGAGTTCACCCTGATCGCTACGCGCCACGCGCTGTTTAGCCTGTTCATGACGCGCTTCACGCGCCTGTTTTTCGCGTTCGAGACGTGCCAGACGCGCTTCAAAACGCGCTTTCGCTTCGGCGGTACGTTTCGCTTCAAGATCGATGGCGCGCAGTTCGGCTTTTTCCTGGCGGTAATATTGCACCAGCGGAATGTTACTCGGGCAGACGTAAGCGCAGGCGCCGCACTCAATGCAGTCATCAATATTGTGCGCGCGTGCTTTTTCGTGATCGCCGCCCTGGCTGTACCAGAACAGCTGCTGCGGCAGCAGTTTCGCTGGGCAGGCATCCGCGCAGGCGCTGCAGCGGATACAGGATTGCTCTTGCTGATCGTTGCCCATTTCGCTGGCCGACGGCGCCAGAATACAGTTGGAGATTTTCACCAGCGGCACGTTCAGCGACGGCAGGGTAAAGCCCATTAGCGGGCCGCCCATGATCACCATCTGGCGCGATCCCGGCGTAAAACCGGCATGCTGCAGCAGGTGGCTGATCGGCGTACCGAGCCGTCCCCAGACGTTGCGCGGGCGCGCCAGCGCTGCGCCGGTCAGCGTCACCACGCGTTCGGTGATCGGTTCGCCGTCTACGATGGCGCGTTTTACCGCCCACGCGGTGCCGACGTTTTGCATCAGCACACCGATATCGCTGGAACGTCCGCCGTGTGGCACTTCGAGGCCGGTGAGAATCTGCGTCAGCTGTTTCGCGCCACCAGACGGATACTTGGTCGGAATCACGCGAATCTGCAATTCACGATCGCCGCCCAATGCCTGTTTCAGCGCGGCAATGGCTTCTGGTTTGTTATCTTCTATGCCGATCAGCACGCGTTCCGCCTGCAACACCCACGCCAGAATGCGGCAGCCTTCCAGCACTTCGGCGGCACAATCCTGCATTAAACGGTCATCGGCAGTAATATACGGCTCGCATTCGGCAGCGTTGATGATCAGGGTTTTCACGCCGCGCAGGCCGCCGCGCAGTTTGGTGGCGGTCGGGAAGCCCGCGCCGCCTAATCCGGCGATGCCCGCATTGTGAATGCGTTTTACCGCTTCTTCACGCGACAGGGCGCGAAAATCGGGCTGCGGATCGAGCGTGGTCCAGCGATCTTCGCCGTCGGCACGCAGGAAAATGCACAGCTCGGAGAGGCCAGAAGGATGCGCCGTCATGTGTGGCGCAATCTCTTCGATGGTGCCGGACGTTGGCGCGTGCACCGGCAGCATGCGTCCGCCGCCAAAGGTCAGCGGGTGGCCGCGCAGCACTTTGTCGCCGGGCGCCACGCAAATCTCGCCTTCATGGCCGATATGCTGTTTTAACGGAATGATAAAGCGCTCAGGCAGGGGTAACTGGCTCAGCGGCGTACCGTTGGACTGTGTTTTCATCTCAGGCGGATGAATACCGCCCTGAAAATCCCACAACTTCTCTTTGCGGAACAGGTTTAACAAATTAAGCATGGGTTTCTACCGGGATCACCCGTACAGGAATGGTGTCGAGATTCCACTTCCAGTTGGCCGTGGTGGTGGCAACCGGGCGCATCTCAATGCAGTCGGTCGGGCAAGGCGCAACGCAGAGATCGCAGCCGGTGCAGACATCGCTCAGCACGGTGTGCATGGCGCGCGTGGCACCCACGATGGCGTCCACCGGGCAAGCCTGAATACATTTGGTGCAGCCGATGCAATTCTCTTCATCGATCCAGGCCACAGTACGTATCGGCTCCAGCACGTCTGCGCCGCCGTCGAGCGGTTGCGGTTCAACGTTGAGCAGCGCGGCCAGCTTGAGCATGGTCTGCTCGCCGCCGGGCGCGCACTTATTGATCGCTTCACCGTTGTTACCCACCGCATCGGCATACGGGCGGCAGCCGGGATAGCCGCACTGACCACACTGGCTCTGCGGCAAAATCTCATCGATCTGCTCAACAATCGGATCTTCTTCCACCTCGAAGCGACGTGAGGCGTAACCCAGCAGGGCACCAAACACCAGGCCCAATGCAGCCAGCGCGATAATCGCAATCCAAATCGCGGTCATTAGAATTTCACCAGCCCGGTAAAGCCCATAAAGGCCAGCGCCATCAGACCTGCGGTGATCAGCGCAATCGAGTTACCTTTAAACGGCGCGGGAACATTCGCCAGCACCAGACGCTCGCGCATGCCGGCGAACAGCACCATCACCAGCGAGAAGCCGAGTGACGCACTGAAGCCATACAGCGCCGCCTGCAGGAAGGTGTGATTGAGGTTAACGCTCAATAATGGCACGCCCAGCACCGCACAGTTGGTGGTGATCAGCGGCAGGAAGATACCCAGCAGGCGATAGAGCGACGGACTGGTTTTACGCACCACCATTTCGGTGAACTGCACCACAACAGCAATCACCAGGATATAGGCGAGGGTGCGCAGATAGACCAGATCAAGCGGCACCAGAATCAGGTGATTCACCAGCCAGGCGCAGATCGCCGCCAGCGTGATCACGAAAGTGGTGGCAAGTCCCATGCCAATGGCCGTTTCCAGTTTTTTTGACACGCCCATAAATGGGCAAAGGCCGAGGAATTTGACCAACACAAAGTTGTTCACCAGCACCGTGCCAACAAAGAGAAGTAAGTAATCGGTCATTTTTTAACCTGGGAAGCCGAAAGGCGTCTATTATCCGGAATTGAGAGGTGCATCTCAACCTTCAACGGGTTTGTGTGAGCATTGAGAGCACTCAGAATTAAATTGCTGACGAAACTCACGTCATTATGGCTGGATAAACGTCTGTTTTACGCGCTGAGAGCGTTTGAAATAGGGCACAAACACCGCAGCCGCCAGCAGCGACAGCAGTAAAGTCTGAATCGCTTTGCCATCGGCCACCGGCGTGAAGGCAAAGGTTTTTAACGCCAGCAAGATGGTCATCAGCAGCCACAGAATGTAATGGCGCGGTAAGCGACGCGAACGTTTACAGAAAATCCAGCACACCCAAATGCTATACGCCCATACCACCGCAGCAGTCAGCAGCGAGATCGACCATTGCGTCAGCAAAGTGCCGCCGTGTGAGAACAGCGTCGTGCGTAATTCGGGTTTAAACAGCGGGCTCAGATACATTGCCACCACCAGCGCACTGGTCAGCATGGTCATGATCAGCCACGCCAGCGGCAGCAGTAGCCAGCCAGCAATACGTGGCGGGTTCACCAGTTGGGTCATCGACAAGATCCTGTTTGCAGAGAAGAGGGCGATGCAGAGCGTATCATGTCCAAACGGGGCACGCCCGACCTGGACAACGCAAGAGCGCAGATAGAGAGGGGATAAATCAATTAGATCACGTAACGCCAGACGGTTTTCGGCACGCGGCCCATATCGAACAGACGTCCGCCAGAGACCAGTTCAGCACGTCGATGGTCGGCGGCGCGATACATATTGATGATCTCTTTATCATCAGTCAGCGAATAATTCAGATGGTCGTAGAGTTTTTCCAGACTATCGAGATTATTCACTTTGCGGAATTTCAGCAGGTAATCTAATGCAGTCATGATTGCCATTTAAATATAAAGTACTTGGAAGTGCCCAAGTATAGGGAGCACGCGGCGAGAGTCCATACGCGACTCATAAAAAAATACAAAATTCAGACAACATGCGCTAATTCGCTCATGAAACGACACTTTTTTGCCTTTTACGCGTTTTAAACGCGCATATAAAGTACGATTTAAGGCAAATTCAGGCCGGTATTTAGCGGGATTGTGAGAAAATCTCACGCTATTAACGCATTATTGGAAAGCCGTTATTTCTCCGTCTCTATAATAGGTATTTGCGATCGTGCTGCGAATGAATCCGCTGTTTATTCCGCTCTGGTCAGCAAATTTATGCACACGCCGTGAAACCGGCACTCACATTCTGTGCGAGCAGTCACAAAACCAATAATTGATTGTCGCTGCAGACCATAACCATTCTTTACGCGCCCGCTGTAATCGTTTCCAGAAGTGAGAAGCATAACCGATTCTGTTTATTACATTTATTTAACGCCCTCCGCAATAATTAGCAGGCATTTTGTCCATAATGCCACGATCTATAAAGCATTGCCTGTCCACGTAACTCCTTTAATTCACTCTGATTTGTGAAGTATGTCGCGCTTGTTTACGCGCTTTTCAGCCAGGCTTAATTCGCGTTTTGTACCCCTACAACACACTCCCTTCAGAGGAATGAAATTATGTGGAAACGTTTACTCTTGACCGCCATGGTGAGCTCGGCACTGAGTACGTCGGTGTTGGCTGCTGATATGACGGTGGGCTTCTCACAGGTTGGCTCGGAATCTGGCTGGCGTTCAGCAGAAACCAATGTGGCAAAAAGTGAAGCGCAAAAGCGCGGTATCACGCTGAAAATCGCCGATGGCCAGCAGAAACAAGAGAACCAAATTAAAGCGGTGCGCTCGTTCATCGCGCAGGGCGTTGATGCCATCTTCATTGCGCCGGTGGTGCAAACGGGATGGGAACCCGTGCTGGAAGAAGCCAAAGACGCCAAAATCCCGGTGTTCTTACTCGATCGCGCCATCGTGGTGAAAGACAAATCGCTGTACATGGCGGTGGTCACTGCGGACAACGTGCTGGAAGGCAAGTTGATTGGCGACTGGCTGGTGAAAACGGTCGCGGACAAAAAATGTAACGTCGTCGAGTTGCAAGGTACCGTCGGCGCCAGCGTGGCGATTGACCGTAAGAAAGGCTTCGCCGAAGCCATCGCCGGCCACGACAACATCAAAGTGATTCGCTCGCAGTCCGGTGACTTTACCCGCAGTAAAGGTAAAGAGGTGATGGAGAGCTTTATCAAGGCGGAAAACAACGGCAAGAACATCTGCATGGTTTACGCGCATAACGATGATATGGCGATCGGTGCGATTCAGGCGATTAAAGAAGCTGGCCTCAAGCCAGGCAAAGATATCCTGACCGGTTCGATTGATGGCGTGCCCGATATCTATAAAGCGATGCTGGCCGGTGAAGCCAATGCCAACGTGGAGCTGACGCCTAATATGGCCGGTCCGGCATTCGACGCGCTGGAGAAATTCAAGAAAGACGGCACGATGCCGCCGAAAATCATCAAAACAGAATCGAAACTGTATCTGCCGGACTCCGCACAGGCGCAGCTCGATACCAAAAAAGGCATGGGTTACTGATCCCCGCAACCGCCCTTCGGGGCGGTTTATGATGACGTAAGGCGTGGGAGAACCTGATGAGCACCTCCGATGAAACCGCACTGCTGACCATTAGCGGCGTCAGCAAAGGCTTTCCCGGCGTGAAGGCGCTGGATAATGTCTCGTTCAGCATCCGTAAGGGCGAGATCATGGCGTTGCTGGGCGAAAACGGCGCGGGCAAATCCACGCTGATTAAAGTTCTGACCGGCGTGTATACCCGTGATGCCGGCACGGTAACCCTGAACGGCAAGGCGATTACGCCGCACAACACCGCTGATGCACAGGAGATGGGCATTGGCACGGTTTATCAGGAAGTGAACCTGCTGCCGAATATGTCGGTGGCGGATAATTTGTACATTGGCCGCGAGCCGCGGCGCTTCGGCATGATTGATCGTAAGCGCATGGTGCGCGATGCCGATGCGCTGATGCGCAACTACGGCTTTGTACTCGACGTAACGCGTCCGCTGGGGCATTACTCGGTGGCGATGCAGCAGATCATTGCGATTTGCCGCGCGGTCGATCTCTCCGCGCAGGTGCTGATCCTTGATGAACCGACCGCCAGCCTCGATGCCAATGAAGTCGAAATGCTGTTTACCTTGATGGCGCAGCTAAAAGCCAAAGGGATGAGCCTGATTTTTGTTACCCATTTTCTCGACCAGGTTTACCGCATTACCGATCGCATCACCGTGCTGCGTAACGGCCAGTTTATTGCCACGCGCGATACCGCCACACTGCCGCAGATTGAACTGATCAAGCTGATGCTGGGACGCGAGCTGCTGGAAACCGCTTTGCAGCGTCAGGGCAGCACGCTGCGCAGCAATCAGCCGGTGGTGTCGTTTGAAAATTACGGCAAGAAGGGCACCATTGAACCGTTCAACCTGCAGGTACGTCCGGGTGAAGTGGTGGGACTGGCCGGATTGCTCGGCTCAGGCCGTACCGAAACCGCCGAAGTGCTGTTTGGCATTCGCCGGGCGGATCGTGGCACCGCGACCATCAAGGGCAAAGTGCAGAACATCCGCACGCCCGCCAAGGCTTCGCGCCTCGGTATGGGTTTCTGTCCGGAAGATCGTAAAACCGACGGCATCATTGGTGGCGCATCGGTGCGCGAAAATATCATTCTGGCGCTGCAGGCGCAGCGCGGCTGGCTGCGACCGATCAAGCGTCGTGAGCAGCAGGAGATCGCCGAGCGCTTTATCAAGAGCCTCGGCATTCGCACGCCGCATGCCGATCAGCCGGTTGAGCTGTTGTCCGGCGGCAATCAGCAGAAGGTGCTGCTGTCGCGCTGGCTGGTGACCAAACCGCAATTTCTGATCCTCGACGAGCCAACGCGCGGCATCGATGTCGGTGCGCACGCCGAAATCATTCGCTTAATTGAAACCCTGTGCGCCGACGGATTGGCGCTACTGGTTATCTCCTCTGAACTCGAAGAACTGGTGGGCTATGCCGATCGCGTGTTGATCATGCGCGATTTGAAGCAGGTGGCCGAAATCCCGCTGGAGCAGCTGTCGGTATCCGCGATCGTCAACGCCATCGCCGATGGAGGAGTACAACATGCTTGAATCCCCTATGACACATGACAAACCCGAACGGCGTAAGCCGAAGCTGCCGCCTGGCATGCCGCAGATTGTGGCGCTGATTCTGGTGCTGCTGGTGGATAGCCTGGTGGCGAATAACTTTTTTGCCATTCACATTCAGGATGGCCGTTTGTTCGGCAGCCCGATTGATATCCTCAATCGCGCCGCGCCGGTGGCGCTGCTGGCGATTGGCATGACGCTGGTGATTGCCACCGGCGGCATCGATCTGTCGGTGGGCGCGGTAATGGCGATTGCCGGCGCAACGGCGGCGACCTTGACGGTGGCGGGGCACAGTTTGCCGTTCATCATTCTGGCGACGCTCGGTACCGGCCTGGCCTGCGGTTTATGGAATGGCATTTTGGTGGCGCTACTAAAAATTCAGCCGTTTGTCGCCACTTTGATTTTAATGGTGGCGGGACGCGGCGTGGCGCAGCTGATTACACAGGGCCAAATCGTTACCTTCAACAGCGATAGCCTGGCGTGGTTTGGTAGCGGTTCGCTGTGGCTGCTGCCGGTGCCGGTATGGATTACGCTGCTGGTGGCGCTCGTGGTGTGGCTGCTGACGCGCAAAACCGCGCTCGGACTGTTTATCGAAGCGGTCGGTATTAACCTGCGCGCGGCGCGCAATGCCGGTGTGAATGGCTGGCTGGTGGTGATGTCGACCTATGTGATTAGCGGCATGTGCGCGGCGGTGGCAGGCATGATCGTCGCTGCGGATATTCGCGGTGCCGATGCTAATAATGCCGGTTTGTGGCTGGAGCTGGATGCCATTCTGGCGGTGGTGATTGGCGGAGCCTCGCTGATGGGCGGGCGCTTCAATCTGGTGCTGTCACTGATTGGCGCGTTGATTATTCAGTCGATGAATACCGGTATTTTGCTGTCCGGCTTCCAGCCTGAACTCAATCAGGTGGTGAAAGCGGTGGTGGTGATGTGCGTATTGCTGCTGCAGTCGCCACGCTTTATTGCCATGTTGAAACGGAGACGCCCGAAATGATGAAACGTCATCTGCCCTTGATGATCACGCTGCTGGTGTTTGTGGCGGGTTATCTGTTTTGCCTGAGCCAATTTCCCGGCTTCGCTTCAACGCGCGTGATCTGCAATATCCTCACCGATAACGCTTTCCTCGGCATTATCGCCGTGGGGATGACGTTCGTGATTTTGTCCGGCGGGATTGATCTGTCGGTGGGCGCGGTGATTGCCTTTAGCGGCGTGTTCCTGGCACGGGTGATTGGTGATTATCATCTCGATCCGCTTCTGGCGTTTGCGCTGGTGCTGGCGATGGGCGCGCTGTTTGGCGCGATGATGGGCTGGCTGATCGATGCGCTGAAAATCCCGGCGTTTATCATTACGCTGGCGGGGATGTTTTTCCTGCGCGGCTGCAGCTATCTGGTGTCGGAGAATTCGATTCCTATCGATCATCCGCTCTATACCACGCTGTCGAGTCTGGCGTGGAAGATCCCCGGCGGCGGACGCCTGAGTTTGCTGGCGCTGATTATGCTGGTGGTGGTACTCGGCGGGATTATTCTGGCGCACCGTACGCGCTTTGGTAATCAGGTGTATGCGATTGGCGGCAGCCTGACTTCGGCGCAGTTGATGGGCGTGTCAACGCGCGCGACCACCATCAGGATTTATATGTTGTCGACCACGCTGGCGACATTAGCGGGCATTGTGTTCTCCATTTATACCTCGGCAGGCTATGCGCTAGCGGGATTGGGTGTGGAACTGGACGCGATTGCCTCGGTGGTGATTGGCGGCACCTTGTTGTCCGGCGGCGTGGGCACGGTGTTGGGCACGCTGTTCGGCGTGTTGATTCAGGGATTGATTCAGACGTGGATTAACTTCGACGGCACCTTGAGTTCATGGTGGACCAAGATCGCCATCGGCATTCTGCTGTTTGCATTTATCGCGCTGCAACGCCTGCTCACCGTGATGTGGGATCGCCAGCAGAACGCACCTGTTAAGCGTTTGACCTCCTAACTTCTTCACCCGCCTTTCACTCACCCCAACCCTCTCCCGCGCGCGGGAGAGGGAGCCGCCGGTGCAGCGATAAGCAGCACTCTTCCCTGAAGCAAAAACATACGTTGAGTTCGGAGTGACAGCGTTTATAAAACGGTTCCTTCTCCCGCTTGCGGGAGAAGGTTAGGATGAGGGGAATATCGTAGAGGACGAAATCAACGTGCCAGGCGGTAATACGCCTCATTCCAGCGCAGCGCATCTTTAAATGCCGGTAAGCGCGTCTCCTCATCAATCACCAGCACTTCAATGCCATTCAGCTCGCCGTACAGATACATATCATCCAGATCCAGCGCCTGGCTGAACACCGTGTGGTGCGCGCCGCCGGCCAGAATCCAGGCTTCTGATGCGGTGGCCAGCGACGGCTGGGCACGCCACAGCGCACGGGCCACCGGCAATTTTGGCAGCGGTTTGGGCTGTTCGATCGCATCCACCACATTCACCAGCAAACGGAAACGATCGCCCAGATCGATGACGCTGGCATTCACCGCGCGTCCGGCCGGCGTGGAGAAGATCATGCGCGCCGGATCGGCTTTGTCGCCAATGCCGAGGAACTGCACATCAATCAGCGGCTTCTCCTCTTTGGCGATGGACGGGCACACTTCCAGCATGTGCGAGCCCAGCACCAAATCATTGCCCGGTGAGAAGTGATAGGTGTAATCCTCCATAAAGGAAGTACCGCCCGCGCGTGTGCCTGCCTGGATCTTGAGAATGTGCAGCAGCGCGGCGGTTTTCCAGTCGCCTTCACCGGCAAATCCATAGCCCTGGCCCATCAAGCGCTGCACCGCCAAACCGGGCAGTTGCGTCATGCCGTGCAAAGTCTGGAAGTTGGTGGTAAAGGCTTTGCAGCCCTCGGCTTCGAGGAAACGTTTCAGACCCAGCTCAATGCGTGCCGCATCCAGTACGTTTTGACGTTTGTCGCCATTGACGGCGGCGGCATCGGTGAAGCGATATTGGCTTTCGTATTCATCGATCAGCGCGTTGACGTCGCCATCGCTGACGCTATTCACCACCTCGACCAAATCGCCCACGCCCCAGCCATTCACGGAGTAACCAAACTGAATCTGCGCCGCGACTTTATCGCCTTCGGTCACCGCCACTTCGCGCATGTTGTCGCCGAAGCGCGCCACTTTCAGCTGCTGGCTGGCCTGTTTTGCCAGCGCGGCATTGATCCAGCGTCCGATGCGCTGCTGGCTGGCTTTATCCTGCCAGTGACCGGTAACCACGCTGTGTTGCAAACCCATGCGCGCGCCGATAAAGCCGAACTCGCGACCGCCGTGCGCGGTTTGGTTAAGGTTCATAAAGTCCATATCCATGCTGTCCCACGGAATCTCCGCGTTGAACTGAGTATGGAATTGCAGCAGCGGCTTATTCAGGATGCTCAGGCCGCCAATCCACATCTTGGCTGGCGAGAAAGTGTGCAGCCAGGTAATGATACCGACGCACTGATTATCGTGGTTAGCGTCGCGGCACAATGCCAGCGCTTCGTCTGGTGATTTCACCAGCGGCTTCAGCACCAGCGACACCGGCAAGGTGCCGGCCTGATTCAATCCGTCCATCACCTGGCGAGCGTGCTGTTCTACCTGACGCAAGGTTTCCGCGCCGTAAAGGTGCTGCGTACCAATAACAAACCACACCTGTTGTGCGTTGTGCTGTTCCATTAAATCTCTCCTTTACTGAGCGGATGCGGTGCGCGCGGCGTACTGCGGTTCAGCAGCCTGGCACCAGTTTTGATAACGTTGATAAAGTTGCTGATAAACCACCACGCGCGCGGCGTTGGGTTGCAGCGTCACATCAATCGGACTGGCCATCACCTGCTGGGCGGCAGGCACATTGGCATACACGCCCGCGGCCACGGCGGCAAAAATGGCCGCGCCGAGCGCACAGCATTCGTCAGAGGCGACAATATCCAGCGGACGGTTCATGACGTCGCAGCACGCCTGCATGATGGCGGGGGATTTGCGGGCGATGCCGCCGAGCGTCAGGATGCTCTGCACCGGAATCTGCTGCTGTTCGAAACACTCCATAATGGCGCGTGCGCCAAACGCGGTGGCGGCGATCAGGCCACCAAACAGCGCGGGCGCATCGGTGCCGAGATTGAGATCGGTAATCACACCTTTTAAGCGCTGATTGGCGTCTGGCGTGCGGCGGCCGTTGAACCAGTCAAGCACCACCGGCAGATGATCGAGTTGCGGATTGGCCGCCCAGGCTTCGGTGAGGTTGCGGATCAGATCTTTTTGCAGCGCGGCTAACTGCGGTTGCAGCTCCGGATGATGCTGCGCCGCCTGCTGCAGTGGCCAGCCGAGCAGGCGGCTAAACCAGGCATAAATATCGCCAAACGCTGACTGACCGGCTTCGCAGCCAATCGCGCCCGGCACCACGCTGCCATCCACCTGACCGCAGATACCTTTGATCGCGCGGTCGCCAACGGTGTCGCTGTCGGCAATCAGAATGTCGCAGGTTGAGGTGCCAATCACTTTCACCAGCGTGTAAGGCTGCGCACCGGCACCGACGGCGCCCATGTGGCAGTCAAACGCGCCGCCCGAAAGAATCACCTGTTGCGATAAGCCGAGGCGCTGCGCCCATTCGCTGCTGAGCGTGCCAACCGGCACATCGGCGGTCCAGGTTTCTGTGAACAGGGGAGAATCGAGCTGCTCGACCAGCAGAGGATCGAGCGCGCGGAAGAAATCAGCCGGCGGCAAGCCTTGCCACTCCGGATGCCACAGTGATTTGTGTCCGGCGGCACAGCGTCCACGACGCAGTTGCGCGGGCGCGGTAGTGCCGCTGAGGAGCGCGGGCACCCAATCGCACAGTTCCACCCAAGACACTGCCGCGTCACGTACCGCAGCATCTGCGCGTGACACGTGCAGTATCTTGGCCCAGAACCACTCCGACGAATAAACGCCGCCAATATAGCGGGTGTAATCGTTGAAATGACCGCTACGACACAGCTGATTGATCTCTTCGGCTTCTTCAATCGCGGTGTGATCTTTCCACAGCACGAACATCGCATTGGGGTTGGTGGCGAATTCCGGGCGCAGCGCCAGCACGTTGCCATCACGATCGATGGGCGCGGGCGTCGAGCCGGTGGAATCCACGCCAATCCCGACTACGGCGGCGCGCTGTTCGGGCGTTAAGGCGTTAACCACGGTGACGATCGCCTGTTCTAACGCATCGATATAGTCCTGCGGATGGTGACGAAAGCGGTTGGCGTGCGCATCGCAAAATTCGCCGTTGGCCCAGCGTGCATAGTTGACCACCGCTTTTTCCAGCTCTTTTCCACTGTGACAGTCCACGGCCAGCGCACGCACCGAGTCACTGCCAAAATCCAGCCCAATTGTTATGGTGCCAGCACCCATTGGGATTCTCCTGTGTGAGTTATCTGGCTCTATCCTGGAATGGGGTGGCAGAAGCGGTTAGTCATCAGTCGCTGAGAATATGCACTTTTCTGCCATCGGCGAGGATGTGTGATCCACTGCAAAAGTTAACGACCGGTTAAATTTGCTGAATATATGGAGGATTTTGTCATCGTTTTGGGATGTGATACCGCTCTACATTTTTCCTGTCCATTCCCGCTACAACTAGCCCAGCGTTTGCGCAGCCTTTGCACAACCTTTGCGCTAACGCGCTGATTTTTAGCTGTACCCCACAGAATGATTTGATTGGTAGCGTTTACACCGATTGGTTAATAACAGCCTAAAACAACATTATGCCGGAGAGCATCATGCATAAATTCACTAAAACGCTGGCGGCGCTAGGTCTCGCTGCGGTTATGTCACAATCCGCTATCGCCGAGACCATGAAACTCGGTTTCCTCGTTAAACAACCGGAGGAACCCTGGTTCCAGACCGAATGGAAATTCGCGGATAAAGCCGGCAAGGATCTCGGCTTTGAAGTGATCAAAATTGCCGTGCCCGACGGTGAGAAAACCCTCAACGCCATCGACAGCCTGGCCGCCAGCGGCGCGAAAGGCTTCGTCATCTGTACACCAGATCCGAAACTCGGCTCCGCGATTGTCGCCAAAGCGCGCGGTTACGGTCTGAAAGTGATTGCCGTCGATGATCAGTTCGTGACCGCCAAAGGCAAGCCGATGGATACCGTGCCATTGGTGATGATGGCGGCAACCAAGATCGGTGAGCGTCAGGGGCAGGAACTGTATAAAGAGATGCAGAAACGCGGCTGGGATGTGAAAGAGACCGGCGTGATGGCCATCACCGCGAACGAACTCGACACCGCACGCCGTCGCACCAGCGGTTCGATGGACGCGCTGAAAGCCGCCGGTTTCCCGGAGAAGCAGATCTATCAGGTGCCAACCAAATCCAATGATATCCCAGGCGCCTTTGACGCCGGTAACTCGCTGCTGGTGCAGCATCCGGAAGTGAAACACTGGCTGATTCTCGGCATGAACGATAACACCGTGCTGGGCGGCGTTCGCGCCACCGAAGGTCAGGGCTTTAAAGCGCCCGATGTGATCGGTATCGGCATTAACGGTGTTGATGCGGTGAGTGAGCTGTCGAAAGGTTCCGCCACCGGCTTCTACGGTTCGCTGCTGCCAAGCCCGGACGTGCACGGTTATAAGAGCAGCGAGATGCTCTACAACTGGGTGACCAAAGATCAGGAGCCGCCGAAGTTCACCGAGGTCACCGATGTGGTGCTGATTACCCGCGATAACTTCAAAGCCGAGCTGGATAAGAAAGGGCTGAAGTAATCACGTTGTTCGTTGTTTGAGCAGCACCATCTAAATGTTTAGCCAAAATGATTCGTGCTGTAACAAGGCGGCAAGTGCACTTATCCCCGGGAGCTTACTTTTGTAAGTGACCGGGGTAAGTTCACGCAGCCAACGCAGTTACAGTGCGAAGCATGAAGGCTTAGAGGAGTCACCATGAACACTGATCAAGCCTTTCTGTCGTTTCATGGCATCAGCAAAACCTTTCCCGGCGTGAAAGCGCTGCAGGACATCTCATTCAGCTGCCGTGCCGGCGAAGTGCACGCGCTGATGGGGGAGAACGGTGCCGGTAAATCGACGCTGTTGAAGATCCTCAGCGGTAGCTACCAGCCCAGCGGCGGCGAGATCCGCATTAAAGGCCAGCCGAAGAGTTTCAACACCACCGTGGATGCGCTGGATGCCGGCGTGGCGATCATTTACCAGGAACTGCATCTGGTGCCGGAAATGAGCGTGGCGGAAAATATCTATCTCGGCCAGCTGCCGCACAAGCGCGGTCTGGTGAATCGCAAACTGCTGCGCTATGAAGCCGGTTTGCAGCTGCAAAATCTTGGCATGGATATCGATCCGGACATGCCGCTGAAATATCTGTCGCTCGGCCAATGGCAGATGGTGGAGATCGCCAAAGCGCTGGCGCGTAACGCACGCATCATCGCTTTTGACGAACCGACCAGCTCGCTGTCGGCGCGCGAAATTGATCACTTGTTCCGCGTCATCCGTCAGCTACGCGAGCAGGGCCGCACCGTGTTGTACGTGTCGCATCGCATGGAGGAGATTTTTGCCCTGAGCGATGCCATCACCGTGTTTAAAGATGGCCGCTACGTGCGCACCTTCACCGACATGAAAAACACCCATCACGATGATTTGGTGCAGGCGATGGTGGGGCGCAATCTGGGGGATATTTATGGTTACGCGCCGCGTGAACTGGGCCCGGTGCGTCTGCAGCTGGACGCGGTGGAGGCAAAGGGCGTGCGCACGCCGATTTCGTTGACGGTGCGTGCCGGTGAAATCGTTGGCCTGTTTGGTTTAGTGGGCGCGGGACGCAGTGAACTGATGAAAGGGCTGTTCGGTGCCACTAAATTGCGCGGCGGCAGCGTGACGCTGGATGGCAAAAAGCTCAACATTCGCCAGCCGATCGACGCCATCCGCGCCGGCATCATGCTGTGCCCGGAAGATCGCAAATCTGAAGGCATCATTCCGGTGCATTCGGTGCGCGATAACATCAACATCAGCGCGCGTCGCCACAATCTCACCGCTGGTTGCCTGATCAAACCGAGCTGGGAAGCGAAAAACGCCGATATCCACATTCGTTCACTCAACATCAAAACGCCAGGCCCGCAGCAGCTGATCATGAATCTTTCCGGAGGCAACCAGCAGAAGGCGATTCTGGGCCGCTGGCTGTCGGAAGAGATGAACGTGATCCTGCTCGATGAGCCGACGCGCGGCATTGACGTCGGTGCCAAACACGAAATCTACAACCTGATTTATCAACTGGCGAAAAAGGGGATTGCGGTGCTGTTTGCCTCCAGCGATCTGCCGGAAGTGATGGGATTAGCCGACCGCATTCTGGTGATGCGTGAAGGTTCCATTGCCGGTGAACTGTCCCATGACACGGCCACAGAGCAGCTGACGCTGAGCCTGGCGATGCCGAAAACCACTCAAGCGGCCGCCGTGGCCTGATGTAAAGGAGAGCAATAATGGCTTCATCTACCACTTCCAACACGCCACCGGTGCAGCGCAACGGGCTACAACTGGGGCGGATTTGGGACAACTTCGGCATGCTGGTGGTGTTCGCACTGCTGTTTATCGTGTGTGTCATTTTCGTGCCGAACTTTGGTTCTATCATCAACATGAAAGGGCTTGGGCTGGCGATGTCGATGTCCGGCATGGTGGCGTGCGGCATGCTGTTCTGCCTGGCTTCCGGCGACTTTGACCTGTCTGTGGCGTCGGTGATTGCCTGCGCCGGTGTGGTCACCGCGGTGGTGATCAATATGACCGAAAGCCTGTGGATTGGCGTGGCAGCCGGTTTGCTGCTCGGCATGGCCACCGGTTTTATCAACGGCTTCGTCATTGCGCGGCTGAAAATCAACGCCCTGATCACCACGCTGGCCACCATGCAGATTGTGCGCGGCCTGGCTTACATCTTCTCCGACGGCAAAGCGGTGGGGATTGAAGACGAGCGCTTCTTTACCCTCGGATACGCCAACTGGCTCGGCGTGCCGGCACCGATTTGGCTCACCATCGCTACCATGGTGCTGTTCGGTTTCCTGCTGAACAAAACCACCTTTGGTCGCAACACGCTGGCGATTGGCGGCAATGAAGAAGCAGCGCGTCTGGCCGGCGTGCCGGTGGTACGCACGCGCATCATTATCTTCATTCTGTCCGGTTTAGTGTCGGCGGCGGCGGGCATCATTCTGGCGTCGCGCATGACCAGCGGCCAGCCTATGACCTCGCTCGGATACGAGCTGATTGTGATTTCAGCTTGCGTGCTGGGCGGCGTCTCGCTGAAAGGCGGCATCGGCAAAATTTCATACGTAGTGGCGGGCGTGCTAATTCTGGGCACGGTTGAGAATGCGATGAATTTATTGAATATCTCGCCATTCTCACAGTATGTAGTGCGCGGTTTGATACTGTTAGCGGCGGTGATTTTTGACCGCTACAAACAGAAAAGTAAAGCCGCCTGATAACCCAGGCTGAGCGTGCCGGAAAGTGGGCACGCTTAGCGCCGCGAAACGGAAAAGTGAGGGCATTATGTACCATCGCGAACCCCCAAGTGAGCAGCAGAATCCCTTATTGCCGGGCTATGCGTTCAATGCCTGGCTGGTGGCAGGCTTAACGCCGATTAATGCCAATGACGCACTCGATTTCTTTATCGATCGTCCGCACGGCATGAAAGGCTACATCCTTAATCTGACCATTAAAGGTCAGGGGCGCGTGTTTGATGGCGAATCTGCCTTCGACTGCGAGCCGGGCGATCTGCTGCTGTTTCAACCGAAAACCCCGCACTATTACGGCCGCGCGCCAGACAGCCCGTGCTGGTTCCATCGCTGGGTCTATTTCCGCCCGCGCGCTTACTGGACCGATTGGTTGCAGTGGCAGGATGAGAGCCAGGGCGTGGGGCGCTTGCATCTGTCAGAAGCGCAGCGTGCCGAGTTTGATCGCCTGTTTGCCAGCATCGAGCAAACCCACAACTCCGGACGTCGCTTCGCCGAAGAGCTGGCGATGAATCTGCTGGAGCGCTTGCTGCTGCGCGCGGTGGAAGAGGACCCGCGTAGCCATCAACAGATCCGCGATCCGCGCGTGATTGAAGCTTGCCAGTACGTCACCAATCATCTGGCGGGCGAAGTGAAGATTGAAGAAGTGGCGCGCCATGTTTGCCTGTCGCCGTCACGGCTGGCGCATCTGTTCCGCGAGCAAATGGGCATTAATCTGCTGCGCTGGCGCGAAGATCAGCGGGTGATCCGCGCCAAACTGCTGCTGCAAACCACTCAGGAACCGATCGCTTCCGTCGGGCGTGAAGTGGGCTACGATGACCAACTTTACTTCTCACGCGTGTTCCGCAAACGCGTTGGCGTCAGCCCCAGCGACTTCCGCCGCCGCAGCCAGGATGCGCAGGATGCTTTGGTAGCGCACGAGAGCTGGCAATCCGCACGGAGTGCTATTTCCTGAGTTTTCAGGTGATTCCGCCTTGTTCTTATAGATCGATTCGTCTTAAATCATTCTGGTAACGAACAAGAGGAATGAGAATGAGCGATAAATTACGTGTCGGCCTAATCGGCTACGGTTTTGCCAGCAAAACCTTTCATGCACCCTTGATCGCCGGTACGCCGGATGTTGAGCTGGCGGCGATCTCAAGCAGCGATGCCAGCAAAGTGCATGCTGACTGGCCGTCAGTGCAGGTGGTTTCCGATCCACAAGCGCTGCTGGACGACCCGACACTGCAACTGATTGTTATTCCGACCCCGAATGACACCCACTTCCCATTAGCCAAAGCGGCACTCAACGCCGGTAAACACGTGGTGGTCGATAAGCCGTTTACCGTGACGTTGTCACAAGCACGTGAGCTGGATGCGCTGGCCAAAGCCAAAGGTCTGCTGCTGTCGGTGTTCCATAACCGCCGTTGGGACAGCGATTTCCTGACGCTGAAATCCCTGCTGAACGACGGTACGCTGGGCGAAGTGCGTTACTTCGAATCCCACTTTGACCGTTTCCGTCCGGAAGTGCGTCAGCGCTGGCGTGAAATGAAAGGCGCGGGCAGCGGCATTTGGTTCGATCTCGGACCGCACGTGCTGGATCAGGCTTTGCAGCTGTTTGGCACGCCGGTTGCGATCAATGTCGATATGGCAGAGCTGCGTCCGGGCGCGCAAACCACCGATTACTTCCATGCGGTGTTGACCTATCCTACGCGTCGCGTGGTGCTGCATGCCAGCATGCTGGTGGCGGCTGAATCCGCGCGCTTTGTGGTGCACGGTACGCGCGGCAGCTACGTGAAATACGGGCTGGATCCGCAGGAAGATCGTCTGAAAGCGGGTGAACGTCCGCCGCAGGAAGATTGGGGCTACGACATGCGCAACGGCACGCTGACGCTGGCGGAAGGCGATGTGATGGTGGAGAAAGAGCTGTTGACCTTGCCAGGTAACTATCCGGCGTACTACGCAGGTATCCGTGATGCGATTGCGGGCACAGGTGCGAATCCGGTGCAGGCAGAAGAGGCGATTCAGGTGATGGAGTTGATCGAGCTGGGCTTGCAGTCCGCCGAGAAGCGTCAGACCCTATCGTTGCGTTAATTCGCTTTACTCGCTCTCCCATGGGAGCGCCAATACTCGCTTTATTCCCTCTCCCAAAGGGAGAGGGAATATTTTATCCCGCTACGCGCGCGCGCAGCGCGGCTTTCTCTGCATCACTCAGGAACGAGATGGTTACACCATTATCCTGTGCCTGACGCATCTCTTCTGCCGTCAATCCCGCTTGCGGTGCCGCCACTTCATACTCATGGGCCAGCTCAACGCCCTGAACCGCCGGGTCGTCGGTGTTAATGGTGGCGAGAATGCCGTGCTGCAGGAAGGTTTTCAGCGGATGGCTGCTCAGCGACGAAACGGTGCTGGTCTGAATATTCGAAGTGAGGCATGACTCAATCCCAATGCGCTGCTCAGCAAGGAAATCCATCAATGCACGGTCTTCAATCGCCTTCACGCCGTGACCAATACGCTCCGCGCCCAGCTCGCGAATCGCTTGCCAGATGCTTTCCGGGCCTGCGGCTTCACCGGCGTGAACGGTAATGCGGAAACCGGCGTCACGCGCACGATTAAAGTGGCTGAGGAATTCACTGCCTGGGAAGCCTAGCTCGTCACCGGCCAAATCGACGGCGGTGATGCCCTCGCGATGTGCCAGCAAAGCTTCCAGCTCGCGCAGGCAAGCTTCTTCACCAAAGGTGCGGCTCATAATGCCGGTCAGGCGTACATCAACGCCGTATTGCTGAATGCCGGCGCGCACACCATCAATCACCGCTTCAACCACGCCGGCAATCGGCAATTGATGCGTCATCGCCATGTAGCCCGGTGAGAAGCGCAGTTCCGCATAGTGAATGCCAGCGCGCGCCGCATCTTCGACGTTTTCCAGCGCGATACGACGACAGGCATCAAGATCGCCCAGCACTTTCACGCCCCAGTCGAGTTTCTGCAGGAAACTCACCAGATCCGGTTCATTAGCCGTGACCTGCACATGCGGACGCAATGCATCAAGCGTTTCAGCGGGCAGCGCAAGATTATGCTGACGACCTAAATCGAGAATGGTTTGTGCGCGGATATTGCCATCAAGGTGGCGGTGAATGTCGGTAAGGGGGAGTTTTGGATCAATCATGGCGCACTCGCTTAAGTTTCATAAAGTGCAGAGGATTATAAAAACATCTTGCGCAACAGCGCCAGCGATTTGCGCAAACAGCAAAACGGATGCTGAATTAATCAGCATCCGTGGCATTTTAGAACGATTTTAGCCCGGCAATCAGGCGATCCAGCCCATCATCCAGTTTGCTGCGCGGGCAACCGGCGTTGAGACGCAGATAGCCGCGACTCGCCGCGCCGTAGGTCGAACCCGGCATGATCGCCACTTTGTGTTGATGAATCAGACGCTGTTGCAGCGCCTGTTCATCAATGCCAAGCGGATTGAGATCGATCCACGCCAGGTAAGTCGCGGCGGGCGGTTGCCAGTTAAGCTGCGGAAACGCCGTGTTCAGGCGCTGCGCGATATGCTGCATGTTGCCACGTAGATGGTCGCGCAGCGCATCCAGCCACGGCGCGCCCGCGCGATAAGCGGCGATGGTAGCGGCAAGCGCCATTACCGCTGGCGAGGATAAGCCATCCTTATGCTTCAGCGCATGGAACCACGCCTGACGATCGCGCTCATCAGGAATGATGCCCCACGCGCCGGTCAGCGCCGGAATGTTGAAGCTCTTGGAGGCCGAGGTGAATAGCGCCCAGGCGGACTGCGCAACCTGGCTCCAGGGCGTATGCTGCGCATCATTCAGCACCATATCCATATGAATTTCATCGCTAATCACCTTCACGCCATGCTTTTCACACAGCGCCGCCATCTGGCGCAGCTCATCTTCGCGCCACACTTTGCCGCTAGGATTGTGCGGACTGCACAGCAGCATCACTTTACAGCGCGGACGCGCCAGCAAACTTTCCAGCTGCGTCATGTCACACAGCCATTCGTTAGCGTGGCGCTGCAGCGGCAGCTCCAGCACGCGACGCTGATTGCCATTGATGGTGTTATAAAATGCATCGTAAGCGGGGGTGTGAATCAGCACTTCATCATCCGGCTGCGTCCAGTGGCGCAACAGCTGCGCCACCATGTAAATCACCGACGGGCCATAAACCAGCGATTCTGCTGCCACTTCGGTAGCGAAACGGCTGCGCATCCAATGTTGAATGGCAGAAAGAAAATCATCATGCTGCCAGCGGCTGTAGCCAAACACACCGTGTGCGAGGCGCTGTTGCAGCGCCTCGAGGATGCATGGCGCGGTGGCGAAATCCATATCGGAGATAGTGAAGGGCAGCAAGTCCGCCACGCCGAAACGATCGGCCACGAAATCCCACTGCGTACACCAGCTACCGTGGCGATCCACCACCTGATTGAAAGCGAAATCCTGCATCATTACACCGTCGCGCTCATCAAGTGTGCCATCTCATCTTTGACCGATTGCACCTGCGGGCCCATCACCACTTGCAGATTGGTCGCATTAACATGCACCACGCCAATCGCACCGTTGGCTTTCAGTGTTGCATCATCCACCTTGCTCATGTCGACCACGGTAATGCGCAGACGCGTCAGGCAGTTATCCAGTGAGGCGATGTTTTCCACGCCGCCCAGCGCCGACAGAATCGCTGGCGTATTAAAGCCGGATTTACCCACAACCGCGCGATTAACCTGCTGCGCTACGCTGTTGGTTTCCACTTCGCGGCCTGGCGTTTTGATGTTGAAGTGACTGATAGCAAAGCGGAAGATGGCGTAATAACCCACGAACCACACCGCAGCAATCACCGGCACCCAATACCATTTGGTGGAGAGGCCGTGCAGCACGCCGAAGACGAAGAAGTCGATCACGTTGCCGTCGGTATTACCGATAGTCACGCCCAGCATCGCCATTACGGTGAAGCCCAAGCCGGTCAACAGCGCGTGGATCAAATACAGCACCGGCGCGACGAACAGGAACAGGAACTCCAGCGGTTCAGTGGTACCGCCCACCACGCAAGCCACCACGCCGGAAATCAGCAGGCCTTTAATTTTATGACGGTTTTCCGGACGGGCGCAGTGATACATCGCCAATGCCGCACCCGGCAAACCCCCGAGGAAGGCTGGCATTTTACCCTGCGACAGGAAGCGCGTGGCGCTCTCGGCGAAGCCGTGGGTATCCGCACAGGCCAATTGCGCCTGGAAGATAGTTAACGCACCGCTAACACTTTTACCGCACACATCCATGGTGCCGCCCGCATCGGTAAAGCGGATGATTGCCACCAGAATGTGTTGCAAGCCAAAAGGTAAAAGCAGACGTTCGCCAGTACCGAAGATCATCGGACCAAATTCACCGGCGCTGTTAATCACCCAGCCGAGGCCGGTAATCGCGCGTGCAAAGAATGGCCAAATCAGCGGAACCACCAGGCCCAGCACGCCCATCGCCATCGCCGTAGCGATCGGCACAAAACGCGTCCCACCGAAAAACGCCAGCGCATCTGGCAGGCGAATGTTGTGGAAGCGCTCATGTAACCAGAACACCACGATACCGACGATCACCGCGCCGAGAATACCGGTGTCGATGGACTGAATGCCGAGGATGTTTTGTACGTTATTGGCTTTCAGCACCGCCGCATCAGTGGTTGGCAGAATGCCGTTGATGTTGAGCCAGAAGTTGATACTCAGGTTCAGCACCGCGTAGCCAACAAAACCGGCAAAGGCGGCGACGCCTTTATTCTCGCGCGCCATACCGAGCGGAATGGCAATGGCAAACATCACCGGCAGATAGCTAAAGGCAAAAGAGCCAATCTTCGCGAGCCAGATAAACAGGTATTGCAGGAAAGGCTGATCGAGAAGAGGAATTAGCGTCAGGACGTCATGACTGCTGAGAGAACTGCCAATTCCTAACAGAATGCCGCAGAACGACAGCAGGGCGACGGGCAACATAAAGGTTTTACCCAGACTTTGGAAAAACTCCCAAAGTGACATTTTGGGGCGGCTGGCGGACATAGATTCTCCTGGCAATAAAAAGTGAAAGGCTTCAATGTGGTCAAGGATGATAAAACGTTTTACCACTTATTTTTGTGGCTATAATCACAAAGAGTGACTAATTGCAGGCTTTATTTTTGGTGCAATCAGTGTAACGTTTTATCTCTTTGATTTGGACGTCGGTAACGGAACACTATGTCCCAGCAGAAAACCACTATTCATGATGTGGCGTTGGTCGCCGGGGTGTCGGTCTCTACCGTGTCGTTGGTGCTCTCCGGCAAAGGGCGCATCTCGCCCGCTACGGCCATACGCGTTAATCAGGCGATTGAGCAGCTTGGCTACGTGCGTAATCGCTCAGCCTCGATTTTGCGCGGCGGCGAAAGCGGCGTGATCGGCCTGATCGTGCGCGATCTCAGCCAGCCCTTTTATGCCGCGATGACGGCCGGACTCAGTGAAGTGCTGGAGCAGCAGGGCAAAGTGCTGGTGCTGACACAAAGCGGTCAGCACGGACAACACCTTAAACGCTGTTTTGACACGCTGGTGGCGCAGGGCACGGAAGGCATTGTGCTCGGCGGCGCGGCGGCGCAAGCAGAAACGCTGGTGCCGCAGGCGCAGGAGCAAAACATCGCGTTGGTTTGCGCTTCGCGCGCCAGCAGCCTCGACAATGTCGACTCACTGCGGCCCGATAACAGCCAGGCGGCGCGCATAGCAACGGAGTATCTGATTCGGCAGGGACATCAGCGCATCGCCTGGATGGGCGGTTTGGGATCGTCACTGACGCGCGCCGAGCGGATTGGCGGCTATTGCGCCACTTTGCTGCAATATGGCCTATCGTTCCGGTACGACTGGATTATCGAGTGCGACGATCGCCAGCAAAGCGTGTCCGCGTTAACGCTGCAGTTGTTGCGTCAACATCCCGGCATCACCGCGATTCTGGCGCATAACGGCAGCACCGCGCTCGGCTGCTATTTTGGCGCGTTACGCTGTGGGCGAACCTTTGGTGAAGGCGCGGTGGATAGCTACTACACGCAGCAGCTGGCGCTGGTGGGCTTTAATGACGATCCGCAGCGGGAGTTGCACGATCCCACCATGACCTTTGTCAGTAGTGAAGCGCGTGATGTGGGGAGAAGAGCGGCGGAGCGGATGTTGCAGCGGCTGGCGCAGCCGGAAGCGGAGATTCAGAGTTTGATTGTGCCGCCGCAGCTAATGCGCGGCGAAGTGTAAGGGCGGCCAATTGGCCGCCCCATGAATTACTCTGGCATACCTTCGCTGGTTGGTGCGCCCAGCATATAGCGTGACAGGAACTGCTCCAGCGTCATCTTGTCGCCATTCATGGTGACCTGGCCGTTGCCGTACTGCAGGCTGGTGACGATGTTATCATCCTGCTGCTGCGTCAGGCGGAACATCTGGCCCATCGCTGCTAAACCCTTAACCTGCTGATCCGCCAGTTTCTGCGCATCGTCACCCTGATAACCTTCCGCCAAACCGACATGACGCATGGTTTCGGTTGCCATTGGCATATTGATCGCCAGCTTGCCGTCGAGGGTTTTCAGCACGCGATCCACTGCGGCACCCAAACTCTGCGCCTCGCCGCTCACGGTGGCCGGATCGTTAAAGCCCACGTTCAGGTTAAAGGTGCTTTCACCTTTATCATTTTTCCAGCTCAGCGGCGCGATGCTCAGCGTTGGCGAGCCTTTCAACAGCGTTGGCAGGTTATTACGCAGAATGGTTTGCACGCTGGCCTGATAGCGAATCGGATCTTCCGCCACGCCCGGCTGGTTCAGCAGATCCTGCATCTGCGCGTTGTAAGTATCGGAGAAGGCTTTCACCGCCTGCGCATCAAACTGCGCAAACTTCATCGCCAGCTTAGCTTCACCAAACGGCTGCTTCTGCAGGGTAATTTTGTCAACATCGACATCTAACTGCCCACCAATCTTGCCTTCTTTATTGTCGAAGGATGAGGTGGTTTTAAGCTTCTCCAGCGACAAACCTTCCTGGCCGTTAATGCTGGCATCCAGTTTATCCAGAGAGATCGACTGATCGCCGACGCGCACGCCTTCCGGGCTGAGATGGGTATCGCCGCTCAGCTTCAGGCCATTCAGCGTAAACAGCACCGGCAGTTCAACCTGATTTTTGCTGGTGACCGCGATGCTGGAGAAGTCGCCGTCAAGGCTGACTTTGTCACCTTTGCTGTCGGCGCTGATGTTCAGCGTACCGCCATTGGTGGCCAGACGATCGCCGGTCTGCGGATTGTTGTAATCCACCGCCAGCAGGTTGAGATCGGTATTGGTCGCACCGCTGTAGCCGACGCGGGTATCGGCGTTGACCAGCGATTTGCCGTTGGTCAGTTCAAACAGTTTCTTCACCGCATCGGTGTTTTCCAGTTCGGTATGCACAGACGCCATACTTGGGATCAGGCTGCCGCGCTTCAACTGGGCGAACGGGAAAGGACCGTGATCGATCGTCTCGTTCAGCACGATACTTTGACCAGGCTTCAACAGCGGATTGTCATTGGTTTGCGAGCTGGCCTGTACCACCAATTTGGTTTTGCTGCTGAACACGCCGCGCTGATAATCCTGATAGCTCAGCGTCAAACGGCTGTTCGGCGCGTAAGCATTCAGCTGCGCGTTGGCGTTCTGCAACATCTCATCCATATGGCTTTCCAGTTGTTTACCGGTAAACCATGCAGCACCAGTCCAAATCACGCCGAGCGCCACAATCACACCTACGGCAACCTGGGTCTTTTTCATCGCTGTGTCGTCCTTATCCTTGCGTCCGCACGCCGCTGGTCGGTGCGCGACGGGTGAAGAAAAACGCCCGCAGGCGTTTTAAATTAATAGTTTAAAAGAATAGCAGTTAATGCTGGCAGCGTCAGCCGGATCTCAGTTGAGCGTATTAAATACGCGCGCCAGACGTCCGGTGCCTGCCGCGTTGACCGGCGACTCATTGGCAGCGACAAAGCAGGATTCACCCGGCTTCAGCACCAGCTGTTGCCCGGACTTCTCAATTATCGCCTGACCTTCAATGCAGAACAGCAGGGCCGCGCTGTTTTGTGCCAGCGTTTGCGGCGCAGCGGAAAGCCCATGAATGGCAAAGGCAAAGTCCTCTACCGGAATCGGGAAGTTCAGGGTTTCGCCGTCGCGCTGCGGCTGCGTTAGCAGCGTCGCGGCCGGTTTTGCCTGAAACTTCAGGTTAGCCAGCAGTTCCGGGATATCGATGAACTTCGGCGTCAGACCGGCGCGCAGCACGTTATCGGAGTTCGCCATCACTTCCAGCGCCACACCTTTCAGATAGGCGTGCGGCGTTTCTGCAAACAGGAACATCGCTTCGCCGGGCTGCAGGGTAATAACATTGAGCAGCAGCGGCGAAAACAGACCGCTGTCATCCGGATAATCGATGGCGATAGATTTGATGGTCTGCCACGGTTCGCCTTCACGCCCATTGAGCGCCGATTTCAGTACGCCGATGGCGCGCGATTTGGCCTCGTCTTGCAGCGACAGCAGCGTGGCGAACAGTTTTGCCAGATTGGCTTCATCAGTGTTTTCGAGGAAGTGAGCGATCTGCGGATGCGCACCGGCCACCGGCTCCAGCAGCGAGACAATCTCATGCAGCTCACGGAAACCGTTCATCGCCTGGAAGGGTGTCAGCGCATACACCAGCTCGGGCTTGTGATTAGCATCTTTATAGTTACGTTCGGCAGCGCTGAGTGGAATGCCCGCGGCATTTTCACGCGCAAAACCCTGTTCGGCAGCGGCTTTGCTGGGGTGCACCTGAATCGACAGCGGCTGATCGGCGCACAGCACTTTAAACAGGAACGGCAGCTCGCCGAAACGTTCAGCCACCGCTTTGCCGAGCATGGCGACTTTGTCGGCATCAATTACTTCACGCAGCGAACGCACTTCGCCGTTGACCTCAACGGTAGACGGGCTTTTCGGGTGCGCGCCCATCCACAGTTCCGCCATCGGCAAACCTTGTGGATTTTCGATGCCATAGAGTTCGGTCAGCGCAGTTTTGCTGCCCCACGCGTAATTTTGCAGCGAATTGTTCAATTTTTGCATCGTTTACCCTTAATAACCGTAAGTAAATAGGCTTATTAAAGCAGAAAGTGCCATAGAAAATACACGAACAAGTGCAATAAAGGCGATAGGCTCGCATAATGTTAAATTCTTGTATGTGACAATCTTGCTCGCTCAATGGCGTCGCGGGAAGGCGTTTAGAGCGGAAACCTCAAAATCTGAGCTAAGGAGACGTAGTCATGGCAGCCAATCGCATTGAAAAAGACTCAATGGGACCGATTGAAGTACCGGCAGATAAGTTGTGGGGCGCACAAACCCAGCGTTCGCTGGAACATTTCAAAATCTCAACCGAGAAAATGCCCGTGGCATTGGTGCATGCGCTGGCGCTGACCAAGCGCGCGGCGGCGCAGGTGAACCAGGATCTCGGCTTGCTTCCGGCCGATCGTGCCCAGGCGATTCTCAAAGCCGCCGACGAAGTGCTGGCCGATAAGCACAGCGAGGAGTTTCCGCTGGCAATTTGGCAGACCGGCTCCGGCACCCAGACCAACATGAACATGAATGAAGTGCTGGCCAACCGCGCCAGTGAAATTCTTGGCGGCGAGCGTGGCATGTCGCGTCTGGTGCACCCAAATGACGACGTGAATAAAAGCCAAAGCTCCAACGATGTGTTCCCCACCGCCATGCACGTGGCCGCGGTCATCGCCATGCGGGAGCAGCTGATTCCGCAGATTCACGTGCTGAAAAAGACGCTGAGTGAAAAATCCGACGCCTTCAAAGATATCGTCAAGATTGGTCGTACCCACTTGCAGGATGCGACACCGCTGACGCTCGGTCAGGAGATCTCCGGCTGGGTAGCGATGCTTGAGCACAATCTCAAACATATTGAGAACAGTATTCCGCACGTAGCGGAGCTGGCGCTGGGCGGCACCGCGGTCGGGACCGGCCTGAATACCCATCCGGAATACGCGGTTCGCGTGGCTAAAGCGCTGGCCGATTTGACCAAACAGCCGTTTGTCACCGCGCCGAACAAGTTCGAGGCGCTGGCGACCTGCGATGCGCTGGTGCACGCGCACGGTGCGCTGAAAGGCCTGGCGGCTTCGCTGATGAAAATTGCCAACGACGTGCGCTGGCTGGCCTCAGGCCCGCGTTGCGGCATTGGCGAACTGGCGATCCCGGAAAATGAGCCAGGCAGCTCGATCATGCCAGGCAAAGTGAACCCCACGCAGTGCGAAGCGCTGACCATGCTGTGTTGTCAGGTGATGGGCAACGACGTGGCGGTGAATATTGGCGGCGCGTCCGGCAACTTTGAGCTCAACGTGTTCCGTCCGATGGTGATCCACAACTTCCTGCAATCGGTGCGTCTGCTGGCCGACGGCATGGACAGCTTCAATCACCACTGCGCGATTGGCATTGAACCGGTACGCGAGCGCATCGATCAGCTGCTGAACGAATCGCTGATGCTGGTGACGGCGCTGAATACCCATATCGGCTACGACAAAGCGGCGGAAATCGCCAAGAAAGCCCATAAAGAAGGCCTGACGCTGAAAGGCTCGGCGCTGAAGCTGGGCTATCTGACCGAAGAGCAGTTCGATGAGTGGGTGCGTCCGGAGGAGATGGTGGGCAGCATGAAGCAGTAAACCGCTGTTAAAAACTGGCAGACGTAGCACCCTCGTAGCGGCGCAATTGATTGCGCGATAAATCGCGCCGCTACGGATTGTGCGGTGATTTATAGCTGCCCGCTATACAACACCGGACCGGTTGGCTGCCCGGTTGGCGAGCCGCCGCGCGGTTCAAGGCTGATGGCAATGATGCCTGAGCGGGAAATCGTGCTATTCAACGCCACATCCGTTGCCTTCTGGTTATCCAACAAACCCAATGAAATCGGCGCTTTGCCTGGCGGAATCAGCCACAGCTGCAAACTGTTGTTATCGGCGATGGTCACAGGATGTAACGGCGTCAGGCTCAGCTGTGCCAGTTTGCTGTCCGCGCTGACCACCCATTGCTGTTGATGCTGGGCGTCGTTCAGTACCGTCAACGGCGTCAACGTCGGCTGCTGCAGGAACAGTGAGGCGAGCAGGGCGAACGCCGCGACACTGGCAGCCGCAAGCCAGCCCGCATAATGGCGTTTGGGTTGAATGACGCGTTGCTCGGGCAAACTCAATGTAATCTTCTTCCACACCTTTTCCGGTGGCGTGACGGGTGCAAGCTGATTATCCAGGCCCGCCAGCAGGGCTTGCCAGCGCGCAACGTTGGCCGCAAGGGCAGGCTCGTTACGCAACCTGCGTGCAAAGCGCAAACGCGCCAGCCCACTCAAGGTGCCCAGCGCATACTCGGCTGATAAGGCATCATCGCGTTGTAGTTTATCGTTCATAGGCCCACACACTCCCGCAGATGCTCCAGCGCGCGGCGAATCCAGCTTTTTACCGAGCCAACCGGCTGTTGCAGCCAGGCGGCAATATCACTGTGGGACATCCCCTGATAATAGGCGAGCGTGATGCTTTGCTGCTGTTCGCTGCTCAGATGGCCAATGCAGTGTCGCAGGCGATCGGCTTGTGCCGGATCGTGCCAGTTATTCTGTTCGTCTTCGCTGGTGATTGGTAGCAGGTCGCTAAACTCTTCTGCCTCCAGCATCAGGCGCGCCTGTCCGCTGCGTAACCCGTCAATGCAGCGATTGCGCACAATGTGCGTCATCCACGTCATCGGCGCGCTCAGGGCAGCATCGTAAGAGGCGGCGCGGTTCCAGATGGTGAGGTAGCAATCGTGCAGCACCTCTTCCGCCCAACCTTGCTGACGCAGCATGCGCAGGGCGAGGGCGAACAGGTGCGGCGACGTAAGTCGATACAGTTGCTCAAACGCGCGGCGATCGCCTTTTGCGATCGCCGGCAATAAGTTGTCTAACCGTTCTGCAAGCCTGTTATCCATCATCTTCCCGGTTGGCTAAAATGCCCAATCCGAGTATAGGCAATTACTTAGGCATCAAGACGGTATCAATCACATCAATCACACCATTTTTCTGATTGACGTCATAGGTGCTGATATTCGCCACGTTACCCTGACCATCTTTCAGCTGAATATTGTGCGGGCCATTATTCATAATCCACAACGGTTGGCCGTTGACGGTTTTCAGCTCGGCATGTCCGCCACCTTGCTTAATCTTTTTCTCCAGCGCTTTCATGTCGTATTTACCGGCCACCACATGATAAGTCAGGATGCTGGTCAACTTCGCTTTGTTCTCCGGTTTGACCAGGCTATCAACGGTGCCCGCAGGCAACTTGGCGAAGGCCGCATTGGTTGGCGCGAAGACAGTAAACGGACCTTTACCTTCGAGGGTTTCCACCAAACCCGCCGCTTTAACAGCAGCAACCAGCGTGGTGTGATCTTTGGAGTTCAGCGCGTTTTCAACGATGTTCTTTTGCGGATACATCGCTGCGCCGCCGACCATCACGGAGTCATCATTCATGGCGGCAAATGCACCTGCGGTGAACAGTAAAGTGCTGGATACGACTGCAATGCTCATTAGCTTTTTCATCATAAATCCTCGTAGTAGGGAGCGAAGAAGTTGCTCACACTCTGATATACGAGGGCAGCCTGCGAATTGGATGCAGCGATTTAAAAATAAATTTTACGCCAGCCGATCGCTCCACAAATGCAGGCGCGGAATGATCAGATGCAGCGGCTCGGCCAGCGGTTTATGACGCCAGGCAACGTTATCGGCATCGTAGTTCAGTAGTTCTCCCAGAATCGGCACCTGCGTGCGATCGCGGCACAGCACCAGCAGCGGAGAAGGGCAGGCAAGCTGCACCTGTTTCTTCTCGCTGGCGCGCCATACGCGGGCAATCGGCTGCACCTTCACCGGACGCTTGATTTTCAGCTTCGCACCGGCTGGCAACGCGAGGATTGCTTCCAGCTCTTGCTGCACTTTCTCTGCCCACTGTTCCCGCGTCCACGGTGCCTGCGCACGATTGGCCTTCAGGCTGCGCTCCAGCTGTTCTACCACCGCATCACGCGTGACGTTTTTGATGATGTTTTTATTCGCCCAGCCAAAGCGCAAACTGTCCGGCGCGTTGAGCAGCGTGACGCTGCGGTAGGCGTTAAGCGTAATTAACCCGCGCAGATGCTGGTGGACGAACTCAAAGCGCGCCTCGCTCGGCAAGCCCGACTCCACGGTGATCAGCTGTTCCAGCCGCTGCTTCAAAGTATTAATCTCGGCAACCTGCTGCGTAATCTGCGCATGCACATCGCCGTCGGCTTCAATGCAAATCGCGCCCGGCAAGCGCACGGCGGCTTTGGTGCTGAGCTTTTCCGATTGATGCTGCATAAACAGGCGGCAGTAATGCGTCAGCGCCATGTCGCGTGCCGTTTTACCAAGATGCTGCGTCACCGCGATGCGTTCAATTTCATCATGTTCGCGGCCTTTCTCGATTTCCGGCAGACTAAACACGCGCGCAATCAACAGCGGTTGCTGCTCAATGTGTTGACGTAACGCGCCCAATCCCGCCTCCAGCGCATTAACGCATTCGTGCAGATCGGCAACCAAATCATAACGAGCCATAAAACGCCTCCATAGTTACAACATGCTTTCAGTGTACTGGCTTAGGCGCCGGTCTGCCAGCATAGCGCAGGGATTTTGTTAAGCAGGGAAACGTGGGATTTTTCAAGCTGGATGAACGTGTTATAACAATGCTTTGCCTGCTAACGGAATAATGTTGTGAAGCCTCAGCCAAAGCCACCTGCCGCCGCCATAGTTACGCTTGGCGTAGTACAAATCCTGTCGTGGGGCGGATCTTTCTATCTTATGGCGGTGATGGCCAATCCGATCGTGGCGGAAACCGGCTGGTCGCAGCAATGGGTGTATGGCGCGTTATCGCTCGGCATGCTGATTTCCGGTTTGCTGGCGCCGCTGAGTGGGCGACTGATTTCCCGCTCCTATGGCCGTGCATTGCTGGCGGCGAGCGGGGCGGTGATGGCGATCGGTCTGGTGATCATGGGATTGAGCCACAATCTGCCGCTGTTTCTGTTTGCCTGGCTGATTATCGGCGTGGGTATGGCGATGGGCCTGTACGATGCGCTGTTTGCCACGCTCGGCACGCTCTATGGCGGCCAGGCACGCGGCGCGATAACCGGCATTACGCTGATTTCTGGCTTCTGTACCACTATCGTGTGGCCGGGCACCGCGCTGCTGAATCACTGGCTGGATTGGCGTAACGCCTGTTTTGCCATCGCCGGATTGTTATGTGTTTCAGTGTTGCCCGCCTATCTCTACGCGCTACCCGCGCCAGAAGCGAAAATCGCCGCCGCCAAAGCAAAACCGACCGCGCAAGGCAACGAACTGGCACCGACACTGTTTTGGCTGCTGTGCAGCATTTTCACGCTCGCATCGGTGATCATGACGGCGATTTCGGTGCAGCTGATCACCTTGCTGCAGGCCAGCGGCCACACGCTGGCGTCGGCGTTGGCCATCAGTGCGATTCTCGGTCCGTGTCAGGTGGCATCGCGCATCGTGGATATCGCCTTTAAGCGCGGTCACCCGATCTGGACCACCTTTTTCTCGGTGGGATTGGTGGCGCTTGGCTTGCTGCTGCTGGCGTGTTACCCGCAGTTTGCGGTGCTCAGCATGGTGCTGTACGGTGCCGGAAATGGTTTGCGCGCCATTGTGCGGGGAACTTTACCGCTGGTGATGGTCAAACCAGAGGCCTACGCGATTGTGGTAGGGCGCATGGCGCGTCCCGCCTTGATTGGTCAGGCCTTGACGCCGCTGGTTGGTGGCTATGTGTTTCAGCACCTCGGTGCCAGCGCCACGCTGTGGTTGTTATGCGTTCTGGCGTTGATTAACGTGCTGTTGGTCGCGCTTTTGCAGCAGAAATTGCCGCAGGCCAGCCCACAGTCGGAAAGGGGAGTGATAAACTAAGCAGCCTGTGCGCTTCTGCCCGATTAAATGGGGAATACGTGCCTGGATCACGGGCGTTGACTTCTAAAAAGCAACAGTGTTTGTTATATTTATTGCTCATTGATTACTCACTGTCGCGGCATAAAAACAACAAGATAACCGCAACTCAGGATATTGAAATGCTTGATTACCGCTTCCCGACAGCTTTGCAGATGGTTTTGAGCGTAGCGATGGCGGAGCAACTGGGCAAACGCTCGACCAGTGCCATACTGGCGTATGGTCTTGAAGCGAACCCCAGTTTCATTCGGAAACTTATGGTTCCGCTCACGCGTGACGGCATCATCGTCTCAACGCTTGGCCGCACCGGTTCCATTCATCTGGGTCGCCCGGCCGCCGAAATCACACTGCGCGACATTTATACTTCTGTGATTGAAGATAAAAAACTCTGGGCGTCACGTCCCGATGTGGCACCGCGTTGTCTGGTCAGTGCCAACCTGTGTTGGTATTTCAAATCGATTGCTGAAGAGGCTGAAGAAGCGTCGCTTAAAGTGCTGGAAACCCGCACCGTAGCGGACGCGCTGGCCGAACTGAAGCATAACGACACCAGCAACTGCGAAGAGTTGCCCGATCTCGAACTCGCCGACCTGTGTAAAAAAGGCCGCTAAAACCACTCTCATCCGTAAGGGCGTCATTCATGACGCCCTTTTTTATTGCCTCAATCTGCACGCAAAAAATATCCGGGCACTTGGCCCGGATTGTTCATTTCACCTAAAACCCTTACACCGTTTGCACTTCAGCCTGTGGTTGCTTGCGCGTCACCAGCTTACGCAGCGTCACATAGAACACCGGCGTCAGGAACAGGCCAAACAGCGTCACGCCCAACATGCCGGAGAACACGGTAATCCCGGTTACGCCGCGCACTTCTGCGCCTGCACCTTCACCAAGAATCAGCGGAATAGTACCGGCGATAAAGGCAATCGAGGTCATAACGATCGGACGCAGACGCAGACGACAGGCTTCCAGCGCTGCATCGACAATGCTCTTGCCTTGCATCTCCAGCTCGCGCGCAAACTCGACGATAAGAATCGCGTTCTTACACGCCAGTCCCATCAGCACTACCAGCCCAACCTGCACAAACACGTTGTTATCGCCACCGGTCAGCCACACGCCGACCAGCGCCGAGAGCATGGTTACCGGCACAATCAGGATCACCGCTAGCGGCAGCGTCCAGCTTTCATACAGCGCCGCCAGCACCAGGAATGCGAGTAAAACCGCGACCGGGAAGACGATCAGCGCGGTATTGCCCTGCGTTGATTGCTGATAGCTCAGGTCGGTCCATTCAATGTTCATGCCGTTCGGCAGCACCTGCGTCGACATATCCTCCAGCTTCTGCATCGCCTGCGCCGAAGAGAGCACGCGCGGATCGGCATCACCAATCAGGTCCGCCGCCGGATAGCCGTTATAGCGAATCACCGGATCCGGGCCGTATGTAGTGGTGATATTCACCATGCTGCCAATCGGCACCATTTCGCCGCGATCGTTGCGGGTACGCAGGTTACCGATATCCTGCACGCTATCGCGGAAATCGCCGTCCGCCTGCGCCATCACGCGCCAGGTGCGACCAAACTTATTGAAATCGTTGACGTACGACGATCCGAGATAGGTTTGCAGCGTGCTGAACAGTTCGGTCAGCGACACGCCTTGCGCTTTGGCTTTATCCCGATCCACCTGCACATCCAGCTGCGGCACGTTGGCCTGGTAGGATGAAATCGGGAACATCATGCCCGGCGTCTGCAACACCGCACCTGTAAGGGTGTTGATGGCGGTTTGCAGCGCACCGTAACCGAGCCCCGCGCGATCCTGCACATACAGCGAATAACCCGAACCTTGTCCCAGACCTAAAATCGGCGGTGGCATAATCGAGAAGCCAAAACCTTGCTGGATTTTCGAGATCTTAGCGTTGATCTCAGCATTAATTTCCGCGGCGGTGCGCGTACGTTCACTGAACGGCTTCAAACCGAAGAACACCGTGCCGGTATTCGGCGTGTTGGTGAACTGCAACGCGTTCAAACCGGGGAAGGCGACCGAATAAGCCACGCCTTCAGTGTTCATGCCGATCTCGCTCATCTTGCGAATCACTTCATCGGTACGCGCCAGCGACGAACCTTCCGGCATCTTCACGCCGCCAATCAGGTAGAGCTTGTCCTGCGTCGGAATAAAGCCGCCCGGCACGGTATGGAACATAAAGCCCGCACCGGCCAGCAGCAGCACGTAGACGCCGAACACCGCGCCACGACGACGCAAGGTTTTACCCACCAGCGATTCATAGCCATCCGAACTGCGCTGGAAGAAGCGGTTGAACGGACGGAACAGCCAGCCGAGCAGGCGATCGATAATGCGCGTCGGCATATCCTTTGCGGCATCATGTGGCTTCAGCAGCAGCGCCGCCAGCGCCGGTGACAGTGTCAGCGAGTTGATGGCGGAGATCACCGTTGAAATGGCAATCGTCACCGCAAACTGCTTATAGAACTGACCGGTCACGCCGGACAGGAACGCCATCGGCACGAACACCGCACACAGCACCAGCGCGATGGCGATAATCGGCCCGGACACTTCCCGCATCGCCTGATGCGCAGCCGCCGTCGGCGACAAGCCTTGCTCGATATTACGTTCGACGTTTTCCACCACGACAATGGCGTCATCCACCACGATACCGATTGCCAACACCAGCCCAAACAAACTTAAGGTATTGAGCGAGAAGCCGAGCAGATAAAGGATGCTGAAGGTACCGACCACCGAAACCGGCACCGCCAGCAGCGGGATAATCGAGGCGCGCCAGGTTTGCAAGAACAGAATCACCACCAGCACCACCAGCACAATCGCTTCGAACAGCGTTTGCACCACGGCACGGATCGAGTCACGCACGAATACCGTTGGGTCGTACGGCGCGGCCCACTGCACATCGTCCGGGAAACGGGTGGCCAGTTCGGCCATCTTGTCGCGCACCGCATTTGACAGATCGATGGCGTTGGCGCCCGGCGCCTGGAAGATACCGATACCGACCGCATCTTTGTTGTTCAGCTGTGAACGCAGCGCGTAGCTGCCGGAACCCATCTCGATGCGCGCCACGTCACGCAGGCGCACCAGCGTGCCGTCATCAGCGGTTTTCAGGATGATATTGCCGAACTGCTCTTCGCTCTCAAGACGACCCTGGGTGTTGATCGACAGCAGAAAATCGCTCTGTTTCTTCAGCGGCTCCGCGCCAAGCTGGCCGGCAGAAACCTGCACGTTCTGCTCCTGCATCGCGCTGACCACATCGGAGGCGGTCAAGCCACGTGCCGCCACCTTATTGGGATCGAGCCAGACGCGCATCGCGTATTCACCGGCACCGAAGATCTGAATCTGACCGACGCCTGGCAGGCGCGCCAGTTCATCCTTCACCTTCAGGGTGGCGTAGTTACGCAGATAGAGGGAATCGTACTTGCCGTGCGGCGAGAACATGTGCACCACCAGCGTCAGCGTCGGCGACATCTTCTGCGTGGTGAGGCCGAGTTGGCGCACCTCTTCCGGCAGACGCGCTTCAGCCTGCGCCACGCGGTTCTGCACCTGAACCTGCGCCTGATCCGGATCGGTGCCCGGACGGAAGGTCACGGTGGTGACCAGCACGCCATCGGAACCCGCCACGGATTTCATGTACATCATGTTTTCTACCCCGTTGATGGCTTCTTCCAGTGGCGTCGCCACAGAATCTGCAATCACTTTGGGGTTGGCACCGGGATATTCCGCGCGCACCTGCACGCTCGGTGGCACCACGTTGGGATATTCACTGATCGGCAGCAGCGGAATGGCGATCAGTCCGGTGGTAAAGATCAAAATCGACAGCACCGCGGCGAAAATCGGTCGGTCGATAAAAAAGCGGGAGAAATCCATAAAAGGCAGTCTCGAAGGTTATTGAGCGGAGCGCATCGCCACCGGTTGGGCGTTCACCGGCATGCCAGGCATAAAGACTTTCTGCAAGCCGTTAACGATCACCTTGTCGCCGGGCTTCAGGCCTTGCTGCACAATACGCAGACCATCGGCTAACTCGCCGGCCTGAATATCGCGGCGCTGGGCTTTACCTTGCGCATCGACCACGTAAACGTACTTACGATCCTGATCGGTGAGCACGGCTTTATCATCAATCAACAGGGCGGTGAAGTCGGCGCGGCCCGGCAAGCGCACGCGCGCAAACAGGCCCGGTGTGAACTGACGCTGCTGATTATCCAGCGATGCGCGCATGCGGATGGTGCCGGTGCTGGCGGTCAGCTGGTTATCGAGGAAATCCACGGTGCCGCGATGCGGAAAACCCTCTTCGCCGGTCAGCGCTACTTCTACCGGCAGCGACCCGCGATTTTCGCCTTTACGCGCCATCGCCTGATAATGCAGATAGGTGGCTTCATCGACGTCGAAGTAGACGTACATACGATCCTGCGATACCAACGTGGTCAGCACGCTGGCGCTGTCACCGGCGGTCACTAAGTTGCCGGTGGTGATCATCGCGCGGCTGGCGCGACCTTCAATCGGCGCGGTAACGCGGGTGAAATCAAGATTCAGCTGCGCCATATCCACCGCCGCCTGTGCTGACAGCACGCTGGCCTGCGCCTGATTAGCCGCCGAGCGACGCTGTTCCCACTCTTCCCGTGACACGACATTGGTGCCGATCAGTTTATCGGTACGCGCCGATTCACTGCGGGCCAGCGTAGCCTGGCTGCGCGCGTTGGCGAGTTCGGCCTGCGCCTGCTCGAGCGTGGCGCGGTAGGTGCGATCGTCAATGGTGAACAGCACCTGACCTTTTTTCACCTCATCGCCTTCGCGATAATTAACCTGATCGATATAGCCCGAAACGCGCGGCCGCAGCTGCACGCTCTGCACCGCTTCGAAACGGCCATTGAAGCTATCCCATTGGCTGACTTTCTGCTCTACCACCTGCGCGACACTTACTTCGGGCGGTGGCGGCGGGGCGTTTTGCGCCACACCGCGATCGCAACCGGCCAGCAGGCTTCCCAGCAACATCACTCCTGACAGGCTTACCGCCCATTGAACCCTGTACGTTTGCAGATGCATTGTTGTTATTCCGCTTTGGTGAAAATGAAAGGAGACGTACGAAAAATCTGCAACTTTTATGATTGCATTAAAACGCCACGAGTGTAGGCTTGCTCAAACTGCATCTGCAAGAATATCTGATACACTTTATGTGCGGTTTTGATCATTACGTTGCAGAAGGATCAAAGCCCCTACGCGCAGTGCGGCATTTAATGCAATAATAAAACTTGCATTAACTGGCATAGTCGTTCAACCTTAAAGTGTAATTGCAACTGATACTGATACTGTTCGCAACGGCGACCGGAGAAAACGAGATGATGACCACCGCATTTATTCACGATTTGATCGACTGGATTGACAACAATATTGAAACGCGTCTGGATCTGGATACCGTAGCGGGGCGCGCCGGTTATTCGAAATGGCACCTGCAGCGTATGTTCAAAGAGCACACGGGTTTACCTCTGGGCGAATACATCCGTGAGAAGAAGCTGAAGAAGTCAGCGGATCGCTTGACCACCAGTAATGAACCGATTCTTAACGTGGCGATTTCACTCGGTTTCGACTCGCAGCAGTCGTTTAACCGCAGCTTTAAACGCCAGTATGGCGTAGCGCCGGGAGCATGGCGTCGTCACGCCGCGCCATCCGCCAGCGCGATGCAGTAAACCCCGCCAGGGCCAGCTTTGCTGGCCCGCGTTTTTCCCTGCCCTAAATCTGTTATTATCGTCGTCCTGTTTTTCAGGATGCCACCATGTCAAAAAAACTCTGGATTGCCTTAATTCTGATCCTGGCCGCGTTGTGGCTCGGGCTAAAACCGCGTTTGTCCGATAAATGGTCAGCTAGCCACCCCGATATTTCACAGCTCACCGATGCCAACACCGTGGCGCGTTGGCTGCAGCAGCATCACACATTACCCGATCTCTATCTCACCAAAAATGAAGCGCGTCGTCAGGGCTGGAATCCCAGCAAGGGCAACTTGTGTGAGGTATTACCGGGCCGTGCGATTGGTGGCGATCGCTTTAGCAACCGCGAAAGAAGGCTGCCGATGCAGGCGGGCAGGCAATGGTATGAAGCTGACGTGAATTACGATTGCGGTCACCGCGACGCCGATCGTCTGCTTTACTCAAATGATGGGCTGATTTTCCTCACCACCGATCACTATCGCAGCTTCAAACAGGTGCCTTAACCATGTTGACGCTCCATTTTGACTTTGCAATCTTGTCAGATCGCCAGGCGTTTTACCGCGCGCTGGTGCAGCAGAGTGCCTGCGCAGTGGATTTCGGTAACAATCTTGATGCGCTATGGGATTGGCTGACCGGCGGCATGGCGCTGCCGGCCACCTTCTATTTAGCGCATGCCGATGACGCCAGCGAGAGTGCAGAATTTGCGCCGGTGCTGGCGTTACTGGAAGAGGCGCAGCAGCAGTTAGAAGGCGAGCTGCGCCTGGTGCGTGGAGAATAAATTACGCGTGCAGCGGTAACAGCAAAACCGCCAGCATCTGGCGGGCATTAGCGGGCAAATCACCGCCGCCGGTGTAGCCGTTGTTCTCAACGATCACCGAATTTAACCCCACCAGCCAGTCATAGATGTAGTAAGCGGTATGATTGGCGGGAGCGGCCGACAGACGCGTCAAACGCTGTCCCGGCGAGAAGCTGACGCTCGGTGCAGGCGGACGTGCGAAAATGGTCTGACCGCGATTGACGCGGCTTTCAGGGCGCTCGCTCTCCGGACGCTGTAAAAAGCCCAGCCACGCCACAAAATCCCCCAGCACCGTCATGGCGCGTGAAACCTGACGATCGGTACGCGCTTCATGGGCGCTGGCCTGCGCATCCGGCTCGTTAAGCGCGCTCTGCAGTTTGCTCAGCACCTTGAGACGGAAGCTAGCGGTTATTAACTCTTCCACCAGCATCTCCAGCGTCGGCTTATCGACGTTGAGCAGCGCCAGCAGGCTGCGGCTCTCCGGCAACTGACGCAGGTGCTCCAGCCACAGCGCAAACACCTGCTGCGGGAACTGCTGATCGCGCTGACCGCCCGAACTGCGCGGCTCAGCGGCAGCTACCGGCTCATCTTTAAACAGATCGAACTCGAAGCCGATGCCGAAATAGCTCTGCTCAGCGGCCGCCGTTTTGGCGCTGTGTTGAATGTGATGGCTGCTGCTCTGGCTCAGCCACAGCTGACGCACCGCTTCACGCGACGGCTGCAAACGCTCCAATAGTTCGCCGTGCAAACCGGTGCGATGTTGCAAGCATTTCAGCAGCGTATCGGAAATCGCCTGCTTGCGAGCTGCCTGTTCTGGCGTGGCGCTGGATTCGGTCCACGGCTGCAAACGTTCCACCAGCTTGTGCTGTAGCGCGCTGAGTTGCAACGCTAAACGCTCACGGCGCGCTTCCGGCTGCATCTCATCCTGCAACCAGCTGCCCATGCGATCGACGCCCGCGCGATCCAGCGCCAGCATCGACCCCCAACTCTGTCCCGGCTGACCAATCTGGCGTTGCACCGCTTCATCAACGTTAATCTGCTGCTGCTGATAGCGCGCATCATGTGGCGTGATCGCCCAAATCAGACGGGGCTTCTCACCGCTGGCGGCGATGGTTTGATGTATGTGCCACTCGCGCAGCGCGCTGGCGGCGACATCGGTGTCGTGACGCTGGCTGGCAGCGGTACAGATCAGCATCAGATCAATGCCCTGACGCGCGGCGTACAGGCCCGGCAGCAGCGTGCGTTTCTGTTCCAGCAGCGTGGCGCGCAGCGGATCGCGTTTGCGCAGCTGCGCCAGTTCATCCTGTTGCGCGCGATCGGCTGGCGTGCCCGGCGCAGGCAGCTCCAGCATATCCGCATCATCGTACAGCGCCTGACGCGGCGTGGAGCTGAGCGGCAAGGTGATCTCCATCGTCAGCAGCGACAGCAATCCCAGCGGAACATGCTGCGCTTTCCCCACGCGATTGGCGACGATCGGACACACTTCGATCATCTCCTGCCAGTCGGCATCATTACCAATCAGTTTTTCTGCTGGCAGCGCGGCATCGTCCACCAGCACGCTGAGCGGCGCTAACACGCGCGGCGCATGGCGCAGCTGGTGGCGCAAATGCATCAGGCTACGCAGGCTTTCGTTCAGCGCGTTCTGTCCCGGCCACAGCAGGGCAAACAGCTGCACGCGGTCGTCCACGTTGAGCCACGGCGCCAGCGCTACCGCCTGCGGCCAGAAGTGACGATCGAGAATCTCGGCATGACGATGGTGACGACGGCTCCACGCCCATAGCGTGATCAGCGCATCGCTATCGAGGCCAGGCTGTGCTTCATCCTGACGGTGGCGCTGCAAACGCTGCAACGCGGCATCGATCTGCGCCGTGTCCGGCTGAAGCTCGGTGTTGGCACAGGCCAGCATCAAACGAATCAGTTCTACTTCGCTCAGCAGCGTCATCTCCAGCGGCCAGGCGTTGGATTGCGTTTCACGCTGGTGACTGAAGCGGGTGGCGATGGCGAAATCGAGATTGCCGGGATTGATGTTCTGGAAATAATTCAGAGTCTTATCGCCAAGGCGCGCTATTAACTGGCCCTGGGCATCACCGACCATCTCACTCAGCAGCCAGGCTTTGCCCGCCTGCGACTGGCCAAACAGCGCCAGCGTCACCGGACGCGCCAGCTGGCGCGCCAATGCATGGCTCTCCACGCGCGCGCGGCGCAGCTGCAGCGTCAGAGTTTCAGCTTCCATTGCCAGACGCGGTGCGTGCGCCTGATGGGTTTCCACCCAGTTCAGCGCGCCATCCAGCGTTTCCTGCATCAGGCTAAGACGTTTCGCGGGCGTAACCGGCGAGGCTTTTTTGGCAGTTCTCATCGTTTGCAGACGCTCCCGCTGTCGATCCAATATTGCGCATTCGCGTTGCCGGTGGCAGAAAGCGTGTTCAGTTTCAGACTCAGCTGCTCCAGCGGCACGCGCGTGCCGTCATCCATGCGTGCATCGCTTAACACTAAGCGTTCAGGGCCGAGATTATCCGGGCCGGGCTGCACCGCCAGCTTAATGCGCAGTACGCTTTCGCCGGCAACCTGACGTGCCAGCGTCGGGTCCACAATGCTCAGGCTATACAGCGGCGAGGCTGGCCAGCGATCGTTCTCCAACTGGCGGAAGCCGAGGCAAACGTTGCCGCGAATGCGGAAGCTGCTTTTGCGATCCAGCGCGAAGCTGCTGCTGTCGAGATCGATCTCGCTGTAACACAGATTATCGTCGCTGAGCGTCGAGGTCTCATCCAGCACGCCGAGATAGCGAATGGTGGAGTACGGTTCGAAATCACCGGCGCGGAACCAGAAGCTGCTGAGGCGCAGATCGAGCGCCAGCAGGCACAGCATCGCGCCGACTGCGGCGGTGGATTTCGGGTTATCAATGCGGCCCTGCTTGTTGAACGGATACCAGTCGCTGGTGTGATAGCCTTCCAGCGACAAAATACGGCTGCCCGGCAGCGGTTGCAGATGTCGCACCAGCGCCTGAATGCCAGGGAAGCGTGACGGACGACCGGTGAGCAGCAGCACATCGCACTGATACAGCGACACCACTTCACACATCGCGCGCAGCGCCGGAATGATCGCCATACGGTGTTGCAGGAACTCGCCGTGCAGCTGCGCCATGCTGACCACCAGCGGCACTTGGAGCAGATCGAATCGGCTGTCGCCGCCGAGCGTGCGCTGAATTTCGCCGTTCACAAACGCCAGCACGCTGCTAGCCGGTTTTTGCGGCACCAGCTCGCCGAACAGCGCGTTGATCTCGCTATGGCTGTCGAGCGGATCCCAATTTTCATACTGCTCCAGCACCGCCTGCGCCAGCGGAATAAACAGCTGCAGCGTCACTTGCTGACGCAGCGTGGCTTGTCCGTCCATGCGGCTGTCGTGACCAAACAGCTTGTTCATCAGCGGTTCGGCCAACTGCAAACCGGCTTTCTGCAAGCTCTGCTGCAACGCTGGCAGAATCCACAGCTGAATCACGTCCAGCAGAATATCGTCACCGGCGACTTTGAAGCCTTCGCGGAACAGTAAGCGCGGGGTGATTTTGACATTGTTGCCCTGGCCGTCATCGAGGCGATATTGGGTAATGGCTAAATCGGTGGTGCCGCCGCCGATATCAATCGAGGCGATGCGCAGGCTTTTACCCGGCAGCTCGTCAACTTCACGCGGACGATCCGGGCGCGCCATGCTGCTGAAGAAATCTTCTGCGCGGCCGGCAAAGTTGACCTGAGTTTCGTTGAACAGCCACACCATTTGACCGCAGGTGGCTTCGTCCCACTCCATCTGCACATCCGGCACCGGACGCAGGCTGTTTGCCTGGCTGGCGGCGGTAAATTCCTCTTCGGCCGGATGCCAGCCCTCGGCTTTCCATACCAGCGCGATGGCTTCCTGCATGCGGCGACGGAAAATCTCACGCTCCGGCTTCGGCATCGCTGACGGTAGCGTCAGGATCACATGACGCAGCTGGCGCGGCGCCTGGCTTTGCGGCATGCGCTGGCGCTGCGCCACGCTGTTCATCTGCATCATCGCCTGCGCCAGCAGTTCGCACAGCATAAAGGTCATCAGCGAACTGCGGCTGTAGCTGGCGGAGAACACCGGCAGACGGTCGTCTTCCGCCAGTGCGTGCAGCGGCTGGCCTTCGTCGTTAATCAGTAACGTGAACGGCAGCGCGGTGGCCTGCGGCTCATCGCTGCTGCCGTTGGCGTTGAAGCGCCAGCCTGGCTGATAGCGCGCTTCATCCCACAAGTAGCGGCGCGGGCTGGACAAACCGGTGCTGCCTTCGGTGCCGGCACGCAGCAACGCCAGACGGCTGGCTTCACGTCCTACGCGCGTTAGCGACGGCCACATAAAGGCGTTTTCGCGGCCGCTCTCCAGCGAGAAGTTGGCCTTGCCGAAACGGGTTTCAGCAAACTCCAGACGGCTGTCGAACAGCTCGTTGTAAACCTGATGCGGCTCGGAGAGATCGCGCAGCTGCAACTCGTAGGTTTGACGCAGGCCGCTGCTCTCTTCGGCGTGATCTTCCACCAGAATGCCGCAGGTGTGCGAGTTGCCGACGTCGAGAATGATATCGACGTTGACCGCCGGGGTTTGCAGCGAGGTTGCCTGAATGTAGATTTCCGCCAGATCAAGCTGTTCGCCCAGCAGTTCCAGCAGGTTGAGATAGTGTGCCTGATATTCGAATTCACGCAGCGCCTGGTTCAGCTCCTGCTCACGGCGTGATTCCAGTGCATGCACCTGCTGGCTAAAGGTTTCACGCAGCCAGCCATCAACCCATGTATGGTCGAGGAATTCACCCAGCTCGTAGTTGTGCCAGGCGAGGGCGAAACTGACGCCGTTCTGCGCATCGGCTTTGCTTAAACCGTGCTGCTCGCCGCCATCCTGCTCAGACACAATGCGCGTATCAAAGGCGAGGGTGATGCGATGGGTGTTGCCTGCCGCGTCGGGTTGCGCCAGCGGCGCCAGATGCAGACGTGCCCAGTTGTCCGGGCCGCCGATAAAACGACGTCCGCTGGTGCAGCGCAGCACCGGCAGCGGCAGCCATTGATGAGCCAGCAGCTTCAGAGAGTCGGCTAGCGCGATGTCCGTTTCCGGACGCACCACTTCCGCCGCGCCGCCATCTTCCGGATAGAGCAGGAACTTGCCGCTGTTGCCGTCGACGTTGAGACGCAGCAGCGGGCCGTTGGCGGTTTGCCGCACGAACTGACGACGTGCCTGCAACGCAGGTAAACGCAAACCGAAATCAAGAAACTGCACACCGCTATCTTCAATCAGCGTGATTTTCTGTTTGTCATCGATGAGGGGAGCCAACATGTTTACTTACTCTCACGCTTAATCGTCAACGGGAAGACCTGATCTGCGCCGTATTGCGCAGTACAGCTGGCGATGCCATCACCGGCTTTACACACCAGTTCCGGCATGCGGTAACGCGATTTATCGCTGCAGGTCGCAGTATAGCGGCTGCGCACTTCCATGCTGCCGGCGCTGGTCATCGCGGCGGTGACATCGGCTTTACAGCGGATGTTGTCGCCCTGGGTAATGGTGGCGGTGCCTTTGCCGTTGCGGATTTGATAGCGCAGGCTTGGCGGTTTGCCGGTCGGCAGATTTGTTTGACGCAACGTGACGCGCCAGGTGCCGTTAATAAATTTCACCGATCCAACGCGCGCATCTTCGGTGGTCATCACCAAATCATCCGCTTTGGCCGGTTCGGTGTGTTCAGCCACCACCTCAGGCGGCGCGACAGGTGTGGCAACCGGCGCGGCGGCAACGACGGTGGCGGCGGTTTGTGGCAGCGTGGTGGCGAGTTTTTCCGCTTTAACCATCACGGCAGGCGGCTTACTCACCGGCACCGGCACATCCGCAACGCTAATCGCAGCTGATTGCGGCGCGCTGTGCAGCCAGTAGGCGACGCCCGCAGCCACTAGCGCCGCAACCGGCAACAGCAGCATCAGCGGACGCACGGCAAAGGCGCGACGTGGCGGCGCGACAGGTTCGGGTAGCGGTTCAGGCGCGGGCTCAGCAATGTCCTCAACCGCCGGTTCTTCGGCTTCAGGTTCCGGCTCAATCATCGGTAGAGCAGCAGCAGGCGGCACCTCGATCAGCGGCGCAATTACCGGCGCAACCACCAGCGGAGCAGGTGCTGGCGGTTCTGGCAGCAGCGGCGGCAGCGCATCTTCCAGCGAATCGCGCAGGCAGGCCATCGCGTCATCACGCGAACGCGCCTGCGGATCAACAAAGCCCCAGAAGGTGATCACCGGCTTGCCATCCACCAGATAAACGTACTGCTGATCCGGGAACTGCAACGTTTTGCTGAGCAACGCACCAAACAAGCGCATCGCCGGATTCTCCGCATCGCGTGCACGCAGGCTCAGCGCCTGCAGATCCTGCTGGTTTAGCGTCAGCCGTTCCAGCGCCTGACGGCGCTCGTGATCGCTGGCACCCAGCCAGGATTTTACTTTGCCAGTAAACGGGGCGTACCAATCGAGGCGGTCACCGCGCTCGTTGACCTGCGGGATCGCGAGGCAATTGGCCAGCGTGGTTTGGCGGCGCAGGCGCAGGGTTTCACGGATTTGCAGCGCGGACGTCCAGACCGGCTGGCCGTTTTCACCCAGTGCCAGTACCGTGTCCAGATTGCCGCTGCGCAGAAAAGTTTTTGCCACTCGTTGGGCCCTTATCGGTGGTTGTCTGAGGCAGAACAGTGTGTGTTTTTGGCGATGATAGTGATCTTAAGCCAAATGCAGCGAAATCAAACGGCTGATAAAGGGGGAAAAACAGGGCGTTTTTCCCCCGTGCGGAGAAGATTGCTGAAATTTTAAGCGCGGCTGCGCGGGGAAAGGATCACATAGGTCAGCATGCCGCCGAGCAAACCCCAAAAGGCGGAGCCGATGCCGAGCAGCGAAACACCGCTGGCGGTGATCAGAAACGCCACGATGGCGCTGTCGCGCTGATCCGGTTCGGCTAAGGCGCGCTGCAAACTGCCGGACAGCGTAGCCAGCAGCGCGAGGCCCGCCAGCGTGGCAATTAACACCGGCGGCAAGGCGCTCAGCATGATGGCGATCAATCCGCCGGTAAATCCGGTCAGCAGATAGAACACGCCCGCCAATGCCGATGCCATCCAGCGGCGCGCCGGATTCGGATCGACATCGTCGCCCATACAGATAGCAGCGGTAATCGCAGCGATACACACCGAAAACCCGCCAAATGGCGACAGCACTAAAGCGATAAAGCCGGTCCAGCCGGTGAGCGCTGATACCGGCGGCTGATAGCCGTGCGCCTGCAAGGTGGCGATGCCGGGCGCATTTTGCGACGCCATGGTGACGAGAAAATAGGGCAAACCCACGCCAATCAGCGCCGCCAGAGTAAACTGCGGCATGATGAATTCCGGCCGACTGATCGCCAGCGCATGCGACGGAAAGTGGATCGATTGCTGGCCGAGCGCCACCAGCACGCCCGCGATCAACGCCAGAATGATGGCGTAGCGCGGCAGCCAGCGGCGGCTCAACAACCACACCAGACACATGCTGCCGCACAGCGCGAAATTGCTCTGCAAACCGCTAAAGGTGCCGATGCCAAATTTCAGCAGAATCCCGGCCAACATCGCGGCCGCCAGCGACTGCGGAATGTGATTCATCAGGCGGGCGAACAGGCCGGTAACGCCGCATAACACAATTAACAGGTTGGTGGCGACAAACACGCCCACCACTTCATTCAGCGTCAAACCCTGCACGCTGGTGGCGAGCAGCGCCGCGCCAGGCGTCGACCAGGCCGCGAGGATCGGCATGCGTGTCCATAGCGATAAGCCGAGCGAGGCCAACCCCATACCTACGCCGAGCATCGACAGCCAGCCGCCAATCTGCGCCGGCGAAGCGCCCGCCGCCTGCGCCGCCTGGAAGATCAGCGCTGCCGTGCTGCTGTAGCCCACCAGCACGGCGATAAAACCCGAAATCAGCATCGGGAAAGAGAAGGCACTGCGTGTGGTGGCGGTGGTCATCAGGTCACATCCGATTGTGCGTTATAACGCACATTGTGGCATGGAGCGTTATAGCGCACAAGTGCTACACTGCGCGCGAGCTTTTCGGGAGAACACATGGAAAATTTGCATCAACATTTGAGTCTGGCGCTGAAACAGCTGCGTCAGGCCAACGGCTGGAGCCTGACGCTGGCAGCGGATCGCACCGGCGTGAGCAAAGCGATGCTCGGCCAAATCGAGCGCGGCGAATCGAGCCCCACGGTGGCGACGCTGTGGAAAATCGCCACCGGCTTTAACGTGCCGTTTTCCTTCTTTGTGCAGGGCAGCGATCAACCGCCGGGCAGCGTGGCGACCTTCAGCCAGCCCAACGCGCAGATGCAGGTCAAGCCGCTGCTGCCGTACGACGCCAGACTGCATTTTGATCTGCTGGAAGTGACGCTGGCGGGTGGCGCGCAGAGTGATTCATCAGCGCATGAAAGCGGGGTGATTGAGCAGGTTGTGGTGCTGGAAGGCGAATTGTTGCTGGGCGTGGAAGGCACATGGCGCCGCTTGCTTTCGGGCGAAGCCAGCCAGTTCGCCGCCGATACGCCGCACAGCTACCGCAATCCCCTCAGCACGCCGCTGCGTTTCCACAGTTTGATTCATTATCTGCAGCGCGCCTAGGATCGCCATGCATGGCGACCACCTAACAATCTGGCACAATTACAAATTGATACGAAGGTAAACTACCCAGTTTGCCTTCGTATTTATATACTCGCGGCTCATCAGTAAGGAGAAGGTGCCATGAGCGATCTCAACAGTGCGGCAGCGTTACTGCGCAGCATCAATGGCAAACTGGCGCGTCGCCTGCGTGAATCGGCGCCGCCGGGCGATCTCACCTGGCCGCAGGTGTCGGTACTTGGCTATCTGGTGCGCGATGGCGCGATGACGGTAACAGAATTGGCTACGCTGGAAGGGGTGCGCACGCAGTCGATGGGCGCCACCGTGGCGAGCCTGCAGACGCTGGGTATGGTGCAGGGTGCAGCCGATCCGCTGGATGGCCGCAAAACCCGCTATCAACCCACCGATGCCTGCCTGAAACTGATTGCTGCCAACCGCGCACAACGCGATGACTGGCTGCTCAACAGCATCGCAACGCAACTGAACCCGCAGGAACAGCACACGCTGCTGGCCGCGCTTCCCTTACTGCAACGACTTGCCGACCAATAATCCTGAGAGGACTCAACATGGCTTTAACTACCCTTGACGACAACACCGCGCTGATTGTGATTGACCTGCAAAACGGCATTGTTGCGCTGCCGGTCGCACCGTTAGAGGCGCATGAAGTGATTGAGCGCTCAGCGCGTCTGGCCGATGCATTCCGCGGGCAAAAGCGCCCGGTGGTGCTGGTCAACGTTGCGGGCGGCGCGCCTGGCCGTAATGAGCAGCCGAAACACGCTGGCGATTTGCCAGCCGATTGGGCGACGTTGGTGCCGGACCTGGCGCAGCAGCGCGGCGACATCATCGTTACCAAAAAAACCTGGGGCGCTTTCCATAACACGGATCTGCACGAGCAGCTGCAGCAGCGCGGCATCACACAAGTGGTGATTTGCGGCATCGCCACCAGCATCGGCGTGGAATCCACGGCGCGTCAGGCGTATGAGCTGGGTTACAACGTCACGTTGGCAACCGACGCCATGACCTGCCTGAATGCCGAAACGCATAAAAACAGCGTCGAGCGCATTTTCCCGCGCCTGGGCGAAACCGGCACCACCGATGATGTGCTGGCGTTGTTGAAGTAAGGATCATCATAGGGTGCGCATTCATGCGCACCTGGCTTGCAGGACGCCATGAATGGCGAGCCTACCGTTCCTGCCATGGATTCAGCAACATCACGCCAGTGGTATCAAAATCCCGTACGTTACGCGTGACCAGAATCAGCTCGTGATGAATCGCTGTCGCCGCGATCAGCGCGTCGGTATGTGGGCGTTCATCAGGAATATGCAGCTGAGCGCAAAGGCGGGCCACGCTGCTATCAATAGAGAGTGTGCGCCAGGCAAATTCTGTCAGAACCTGCTCTTGATACCAGCGCTGTAAATGATGGGCTTGCTGAGGGTCTTTACGGGCGAACTCAAGGATACCTTTTTCAATTTCCATCAGCGTCAATGCTGAAATAAACATCTCTTCAGCATCAATGCTTTTAGCCCAGGCAATCACCTGAGGATTGGCTTTAGGCGTCCCTGCCTTACGTAATTCTGAAATAACATTGGTATCCAGCAAATAGCGCATTAGAACTCCACATCCCTGTTGATTATGGTCGCACGTTGTGGCTCAAAATCGATATCTACGCCGTCCGGCATGGCGAGTGAATCTACGATGCTTCGGTTTGAACCCGTGAGTTTTTTATACGCTTCAAATGTCAGTAAAACATGTGCAGGATTGCCACGGTCAGTAATATAAACCGGGCCTTCCTCGGCGGCTTTCTTGGCCCGGGATACCTCCTGATTAAAAGCTCGACTGCTGATTCTCGTCACTGTCATCACGACCTCCATGATATGTAGAGATGTTGCTACATAACTATAAAGCAATATGCCGTGCTGGACAATATTCAACCAATAAAAAGCCCCGCAAGCGGCTTGCAGGGCTTTAATATCATCTATCCAACGCGTTTATTTACTGAAACGCGTAACTCACTGTCAGGCCCACGCTGTAATTGCGACCCGGCGCCGGTTCGTAGTAGCGACCGTTGCTTTCATTCACGATCACCGAACCGATGTAGTTGCGATCAAACAGGTTATCGACGCGACCAAACAGATCCAGCGTCCAGTTCTGCACCAGCCACTTATAACCGCTGTTCACGCCGACCACGGTATAAGACGGCGCTTTCACGTCATTCTCATCATCCGCCGCGATATCGCTCAGGTAGCGCACATCGGTTCCGGCATACCAGCCTTGATCGGGCGCGTAAGCCAGTCCGGCGTAAGCCATGTTACGGGCAATGCCGGGAATGCGGTTGCCATCGCAGCTTTCGGTGCCGCAGGCGTTAGAGCGGTAGCGGGCATCCAGCAAGGTCCACGCGGCTTTGAAGCGCCAGCTCTCGCCGAATTGCTGGTCGAGGCCCAGCTCCAATCCACGACGGCGGGTTTCACCGGCGTTTTTGTAGCTGGTGCGGCCTTCAAAGCTGCTGTCAGAAACGATCTCGTTTTTGGTGTCAGTCTGGAACATCGCTGCCGTTAACAGTCCGTTGCCGATGCGTTTTTTACTGCCCAGTTCAACCGTTTCGCTGGTGGCAGGTTGCAGGTTGAGATTCAGCCCGGCCTGATCGGCGGCGCGATAGGACAACTCATTCAGCGTCGGCGTTTCGAAGCCGCGACCAGCAGAAACGTAGGCGTTCCAGCTGTTATCAATGGCGTAATTCAGCGCAGCGGCAGGTAACCAGCGGTGATAGCGACGATTGCCGCTGTCATCGGGATCGCTGTCGGTGACGTAATAGTCATTGGAGTCGAAATTCACCGTGCTGAAACGCACGCCAGCATCCAGTGACAGTTTATCGGTTAGCTGCCACGCGGTTTGCAGATAGGGATCGAGGTTCCACATCAGGTTGCGTTCATTACGACGCATCTCGCCCTGTACACCCAACTCGTCGCCGCTAAAGTTTTGATAACCTTTGCGCTTCTCAGTCATGGTTTCATAGTCGAGCCCGCCGGTGAAGGTTACCGGAATGGTGAACAGCGCGTCGCGGTGCGTCCAGCGGGTATCAATGCCCTGATAATGACGCGACAAAGCAATCACGCCGCCGGGATAACCTGCGCGCAGCTGGGTGGCTTTAGGAATGGATTGATACTGCGTGGTTTCACGTTCACCCGCGTACATCATCACGCTCAGGTCGTCGTTTTCACTCATCTGGCGCTGATAGTGCAGGCCCGCTTGCGTCTGATCGACGGTTTTACGCGCGTCGTACAAGCTCACGTTGCTGGCGACCTGGCGTGGATTATTTTTCCACTGCTCAGCGGTCAAACCTCCCGGGTCCTGCGCTTCAACGTGCACGCTGTTGAACAGCAGCGTCAGGGTGCTGACATCATCGATGCGCACGCCGAGTTTGGCGTTGCCGAGGTTTTTCTGCGCCGAGCTGTGATCGCGGAAGCCGTGCGTGGTAAAACGCGAGGCGGAAACCGTGTAGTTGACGTCGCCGGCTTGCGTACCGTCGCCGGTTGCACCGCTGGCTTTAACGCTGTTGCGCCAGCTGCCGTAACTGCCGTACCAGCTGCTGGCTTCCAGCGTGGTGGGTTGCTGTCCGGTTTCGGTTTCAACGTTAATCACGCCGCCCGACGAGTTGCCGTACAGCGCCGAGAAGGGGCCGCGCAGCACGTCGATGTGATCGATGGAGCCGATATCGATGTTGGAAGTTTGTCCCTGGCCGTCGGGCATGGTGGCGGGGATCCCGTCGACATACATACGAATGCCGCGCAGGCCAAAGGTGGAACGCGAACCAAAACCGCGCACCGAAATCTGCAGGTCCTGCGCATAGTTCTGGCGGTTTTGAATTTGCAAACCGGGCACGCTGCTGAGGTTTTCTGACAAATTGACGCGCGGTGCCGCGTGGCGCATATCGTCGCCGGACACCACACTAACTGCCGCTGGCGTATCCAGTTCAGAGAGTCCGGATGCGGACGGCGCCGCGCTCACCACCATGGTGTTGCTGGCCGCGTTTGCCGCCAGCGCCGAGACCGGTAACATCGCAGGCAGCATCAGCAGCGAAGCCTGTCGCAGTAAAGCTATTTTCATTATGAAAGACCGTAAAAAGGGCGTGGAATGTACCGAATGGAACATTAATGGCGCGTATGTTAATCGTTTTATCATTTGTTTGAAAAGCGTAAATAGTATGACGGATTATTCATCATTGCGGTGTTGAAAATGTTTTTTCATGGCATCTCTGGCTGGCTGCGTCAGGGAAATTCTGTCAGTCTGGCGGTTTTGTCTTAAGGCACAAAAGAGAGGGAATGATGAGTCAACAACCTGTGGTCGCGGTACTGGGATTGGGCGCGATGGGGCATGCGTTTGCCGCTAACCTGTTGAAAAAAGGCTTCACGGTGCGCGGCTGGAACCGCACGCGTGCCAAAGGCGAAGATCTGCTGGATGCAGGTATCACGCTGGCCGACAGCGCTGCGCAAGCGGTGAGTGGCGCGGATGTGGTGATCGCCATGCTGGCCGACGGCGATACCACGCGTCAGGCGCTGAACGACGCCAGCTCCGCGCTCAAGCAGGGCGCGACAATTTGCCAGATGGGCACCATCGGCGTGGCCGCCACCGATCAACTGATCGCGGAATTCAAAAGCACGCGTACGGACGTAGTGTTTATCGATGCACCGGTTTCCGGCACTAAAGCGCCAGCAGAGAATGCGCAAATCCTGGTGATGGCCAGCGGCGATCAGAGCAATGCGCAGGCCGCCGAGCAGGTGTTCGCCGCGATCGGTAAAGGCACGCAATGGCTGGGCGAGGCGGGCGCCAGTTCGCGCATGAAGCTGGTGGTGAATAGCTGGCTGATTGGTCTGATGCAGAGCCTGGCGGAAAGCACGCGTCTGGCGGAAGAGTTTGGTTTCAGCACCGACGATCTGTGGAAAGTGCTGGATGGCGGTCCGCTGGCGGCACCGTACGCCAAAATGAAACTCGGCATGATTGCCAGCGGCGATTTCACCCCGCAGATGCATCTGGTGTGGGCGCTGAAAGACGCCAAACTGGCGCTGGATGCGGCGGGCGATAGCAAACTGCCGGCGCTGGAAAACATTGTGGATGTCTGGCAGCAAGCGGTAGATGCCGGTTACGGCGAGCAGGATCTGGCGGCGGTTTATCAATATCTGAAACGCTAACATGAGTGCGCGGCTCAACTTCGACTTCGCCTATCGTCCGCTGGTGCCCTATGCGCACGATTATGCGCATGGCGACGCGGAGCCGTGGCATCACCACGCTTGCGCCCAGCTGATCCACACGCTGAGCGGCGTGGTGAAAGTGGAAACGCAGCACGGCAGCTGGATTGTGCCGCCGAGTCGCGGCGTCTGGCTGCCGGCGGGGACGCGTCACGCACTGCACATAGTTGGCGCGGTGGCCGCGCGCACGCTGTTTGTGGATCCGCTGGCGCGCGCCGATCTGCCCGCCAGTTGTCAGGTGGTGCAGATTTCGCCGCTGCTGCGTGAGTTGATTGTTAGCGCGCTGGCGCTGCCGGAGCAGTACGTTACCGGCAGCCGCGCTGAGCGGATTTACGAGCTGATCCTCGATGAGATCCGCGTGATGGATGTGCTGCCGTTTGGTCTGCCGCTGCCGGAGAGCGAGCGGCTGCTGAGTTTGTGCCAGCAGATCCAGCAAGCGCCCGGGGAAAACTGGACGCTGGCCCGCGCGGCTACGCAACTCTGCGTGGCCGAACGCACGCTGGCGCGCCATTTTAGTCGCGAAACCGGGTTACAATTCAGCGACTGGGTGCGCCGCGCGCGACTGAGCGTGGCGTTAACCCGCTTAGCGCAGGGCGATAGCGTGCTGACGGTGGCGCTCGATCTCGGTTATGACAGCCCGAGCGCCTTCAGCGCGATGTTTCGCCGCGTGCTCGGCGTCACGCCAGCGAACTACTTTCCTGCGGCAGAAAAGCGTGCGCTGCGTTGAGCAGCGCCTGCAGTGAAGCGCGCGCCACATCATTATCAATGCCCACGCCCCACGCGCGTTCCCCGCGTGCATTAATGCAGCTGATGTAGGTCACCGAACGACTGTCGCTGCGTTTGCCCAGCGTGTGTTCGTGATAATCCTCAATGGTGATGATTACGTCATAGCGCTGACGCAGCGCGGCAACGGCGGCTGAGAGCAAGCCGTTGCCTTTACCTTCCAGCATCAACCGCTTCGCGCCCTGTTGCAGCCGCGCCTTGAGGCGCGTTTCGCCTTTATCGTCGCTGTGACTTTCCGCTTCCAGCAAACAACGCACGGGCTGCGTTAAGCCGTAATGCTGACAAAACAACTGCCACAGCGCGTGATGGGTCATCTCCTGACCGTGCTGGTCGGTTTGCTGTTGCACCAGACGGCTGAAATCCTGCTGCAAGCCGCGCGGCAGCTGCAGACCGTGATTCTGCTCCAGCAGCCAGGCGGCGCCGCCTTTACCCGATTGACTGTTAACGCGGATCACCGCTTCGTAGCTGCAGCCGATATCCAGCGGATCGAGCGGCAGATACGGCATCTGCCAGATTGCTTCTTCACGCTCAGCACGGGCGGCAAAGCCTTTGCGTATCGCATCCTGATGCGAACCGGAGAAGGCGGTAAACACCAGTTCACCGGCATACGGATGACGCGGATGCACTGGCAGCTGGTTGCAGCGCGTCACCACTTCCAGCACCTGCTGGATATCGCTGAAATCGAGCTGCGGCGCGATGCCCTGAGTGTAGAGATTGAGCGCCAGCGTGACGATATCGACATTGCCGGTGCGCTCGCCGTTACCAAACAAACAGCCTTCCACGCGATCGGCACCCGCCAGCAGCGCCAGCTCGGCGCAGGCGATGCCGGTACCGCGATCGTTATGCGGATGCACGCTGATCGCAACCTGCAATCGCTGGCTGAAGTGGCGACAGAAAACCTCAATCTGATCGGCATAGACGTTCGGCGTGTTCACTTCGACGGTCGCGGGCAGGTTGATGATCATTGGACGCGCCGGGCCCGGTTGCCAAATCGCCGCCACCGCTTCGCAAATCTCCAGCGCAAACTCCGGTTCGGTAAAGCAGAAGGTTTCTGGCGAATACTCGAAGGTCCACGCGGTATCCTTTTGCGCTTCGCAACGGGCGCGAATTTGACGCGCACCGGCGCAGGCCAGTTCGATAATTTCGGCTTTGCTCTGGCGGAATACGCGCTCGCGGAACAGCGGCGCGGTGGCGTTATAGAGATGAATAATGGCGTTCGGCGCGCCACGCAGCGCGTCGAAAGTGCGATCAATCAGATCGCTGCGCGCCTGGGTCAACACCTGAATCGTCACATCGTCTGGAATGTGCTTCTGCTCAATCAGCAAACGGACAAAATCAAAATCGGTCTGCGATGCCGCCGGAAACGCCACCTCAATCTCCTTAAAGCCACAGCGCAGCAGCAGTTGCCAGAACTCCAGCTTGCGCGCGCTGTCCATCGGTGTCGCCAGCGCCTGATTGCCGTCGCGTAAGTCGGTAGAGAGCCAGCGCGGTGCCTGCGTCAGCTGGTGCGAGGGCCACTGACGATCGGGTAAGTCGATAACCGGAAACGGGCGGTATTTTGTAGCGGGTTGCGTGAGCATAACGATCTCCTTGTAATGTGGCGTTCAGTCTCGCCTGGCATCGCGCGGCGCGGCTCGCGCATTGCTGACAACCACTCGCGCAAAAGTGACAACCGGGTTCAACTCTTGCGCGCACATTCTGTAGCGGCGCGATTAATCGCGCATTTTTCAGGCGACACCGCGCTTCTCCCGACATTGCGCAATAAATTGCGCCGCTACGATAATTGCGGTGATTGCATGCACAGTCTTTATGCGGCACGCGGCATATCTCATGCGAAATCGGCATCGGTCATTTGGCGCGCGCGGGTTAGGCTGGGGTTTTGCGCGATGGGATAAAACACAATGAAAAGAGCAGCTTTGGCACTATTAATCGTGACAGCCAGCGGCGCGGCGGCGGCAGAAACCGTGACGCTGCGCATTGCCGATCAAAAGGGAAATATGCACGCCGAAATGGAAGCGGCGCAGCAGTTGAACAACCTCAATTATAAAATCGAATGGGCCGAGTTCCCGGCGGCGGCACCGCTGGCGGAAGCGCTGAATGCCGGTGCGGTGGATGCCGGTATTATCGGTGATGCGCCGCTGCTGTTCTCACTGGCGGCCGGTTCGCAGGTGAAAGCGGTGGCGGTGAGCAAATCGGTACCCGAAGGATTGGCGGTGCTGGTCAGCCCGGATTCACCCATCAAAACCGTTGCGGAGCTAAAGGGTAAAAACATCGCCACCGGACGCGGATCGATTGGTCACTATGAGGCGCTCAAAGCGCTGGAGCAGGCGGGCGTCAGCGATAAAGAAGTCAACTGGCGCTTCTTAACGCCTGCGGATGCGCGCATCGCGCTGGCAAACGGTTCGGTGGATGCTTGGTCAACGTGGGATCCTTATACCGCGCTGGCGGAAGTGACCCACACCGGACGCGTGTTGGTGAACGGCGTCGGCCTGTCCAGCGGCAACAGCTTCCTCGCGGCCACCGACGCCGCGCTAAACGATGAAGCCAAACGCGCGGCGCTGCAGGATTACGTCAATCGCTTAGCCGCCGCCGATCGCTGGGCCAACAGCCATGTCGATGAGTACTCGACCACGCTGGCAAAAATCATCGGTTTCCCGAAAGAGGCGGCGGCGAAATCCTTCTCACGTCGCAAATCGCACTGGCAGAGCATTGATGATGCTACCATCGGCCAGCAGCAGGAGACCGCCGATTTCTACCAGAAATACGGTTTGATCCAGCAGCATCTTGATGTGAAACCGACTTTTTATCACGGCTTAAAGGTTGCGCAGAACTAACCCTTTGTGCGCCCGCATTTGGCGAAACAGCAGCGCGCGCGTAGCATGGCGCCATGTTGTTTCGTCAAAGATTCCCTCATGTTGCTAAAAACCTTCGACGGTCATAACGACCTGCTTCTCAATCTGTGGCTGCATCATCGCGATGATCCGGCGCAGGCCTTTTTTCACGGCATCGAAAAGGGCCATCTGGATTTTCCGCGCATGCAGCAGGGCGGTTTTGCCGGTGGGCTGTTCGCGATGTTCGTGCCGCCAGCGCGCTATGTCAAAGAGGTCGCGCCGCAGCGAGCGGAGGAAAATCTCGATCCGCTGACGATTCTCTGGCAGCAGCTCGACATCCTGAAAACGCTGGCGGCGCAATCTGATGGGCGGGCGCGGTTATGCCTAAACATCGCTGATATTGCCGCCTGTCGCGCTGACGGCGTGCTGGCGCTGGTGGCGCATATTGAGGGCGCAGACGGGTTTGATGGCGAGGGTGAAGCGCTTGATGCGTTTTACCAGGCGGGCGTGCGCAGCATCGGGCCGTTCTGGAATCTGCCCAATCGCTTTGGCGAAGGCGTCAGCGGATCATTCCCCAACTCACCGGACAGCGGGCTAGGTTTGACCGAACAAGGTGAGCAGCTGATCGCCGCTGCCAATCGGCATCGCATGCTGATCGATATGTCGCACATGAACGAGAAAGCCTTTTGGGACACCGCGCGCCTGTCAACCGCGCCGCTGGTGGCGACGCACTCCAATGCGCACGCGCTCTGCGCGCAGCCGCGTAATCTCACCGACGATCAGCTGCGCGCCATCCGCGACAGCGGCGGCGTGGTGGGCGTGAATTTTGGCAACGCTTTTCTGCGCAGCGACGGAAAACGCGACAGCGATACCGCATTGATCGAAATTGTTAAACACGTTGAGCACCTGATCGCGATAATGGGCCGCGATCATGTGGCGCTGGGCTCCGATTTTGATGGCATCAGCGTGCCTGAGGCGCTGAAAGACGTGAGCGGATTACCGCATCTTTATGCGTTGTTGCGTTCGTTCGACTACGATCAAACAGCTCTTGAGCAGCTCGCATGGGGCAACTGGCAGCGCGTGTTGCAACAAATTTGGCAGGATTAGCACCATTCCCTTACCGAATCAGGGTTGATCTGCTCGCTACATTGGCGCAACATCTGCGCGCGTACGGATTGCGATGTGATCTAAGTCACAGCCGCAATCCTCTTCAGCAGAGATCTCTCTGCGTTTTTGTTTTATGAGGAAGACCATTATGTGGAAAAAACCTGCGTTTATTGACCTGCGTCTGGGCCTGGAAGTGACTCTGTACATCTCCAACCGCTAAGACTTCTGCCCGCCGTTCGTGCGGGCATTTTGTTTTCTCTCTTTGGTCAACGTTCATGTTTATTAAAGTCCTCGGTTCAGCGGCGGGCGGCGGCTTCCCGCAGTGGAACTGTAACTGCGCCAATTGCAGCGGCCTGCGTAACGGCAGCATTCAGGCGCAGGCGCGCACCCAATCTTCAATCATTGTCAGCGACAACGGTGAAGATTGGGTGCTGTGCAACGCCTCGCCGGACATCAGCCAGCAAATTGCCCACACGCCAGAACTGATCAAAAAGGGTGTGCTGCGCGGCACGGCGATTGGCAGCATCATTCTCACCGACAGCCAAATCGATCACACCACTGGCTTGTTGAGCCTGCGCGAAGGCTGTCCGCATCAGGTGTGGTGCACGCCGGAAGTGCATGGCGATCTCACCAGCGGTTTCCCAATTTTCACCATGTTGCAGCACTGGAATGGCGGCTTGCAGCATCATGCGTTAACGCCGCTGGAGCCGTTCCGCGTCGATGTCTGCCACAGTTTGCAGTTCACCGCGATTCCGATTCTCAGCAACGCGCCGCCGTATTCGCCGTATCGCGATCGCCCGCTGCCGGGCCACAACGTGGCGCTGTTCATTGAAAACACCGCCAACGGCCAAACGCTGCTCTACGCGCCGGGACTTGGCGAGCCGGATGCGGTGATCATGCCGTGGCTGCAAAAAGCCGATTGCCTGTTGATTGATGGCACGGTGTGGCAGGACGACGAGCTGCTCGCCACCGGCGTTGGCAAAAATACCGGCAAAGCCATGGGCCACTTAGCGCTGGCCGAAGAACAAGGTTTAATGGCGTTGCTGGCTGCGCTGCCGGCCAAACGCAAGATTTTGATTCACATTAACAACACCAATCCGATCCTTAATGAGCAATCGCCGCAGCGCGCCTATTTGACGCAGCAGGGCATTGAAGTGAGTTGGGATGGCATGGCGATTCATCTGCAGGAGTTTGCATTGTGATCATCACTGAAGCATTATCGCCCGCCGCGTTTGAGCAGGCGCTGCGCGACAAAGGCACGTTCTACCACATTCATCACCCTTATCACATTGCCATGCACAATGGCGAGGCGACGCGCGAGCAGATTCAGGGCTGGGTGGCGAACCGCTTCTATTATCAGACCAACATTCCGCTGAAAGATGCGGCGATCATGGCGAATTGCCCGGATGCGGCGACGCGGCGTAAATGGGTACAGCGCATCCTCGATCACGACGGCAGCAACGGTCACGAAGGCGGAATTGAAGCTTGGCTGCAGTTGGGTGAGGCGGTGGGGCTGGAACGTGACGTGTTGCTGTCCGAGAAGCTGGTGCTGCCGGGCGTGCGTTTTGCGGTGGACGCCTACGTGAACTTCGCGCGCCGTGCTAACTGGCAGGAAGCGGCCTGTAGCTCGCTCACCGAGCTGTTTGCGCCGCAGATTCATCAGTCGCGTCTCGACAGCTGGCCGCAGCACTATCCGTGGATCAAAGAGGAAGGCTATTTCTACTTCCGCAGCCGTTTGAGCCAGGCCAACCGCGATGTGGAGCATGGGCTGGCGCTGGCGCTTGAGGTGTTTACCCGCGCCGAACAGCAGAACCGCATGCTGGAGATCCTGCAGTTTAAACTCGATATTCTCTGGACCATGCTCGATGCCATGACCATGGCGTATGCGCTGCAACGTCCGCCTTATCATACGGTCACCGATCAGGTGTCCTGGCACAGCACAAGACTGGTATAACAACATGAAAGATAATGTGATTCCGGCTTTCCGTCGCGGCTACCGCATGCAGTGGGAAGCGGCGCAGGATAGCCATGTGGTGCTCTATCCAGAAGGCATGGCCAAATTGAACGAGACCGCCGTGGCGATCCTCGAACTGGTGGATGGCAAACAGGATGTGGCGGCGATCGTTGCCACGCTGGATGCGCGTTTTCCGGACGCGGGCGGTGTCGGCGACGACGTCAAAGAGTTCCTGCAATCCGCCATCGAACAAAAATGGATACAGTGTCGTGAACCCGAGTAAAAGCGTGACGCCACCGCTGTGGCTGCTGGCAGAACTGACCTATCGCTGCCCGCTGCAGTGTCCGTATTGCTCCAATCCGCTGGATTTTTCCCAGCAGGAGAAAGAGCTGACCACCGAACAGTGGATTGAGGTGTTTCGTCAGGCGCGCGCCATGGGCAGCGTGCAGCTCGGTTTTTCCGGCGGCGAACCGCTAACCCGTAAAGACCTGCCGGAGCTGATTCGCGCCGCGCGCGATCTCGGTTTCTACACCAACCTGATCACCTCCGGCATCGGCCTGACGGCGAAAAAACTCGATGCCTTTGCCGACGCCGGACTCGATCATATCCAGATCAGCTTCCAGGCCAGCGATGAAACGCTGAACGCGGCGCTGGCCGGGTCAAAAAAGGCCTTCCAGCAGAAGCTGGAGATGGCGAAAGCGGTGAAAGCGCACGGCTATCCGATGGTGCTGAATTTCGTGCTGCATCGCCACAATATCGACCAGATCGACAAAATCATCGATCTCTGTATCGAACTGGATGCCGACGATGTCGAGCTGGCGACTTGCCAATTCTATGGCTGGGCGCAACTCAATCGTGAAGGATTGCTGCCGACGCGCGAGCAGATCGCCAACGCCGAAGCGGTGGTGGCCGATTATCGTCAGCGCATGGGCGCCAGCGGCAATCTCACCAATCTGCTGTTCGTGACGCCGGATTACTACGAAGAGCGGCCGAAACCCTGCATGGGCGGATGGGGATCGATCTTCCTCAGCGTCACGCCTGACGGCACCGCGTTGCCGTGCCACAGCGCGCGTCAGCTGCCGGTTGCGTTCCCGTCGGTGCTGGAGCGCACGCTGGACGATATCTGGTACAACTCGTTTGGTTTTAACCGCTATCGCGGCTTTGACTGGATGCCGGAACCCTGTCGCTCCTGCGATGAAAAAGCGAAAGACTTTGGCGGCTGTCGCTGTCAGGCCTTTATGCTGACCGGCGATGCCGATAACACCGATCCGGTGTGCAGCAAATCGCCGCATCACGGCAAGATCCTCGAAGCACGACGTGAAGCCAACTGCAGCGACATCAAAATCCAGCAGCTGCAGTTCCGCAATCGCAGCAACTCCGAACTGATCTTTAAGCAGCGCGTCACCTGATGCACGCGCGCCAGCTCACGCTCGCCAACGGCCTGCGCTGCCATCTTTATCATCAGCCCGACGCGCGTGAGGCGGCGGCGCTGATGCGCGTGCAGGCCGGCAGTCTGGATGAAGCGGATCGCTGGCCGGGTTTGGCACATCTGCTGGAACATCTGCTGTTTTGCGGCAGCGAAGCTTTTCACGCCGACGACCGCCTGATGCCGTGGCTGCAGCAGCAGGGCGGCCAGGTGAACGCCACCACGCAGTTAAGCCGCAGCGCCTATTTCTTTCAGCTCTCAGCCGCAGCGTTGTCAGCGGGCGTGCAGCGGCTGTGCGATATGTTGGCGTCACCGTTGCTGACGGCGCAGGCCATTCAGCAGGAAGCGGCGGTGATTGAGGCTGAGTATCAACTGCTGCAAAACCATGCCGACACGCTGAGTGAAGCTGCCGTGCTGGAAAAGTTGCAGGGACGTTTCCAGCGCTTCCGCGTCGGCAGTCGGCAGGCTTTTGGTGACAATGTCACGGAGTTGCAGTCCGCATTACGCGACTTCCATAGCCGCCTGTATTGCGCTGAAAACATGGAACTTTGGCTACAAGGCCCGCAATCACTGGATGAGCTCGAACAGCTGGCGGCACGCTTCGGCGGCAGTTTGCTGGCAGGTGGAGAACGCGCTGCGACTGTTAAAGCTACGCTGTTGCAAGGCGATCGTTTACTGCTATCAGGCGGTGAAGAAAATTTCTGGCTGACGATGTTGGTGGCGGGCGATGAGCATACTGTGTGTGACAATGTCACATTATTAAAAGCATTCTGGCAGGACGAAGCGCCCGGCAGCTTGCTGGCGCAGTTGCGCGCTGAGGCGTTATGCGAAACCTTTGACGCGCATTGGTTATGGCAAGATGAGCAACAAGCGTTACTGGCGCTGCGCTTTAGCGCCAGGCGCATTTCCCCGGCGCAGGCGCAACAGATTGAGCAACGCGTTTGGCAGCATCTGGCTGCGTTAGCTGAATGTACGGCGCTTCAGCTGCGGCACTACGCACAGCTCGCGCAGCAGGATTTCGCGACCTTGTCGCCGCTGGAACAGTTGCGCGGCCGGGCGTTGGGCTTCGCGCCGGGTTGCGCGCTGCCAGACAACTTTGCGGATTTTGCCGCAGCGTTGCCAGATTGTCCGCGCACGCGTCTGCTCACGCAGCAACAGATTGACGGCGCACCGCATCACACGCAGGGCTTCACCTTGCAGCTGGCCGAGTGGCTGCCGCCGTCGTTGGCTGCGACCAAACCCGCAGCGTTTCACTTCTATCCTGCTTCAGCCGCTGTTCCGCTCCCTCGTCTCCCACCCGTTGCGCAGCCGTTGCCGCTGATTGCACCGTTAAAACAGGTTGAAACGCTGCTGCTGCGTCCGGCGTTTTATCAGACCTTGAGTGAGGAAGACGCGCAGTCGCGGCAGCGCCAGTTACGCCCGTTGCTGGCGGAATTGCGCCACGCGGGTGGCAACGGCAGCTGGCAACAGACGCATGCCAGTTGGCAGCTACTGCTCAATTTGCCTGCATCCGCCGATCGCGCGTTGTTTAGCGTGCATCAGGCATTACAGGCGCTGAACACGCCGATGCTGGCGCAACCCGCAGCGAATACTCCTTCGATTGTGATTCGTCAATTGCTCGCCGCGTTGCCCACTCGCTTGATCAAGCCATTACCCGCGCCACAATGGCTGGCGGCATGGTGCGGCACCAATACCGCATTAAGCCAGCGCGTGGCGCATCTGCTCAGCGATTTTACGCCGGATCTGGCGCGCGACACGCCGCCGGCACGACTGCAACACGGCATCGTGCCCATCGCCTGCGACGGGCGCGATCAGGCGCTGCTGCTGTTTATGCCGTTACCGCAGGCCGATGATGCCAGCCTGGCCGCTTTACGCGTGCTGGCGCTAATGCTGGAAACGCGCTTCTTCCAGCGGTTGCGCGTGGATCAGCAAATTGGCTATGTGGTGTCGGCGCGCTATCAGCGGGTGGCGGATGTGGATGGCTTGATGCTGGCGCTGCAATCACCGGATATCTCCTGGCGCGCGCTGCTGGGTCACTGCAAACGCTTTATGCGTGAGATGGTAGCCGAGATCGCGGCAATCTCGCCGCAAAAGCTGGCGGCATGGCAGGCAAGCTTAATGACGCAATGCGCAAGCAAAGATAATGGCGAGGCCGCACTCGAAACCCTGCGCCAGCAGCACGGCCTGGCCACTCTCAATCGCGCGGCTATTCAGGCACTAACGCTGCAGCAACTCGAGCAACTGCATCAGCTTCTGCTGCGCGAACGGCATCGCTGGTTGATTTTGGTTAATCAAAGCTGAAAGGCGATGGTTTTGCCGTTGGGCAGTGTCACGTCGATACGAAGTTCGCCACCCAATGCCGCGACGTAACGTTTCAATGTGGACAGGCGCGGATCGTTGCCTGGATTTTCCATCTTTGCCAGCGTGGGCTGCGAGACGCCGATAGTGCGTGCCAGTTCGGTTTGCGAAAGGTTGAGCTCTTCGCGTAACTGGCTTAAAGCAATCTCCTGGCGCAATATTTCGACTTTCACAGCGATGCGCTGCTGGCTTTCAGGTGATTGTTTTTGCATTAATTCTTTTAGAGTAGCCATCTTATCCCTCCATCCGCGCTAAATGCTTGCAGTATTCCACTTCAGCGAGGCGAATCATCGTTCGGTAAAATTGTTTTTGGTTAAAACCGGTCTTATTTCCAGCGCATAACACGATAGCGCGTCGCACCGGATCAAAAGCGAAAAAGGCTCTGATGGGCTTACCGGCGTGCTGAACGCGCAGCTCTTTCAGATTAGGGAATTCGCCACCCTTTAATGTATCGACATAGGGGCGGCCAAGTTGTGGTCCCATCTCTCCTAAAATCGTCATCGCCGCTAACACGTCTTCACGTAGTGCTTCACTTTGCGCCACAAACCACTGATCAAAAACATCCGTTGTTAATATTTCCCACATAATGCCATCCCATAGCTTATTTGCTATGGGATAGGTTATAGCTTTTGGGCTATGAAATCAATCCGGACATTGATTGTGTGATGTCAAATTCGCTCACAAATACGATTTCAACCGAAGCGTACGCGAATTAATTCGCCACAAATCTCGTAGGACCGCCATTTAGAGCGACCTGGTTGCCGCTGCTACATTTCCCGCCAAAACTTCTTCTTACTGGTTTTACCAATCCCTGGATTACAGCTGTTGGTGGGATCAAGCTGTTTCCAGTGCGCGACATGCTCACACGACGCCTGATAAAGGTGCCCAACATTGTGCTCGGCGGGATACTTCGCGCCGCGCTGTTCCAGATACCGTTTCACCTCTTCCTTAAACACTTTTGCGTCGTAGCCGGGTTTCAGCACGTAATCCTGATGATTGACGAAGCAGAAGAAGTGCCCGCAGCACGAATCAACCTGTACCTGCGCCGCCAGATGATCGGGCAGCGTCAAACGCCACGCGTCATCATTGCGACGCAGCGCCACGTCAAACGCCACCAGCCGCTCGTTGGGGTTGTAACCCAGCGCGTCGCAGTAGGAAATGGTGCAGCCGCCCACGCCGAAACGCACCAAAAACGCATCCGCCGCTTCACGCGTATTGCAGCGGAAAAAGCCGCCGTGCTGCTCAGCAAAGAATTGCTGCAGTAAACTCTGCAACTCGGCGGTTTGCGGCGACTCTACTTTGATCATCAGATGATGTTGATACTCGCTGCGGTAATCCATGATGCGCGGCGCGATAAAGCTCGGCGTCAATTGGTTAAAGAATTGCAGCACCCGATCAACAAAATTGCGCGGCAGGAATTTAAGATGGCTGACGCGCACATCCCATTTGGCTTTATTGGCCATCATCTGCGGAATGGCCTGCGGGCCCAGTTTGCGAATCGCCAGATACATATGCTTGGCGTAGCGCACGGTTAAATCGAAGGCATTGCGATGGATATATTCCGCCTGCAGCGGCAGTTCGCTCATTTCGGTTAGCAGGAAACGGCGCAGCGCCACCAGCACGTTCTCATCGTTAGTGCCGATGTAGAAGGTGTCGCTGCCGGCGCTGGCTTCGAAGGTGGGCAAGCGTACAGCGAACACCACCACTTTACCGGCGCTGCCCGAGCTGTCGTGCAGGTAGCGCAGATCGCCATTGAAGCGTGCTGGGGAATCCGCGGTCACATCTCGTAAGCGGTCGGCGTAGTCATCGGCCCAGATTTTACCCTGCCAGTCGGCTTGCTCGCCGGTTTGATACTGCTGCTGCGTGAGATTTGCCAGCATCACTTCTGGCGTGTCGCCCAACTCGATGCCGAGGTGATTAACCATCTCTAAGCGACCATCCTCATGAATACGGGCGAACAAGGATTTTTCGGTAAACGCGGGGCCGCGCCGAATCAGCGAGCCACCGGAATTATTACAGATCCCGCCGACCACCGACGCGCCGATGCAGGATGATCCAATCACCGAGTGCGGCTCTCGACCGAGCGGCTGTAAGGTGTGTTCCAGTTCAGTCAAGGTGGTGCCGGGGAAGGCGATCACCTGGCGCGCCTGATCGATCACCTGCACGCCTTTGAGCTGGCGGGTGCTGATGATCACGATATCGCGGTCGTAATCATTGCCGTCGGGCGTTGAGCCGCCGGTGACGCCGGTATTTGACGCCTGCATCAACACAATCACATCGTGCGCCACGCACACCTGCAGTGTTTGCCACAGCTGCAACAAGGTTTGCGGTAACGCCACCGCCAGCGCGTCACCGCGCCCGACGCGGAACCCCTTTATGTACCAGGCTTTATCATCCGCATGGGTTAATAACTGTTTGTCACCCACCACCGCGGCCAACTTAAGCAAAATATCCTTCTGCATGCTCATTTTTCTCTTCTTTATTCTTTATCTGCCACGGTATTGGACAAGCGCAGCTGCACTGAGTCAATCATTCACTGGCCCTGACGCGTAAATAACGCACGGAATCATTATCCCTTTTTACTTTACGGAATAACCGGCAGGAACCGATAAAAATGCGCGGGAAATCACAAAATAGATCGAAATAAAAATCGCCAAGGGCGCGTTTATTTGGCTTGCTGATTTTACTGCGCAAAATATATATAAACCTATGATTTTATTTGTTATTAAGGTTTTAAGGTGAAAAATGCCATGTGATTTATATCACAAAAATAAGCCTTTGTTGGATGCTGTCAATTATCTCACTCGGGAAATTCATCGCAAAAGTGTGACATTCGTTGCAAATAACAATGCGGTTAATCGGAAGAATGAATTCCAGACGCACAGCATAAAGGATGATGACAATGAGAATTGGCATGGTGATCAGCGGTGGCGATGTCACCGGGATTAATAACTTTGTGTATCAAATATCGCGCTTAACTCAAGCGGAAATGGTGTTATTTAATGGTGGTATTCCAGGTTTGCTGGAAAACAATCATCAGGAAATATCCCAACGTGATTTAGTGGATTACGCCATCGCCGCTATTCCGGTGATGCAATCGGGACGAACCAGCAGGAAATTAATTCGCCCGGAATATGAGATGATCGCCAAACACCTTAAATCGCTGCGCATCGATGTATTAATTATGGCGGGCGGAGATGGTTCATTACAATTCCTGCATACGCTGAGCGAATTTGGTGTTAACTGTTTTGGCGTCGGCATGACCATCGATAACGATGTCTTTGGCAGTGATTACAGCATCGGTTTCTCCACCGCCTGTGAGCAGGTGTTAAAAGAGGTGGCGAAGTTACGTAATACCGGCCGCGCCTTAACCGGTCGTGTATTTATGGTGGAGCTGCTGGGTGGTTATTGCGGTGAATTAACCTTGCAGTCAGCGATCAAATCCAATGCCGATTTCGCGCTGATCCCGGAATGCCAGATTGCACCGCAGGAGCTGGCGGAGCGCATCACGCAGCGGCTGGCGGCGCAGAACAGCGTAATAATTTTGTGCTCGGAAGGTTATACCCGTGAATATTCGCCGGGCTTTCAGGGCGCTATCGATACCTTAATTAAACAAATTGAACCGTTAATTGGTGTGCGTATTCGTAAAACGATTATCGGTTATGGCCTGCGTAATGGCGATCCTACCTGTGAAGAGATTTATCAGGGCACCATTATGGCCAGTGAAGTCGCGCGTTGTATTCAGTCGGGAATGCGCAATAAAGCGGTGATTATTAATGGCAGTAATCGACCGATTCCGATTGATTTAATAAGCATGAAAAAACGCCTGGTCGATACGGAAGGGCATCATTATAAACTCGCTAAACAACTGCAAATTCTGTGAGGAAATAGCCATGCTGAAAATATTATGTGTCTGTGGATGTGGTTTGGGTTCAAGCTTTGCGATTGAAATGAGCGCCAAGTCAGTATTAAAGAAACTCGAAATTGATGCTGATATTGATCACACCACCATTTCTGAAGCCAACGCCTTTAAATCCGACATGATTTTAACCCAGAAAGCCTTTGCTGATGTGTTAAATGCCGATGCCAGCCCGGAACAGATCAAGCGGGTGATTATTCTCAATAAGCTGACCGACAAAGCAGAAATTGAAGAGAAAATCGTGGCGTTTATGAAAGAACGTAACTTAAAGGTTGCTAATCATGAATAGTGTCATCGACTTCCTGGTAAAAGACTTATTGGGGCAGGCATCGATACTGATCGCCTTTATTGCCCTGATTGGTCTGCTACTGCAAAAAAAATCGGCGGGCAAGGTGGTGGAAGGCACCTTTAAAACCCTGCTCGGTTTCTTAATTATGATGGCCGGTATCAACATTATTGTCGGTACGCTGACCTTCCTGAACACCATTTTCACCCACGGCTTTGGCATGCAGGGTTATATCACCGACGTTGCCGCCATTGCCGGGTTAGCAAACCGCGAGCTGGGTTCAGAAGTGGCGCTGACGCTGTTGGTGATCTTTATCGTCAACATCATCATTGCGCGTCTGACACCGTTCAAATACATCTTCCTTACCGGACAGGCGCTGCTGTGGATGGCGACCATCGGTGCGGTGATTGGCTATAAAGCGGGGCTGACAGGTTTACCTCTGATCCTTACCGGCGGCATTTTTGGCGGCATTATGGCGGTGGTGATGCCTGCACTGGCCCAACCGGTGGTGCGCCGCATCACCGATTCTGACGACGTGGCGCTCGGGCACTTCTGCACCATTGGCTATCTGCTGACGGCGGCGGTGGCAAAGGTGGTGGGCAAAGGGTCGCGCTCCACCGAAGATCTCAAACTGCCCGACAACTTTAAATTCCTGCAGGACACCTATCTGTCGATGGCGGTGGTGATGGTGCCGATGTACCTGATCCCTGCGGTCGCCGCCGGTCCGGAATTTATCGGCCAGTACAGCAACGGCATGAACTACCTGATGTACGCCTTTATGCAGTCGATTCAGTTCGTGTGCGGTGTGTTCGTGCTGTATAGCGGCGTGCGTCTGTTGCTGAACGAACTGGTGCCGGCTTTCCGTGGTATCGCCATGCGTCTGGTGCCGGATGCAAAACCGGCGCTCGACTGCCCGGTGATGTTCCCGTACGCCCCGAACGCGGTGATCGTCGGCTTCCTCGCCACCACGCTGGGTTCGGTGGTGGGCATGCTGGTGTTCCCGATGTTTGGTCTGGCGATGATTCTGCCAGGATTGCTGACTAACTTCTTTGCCGGTGGCACCGCAGGCGTGTTCGGTAATGCGCTCGGTGGGCGTCGCGGCGCAATGATCGGCGGTTTCGTGCACGGTCTGTTCATTACCTTCCTGCCGGCGATTCTGGTGCCGATGCTGGAAAGCTACGGTTTTACCGGCGTCACCTTCAGTGATTCGGATGTCATCAGTACCGGCCTGGTGCTCGGCCATGCATTCCAGAATAACTGGCTGTTCGTCGCGCTGTTTATCGCCTTTATTACTCTCATCGCCTGGTTTGTTAACGGAAAATCCACCAAGTCTAAATCCCATGAGGAAAAGCTCCATGAAACTTTATAACTTTACCGATCTGTTACAGGTGGCTAAAGAACGTGAATTTAAAGCGCTCGGTTCCTTTAATTTGCACTGCCTGGAAATGTTGCCCGCCTTTTTTAAAGCAGCGGAGAAAACGAATAGCCCATTAATGATTCAGATCTCAACCGGAACCGCCAAATATCTCGGACATAAATTATTGGTAGATGCGATTCGCTCATTGTCGGAAAGCCGTAATGTGCCGACCTGTTTGCACCTCGATCACTGTTCGGATTTGGACGCTATCCAAACCGCGCTGGATGCGGGCTTCAGTTCAATTATGTATGACGGTTCACATTTACCGATTGAAGAGAACATCGCCAATACGCGCCGTGTTATTGATATGGCGCGCCCGCTGGCGGTTTCGGTTGAGGCGGAATTGGGCGCGATTGGCGGTTCGGAAGATGGCAAAGAGGTGGAAATGAACGATGCGGCGTTTACCACCGTCGATGAAGCCAAACGCTTTGTCGATGAAACCGGCGTCGATATGCTGGCGATCTCCATCGGCACGGTGCACGGCTTGTACACCGGTAAAGCCCATATTCAGCATCAGCGCCTCGCGGAAATTACCGATGCTACGAAAACGCCGCTGGTGCTGCACGGTGGTACCGGCGTCAGCGATGAGGATATGCGTCTTGCGGTGCGCAGCGGGATTGAGAAAGTCAACGTTGGCACCGAGATGAATGTGCAGTGGGTTGCAAACTGCAAGCAGACGTTTGAAAAGGGCAAGGTCAACGACAGCGTGCGTAATTTCCTTGTGCCGGCCAACGATGCCGTGACCAATGTGCTGGTAGAAAAGATTCAACTGTTCCGCTAATTCCGACTTACTCATGACGTAATAACCTGAGGTGCCCGGCGCCATTCGGGGCAGGAGATGCTATGTTTGGATTCTTGAAAAAGGGCTCTGATAATAAGAGCCAGGATTCACAGGAAATAGATCTTCAGGCTGAAACCATCAGCGGGAAAATAAGCGAACTGGAACAACAGTTGGCTAGTAATCCGCAGGCGGCAGACACGCAAAAACAATTAATGCTGGAATATAATCGTGCATTAAATATCTTTGCCAAAAGTCGACACTATCGTCAGGAAATTGATCCGTTGTTTGTCAAAATTGATGAACTGCGTAACACCATTCGCAAATCGTTTTAAGGAGGCAGTATGAGTATTAAACAGCTGCTGCAGGAGGCAAGTGCGATTCAGGTGGGGATCAGCGCCAGGGATTGGCGCGAAGTGATCGCGCTGGCGGCGCTGCCGCTGGTGAACGGCGGTTACATCAAAGCCAGTTACCCGGAAGCGGTGATCGCTAACACGCTGGAGCATGGCGCCTATTACGTGTTTGAGGAGGGCATCGCCATTCCCCATGCGCGGCCGGAGGCCGGCGTGCTGAAAGATTGTTTCAGCATGATTGTGCTGGATGAGCCGATCTCATTCGACGGCAGTGACAAAGCCGACATCGTGATTATGTTCGGTGCACGTGACAGCAACGCCCACATTGAAGAGGGCATCCGCGCGATTGTTACGCTGCTGGAGGATGAGGAGACGCTGGTGCGACTGCGAAAGGCCAGCAGTGCCGCGGAGGTGATAGAAATCCTATGACAACCGACACTGAAGAGAAAATTGTCGTGCTGGTGAACGGCATTCCGGCTTCCGGCAAAAGCACGCTAACGCGCGCGCTGGCCGAGCAGTTCAGCTTTCCGGTGCTGACGCTGGATAGCCTGAAAGAGCCGTTTATGGCCAGCTTTGCGCCGGTGGATCGCCTGCGCAATCGCCAGTTAGGTTGTGCGGCGTATCAGGCGATCTGGCAAGTGGTGGCGCAAGCGCCGACGCGTTGTATCTATGTCATCGATGCCTGGTTTGGCTTCCAGCCGAAAGAGGTGCTGCAGCAGGGATTGCAGCAGGCGGGCGTGACGCGGGTGCTGGAGCTGTGGCTGGCGATCACGCCGGATGAGGCGGTAGCGCGTTATCAGGCTCGTTTAACCGATCGCATGCCGGGACATCCGGGCGCGGAGTATCTGCCAGAACTGCGCAAGTTAGCAGAAACCGCCCAACCGATGGCGCTGGGTCCGGTGTTGCAGCTTAACGCACGCAATCCGGATCAGGCGGCAGCCTGCGCCTGGTTACAGCGTCAACTGCGGCTGCCGATCAGCGCTCAACCGGCTTTATCGGCCTCGGGCTAAATAATGTCGGCAGCAGGCTGATCGCACATCAGCCCTGTGGCCGACAGCACCATCGCATGATTCGTCAATGCATCTTCTCCTGCCTGAACCAGGCTTTGTGATTACGCTCACAGAGGAAAGCATGATGAATATCGATTTACACGGAAAAACAGCCTTAGTTACCGCATCAACTGGCGGTATCGGTTTTGCCATTGCACAAGGTCTGGCGGCCAGCGGCGCGGAAGTGGTGCTGAACGGGCGCAGCGAAGCATCGGTGAGTCGTGCGCGGGAGAAGCTTAACGGCGTAGTGGCGGGGGCCAAAATTCACACCTTTATCGCCGATCTCGGCAGTGCACAGGGCGTTAAGCAACTGCTTAACGGCTTGCCGCCGATCGATATTCTGGTGAATAACGCCGGGATTTACGGTCCGCAGGATTTCTATCAGGTGGATGACGAAACCTGGGATGCCTATTGGCAAACCAACGTGATGTCCGGCGTGCGTCTGTCGCGGGCTTTATTGCCGGAGATGGTGAAGCGTGGTTGGGGCCGCGTGGTGTTTATCTCCTCTGAATCAGCCTTGAACATTCCCGCCGATATGCTGCAGTACGGCGTGAGCAAAACGGCGCAGCTGTCGCTGGCGCGCGGTCTGGCGAAAGTGGTGGCGGGCAGCGGCGTGACGGTAAACAGCGTGTTGCCCGGCCCAACGCTCTCTGATGGCTTTGCCGCGATGATGGAAGATGAGGTGAAGCGCACCGGTAAGGCGCTGGAAGAGCTGGCGAAAGAGTTTGTGATGGCGCAGCGGCCAAGTTCGGTGATCCAGCGCGCCGCCACGGTGGAAGAGGTGGCGAATATGGTGGTGTATGTTTGCTCGAAACAGGCGTCGGCGACGTCCGGTGCCGCGCTGCGCGTCGATGGTGGCGTGGTGGATGATATTGTTTAACGCCGTGTAACGATCAAATTTTGATGGCCGCAATCATCGTAGCGGCGCCATTTATTGCGTCGTGTTTAGGTGGGTAATATGCCTTCGTTGAGATGCGCGATAAATCGCGCCGCTACGATCCTGGATCTGGGTTGAACACCACAAAGACAAAAGTTTACACAGCAAAGCTTGGTGTTTCTGCTGCAGATGCTTAAAATGTCCGCACTTTTCTCTGAGGCTGCGGCATGACGATATCGCTATCACGCGCAAAATGGATTCTGGCACTGGTTTGTCTGGTGCTGGCGTTTTGTCTCGTCCAGCGCAGCTTCAATTTGCCTTCCGCACCTTTAGCGCAGGTCAGCGCGTCCGCGCACACCAACAGCAGTGATGATGCCAGCGGCAGCGAAAAACCCTGTGCGCTAAGCGCCAAATCGCTGAGTGCCGCCGCGCCAATCCTTGATACCGCATTGCCTTTCCTGCTGTTGCTGCTGGCACTGATCGCCACTTTCAAACAAACTACCACTTGCGTCGGCTATCGCCGCGCACCGCTGTTTCCGCCTCTGCGACGGCGGCATCTGACCTTTTGCGTCTTCCGGGAATAACACCTGCGCGTTACATCGCGTAAACCCTGTTATTCACTGGAGAATTCACATGACTGTATTGATCAGGAGCCTGCTGCTCCTGCTGGCGAGCTGCGCAATTACTGCGCAGGCGGCAGACACCGGCTGGCTGCGCAATGCGCAAAACAGCCACGCCGAAGTGCGCTTGCGCAGCGCCAGCCACAACGATAATCAGCAACTGCTGCTGGATATTCGCCTGCAACCCGGCTGGAAAACCTACTGGCGCACGCCTGGCGAAGGCGGCGTTGCGCCGGAAATCCGCTGGCAAACCCCGGCGGTCAAGGCGCAATGGTTCTGGCCCGCGCCCGAGCGTTTTGACGTCAGCGGCTTGACCACGCAAGGCTATAAAGGCGATATCACGCTGCCGATCGAGCTGGCGAAACTGTCGAGCCAGCAACTTGTGGGAACGCTGACGCTCTCAACCTGTAGCGATGTTTGCATCCTCACCGACTTCCCGTTCAGCCTCGATCTGACCCAGCCCGCAGACGCCGATTTTGCCCGCGATTTCGCCGAGGCGATGGGGCGCATCCCGGCGGCTAGCGGCTTAACCGATCAACTCCACGCCAGCTTTGTAAATGGCGAATTGCAGATCCGCGCACAGCGTCAGGGCGGCTGGCAACAGCCTGAACTGTTCTTCGATTATCCGCCGGGCAGCATGCTGGCGGCACCGACGATCCGTGTGAATGGCGACACGCTCAGCGCGCGCGTAGCGGTCACCGATGAATGGGGCGAAGCGGCACCGGATCTGCGCGGCAAAACGCTGTCGCTGGTGGTTGCGGATGCTGGCATTGCGCAGCAAAGCGCGATAAATATCGGCACGGAAACGCTGGTGTCCGGCGGTGCGGCGCAAACCTTATGGTCGGTGTTGCTGCTGGCGCTGCTCGGCGGCTTGATCCTCAACCTGATGCCGTGTGTGTTGCCAGTGCTGGCGATCAAGCTCAGCAGCCTGGTGCAGCAGCAAGGGCAAACGCAGCGTCAGACGCGCCAGCAGTTTCTCGCCTCCAGCGCTGGAATCATTTTCTCCTTCCTGCTATTGGCGCTGCTGATGACGGGACTGCGACTCAGCGGTCAGGCGCTGGGCTGGGGCATTCAGTTCCAGAGCAGCGGCTTCCTGCTGGTGATGGTGCTGGTGATGTTCCTGTTTAGCGCCAGCCTGTTTGATCTGCTGCATTTCCGCTTGCCGTCGGGTTTGAATACCAAACTGGCGACGCAGGGCGGCGACGGCTTGCTCGGCCACTTCGGCCAGGGCGCGTTTGCCACCTTGCTGGCCACGCCGTGCAGCGCGCCGTTTCTCGGTACGGCGGTGGCTTATGCGCTGACGGCACCGCTGCCGCAGCTATGGCTGCTGTTTGTCGCGCTCGGCGTTGGCATGAGTTTGCCGTGGCTGCTGGTGGCGGCGTTACCGGGCATGGCGCGCTGCCTGCCGCGTCCGGGGCGCTGGATGCTGCATCTGCGCAGCGTGCTCGGCCTGTTGATGCTGCTCGCCACCTTCTGGCTGGTGACGTTGCTGGTGCCGCATTGGGGCAGCACCTTCGCGCTGGTGCTGGCGGGCGTGTTACTCGTGGTGTTGTGTGGCTGGCTGGTGAAACGTCGCGCGCTGCAGCAGGCGGGCGTGGTGTTTATCACCCTGACGCTGGCCGGAGCGCTGTTCCTGATGACGCGTATCTCGCCGGAAGAGGAGGCGCTGCACTGGCAGCCGTTGACCGAAGCGGCGATCCATCAGGCACTTGAGCAGGATAAACGGGTGTTTGTCGATGTCACCGCCGACTGGTGCATCACCTGTAAAGTGAATAAATCTCGCGTCCTGAATCAGCCCGATGTGCGTGCTGCGCTCAAAGCCGATGATGTGGTACTGCTGCGCGGCGACTGGACGCAGCCCGATCCCGCCATTGGTGAATTCCTGCGCCGCCGCGACCGCGTGGCGATCCCTTTTAACCAAATTTATGGCCCGGCACTGCCGCAAGGCCAGATTTTGTCACCGCTGCTGAGTCGTGAAGCGGTGATCTCCACTCTCTCTGAGGCGAAAAAATAATGAAGAAATCCCTGTTACTGCCACTGATGTTTCTTGCCATGCCTGCACTGGCGGCCGCGCCTTTTACGCCTGAGCAGGAGGCGCGCATCAAAGAATTGATCCGTGAAACCCTGGTGCAGAATCCGTCGATTCTGGCGGAAGCCGCTGATGCCTTTGATAAAGAAGCAGCGCAACAGCAGCAAAACGTAGTGGCGCAGATGGTGAAGAAAAACCACGATGCGCTGTTCAACGACGCCGGTTCACCGCGCATTGGCGCTGAAAAACCGGCGCTGACGCTGGTCTATTTCACCGATTACAACTGCGTGTTCTGCAAGAAGTTTGAAGCCGATATCGAAAAACTGATTAAGGCTTATCCGCAGGTAGCGGTGGTGATCAAACCGCTGCCGTACCGTGCTGAAACCTCTCTCACCTCGGCGCGTCTGGCGCTCACCGTGTGGGAGCAGCAGCCGAAAAACTTCCTAAAGCTGCATGAGCGTTTGATGGCGAAAAAGGGCAATCACGATAACGCCAGCATCGACGCGGCGCTGGAGAAAACCGGCATCAAGCTGAAAGAGCCAAGCAAAGTGAGCCTCGATACCATCAACAGCAACCTGACGCTGGCGCAGCAGCTCGGCGTTCAGGGCACGCCAGCCACGCTGGTGGGCGACCAGATGATCAGCGGCGCGGTGCCATATGAGCAGCTGGAAGCGGCAGTGAAAGGCGCGCTGCAGGCGAAGCAATGAGTCGATTAAAGCGCTGGCTGCGTGAGGCACTGCTGCTGGTGCTGATTGTCGCGGCTGCGCTGTGGGGCATGGATTGGCTGCGGGCACCGCAGCTGTCTGCCGACCTGGCGCAACAACCGCTGACCTCGCTGCAAGGTGAGGTGAATCTGGCGGAACTCAGTCAGGAACGGCCACTGCTGGTGTACGTCTGGGCAACCTGGTGTGGGGTGTGCAAACTCACCACGCCAACCGTGGCGGCGATGAGTCAGGAAGGTGACAAGGTGGTGAGCGTGGCGCTGCGTTCCGGCAGTGACGCGCGCGTGGCAACCTGGCTGGAGAAGAAAGGGCTGCAAGGCGTGGCGATCAATGATGAGAGCGGGGCGATCGGCCAGCGCTGGGATATCAACGCCACGCCGACCTTTATCGTGCTGCATCAGGGCAAAGTCATCAGCACCAGCAGCGGCTGGACCAGCGGTTGGGGGCTGAAACTGCGACTTTGGTGGGCTTCCCGCTAATCGTTCTGGCGGCACGTTAAGGTGCCGCCAGAAAATCCTCGCGTTGCGGCGTAAAGGTATCCAGCAATACGCCCGCTTCCAGACACACACAACCGTGCACAATGTTCGGCGCTTTATACAGCGTATCGCCGGCGCTCACTTCTTTGGTAACGCCATCAATGGTGAAGGCAAAACGTCCGGACAGCACGTAGGTGAGCTGCTCATGCGGATGGTGATGCAGCGGACCGACAGCACCCTGCTTAAAGGTGACTTCCACCGCCATCAGGGTGCCGCCGTGCGCCAGTATTCGGCGCGTTACGCCGTTACCTAAATCGTCCAGTCGGGTTGCGCTTTTAAAGATAAACATGATTTCTCCTTGCAGGTTGCATCGTCAATATGTGACTTAACTCACAGTCAAAAAGGCATTTAAAGGCTGCATTTTAACGTTCTTTGATTAAAATGAAACGGTGTTTCAATTTAATCTGAGGATGGATCATGAAAATCGCTTTGATGATGGAAAACAGCCAGGCTGCGAAGAACGCAACGGTGTTGAAAGAGCTTCAGTCTGTGGCGCAACCGCTCGGGCATCAGGTGTTTAACGTCGGTATGAGCGACGAACAGGATCACCATCTTACCTATATTCACCTCGGCATCATGGCCAACGTACTGCTTAACAGCAAAGCGGTGGACTTCGTGGTGGCCGGTTGCGGCACCGGCCAGGGCGCGTTGATGTCGCTCAACCTGCATCCCGGCGTGGTGTGCGGCTACTGCATCGATCCGGCGGATGCTTACCTGTTTGCGCAAATCAACAACGGCAATGCGCTGTCGCTGCCGTTCGCCAAAGGTTTCGGCTGGGGAGCGGAACTAAACCTGCGCTTTATCTTCGAAAAAGCCTTTATCGGTGAAAAAGGGCACGGCTACCCGCCAGAGCGCAAAGAGCCGCAGGTGCGTAATGCGGGCATTCTGAACGAAGTGAAAGCGGCGCTGCTGAAAGAGAATTACCTTGATTCACTGCGCGCCATCGATCCTGAGCTGGTGAAAACCGCAGTGAGCGGCCCGCGCCTGCAGCATTGCCTGTTTGAACATGGGCAGAATCAGGAGATCGTGGGTTTTGTGCGTGAACTGACGCAGTAATCAATATCGGTTAAGCAAAGCCAGGGAAACCTGGCTTTGCTGTTTATGTCCTTCTTCATTTGCACTCCGGCATCAAAATGTTGGAGGAAATGTCGGAAAAAATGTCGGAGAAGACGTTAAGAGTTAGGCAGCTTCAGAGTCAGTGAAGCACTCGACTTTGTTATCCCTTCGATTCAACAGTCACGCGTATTTATCCTACCGACCAACCGTTGCAGACGTCTCAATTGTTCATTCAAGTCACCACAGACGACGTAATGCATGTTAGTTAAAGCCAGTGACGAGTACGCAGGCCGGTGCCACTTTTGGTCCTGCGGTCCTCGCGCCGCTATCGCGGTACCTTCACTTCGCTCGTCTGCCTGACGGACCGGCGTAGACGGGACATCCTTGTCCCGACTCCGCCTTTCGCCCGCGTCCTGCAGGCTCTCCTGGCTTCCTCGCTTCGTTCAGCGCTGCGGATTGCCGGCCCAAAAGCGGCCCCGGCCTGCTTAAACTTCAGTGCGTGTTATTGAAAAGGGCTCATAGGTTAGAGGCGCTGGCGCGTCTGCTGCGGCAAAAGGGCTATTCGCAGCGCTGAGGCTTTTACGTTGGGCCAGGAGCCTCGCGCATGGATGCGCGAGGCAGTTCGGGGTCGGCCAGGGAAGGCCGATCCGCGAACGGTCCGTTGGCACAACGTGGAAGCCGAAGGCACCGCGCTAGCGGCGCGAGGACGGCCCGTGACGCAGCAGATGTGTTAGAGCCCGCTACCTATTCAAAGCAAAATGTCCTTATCAGTAAGGATTACGCCATAAATGGCGATCCTACGCTAAAACCCCGTTATCCTGCCGACTCGCATCCACCAGCATCTGCGTATACGCCACCTGCGCGCGATTGTGCACCAGCGCATCGACATCCAGCGTCTCCAGCACTTTGCCGTGTTGCATCACCGCCACGCGATGGCACAGATGCGCCACCACGCCGAGATCGTGCGTCACTATCAAGTAGGTCAGCTTCTCCTGCTGCTGCAGATCACTAAGCAGATTGAGGATCTCCGCTTGCACCGAGACATCCAGTGCCGAGGTCGGTTCATCCAGTAGCAATACGCGCGGTTCGAGAATCAGCGCGCGGGCGATGGCAACGCGCTGGCGCTGACCGCCAGAAAGTTGGTGCGGATAGCGGGTTTGCCACGCGCGATTGAGGCCAACTTTCTCCAGCATGGCGATAACGCGCTGCTGACGCTGGCCGATGCCGTGAATCTGCAGCGGCTCCTCGAGAATATCGCCGATGGTGTGGCGTGGATGCAGCGATCCGTACGGATCCTGAAACACCATCTGCACGCTGCGGCAGCGCTCGCGCGCGATGCGATGCGCCAGCGGCACGCCATCAATCGCCAGCTCGCCGTGCCAGTGGGTGAACAGCCCGGCGAGGCACTTCAGCACCGTGGTTTTACCCGATCCGGATTCGCCAACCAGGCCAAAGATTTCACCTTGGCGAATCGACAAATTGACGTCGAACAGCACCTGATTACGTCGCTCCTCCTCACCAAAACTGAGGTTGAGATTACTCACGCGGATCATCTCGTTCATCATTGCTCCTTAGGTTTGCAGCCAGCTGGCCTGACGTTGCAGCACCGGCAGACGGGCGCGACGCTGGTCCATATCGGGCAGCGCGGCGAGTAGGCCTTGCGTATAGGGATGCTGCGCCTGAGCGAGTTCGCTGGCCGCCAGCGACTCCACCACGCGCCCGGCATACATCACCAGCACGCGGTCACAGAAACGCCGCACCAGATTGATGTCGTGACTGATAAAAATCAGCCCCAGACCGCGCTGTTTCACCAAATCATCCAGCAGCGCCAGCACCTGCAAACGCACCGAAACATCCAGCGCCGAAGTGGGTTCGTCGGCAATCAGCAGCTCAGGCTCGGTAATCAGCATCATGGCGATCATCACGCGCTGGCCCTGACCACCGGAAATTTCATGCGGATAACATTGATAGATGCGGCCCGGATCGCGCACCTGCACCACGTCGAGCATCTCCATCGCCCGCTGCCGCGCAACCTCGCGCTGGCCGGGATGATGACTGCGCCAGGCTTCAGCAATCTGCTCACCCACGCGTACCACCGGATTCAGCGAATATTTCGGATCCTGCATAATCATGGAGATGCGCTTGCCGCGAATGGCGCGCATCTGCGCCGGCGTGGCACACAGCAGGTCCACGTCACCAAACTGCATGCGCTGTGCCGTGACCTGCGCGCTGCGCGGATGCAGCTGTAACAACGCGCGGCCAACGGTGGATTTGCCGGAACCGGATTCACCCACAATCGCCAGTTTCTCCTTGCCCAACTGGAAGGAGATGCCGCGCACGGCGGGCGTCACCAGCCGGCCATTGACGAAATTGACCTGTAAATCCTGCAAGTCGAGCAACGGTGCAGCGCTATTCGCTGCGGGGATCGAGGATGTCACGTAAGCCATCTCCTAAGAAGTTGAACGCTAAGCTGTTGATCAGAATCGCCAGACCTGGCACCGTCACCACCCACCAACACTCCAGCATGTATGTGCGGCCGCTGGCGATCATCGCACCCCATTCCGGATCCGGCGGCTGCGCGCCCAAACCGAGAAAACCGAGTCCGGCAGCGGTGAGAATGATGCCCGCCATATTCATGGTGATGCGGATAATCACCGACGGCAGGCACAGCGGCACAATGTGTTTCCACAAAATGCGCAGTGACGAGGCGCCCTGTAAGCGCACCGCGGAGACAAAATCGGCCTGACGCAGCGACAGTGCTTCAGCGCGCGCCAGGCGGGCAATCGGCGGCCAGGCGGTGAGCGTAATGGCGATCACCACATGCTCCAGCCCCGGACCGAGCGCGGCGACAAACGCCAGCGCCAGCACCAGGCTAGGGAAGGAGATGAAGATGTCGGTGACGCGCATCAATACGCTATCTACTTTACCGCCGAAGTAACCGGCGGTGACGCCGAGCAGCAAGCCCAGCGGACCCACGGTGATCGACACCAGCAGCACAATATACAGCGTGATGCGCGCGCCCCACACCAGCCGGCTGAAGATGTCGCGGCCAAACTCATCGGTGCCAAACCAGTGCTGCGCGTTGGGCGGCGTCAGCGCGTTGTTGAGATCCTGAATCAGCGGATGGTAGGGCGCGATCCAGGGTGCGAACAGCGCCACCACCAGCAGCAGCAAAATGATGCCGCCGCCAATCGCGGTTAGCGGGTTGCGCGCCATTTGCCCGAGAAAATGGCCGATGCGCGCGCCGGTGCGGCGACAGCGCGCCAGCCGTTCGCGCGTCTGGCTGGCTAACGGCGTATCGAGAGAAATCGTCATACTTTGGTCCTCGGATCGAACACCTGATAGAGCAGGTCAGAGAGAAGATTGAGCAGCACGAATATCAGGCCGACCACCAGCACGCAGCCCATCACCGCATTCATATCGCCGAGCATCAAACTGCCGGTGAGATAGGACCCAAAACCGGGCCATGAGAACACGGTTTCAATCAGCACCGCGCCTTCCAGCAGCGAGCCGTACGCCAGCGCCACCACCGTGAGCAGCTGCACCAGAATATTGCGGAACGCGTGCTGCCAAATCACCTGCCATTCGCTGAGTCCTTTCACCCGCGCCGTCAAAATGAACTCCTGCGACAGTTGCGCCAGCATAAAGCTGCGCGTCATGCGGCTGATGTAAGCCAGCGAGTGAAAGCCGAGCAGGGAGGCGGGCAGAATCAGATGATTAAGTGCATTGCTGAACACCGTGAAGTCGCCCACCAGCAAGGCATCGATCAGCAGAAAACCGGTGCGACGCGGCACAATGCCATCGAGACTGAAATCAACACGGCCCGCGCCGCCGACCCAGCCGAGATGGGCATAAAACAGCAGCAGACCCACCATGCCCACCCAGAAGATCGGCGTGGAGTAACCCGCCAGGCTGATGATGCGCACCAGATAGTCAATCACGCTGTTGCGGCGTGCGGCGGCCCACACGCCCAGCGGGACGCCGAGGCCGGTACCAATCACAATCGCCAGCGTCGCCAGTTCTACCGTGGCCGGGAAGACGCGCAGGATATCGTTGATCACCGGCTGCCCGGTCAGTAGCGCCAGCCCCAGGTTGCCGTGCAGCAGGCCTTGCAGATAGATACCAAACTGCACCCACAGCGGTTTATCGAAGCCGAGTTGGTGATAAACCTGCTGATAGGTGTTGTGATCGGCATCCGGCCCGACAATCGCCAGCACCGGATCGAGCGGCATCACACGACCAATAAAGAAGGTCAGCAACAGCAGGCCAAACAGCGTGATCGCCACCTGAACGGTGCGGCTACGCAGGCGCCGCCAGTGGCTTTTTGTCAGCTTCATTGCGCACCTCCCGCCAGGCTGTCTGGCGTTTTCCATACGTCACGCAGGAAAGTGGTGGCCGATGGATGCGGCACGTAATCCTGCACCCGATTATTCACCACCACCGAATCGGTCATTTGCGAGATTGGCATTAGCGCCGGAATCAGCTGGTCGTAGCGCTGCTGGATAGCGAAGTAATCCTGCTGCTGCTGTTTTACATCGCGCTCCAGCAGCGCTTTATCGATCATGCTGTTCAGCTGCGCGTCATAAAAACCGGTGCGCCAGCCCTGAAAATTGGTGAGGCGCGCGCTGTCGGCGTTATTGGGGTTGTACACCAGCGCGCGCAGGCTGGAGTGCGGATGCGGCTCCACGCCGCTGCCGCCGCGCCCGACCAGTAGATTGAACTGACGATCGCGCATCGCACCGTAAATCTGGTTACCGGTGCCGGTGATGATTTTGGCGCGAATGCCGCCCTGCATCAGCGTGGACTGAATCGCAATCGCGACATTGAGGAACGGCTGATCGGCCAGCACGCGCAGCGTGGTATCAAACCCGTTGGGATAACCGGCGGCGGCCAGCAAGGCTTTGGCGCGCGGCACATCCAGCTTGTAGCCAGGATCGGGCAGCGTTGCCGGCATGCCGGCTTGAATTGGCCGCTGATGCAGCGTGCCGTAACCGGCCATCAGCGTTTTGTTAATCCCCTGATAATCCACCAGATAACGCAGTGCTTCGCGTACCTGCGGATGGGCGAAGTGATCGTCCTTCATGCTCATCGCCAGGTAATAAATCGTGCCTTTTTGTACCGCGTCGATGGTGAGATCGGGATCGTGGCGCAGCGCTTTTACATCGGGGATCGCCATGTTGCTGGCAATATCGAGATCGCCTTTCTCCATCATCAGACGCAAGGTTTGCGACTCCTGCAGATGACGGAACACCACACGCGTCAGCTTCGGCGCACCGCGCCAGTAGTGGGCATCGCGGCTGATGCGCAGCACATCTTTGGCCTGCCACACATCCAGGCGGAACGGTCCGGAACCCGCTTCGTGGGTGGTGAGCCAGCGATTGCCCCAGTCGTTATTCACCGCCTGCGCCTGCACAGTTTTGCTGTCGAGCACCACCATGCTGCCGAGCGCCGCCAGCGAGTAGAGCACCAGTTTGGGATCGTTGGGCTTGGGCAGGCGAATCACTACCGTGCGCGCATCCGGCGCGCTAATCATCTCATCCACGTTCTCTTTGCTGAAGCCGTAAGATTTCCATACCGAGGCCTGCGCCAGATTCAGGTGCAGCACGCGGCGCATCGACCAGATCACATCGGCGCTGCTCAGCGGATTGCCGGAGTGGAAGGTGACATTGTCACGCAGATGAAAGGTGAGTTGACGATTGTCGGGGCTGATCTCCCAGCGCTCCGCCAGCGCCGGGCGCACGTTGGTGAGCTGTTGCGGATCTAACTCGACTAAACCGTCATAGAGATTGACGACAATGCCGACCACTTCGTTGCCGGTCATGGCGGCGGGATCGAGCGTGAGCAGGTTATTCATGTTCATGCCCACAATCAGCTGGTCGTCTGGCGTGGCCGCCAGCAACGATGGGCTACAGGTGAGCAGCAGCAGCGCGGCGCACCACGCTCTGCAGGGGTTCATCAGGTTCATAAGCAAAGTCCAGCAGGTCAGAGGTTTATCGTTTTTATGCCGTACTGCTTGTGTTGGGCGCTTACCAGCGATTTAGCGTGTGTGTCTCAATCCACGCGAAATTGATGTCCTCCCCAAGTCCGGGACGCGTTGGCAGATGGACAAAACCCTCTGCGTCCATGGGATCGACCAGCGCGTTGAGATAGGCCGGCGGCTGTTCGTAATCAAGGAACGGATGCAGCAGACCGCGTTCGTACCAGCGGCAGTTGCGGATAGCGCCGACCACCGCGATGCTGGCGGCACCGTTGCCGTGTACTTCGCAATCCATACCAAAGGCTTCGGCCAGGCTGGCGACCTTCATGGTGGCGGAGATGCCGCCGACGCCGTTAGCGCCAGCGCGCAGAATGTCGCAGGCACCAGCGCGCACCCAATCGGCGCGGCTGTGGTGTTTGCCGCCGAGACTTTCCGGGCCGAGCACGTCAATGCTGAGGTTTTCCGCCAGCCACGCGTATGACGCCATGCTTTCCTCTTCCATCGGCTCTTCGAACCAGGCGAAATTGAGTTTTTCCAGCGCTTTGCCGATGGTGAGCGCCTCGCTGCGGCTGTACCAGTGATAGCCGTCGAGCATCAGGGCGATGTCCGGGCCGACCGCTTCGCGCACCGCGGCGCAGGCTTTGATGTCCATTTGGGTGCTGGGCGCGAATGAAACCGGCGGCATCCAGGTGTGCAGTTTGATGGCCTGATAACCGCGCGCGACCAGTTTTTCGGCAAACTGCGCGTATTCATCGGGCGTGGATAAACCGCCTTCCAGCTCATCGCCGCACATGGTGCTGCCGTAAGCGGGAATTTTCTCGCGATAACCGCCAAGCAGTTTGTGGACCGGTTGTTTGAGCTTGCGACCAATCAAATCCCACAACGCCTGTTCCACCGCCGATAACGCACGTTCGGTGAGCTGATGGGCGCTACCGCGCTGCCAGTGCACCAGATCCTGCCACAGACGCTCGCGATCAAAGGCATTTTGCCCAATGAGCACTTTGCGGAAGAAGGCATTCACCACGTGCGGCCGAATCACTTCGGCGGGGGCAAACGCGTAGCCGCAATCGCCATCTTCGCTGGCGATCGTTAGCAGCGCCATTTGGGCATCGGTCTCTGCGCCGGGATGCGAATGTCCGGCGCTGTCAGAGACGCGTCGCGTGGGGTAGCTAAACAGGGTGACATCAATGGCACTGATCTTCACGGTAACTCCTCCTTCAACTCAGTGGCTTGCCCAAATCAGGCATTAACATAAAAAATAAAACATCGTTTCATTTTGTAATTTAGCGTTCGCATTTTGTTTACGCATTAGCCAAAGCGCGGGATAGCGCGGCGATTAATTGGGCATTTGCCCGGTAAGCTGTGAGGTTTTTCACGAATGAAGGGCATTTTGTGAGCGATTGCACAGTGGGAAAAAGCGCGGGGAATGTAAAAAAATGTGTATCCAGGGCTTTTCATTTCCTGTCTGCCAGGTAATAGTGACGCCGCGAAATTTAAATAATAATCATTATCATTCTAGGTGTATTAAATGAAATCATGGCTGATAGCACTGGGATTACTGGCGGTGACGGGTCACGCTGCGGCGAAAACCATTACCGATGTGGCTGGACGACAGGTCGAGGTCAAGGAGGAGTCTAAACGCATCATTCTCGGCGAAGGGCGTCAGATGTATTTGCTGGCGGCGTTTGACACCGCTGCGCCGTTCCAGCGCGTGGTGGGCTGGCGTGACGATTTCCATAAAGCCGACTACGACGGCTATATGGCGTATGAAAAGAAATATCCGCAGATCAAAAAGCTGCCGACCTTTGGTGGCGCGAAAGATGGCACCTTTAACGTCGAACAGGCGCTGACGCTGAAGCCCGATTTGGTGCTGATGAACCTCGAATCCAAAGCCGCGACCGACGAAGGCAAGCTGATCGAGAAGCTACAAGCGGTGGGCGTGCCGGTGGTGTTTATCGACTTCCGCGAGAAGCCGATGGAACATGCTGAGCAAAGCATCCGCATCATGGGCGAGCTGGTTAACAATCCACAGCGCGCCGAAGAGATCGTGGCGTTCCGCCGTGCGCAAATCGAAAAGGTGACCGATCGCCTGAAAAACTTTAACGGCACGAGCCCGAAAGTGATGATTGATCGTGCTGGCGGCTACAGCGACGAGTGCTGCATGTCGTTTGGTAACGAGAACTTTGGTCAGATGGTAGAACTGGCGGGCGGCAGCAACATCGCCAAAGCGTTGATTCCAGGCACGTTCGGCACACTCAATCCCGAGCAGATCATCGCCAGCCGTCCCGATGTGGTGGTGGTGACAGGCGCGAACTGGAAAAACTACAACACCGTGGGTAGATGGGTTGGCGTGGGGCCCGGTGCGGATGTGAAAGAAGCGACGGCGCGTTTACGCCTGCTAATGATGCGTGATGCCTTCAAAACACTGCCGGTGGCGCACAACGGTAACGCGCATGCCATCTGGCATCAGTTCTACGACAGCCCGTATCAGTTTGTCGCGATTCAGGCGCTGGCGAAGTGGCTACATCCTGAACTGTTTGCCGATCTTGATCCGGACGCCACGTTCCGTGAGTTCCACGAAAAGTTTCTGCCTTTGCCGTATCAACCGGGTTATTGGGTAAGCCTGCCGGCAGATAAGTCTTAAGTTAGAGTGTGTTAGATAAGTGTTAAACGTTACTGTTTATCTTTACTAATATTTCACAGGTGGCTGCACGTTGTTTTATAAAAGCGAAACGCGTGCACCATCTGACAATAATACGGTAAGGGAGAGAGTAATGTTTCATACCTCAGGAAGATCGGTGTTCGGTGTGACGTTGTATACGCTGCTGGAACCGTTGCCGCTGGGCTTTTTTGTCGCCGCCTGGTTTTTCGATATCCTCTATTTGCAAACCTTCGTCATCATGTGGACCAAATCCGCCAGTTGGCTGATCACTATCGGTCTGGTGCTGGCCATCCTGCCACGTTTAATCAGTTTGGTTTATTTATTCCGTGGCGCGCGGCCGACCGAGAAAACCCATTTCTGGCTGTCGCTGCTGGCGATCGTGCTGGCGGTGGTGAATGCCTTCATTCACAGTCGCGATGCTTACGCGGTGGTGCCACTGGGCATCACGCTGTCGACGCTGGTGGTGGCGCTGCTGCTGATCGCTAACGTGCAGCTGGTGTTGCGCCAACGTCGCACGCAAGGAGGTCGCGTATGAAACACTTACTCAGTGCGGTAGCCATCGCGATGCTGCTCAGCGCCTGTGACGACGGGGCGCTGATCGATCCTCAAAAGCAAATCGGTGCGAATCCTGAACTGCCGCAGGCGCAAAACTTCTTTATGCCGCCGATGCAGGTGCCGGAAGGCACGCCGTGGAAAGCCGGTGAAATGCCGAAAGTGGCAGACGGGTTAAAGATCGAAAAGATCGCCGACAATCTGCAGCATCCGCGTCAGGTGCTGGTGCTGCCGAACAATGATGTGCTGGTGGCGGAATCCAATGGCACACCGAAACCGACCACCGCACCGAAGCAGCTGATTATGGGCATTGTGCAGAAAGCGTCTGGCAAGGGCGGCGAGGGCGGTAATCGCATTACCTTGCTGCGTAACGTTAACGGCAAATGGGAGCAACATCGCTTTATCGACAACCTGACGGCGCCGTTTGGTATGCAGCTGGTGGGCAACACGCTGTATGTGGCGAACGCCGATAGCCTGGTGAAATTCCCGTATGAAACCGGGCAAACCGAGATCCGCACGCCGCCGGTGGAAGTGACCGAGCTGCCGGGCGGGCCGATTAATCATCACTGGACCAAATCGCTGCTCGCCAGCCCCGACGGCAGCAAGCTGTACGTTGGCGTGGGTTCGAACAGTAACGTGACGGAAAACGGCATTGGCGAGGAGTATCGCCGTGCGGCGGTGCTGGAAGTGGATGCGGCCAGCGGTGCCAGCCGGATTTATGCCAGCGGCCTGCGCAATCCCACCGGATTGCAGTGGGAGCCGCAGAGCGGCAAGCTGTGGGCGATTGTGAATGAACGCGACGAGATCGGTTCTGATTTAGTGCCGGATTACATGACGTCGGTGCAGGACAAAGGCTTCTACGGCTGGCCGTACAGCTATTATGGCCAGCACGTGGATGAGCGCGCGCAGCCGCAGAGGCCGGATCTGGTAGAGAAGGCGATTAAACCGGATTACGCCCTGAGTTCGCACGTCGCACCACTCGGTCTGTTGTTCTACGGCGCGGATAATATGCCGCAGTATCGCGGCGGGGCGTTTATCAGCGAACACGGCAGCTGGAACCGTACGCCGCTCAACGGCTATCAGGTGGTGTGGGTGAAATTCGAGAATGGGAAACCGGTGGGACAACCACAGCCGGTGGTGACTGGTTTCCTCACCGACGATCAGAAGCAGGTGCGCGGCTTGCCGGTTGGTTTAGCCACCGATCGGCAGGGCGGCGTATTAATTGCCGATGATGCGGGAAATACCATTTGGCGTATCAGTTCCGCCAGATAATTAATCGCAGGTAATAAAAAAGGATTTGGCATTAAGCCAAATCCTTTTTTTTATGTCCGCTAAACGGCTGGTAACCGCGCCGCGAACGGGGTGCTCAGCACTCCTCACAACAGCGATAATAAAATGTGCGGCGAGATATTTCAAGTTTTGCCATAATACTGTATGGTTATACAGGTGTTGAGTGACGAGCGAAGCCTCATTGTTTTTCTGATGACTCCAGGGGCGCGGATAGTTAAATCCCGGCAGGTTTCAGGTGGTGCTGGCCTGTGGCTTTTACAATGAGAGCCGCTCAGCACTCCTCACAATTGTGCTTAGGCGGTCGGCGGGTGGAGTCAAAGCCCCGGCAGCTGAAAGGCGCGCTCCTCTCAGAGGAGAAGGAAAGTGATGGAAATTGTTCGATTGCTGCTGGACATCGTCCGCATCATTCTTCAAATCATCGTTGCCCTTTTGCAACTGACCGGTCAGGCACACTGACTGGAACTTGAGACAAGGCGGAGCTCACCCCTCCGCCTTTTTTCGCGTGGATCAAAATCCGCTGCGCTAAAAATGCGACTATCCTCATCTCATTCTGTAATGCGAGGAAGTGCATCATGGCAATCACGTTTGGGCCAATTACCGCGCCGATGACGTTCAGCGACGTTGAACCGGTTTTTCTCACCGATGATACGCTTGTGCAGCGCAAGAACGCGCTGCTGGCGGGCATGCGGCGCGAGGGTTTTGACTGGCTGGTGATCTATGCCGACAAGGAACACGGCGGCAATTTCGAATATCTGAGCGGATTTATCCCGCGTTTTGAAGAGGGATTGCTGCTACTGAATCACTCCGGAGCTTGCACGCTGGTGCTGGGCAACGAAAACCTGAAAATGGCGTGCTTCTCACGCACAGCGGCCGCGCTGCTGCACACGCCGTACTTCTCACTTCCCAATCAGCCCATGGACAATGAAGTGCCGCTGGAAAGTCTCTTCAATGATGCGGGCTTAGCGAACGGCCATAAAGTCGGGCTGGTGGGATGGAAGATGTTTACGCCCGCCGCCGGCAATGGGCGTGCGATGTTTGATCTGCCGTACTTTATTGTCGATGCCATTCAGCGCACGCTCAACGATGACGCCATGTTAGAAAATGCCATCCACTTGTTTATTGGCGATAACGGCGCGCGCACCACCTGCAATGCCAATGAAATTGCCCATTACGAATATGGCGCAAACCTCGCGTCAAAGTGCATGCTGGACGCGCTGAATGCCATCGAGGTAGGCGTGCGTGAAACAGAATTGGGCGCGTTACTGCACGCCGAAGGGCAATGCAACACGGTGGTGACTATCGCCGCCACCGGCAACCGTTTCGACAAAGCGAACCTCTATCCCACCGACAAAAAAGTGCAGCGCGGCGATCCGCTCTCGCTAACCACCGCCTTCAAAGGCGGACTCTCCAGCCGCAGCGGCTTCGTCATTGCCGATCAAAGTGAGCTGCCGCCAGGCCAGCAAGATTATCTGGAGCGCATCGCCAAACCCTATTTCTCAGCCGTGGTGGCCTGGCTGGAAAACATTCGCTGCGGCATGAGCGGTGGTGCGCTGTACCAGCTTATCGAGCAGGTTTTGCCGAAGGCCCGTTTTGGCTGGCACCTCAATCCGGGACATCTGGTGGCGGACGAAGAGTGGATGTCGTCGCCGATTTATCATCAGTCCACCGAATTGCTCGAGAGCGGCATGATGCTGCAAATTGACATCATCCCGTCAGTGCCGGGCTACAGCGGTGCCAGCGCCGAAGAGTGCGTGGTGCTGGCCGATGCGGCGCTGCAAAGCGACATCCGCAACCATTATCCGGCGCTGTGGCAGCGCATCGAAATCCGCCGCCGTTATCTGCGGGAAACCATCGGCATTCAGCTCAGCGATGATATCTTGCCTTTATCGAATAGCGTGGCGTATCTAAGGCCGTTCTTTTTAGCAAAGGATCAGGCGTTTAGCGTGGTGAGTTGATGTCGTGAGGTCGCCCTGAATGGCGTAATGCCGATCAGTCAAGCGCCGTACCGAATCAGCGCACCCTCCGTAGCGGCGCGATTTATCGCGCAATGAATTGCGCCGCTTCAATGTGTGCTCTCGGTAATTAGCCTTACAAGGTAAGCCGTTAACGCAAATTAGTTAGGGGGATTATGGGTGGCGTACAGCGGCCAGGATTCAAACAGATAACCATCGAAATCAATATCATCAACGTCTGAGAACTCCAGCAGCCGCTGTTTCACATTTTCCAGATGTTGCCACATCGCCAGCTTGGCGGCGCGCGCGTCTTTTTTGATCAGCGTCGCGAGGATTTTTTTGTGATCGTCGAGCCACTGTTTGCGGTAATCGTTGTTGACCAGATGGCGATGCAGTTGGCTCCACATCACGTTATCTTCGCGCCACTGCCAGGATTGCTTAAACAGCTCAACCAGCATGCTGTTGTGGGTGGCTTCGGCAATCGCCAGATGGAAATTGCGATCACCGTTTTCACTTTGGTTGACCGCTCCCGACGCCAGCTCTTTCTCTTCCAGCTCCAGCGCCTGGCGCATCTTCATGATGTCTTCACGCGTCGCCTGCAGCGCGGCGAACTCGGCAATATTGCTCTCCAGCAGCTGACGCGCCTGCAACATCTCGAACGGTCCGGCATCGTTGCTGGCTTTGTGAAGCGAAACAGGTTGCTGCGGCGAATCGTGAATCACATAGATGCCCGCACCGCGACGTACCTCAATTAATCCTTCCAGCTCCAGCATAATCAGCGCTTCACGCACCAGCGTACGCGTCACATTCAATAGCGCGGCGAGTTCGCGCTCCGGCGGCAGCCGTTCGCCCACCGCATACTGCTTCTGCGTGATCATCTGGCGGAGCATTTCCCCGACTTCCTGATAAGGGCGCTGTGCTGAAGTTTGAGTTTTCATCGTGCTCTTTTCTGTGTGTTAAAGGATTCACAATCTCTGATACAGCCTCACTCAGAGACGCGCACTATAGCATAGCGAATAAGAATCGGCCTGGTCACGGCGCGCAGTGACCAGGCCACCATCACTGGGCTTTCAGCGCGAAATAGCGTTCGGCATTGTTAAAGCAGATGTCGCGCAGCATGTTGCCGAGCATCGGCTCATCGTGCGGCACAATGCCGTCTTTTACCCACTGCGCCAGCAGATTGCACAGAATACGGCGGAAGTATTCGTGGCGCGTGTAGGAGAGGAAGCTGCGTGAATCGGTCAGCATACCGACAAACTGGCTGAGCAAGCCGATTTGCGACAGTTGCTCCAGTTGACGCAGCATGCCGTCGCGCTGATCGTTGAACCACCAACCGGAACCGAACTGCACCTTGCCGGCAACGCCCGCGCCCTGGAAGTTGCCCGCCATAGTAGCCAGCACTTCGTTATCGCGCGGATTGAGGCAATAGAGAATGGTTTTCGGCAGCTGATCGTTGAGGTCCATCGCATCCAGCAGGCGCGCCAGCGGCCAGGCAATATTGTTATCGCCAATCGAATCAAACCCGCTGTCTGGCCCGAGCTGGCGGAACATGCGCGTGCTGTTGTTACGGATCGCGCCGATGTGCAGCTGCATTACCCAGCCGCGTCGCGCATATTCGCTGCCAAGCCACACCAACACTGCGCTGCTGAACTGGGCGATTTCCAATTCATCCAGCGCATCGCCACGGCGACGTTTCGCCAAAATCGTATCGAGCACGCGGTCGTCCGGCACCGGCGCAAAGCGCAGGGTTTCAATACCGTGGTCTGAGGCGCGACAACCGTGGGCGGAGAAGTGGTCAAGGCGTCGTAACAGCGCGCGGCGTAGCGCCTCGAAGCTGTCGATGGCGACATCGGCGGCGGCTTCCAGACGAGCAAGATAGTCGACAAAACCCTCCAGCTCGATTTTGAAGACCTTGTCCGGACGCCAGCTCGGCGCAACGTCAATATCAAAGCTGCGGTCATCGGCGATTTGGCGGTGATAGTGCAGTGAATCAACCGGATCGTCGGTGGTGCCGACCATGCGCACCTTCATCTGGTGCATGATGCCGCGCGCGGAAAATTCCGGCGTCGCCAGCTGTTCCGCACAGCGCTGCCAGATCGCAGGCGCGGTGTCCGGGCCAAACAGCGTATCGGTGATGCCAAACGGGCGCCGCAGTTCAAGGTGCGTCCAGTGATAGAGCGGGTTACCGAGGGTTTTTGGCACCGTTTGCGCCCAGGCGAGATACTTGTCGTAGTCGCTGGTGCTCTTGCCGGTAATCAACGACTCATCGACGCCCGCAGCGCGCAGCGCGCGCCATTTGTAGTGATCGCCTTCCAGCCAGATTTGGCCGAGGTTGGCGAAGCGACGATCTTCAGCAATCTCCTGAGGATTGAGGTGACAGTGATAATCGTAGATTGGCATATCCGCAGCGAAGTCGTGGTACAAGCGCCGCGCGACGTCGCTCTGCAGCAGAAAATCTTCATCCATAAAGCGCATTATTGGGCTTCCTGAGCAAAATAGGCGCGGTGGATCGCCAGTTCGACGCCGCGAATTTCCGCCAATCCTTTGAGGCGACCGATCGCCGAGTAGCCGGGATTGGTTTTCTTCTTCAGGTCATCCAGCATCTGGTGGCCGTGGTCGGGACGCATTGGAATCAAATCTTCCTCCCCCGCGGCTTTACGTCGCTGTTCCTCTTCGGCAATCGCTTTGATCACCGCAAACATATCGACATTGCCACCCAAATGCGCGGCTTCGTGGAAGCTGTTGGGGTTCTCTTCCCGCTTGGTGGAGCGCAGATGCGCGAAGTAGATGCGTGGGCCGAAGCGCTTGATCATGCCGGCTAAATCATTCTCTGCCAGCACGCCGTACGAGCCGGTACACATGGTGAAACCGTTGGCGGGGCTGCTGACGGTATCGATCATCCATTGCAGATCGTCGGCGTTGGAAACGATGCGCGGCAAGCCGAGAATTGGGCGTGGCGGATCGTCTGGATGTACCGCCATGCGTACGCCCACTTCTTCCGCCACCGCGACAATGGCGCGCAGGAAGGTGGCAAAATTCTCTCGCAGCTCGGCCTTACCGATACCTTGATAACGCGCCAGCTGGGCGCGGAATTGATCCAGCGTGTAGCCTTCCTCCGCACCCGGCAAACCGGCGATGATGTTGCGCATCAGGCGGTTACGGTGCTCTTCACTCATCGTTGCAAAGCGTTCAGCAGCCTCGGCGATCTCTTGCGCACTGTAATCCTGCTCCGCGCCGGGACGCTGCAGAATGTGCAGTTCAAACACCGCGAACTCAATCTGATCAAAACGCAGGGCTTTCGCGCCATCCGGCAGCAGATATTCGAGATCGGTGCGCGTCCAGTCAAGGATCGGCATGAAGTTGTAGCACACGGTTTTAATGCCGCACTGCGCCAGGTTGCGCAGCGACTGCTGATAATTGCTGATCCAGTGCTGGCAGCGGCCGCTGCCTGTTTTAATCTCTTCATGAATCGGCACGCTCTCCACCACCGACCACACCAAACCGGCGGCTTCCACCTGCGCCTTGCGCTGCATGATTTCGTCGACTGACCACACTTCGCCATTAGGGATGTGGTGCAGTGCGGTGACGATGCCGGTTGCGCCCGCCTGGCGCGCATCGGACAGAGAGACAGGATCGTTGGGGCCGTACCAGCGCCAGGTCTGCTTCATGTTGTTACCTCACTCACTATTGGTTGACCAATATTCTTTATTAGCGCGCTACATCAGATAATAACTACGCGATTCCGGATTAAAACTCTGCTCTTTACGGGGTTAAGTCAACCTGGTAAGTGATTTTGGTTAACCAGATCACATTTGCGACATCAATCTGGCGACCACTTTTCGCAACTGTGGTTCACTCCTGGCGGATGGTTATAAATGACTCACTAACGGAGAATCAGATGAACCGCAGTTTAAACCCAGGGATAACCGCCGCAGGCACCAAACGCACCTTGCGCAATCTGCGCTGGTGGGTATTGGTGCTGTTCTTAGCAGGCGTCACGGTCAACTACATCACCCGTAACTCGTTGGGCTTGCTGGCACCGGAGCTCAAAACCAGCCTCAACATCACCACCGAACAATATTCCTGGATCGTTGGCGCATTCCAGCTGGCGTATACCTTCTTTCAACCGATTTGCGGCTGGCTGATCGACGTTATTGGCCTGAAAGTCGGCTTCCTGATCTGCGCCACCATTTGGGCCGTCGCCTGTTTGTTCCACGCTGGCGCGGCCAGTTGGGTGCATCTGGCTATCCTGCGTTTTGTCATGGGCGGTGCAGAAGCAGCAGCCACGCCCGCTAACGCCAAAGTGATTGGCGAATGGTTCCCGAAAAAAGAGCGTCCTATCGCCGCCGGATGGGCGGGCGTGGGCTTCTCGCTTGGCGCGATGCTGGCACCGCCGATTATCTACTTTGCGCACGCTTCCTTTGGCTGGCAGGGCGCGTTCCTGTTCACCGGCTGCCTGGCGTTGGGTTGGGTGGTGCTGTGGTGGTTGTTCTATCGCGATCCGGAGCAGCATCCCAATCTGCAGGCCTCGGAACTGGAATTTATTCGTCAGGATAATGAACCGCCAGCAGTGAAACTGCCGTTCTTTACCGCGCTGAAAACCGTGTCGAAAAACAAACGTTTTTACGGCATCGCCATTCCCGCCTTTATGGCTGAACCTGCCTGGGGCGTGCTGAGCTTCTGGGTGCCGCTCTATCTGGCGAAAGAGCTGGGTATGGATCTGAAGCAGATTGCTATGTTCGCCTGGCTGCCGTTCCTCGCCGCCGATTTAGGCAGCGCGGCCAGCGGCTATCTGACGCGGCTCTACACCAAAATCTTTGGTTTTACCCAGGTTAATTCCGTGGTGGCGAGTTCGGTGACGGGCGCTTTCCTGATGCTGTCGCTGGCGCTGGTGGCGGTCACTAAAGATCCTTACGTAGCGATTGCGCTGATCTCGATTGGTGGTTTCGGCCATCAGATCATCTCCTGCATGCTGAGCGCGCTGGTGGTGGAGAAGTTTGATAAAGGCCAGATGGCCACCGTCAACGGCATGCGCGGCTCGTTCGCCTGGATCTCCAGCTTCCTGTTCTCACTGCTGATCGGCGTTACCGCCGACACCATTGGCTTTAATCCGCTGTTTGTCGCCATGGGCTTCTTCGACCTGATTGGCGCCGTATTCCTGATTGCTTTTATTGCTGAACGTCGCGCCCAGCGCGCATGAAAAAGTGGGTAACGATGAAAACGTTAAAAAATTGGTCATTAGCCGGTTCCGATGCACACCACGTGGCGTTAACCGTCGACGGCAAACACACGCTGTGTCTGTATGTGCTGGAAACGGGCATGTTCCGCGTGGCGATTAAACGTCATGGCGCATACAGCCTCGATCGCACCTGGAGCATCGCGCCACAAAGTGATGTGCCGTGGGAAGGGCGTCAGCGTGACAGCCTGGCCGGATTCACCTTGCCATCGTTCACGCTGGAAGAAGAGGGCGACACGCTGGTGGTGGCCACCGATAAGCTGCGGGTGATCGTCCATCAACCGCTGGCGCTGGAGTGGCAATATTGCGACAGCCACGGCGCATGGCAGCTGCTGACCTGCGACCGTCCAACCAGCGCTTATCAAATCAACGCGCACGGGGATGGCGTGGCGCACTATCAGTGCCGCATGAACGACGATCGCTATTATGGTCTAGGCGAGAAAACCGGCGATTTGCAGCGTAATGGCCAGCGCTATGAGATGCGTAACCTTGATGCGATGGGCTACAACGCGGCCTCCACCGATCCGCTGTACAAGCATGTGCCTTTTACCATCACCCGTCGTACCGATGTTAGCTTTGGTCTCTATTACGATAACCTCAGCAGCAGCTGGTTTGATCTGGGTAATGAACTCGATAACTATCACCAACCGTATCGCCGCTGGCAGGCGGAAAGCGGTGATATCGACTATTACCTGTTTGTTGGTGACAAGGTACTGGATGTCACCAAAGCCTTTGTGCGTCTCACAGGTAAAACGTTGTTCGGCCCGAAATGGAGCCTCGGCTACAGCGGTTCAACCATGCATTACACCGATGCGCCGGATGCACAACATCAGCTGATGAACTTCATTCGTCTCTGCGAAGAGCACGAAATTCCGTGCGATTCATTCCAGCTCTCGTCCGGCTACACCTCAATTAACAACAAGCGCTACGTGTTCAACTGGAACTACGACAAAGTGCCGCAGCCGGAGGTGATGAGCCAGGCGTTTCACGACGCCGGCTTGCGCCTCGCCGCCAATATCAAACCGTGTCTGTTGCAGGATCATCCGCGTTATAACGAAGTGGCGGAACAAGGGCTGTTTATTCGTGACTCCGAAGAAGATGCGCCTGAACGTTCGGTGTTCTGGGATGACGAAGGTTCACATCTCGATTTTACCCATCCGCAAGCCGTCGCCTGGTGGCAGGAAAACGTCACCAAACAGCTGCTGGAAAAGGGCATCGATTCCACCTGGAACGATAATAACGAATATGAAGTGTGGGACGGCGAAGCGCGTTGTCACGGTTTCGGCACGCCAATTGCCATCAAACACATTCGCCCGGTGATGCCGCTGCTGATGATGCGCGCCTCGATGGAAGCGCAACAGCGCTTCGCGCCGGAAAAACGTCCTTTCCTGATTTCCCGTTCGGGTTGCGCCGGGATGCAGCGCTATGTGCAAACCTGGAGCGGCGATAACCGCACCAACTGGACCACGTTGCGTTACAACATCCGCATGGGATTGGGTATGAGCCTGTCCGGTTTGTACAACGTAGGGCACGACGTCGGTGGCTTCTCCGGCGATAAACCAGATGCAGAACTGTTTGTGCGCTGGGTACAAAACGGCGTGATGCATCCGCGTTTCACCATTCACTCGTGGAATGACGATCACACCGTCAATGAACCCTGGATGTATCCGGCGGCTACGCCTGCGATCCGCGCCGCGATTGAACTGCGTTATCGTCTGCTGCCTTACCTCTATACGTTACTGTGGCAGGCGCATGCTGACGATGAACCGATGCTGCGTCCGACTTTCCTCGATCATGAACAGGATGCGCAGACGTTCGCCGAGTGCGATGAGTTTATGCTGGGCCGCGATCTGCTGGTGGCCAGCGTGGTCGAACCCGGCCAGCGCGAGCGTCGTCTGTGGCTGCCCGACAACCAAACTGGCTGGTATGACTTCGCTACCCAGCAATGGTTCAGAGGCGGTCAATGGATCACGCTGGCGGCTCCGCTGGAAACCCAGCCGATGCTGGTGCGTGCCGGAGCGGGCTTACCGCTCAGCGAGCGCCTGCGTCATGTTGACACTAAAACTGACGATCGCCGCACCTTGCAGCTGTTCCCGCTGAAAGGCAAAGGTGTCAGCCACGGTATGCTGTTTGAGGATGATGGCGAAAGCTGGGGTTATCAGCAGGGCAATGCGCTGTGGCTCTACTGGAAAATGCGCAGCGATGCTGAGGCGATTCACCTCAACTTCCAGCGCAAAGGTAGCTTCCAGCCAGCCTGGCAAACGCTGAACGTTACATTGCCGCCGGGCGAACAGCGTCAGCTGTTTATTGATGGCGTGGCGGTGGATAAGGCGCAGGCAGAAGCGGTGTTAGCGGATATTGCTGCGGAGTAATCGATCGCCCTGAATGGCGGCACAACATCGATGTTGTATTCGTAAGGTGCGCATTCATGCGCACCTGGAATAAAGTAGAGAGATCAGTCGATTAACCCTTTCGCTCGCGCCAACAGAAACGCGGTGACCGTTGTCGCATCGCTGATCTTTCCTGCCAGAATCAGTTCAAGAAACGCATCGATTTTAATTTTCTTCGCGGTTAATCCCACCTCTTCCGCATCCAGATTTTGCCCCTGATTCGCCATTCACATTTTCTGAATTAACGTGCCATCGCCTGTTTTAGGGCGTTTAGAAAAACCGTGACGCGCGTTGGCAGATGCCGTGCGGTGGGAAACAGCGCCCAGACGCCGAGCAGCTGCGGTTGGGCATCTCGCAAGGTAATCTCAGTCAGTTCACCTGCCGCCAACTCTTGCTGCACATCCCACGCAGAGAGCTGGGCGATGCCGCTGCCCGCTACGCATAAGGTACGCACGCCTTCCACATTGCTGCCGCTAAAACGGCCCTCAACGCTGACACTGGAAATATGGTCGTCGACTATAAAACTCCATTGCGGCACGCCGGATAAGCGCAGGCAGTTATGCTGATGCAAATCTGCCAGCAGTTTTGGCGTGCCGAAGCGCGCCAGATAGTCTGGAGAAGCACAGAGCACGCGCGGATTATCCGCCAGCCGCTGCGCGACTAAGCGCGAATCCCGCAGCGGGGCGATGCGAATGGCGACATCGTAGCCCAGCCCAACAATATCGGTGACGTTATCGCTGAGCTGGAAATCGATCTTCAGTTCGGGATTCTCCGCCATCAGCGCGGGCAGCAACGGAATAATGGTGCGGCGGCCAAAACCAGAAGGTGCGGTGATGCGCAGCTGGCCGGTGGCGCCCTGTTTATTCGGCGAGAACAGATTGCGCGCGCTCTGTTCGGTTTCCGTCAGGGTTTTGGCGTAGGGCAGAAACTCTTCACCTTCATCTGTTAACGCAATGGCGCGGGTGGTGCGATGCAGCAGGCGCACGCCGAGATCTTCTTCCAGCGAGGCGAGTCGGCGTGAGACCGTCATCGGCGTGGTGTTCAGTCGCCGCGCGGCCTGCGTCAAGCTGCGCGTCTGGGTGACCATCAGAAACACCTCAACATCTTTTGAGTTCATTGTAACGATTTCCGTTATACAGACGTATCATCATCGGCCATTTTTGTCCCTGTGGCGACCGAATATACTGCGCTCTGTAGATAATCCGCATCCAGAGAGCAATATGAGTGATAAACATCTTTTTCAGAGCGGCACACTGAACCGGCTGGCGCTGAAGAATCGCATTATGGTGGCGCCCATGACGCGCATCTCCGCCAGCGTTGACGGCATACCGGGCGAACGTATGCAGCACTACTATCAGCGCTTCGTGCGCGGCGGCTTTAGCGCCATCATCACCGAAGGCATCTATATCGATGAAGCCTGGTCGCAAACCTATGCGTTTCAGGCGGGGCTGATTAACGCTAAACAGAGCGCCGGCTGGCGTGCGATCACCGATCGGGTGCATCAGCATGGCGGCAAAATCATTGCGCAGTTGATGCATGCCGGGGCGATATCGCAGGGCAATATCTATCGACCGGACACGCTCGCGCCCTCAGCGGTGCAGCCGCGCGGGGAACAACTCGGTTTCTATCACGGTCATGGCGCCTATCCGCTGCCACGCGAAATGAATGAAGAGCAGATCCAGCAGGTGATCGACAGCTTTGCGCACACTGCGGCGCGGGCAATCGGCGAAGCGGGTTTTGATGGCATCGAAATTCATGGCGCTAACGGCTATCTGCTTGACCAGTTCTTTACCGATTACACCAATCAGCGCAACGATCGCTGGGGCGGCGATATCGTGGCACGTTTGTCTCTGACGCTGGCGGTGATCGCCGCGGTGCGCCAGCGCGTAGGCAAGGATGTTACGCTGGGAATTCGCCTCTCACAGGGCAAAGTGAATGATTTTCATCACAAATGGCAAGAAGGTGAAGCGGGCGCGCGTCTGGTATTCGCCGCGATTGCTGAGGCCGGCGTGGATTATCTGCATCTGACTGAATATGACGCGCTGCAACCGGCATTTGCCGATTCGCCGCTGTCGCTGGTGCAAATTGCGCGCCAGGCAGCACCGAAATTGCCGATTATCGCCAATGGCGCGTTAAGTGATGCCAGCACGGCGGCGCAGGCGCTGGAGCAGGGCGCGGATTATGTGTCGATAGGCAAAAGCGCGCTAGCCAATCCCGACTGGCCGATGCGTATTCGTGATGGCGTGGCACTGCGCGCATTTGATAAAAATCTGCTGGCGCCATCGGCGGGTGTGAAAAACTGCGAATTGGTTTAACGCTGAAAGGGCGTTGATGGGTAAATGGGTCGCCATGAATGGCGTAATGCCGATCAGTTAAGCGCCGTATCAAATCACCGCACCTTCCGTAGCGGCGCGATTTATCGCGCAATAAATTGCGCCGCTACAATGTGTGCTCTCGATAATTAAGGGTTTTCATGTCTCAACTGACGAGCATTACGCCATGAATGGCGACCACACGATTATTGCGCAAAAGCCCACGTCAGTTTGCCATTGTCAGAGACCAGCTTCTCCAGCTTCTTCTCGTTCACTTTCTTGCGTGCGCCTAACCGATCCGCCGTCAGCGGGCCGCTATCGCTGTGCGCAATCACCGTGTCTTTCGGCACGCTGGTCATCTTCTCAGCGATGGTTTCCAGCGCTTTGGCGTAACCGTTGCGGTTATTGAGGTCAAAGTTCTTCAGCGGCAGCTGCGTTTCCAGCCATTTGCCCCAGTAGAACTCGAGGAACGGCGGCGGATTCTGCTCCTTCTCAAAGCCAATATCGCGCACGAAATAGACCAGCGAGCGATATTCATCATTCTGCATATGCTGGCGGCCCAACTCTTTCGGCAGCGCGTCCGGTTTAATTTTGCCAGCTGGCGTATCCAGCCACACCAGATGTGCCGTTTCCATTTTTTGCCAGAAGGCGGACATGGTTTTCAGGCTGCGGAAGTCATCGGTGATGCGCACTTGCACCGGCGTGTTAAGACCGGCGATATCGGCGAAATTGCTGAAAGTATGATGACCATCGGTAAGGTACAGCACGTTATCCGGCGCAATCACCGCCGTTTTCATCGGCCCCGGTTCGCTGCCGACCGGCGCTTTACAGCTGAAGCTGCTGGGCTGCGAGAGACGTGATTTATTGTCAATTTTATCAACGCCTTTCTGCCCCATACTTTCGCAATAATCATCGAACAGCTTTTTCGGTTCGGCTTCATAACGATGCTGTTTGTAATCCAGCTGACGATAGCCAATCGCAGCCTGCGTTGGATGGAGTTGCGCTAACTGCACTTGCACAATATCACCGGCCTTGATGTCGGCGGGCAGCGCGGCGGATGCCTGTCCGGCTGACCATAACAGCGCCAGTATTGACCACGGTGTTCTCATTCCTTTTCCTCGAATCGCCTGAAACAGATACGCACAATAGCATTAGTGTCATTTTGCCGCTGTAGTGTTGTCGCTCGCGGTTGCCCAGTCGCAACCGGTCATCCAGACATCTGACCACACGGAGCTTTGATTATGGCACTTGCTGCTGTGCAACCGACAAAACTGCAACACACCGTTATCGATCCCAGCGTGCGCATGCGCGAAACCCAGATTGGCGCGCAATGTGAAGTGCTGGCCGAAACCTATATCGAATACAGCGAACTGGGCGACTTCTCCTATCTCGGAGAACATTGCTGCGTCGCCGATGCGCAAATCGGACGCTTTACCGCCATTGCCAATCATGTACGGATTGGCGCACCCAATCATCCGATGGATCGCGCCTCGCAGCACCGTTTCACCTACTGTCCGGAATACTACGATGCGCAGGCGGAACGCGATAATGGCTTCTTTGCTGACCGTCGCGCCGATCGCGTGATCATTGGCAATGATGTGTGGATTGGGCATGGCGTGATCGTACTGCCGGGCGTGGCGGTGGGTGACGGCGCGGTGCTGGGGGCCGGTGCGGTGGTGACGAAAGAGGTGCCGCCATACACCATTGTCGGTGGCGTGCCAGCCAAAGTGATCCGTGCACGTTTCGCGGCGGATATTGCCGCGCAGCTGCAGGCGATTGCCTGGTGGAACTGGCCGCTGGAGAAGCTGATGGCGAATCTGGCCGATTTCCAATCCTCCGATCTTCGCGCATTTTGCCAGCGGCACGGCAGCTAACCGCGCTGCAAGCGCCATTTGTCGTCGCAGCGAATCTCAAGTAAACTCATAATACCCTGTTTTTGAGATTGCTTGAGATGAAGCTGCGCCGCCCACCCGCTCAACTTATTGATTCGCTGAGTATCAGTGAGATTAATTCGCTCCTCGCCAGTCATGCCGAGTGGGATGAGCGCTATCTGCATTTCGATGAGTTGTATCGTCGTGTCAGAGATAGTCAGACGCGTGAGAAAGTGTGGAGCGCACTGAAATTCAAGCGCCGCAGCAGCGCGCAGCACTTTGTGATCGCCGATCAAACCGTGACCTGTAATCTTACGGCCAAAATCACGGCGGCGATGTCGATGGTTGATCGTATGACCTTTGCGCGCAACGGCGAACCAACGGATGAGGACTCGGCTTCTTACCTGATGTCACAGCTGATCATGGAAGAGGCGATTTCATCCAGCCAGTTGGAAGGCGCGGCGACCACCTCGCGCGTGGCGATGGAGTTGCTGGCGGTGGGGCGTGCACCGCGCAACGAAGATGAAAGCATGATCATGGGCAACTGGCGCTTGATGCAGCACATTGCCACGCTGGGTGACGCGCCGCTGACGCGCGCCGATATTCTGGAAATTCATCACATCGCCTGCGCCGGCATTAATGATGAAAAATATCGGCCTGGCGCCGTGCGCGACAATAACGATGTGTTTGTTGCCGGGCGCGACGGCGAAATCATTCATCAGCCGCCGGATTATCAGCGGCTCAATAGCCTGCTGGACGCGTTATGCGCCGAAGTTGCCTGGCTGGAGCAGCAGGGCACGCATCCTTTGCTGGTGGCCTGCGTGATGCACTTTGCCATCGGCTACATTCACCCGTTCAATGATGGCAACGGGCGCACCGCGCGCGGGCTGTTCTACCATCATCTGATTCGTCACGGTTACAGCGCGTTCCGCTACATCTCCATCAGCAAGCTGTTGAAAGCCGCCGCGGTAAAATACGGCATTTCCTATCTTTACAGCGAAACTGATGAGATGGATCTGACCTATTTCGTGCAGTTTCAATGCGAAGTGGTCATGCGCGCGGTGACTGCCTTCACCGAGCAAATCGCCACGCTACACAAAGAGCGGGAGCGTTTAGTGACGTGGGTGGAAGAGCATATGACTTTAGCCAAAGGGGAGCTGGATATCATGGCCATCGCGCTGAATGCGCCGGGTTCGTTACTCAGCTCTGCCGGGATTAAATCGCGGCTCGGCATCGCGGATAACACCGCGCGTGCGCGCCTGAAAAACCTCACCGAACAGGGATTGTTGCGTCCACTAAAGGAGGGGAAAGGAACGGTGTATCAGGCGCCTGTTTCATTGCGCAAGCTGCAGGAGTGGCTGAAAAAGCGCGAAGGGTAACAGCGTTATCGCAAGCAATCTCAAAATGCCCTATTTTTGCGATTACTTGCGATGTGGATTAGATCGGCGGATGCATTACCATCACCGACAGCACCGCTTCCTGCGGCAACCCGACATGCAGCAAAATCTGCTGGCGATAATGATTGTCGGCGTCGCGCGCATCGTCGCTGAGTAACACGCCCACTTCATTGACGTTCTTGCCAGCCACCTGCACCTTGTCACGCGCGGCACTGCGCATCCATTCGTACTCGATATCAATGTGGCCGGTATCAATGCAGCGAATGCCATGCTGGCTGAGATCGTAAGCCAGCACCGTGGCGGTGGGGCCGAGCGACATTAGCACCATATCGTAATCGCGTGCGTGCGCCAGCACCGAGCTGTAGAGATCGTTGTAAACCGAGAAGGCGTTGCGATTGAGCGTGGTGATGCGTTTAATCTCCCGCGCGCCATCGAGCAGATCGTTTCCGATGCCGAGACGCGTGCCGCTGCCTTCCACAATTAATATCTTTTTATCGCTGAACAGCTGTTTGAACTTATTAAATACGCGAACCGCCTGCTGCTTATCCTTATAATCGTGATAGGGACGCGTAACGGAGGTGTTGCCGTAGCGATAATCTTTCTTTAATAAGCTTTCATAATGGCGAAAATAAAACGCTTTATGAAAAAACCAGAATAGGGCCGAACCAAAACGCATATTCGCGGTGCCACGAAAGGCATCGGGCATACATAATAAACACGAATTCTTCGGCTGACTCCCGCGCCGTAATATCTCTTTAAGGCGAATAGAGAGTCGTTCATCAAAAGATTGAAAGCCGATATTCTTGAACAAAGTCATTTCCAGTTCGCCGTCGCCATAGCGGCTTACGGAGAGCTTGTGGTTGCTAAGCAGCAGGTCAATGGTCTGTTCAGGCGACATCACCTGATATTGCCGGGCTCGCGCATTGGCAACCGGAAACTTAAAAGCAGCGTGTGTGAGTTTAAAAGGAAAACGTAATTTACGATAAAAGAAATCTGCGCTAATCATCATAACCTTCTTTTTATTAGCGGCCTTGCCGCAGAGCAGTTACGTGATTTATATCACGCTTAATCCGGGATAACAGGCTGAGGAAACTCTCAAAAAGTCATTGCGGCGCAATGGCTAATCAATTTAAAAAAGATTAAATGAAGAGGGGATAAATAAAACTGTAATAAAACCGCACTTATTCGCGCTGCTATGATAATTGTTGCCAGGAATAATCGCAGCAGCGCATTAATGATTAATTAAGTTATTTCAATTGATGATGAACGGTTAAAGCGATTTTCCGGCTTTACTAAGCCTAAACGATCGCGCAGCGTGCCCGGTTGATAGTCGCTGCGGAAGACGCCCGCAGCCTGCAGGCGCGGGACAACCTGTTCGAGGAAGCAATCTTCGTTCTCGTCAATGTAGGTGGGCAGAATGACAAAACCGTCGCAGGCCTGATGCTGATACCAGTCAATCATCTGCTGCGCAATGCTATCCGCTGTGCCGGTCGGTGCCGGGAACGACAAGCTCTCGGCGTAGCGTTTCGCCATCTCGCCCAGCGTCAGGTTCTGCTCAATGGCGCTGGCGATCACATATTGAAAACGGCCTTTGCTGCCGGTGATCTTTTCACGCAGGTCAGGCACCGGCCCGTCAATGGGGTACTGCGAAAGATCGATATTCATGCTGGCCGAAACAAAGCTGAGGCCCGATTCCACGGTAATCAATGATTTCAGGTACGCCGCACGCTCCTCGGCATCGCGCTGCGTATTGCCGACAATCGGCACCATGCCGGGCAGAATGCGCAGTTGATCGGGCTGACGCTGATACTGCAGCGCACGCTGTTTCAGGGTTTGATAAAACTGCTGCGCGCGTTCCCGATTAGGTTGCACCACAAACAGCACTTCCGCCTGTTGCGCGGCCAGATCGATAAAGGCTTCCGATACGCCAGCCTGGATCACCACCGGATGACCTTGCGGCGGACGCGGCAGATTAAGCGGTCCCTGCACGTTGAAAGATTCACCCTGATGATCAAGCCTATGGAAGCGTGCCGGGTCGGCAAAGTGCGCCTGCGCTTTATCCAGAATCAGCGCGTCCTCTTCAAAGCTGTCCCACAGCGCTTTCATGACATCAATAAATTCGGCCGCGCGGCGATAGCGATCTTCATGGCAGAAGTGCTCGCTGCGACCAAAGTTGCGCGCTTCGGCGTGGCTCAGCGAGGTAACCACGTTCCACGCTGCGCGCCCGCCGCTAATATGGTCGATGTTTGCCAGTTGACGCGCGGTGGTGTAAGGCACCGAATAGGAGGAGGAAACCGTGCCGCCGAGGCCGATGTGGTCAGTCACCGCCGCCAGCGCGGCTAATAATGTTAAGGGTTCAGACCAGCCAACCTGACGATGCTGCACGGTGTGCGCCAGATGCCCGCCGTAAACATCATCAATCGCCAGCTTGTCCGCGACAAAAATCATGTCCAGCTTCGCGTCTTCGGCGCGCTGGGCGATTTTGCGGTACAGCGGCCAGTTACTGCCGCCGGTCGCAGCTGAATCGGGATGGCGCCAGCCGCCCTGATGAATGCCGGAGTCGAGGTAGAGCGCCAGATTCATCATGGTTTGGCGGCTCCGTTGGCGTTAAAGAAGGAGGCATCCACCAGTTTGTCAGCTTTTAAGCCGGGTTTGATCAGGCCGCCGCGGGTGAAGGTATCAATCGCCAGCTGCTGGCGTTTCTCTACCAACGCGTAATCTTCTACCGGCGCGTTGTTTTCACGCTGCACTTTACTCAGCGCCACCGCATCTGGCAGACGCAGCAGTTTGGCGATCTCGCTGGCGTAGGCTTGTGGATGCGCCACGCCCCACGCACGTGCGCGAATCAGGCGCTCGCGGAAGTCCGTGAGCTGCTCACGCTTGCTGGCGATGGCGCTATCGGTCGCCACCAGATAGTTTGAAACCGGCGAATTTTTGCCGTCGATGGCGATGCGATCGCCGGACTGCGCCACGGCAAAGGACACATAAGGTTCCCAGGTTGCCACCGCATCCACCGCGCCATTATCCAGCGCCAGCGTGGCTTCCGACGGCGTGGTGAAGACAAAATTGACGCTGTCGTCGGGCAAACCCGCTTCGTGCAGCGCATTCAGCACCATGTTTTGCCCGGCCGATCCTTTTACCGTCGCCACTTTCTTGCCTTTTAGGTCGGCGATGCTGTGCAGGGCGCTGTCCTTTTTCACCAGGATGGCATTGCCGAGATATTGCGATGCCTGAATGGCGCGGATCTGCGCGCCTGCGGCCACGGCAAACGACAGCGGACCATCGCCGACTAAGCCGGCATCCAGATGCTGGGAGTTGAGCGACTCCAGCAGCGGCGCAGCGTTGGGGAACTCATACCATTTAATTTCATACGGCACATTGTTGAGCTCGCCAGCGGCGGACATCACCGCGCGAGCATTGCCTTTTTGATCGCCGACGATCAGTGGGTCAGTTGCAGCGTGAGAAGTCACCGCGAGGAGCAACAATGAGCTGGCTAATAAAGTGATTTTCATAACGTTTCCCGGGTAAAAAGAAAACAGCGTAAGTTTTCTACTACAGCGGGCGTAGTAACAAATCTGCGCAAGGTTATGTCTCAGGCGCAAATGCCCCCAAATCGCGCATCCTCGCCATTTTTCGTTATCAAAAAATGCGAATTTTCCTCACTAATGATTAATTCTCTCAACGAAAATGAAACGTGATTTCAGTCACAGATTGAACGAGGCGGTAGCTGGCAGCCATTAGCCAAACTACATTCATTAGCGGAGCTAACGACACACCTCGCAACGGGTTTTTACTAAACGGTAACGTACGTTAAAATTCTGTTGATTTTATGTGGGGTTATTTTTGAGGTTTTTCGATGAAAATGGTTGAGGGATTAGCATGGTTAACAAATTAACCAGTATTGTGCTCGCGATTCTGGCGATTGCCTTGCTGTACATGGGCGGCAAGCTGTTAATGCTGGGCGGCAGCGCCTTCTATGCGCTGATGGCGGTGGGATTACTCATCACCGCAATATTACTGTTCCGCAACCAGCGCAGCGCGCTGGCGCTGTATGCGGTGCTGATGTGGATTACGCTCGCCTGGATTATCTGGGAAGTGGGCTTTGATAAATGGCAGTGGATCCCACGCGGTGACCTGTTCGGCGTTATCGGCCTGTGGCTGGCGATGCCGTGGGTGGTGAAACCGCTGTATCGCGGCGAACGCCGTTTCCACGGCTTCCTCGGCGGCACCGTGATTATCATGATCGTGGTGGTGATTGGTCTGTGCTTCTACGATCCGGTTCCGCAGCAAGGCACCATCAGCAATGCCCGCGAGCAGAACAGCGAGCAGGGCGCCGCTAACGACTGGACCGCGTACGGTGGTTCGTCTGACGGCCTGCGTTTCTCGGCGCTGAATCAGATCAGCAAAGAGAACGTCAAAAACCTCGAAGTTGCATGGACCTACCACACCGGCGATCTGCGCCAGGATGCGGATGCCACCGAATACACCTTCGAAGCTACGCCGCTGAAAGCCAACGGTATGCTGTATTTCTGTACGCCGCATAACGAAGTGCATGCGCTTGATCCGGAAACCGGCGCGGTGAAGTGGAAATTTACGCCAAATAAAGACCGCTCTTACCTGCAGCAGCATCAGACCTGTCGCGGCGTAAGCTACTACGAAGAAACCCCGGTTGCCGCACAGGATAGCGCCGCAAATCCGGCCATCTGCCGTAAGCGTATCTTTAACGCCACCACCGATGCGCAGCTGATTGCGCTGGATGCCGATACCGGTAAACCGTGCGCAGATTTCGGTCAGAACGGTGTGGTTGATCTGCACGCCAACATGGGTGAAGTGCGTCCACATGCGCTGATGCAAACCGCAGCACCGCTGGTGGCGGGCAAGCTGGTGATCGTTGGCGGTTCCGTGATGGATAACGGCTTCAACAGCGGCAACCCGTCAGGCGTGATTCGTGCCTATGACGTGCAAAGCGGTCGTCTGGTGTGGAACTTTGATCCGGCTAACCCGGAAAACACCGCGCCAATTGCTGCCGGTCAAAACTACCCGCAGGACACGCCAGTGGCGTGGGGCACGTTGAGTGCTGACCTGAAAAATGGCGTAGTCTATGTGCCGTTTGGTAACGCTTCACCGGATGAAGTGGGCATTGAACGCGATCCAAACAGCAACACCGAGAAGTTCCGTGATGCGCTGGTGGCGCTGGATCTGCAAACCGGTGCGTTCAAATGGCGCTATCAGAGCTCCAACCACGATCTGTGGGACCGCGATAATCCGTCACAGCCTTCGCTGGTGGACATCGATTATCAAGGCCAGAAGCAGCCTGTGGTGATCCTGCCGACCAAAACCGGCAACCTGTTTGTGCTGAACCGTCTTACCGGCCAGCCGGTGTATCCGGTAAACCAGGTGAAGGTTTCGACTGAAGGTGGCGTAGCGGGTGAGAAATTTGCGGCGACTCAGCCGGTTTCCAGCCTAAACTTCATCCCGCAGCCGTTGACCGAGAAGTCAATGTGGGGCATCACGCCGTTTGACCAGATGTCATGCCGCATGGATTTCCGTAGCCTGCGCTATGATGGCAATCCGTGGACGCCCGCAACGGAAGGCGGTTCACTGATCTTCCCTGGCAACATTGGTGTGTTCAACTGGGGTTCTGTTGCGGTTGATCCGCAGCGTCAAATGCTGATTGCCGCGCCAGTGCGTCTGGCCTACAAATACAACCTGATCAAACGCACCGAGCAGACCGCCACCGAGCGCCTGTTCACCAAAGATGGCACGCCATACTGGAACGAAAACTTCCACGGTGACTACGCGATCCATATCCAGCAGATGGCGTCAGGCCTCGGCATTCCCTGTGTTGCGCCGCCTTGGGGCCGCATGGTGGGCGTGGATCTGAAGACCGGTAAAACCGAATGGCTGCGCCGTGTGGGCGTCACCAAAAACCTGAAGACCAGCTTCCTGCCTGGCCGCTTCCCCATCGGCTTCCCGATGGGCATGGTGGCGCACGGTGGTCCATTGCTGACCGCAGGGGATTTGGTGTTCCACGGTGCAACTGCGGATAACTTCTTCCGCGCCTACGACAGCACCACCGGCGAACTGCTGTGGCAGACCGAGCTGAGTGCCGGTGCGCAAGCCACGCCGTCTACCTTTATGGGTAAAGACGGTAAGCAATATGTGGTGATTGCCGCAGGCGGTCACGGTTCGCTCGGCACCCAGGCGGGTGACAGCGTTGTGGCATTCCGTTTGAAGTAATCGCAGTAAAATAGAATAAGGCGCCCGCTGTGGCGCCTTTTTTTGTTTTTGTCAGGTTATATTGAGCATCCCTAAGAGACGCCACTGATAAGGAACTGTATGACTATCGCCTGCCTGCATACCGCCGCCAGTAATATCGCTATTTTCGATGACGCCGCGCACTCATTGGGCATGAGCAACGGCGCACTGAGTCATATCGTGATGCCGCATTTGCTGGCGGAAGCCGAGCTGACCGGTGGCATGACCGCTTCTCAGCAGCACAAACTGGAACAGCTGTTACGCAGCCTGACGCCGTGGTTCGACGCGATTCTGATTACCTGCTCGACGCTGGGTCCGGTCGCCGATGATTTTAACGTTGTAGGGCATGATTGCCCGGTGTATCGCACCGATCGCATGCTGGCCGATGAGGTGCACCGTTTGCCGGGTAAATCTCTGGTGCTGTGTGCGGCGGAATCCACGCTGGCGGCAACGCGAGCGCTGTTTTGCCCAGCGACGCTGCCGGTTGAACAGCACCCTGTTGTGCAGCTGATTCCTGGCGCATGGGCGGCGTTTAAAGCGGGTCATCAGGATGCGTATCTGCAAATGATTGCGCAAGCGGTGGCAGACGGGAAACAGCAGGGCGCAGATCATGTGGCGCTGGCCCAGGTTTCCATGGCGGCGGCGTCCAGGCTGTTTAGCGCCGATAGTCAGCCGTTAACCAGCCCGCAGCTGGCGTTAAAGGTGGTACATAATTTTTCGTAGGGTGCGCATGCAAGGCCGCGCATCAGGTTAACGTTTACTTTCATGTAAATAATAATCATTTGCATTAGTGGTTATAACTCATTATCGTTAGCAACACTTTGTAACCTATCGCGATTTAACCTTTAAAAATCCTCAATCAAAGAGGACGCTATTCTGCTATCGCTTTTCAGGAGCGCTCTTTTCATTTTCCTGACATACGCCCACATCCGCGATTTGGTAGACTCTCGATTGAGAATGAACGTTCACTACAGGATTATTCATGAAGAATTTTCAGCGCACGGCCATCGCCGTGCTGGTGTTATTGCTCGCCGCCTGTGACCAAAATAGCGCCCCGCCAGCGGGTGACATGACCACCGAAGTCGGCGTGAAAACGCTGCAAACTGAGTCGGTGACGCTCGATAGCCAACTCACCGGACGCGTTGTGGGCAGCATGGTGTCGGAAGTGCGTCCGCAGGTGGACGGTATCATCCAGAAGCGCCTGTTTACCGAAGGCGACGAAGTCAAAGCCGGTCAGATACTGTATCAAATCGATGCGGCCAGCTATCAGGCCAGCTACGATCAGGCCGTTGCGCAGTTGAAAAATGCGCAGGCGCTAGTGAAAAGCAGCCAGTTAAAATCTGCGCGCTATAGCGCGCTGGTGAAAGAGAACGGCGTATCGCGTCAGGATGCCGACGATGCGCTGGCAACCTATCAACAGAACGTGGCGTCGGTTGATCAATATCGTGCCGCCGTCGAAAGCGCCCGCATCAACCTCAACTACACGCAAATCAAAGCACCGATTTCTGGCCGCATCGGCATCTCGTCAGTGACGCCGGGCGCGCTGGTGACCTCGGCGCAAACCACGGCGCTGGCGACCATTCGCGCGCTCGATCCGATCTATGTCGATCTCACGCAATCCAGCGTGCAACTGCTGAAACTGAAGCGTCAGCAGGCTTCCCTCCAGCAGAGCAGCGATGTGGTGCCAGTAACGGTAAAGCTGGAAGACGGCAGCAATTACGATCATCCCGGCAAGCTGGAACTAACCGAAGTGGCGGTTGATGAAGCCACCGGAACCGTTACGCTGCGCGCCATTTTCCCTAATCCGCAGCATGAATTGTTGCCGGGCATGTATGTGCGCGCCAGCGTCACTAACGGCGTTAAAAAGGATGCGATTCTGGCCCCGCAGCAGGGCATCACGCGTGATGCTAAGGGCAACGCCACGGCGCTGGTGGTGGATAACGAGAACAAAGTGCAAAGCCGGGAAGTGGTGACCGATCGGGTTATCGGCAACACCTGGCTGGTGACCAGCGGTTTAAACAGCGGCGACAAGCTGATTGTCGAAGGCACCGCCAAAGTGCAGGCCGGGATGACGGTAAAAGCAGTTGAAGTGACGCCAAACAGCGCCCGCAGCGGAGGCCAGTAATTATGTTGGCTCAGTTCTTTATTCGTCGGCCGGTATTCGCCTGGGTGATCGCCATCTGCATCATGATGTTTGGTGTGCTCAGCATTAAAAGCCTGCCGATTGCGCAATATCCCGACGTCGCACCGCCGCAGATCAGTATTCAGGCCACTTACACCGGCGCGTCGGCGGAAACGCTGGAAAGCAGCGTCACGCAGGTGATCGAGCAGCAGCTCACCGGCCTCGACGGCTTGCTCTATTTCGATTCCACCAGCACCGCCTCAACCGGCCAGGTAAAAATCAGCGTCACTTTCCAGCAGGGCACCGATCCGGATATTGCGCAGGTGCAGGTGCAGAACAAAGTGCAGCAGGCCGAGAGCCGCTTGCCGACGTCCGTTACCACGCAAGGCGTGACGGTGGAGAAGGCGCAAAGCGACTTCCTGCTGATTCTGGCGCTGTACGATAAAACCAACCAAAGCACCTCGGCCGATGTGGCGGACTACATGGTCAGCAACATGGAAGATACGCTGGCGCGCGTGCCGGGCGTCGGTAGCGTGCAGGTGTTTGGTGCCGAATACGCCATGCGCATCTGGCTCGATCCCGCCAAACTCGCCTCCTATTCGCTGATGCCGTCCGATGTGACCAGCGCGCTGGAGAGCCAGAATACCCAGGTTTCCTCCGGTCAGCTGGGCGCGCAACCGGCCAGCAAAGAGCAGCAGCTGGTGGCGACCGTGCGTTCGCGTTCACGTCTGCAAACGCCGGAACAGTTCCGCAATATCGTGCTGAAAAGCCAAAGCGACGGATCGGTGGTGCATCTGAGTGATGTGGCTCGCGTAGAAATGGGTGATGAGGATTACAGCGCCAACGTGCTGGCGAACGGTCACCCGGCTTCAGGGATCGCGGTGCAGCTGGCGTCCGGCGCCAATGCGCTGTCAACCGCCGAACAGGTGAAAGCCACCATCGACGAGTTCCGCAGCAGCATGCCGCCGGGCTATGAAGTGGCGTATCCGCTCGACAGCACCGACTTCGTGAAAATCTCGATCGAAGAGGTGGTGAAAACCCTGATCGAGGCGGTGATTCTGGTGGTGATCGTGATGTTCGTGTTTCTGCAGAATATCCGCACTACGCTGATTCCGGCGATTGCCGTGCCGGTGGTGCTGCTGGGAACCTTTGGCGTGCTGTCACTGTTCGGGTACTCGATCAACACCTTAACCATGTTCGGCATGGTGCTCGCCATCGGGCTGTTAGTGGATGACGCAATCGTGGTGGTGGAGAACGTCGAACGTGTGATGCGCGAAGAGGGTTTGCCGCCGCGTCAGGCCACTGAGAAATCGATGAAAGAGATCACCGGCGCGCTGATTGGTATCGCGCTGGTGCTGTCGGCGGTGTTTCTGCCGATGACCTTCTTTAGCGGCTCAACCGGCGTTATCTATCGTCAGTTCTCCATCACCATTGTGTCATCGATGGTGCTGTCGGTGATTGTGGCGTTAACGTTGACGCCGGCGTTGTGCGCCACGCTGCTCAAACCGCACAACGAAGAAGGCTGCCAAAAGGGCTTTTTCGGCTGGTTCAATCGCAGCTACGAGCGCGTGCAGGCGCGTTATCACAACGGCGTGGGTCATGTGCTGCACAGTTCGGTGCGCTATCTGCTGCTCTACGCGGTGCTGCTGATCGGTTGCGCGGTGCTGTATATGCGTTTGCCGACCGGCTTCCTGCCGACTGAGGATCAGGGCTATATCATGGTGCAATACCAGCTGGCACCGGGCGCGACGGAAAACCGCACCAGCGCGGTTCGTCGTCAGGTGCAGGAATACTTCGCCACCAAAGAAAAAGACAACGTCAACGTCAGTATGCTGGTGAATGGCTTCAGTTTTGCCGGCAGCGGCCAGAACGCCGGGATTGGCTTTATCTCGCTGAAGAACTGGAGCGAGCGTAAAGGTGCTGAAAACAGTGCCGATGCCATTGCCGCGCGTGCAATGGCCAATCTTGCCAGCATTCGTGATGCGCAGATCTTCGTGCTGTCGCCGCCGTCGGTGTCCGGTTTGGGGCAGTCAGACGGATTCACCTTTGAGCTGCAGGCGCGTGGTGCCACCGGGCGCGATCAGCTCCTGCAAATGCGCAATCAGCTGATTGCTGAAGCCAATCAGGATCCGCTGCTCAGCGCGGTGCGTGCCAACACCTTGCCGGATTTGCCGCAGCTGCAGGTCAATATCGACGATGAAAAAGCGCAGTCGCTAGGTCTCACCATCAGCGACATCAACGACACGCTCAGTGCGGCGATTGGCGGCAGCTACATCAACGACTTCACCGATCGTGGCCGCGTGAAGAAGGTTTACATGCAGGGCGATCAGCAGTTCCGCAGCAAGCCGGAAGATATCGATCGCTGGTACGTGCGCGGCAGCGATAGCAACAGCAATACCACCATGGTGCCGTTTGCGTCGTTTGCCTCCTCAGAGTGGGCGTACGGCCCGGATGTGCTGTCTCGTTATAACGGCCTCGCGTCCTACGAAATCGAAGGTTCGGCGGCGGCCGGTAAGAGTTCCGGGGATGCGATCAGCGCGATGGAAAAACTGGCGGCGAAGCTGCCGGCGGGTACCACTTTTGCCTGGAGCGGCTTGTCCTATCAGGAAAAACTCTCCGGCAACCAGGCGATGTCGCTGTATGGCATCTCGCTGATTGTGGTGTTCCTGTGCCTGGCGGCGTTGTATGAAAGCTGGTCGGTGCCGTTCTCGGTGATGATGGTGGTGCCGCTGGGGGTGATCGGCTCGCTGCTGGCGATCAGCCTGCGCGGGCTGGAAAACGACGTCTACTTCCAGGTGGCGCTGTTAACCATCATTGGCTTGTCGGCGAAGAACGCGATTCTGATCGTTGAGTTCGCCGAAGACAATTACCGCAAAGGGGAAAGCCTGGTGAAGGCGGCGACGCACGCGGCATCGATGCGCCTGCGGCCCATCATTATGACTTCGCTGGCATTTACCGCTGGCGTATTGCCGCTGGCGATTTCCACCGGCGCGGGCGCCAACAGCCGTATTGCGATTGGTACTGGTATTATTGGCGGCACGCTGACCGCTACCTTGCTGGCGATCTTCTTTGTACCGCTGTTCTTTGTTCTGGTGCGTCGCGTGTTCCCGGCGATACCGCATGACGATAATCATGCATCTGTGGCCAAGGCGGGGGAATAACATGTCGGCAAAACTCTTAATGGTATTGGTTCCCGCGCTGCTGTCGGGTTGTGTGTCGCTCGATCCGCACTATGAGCGCCCGCAAGGCGCGGTCAGCAGCCAGATGCCGAGCGGTGAAGCCTATCGTTCATTGCAAGGCACACCAGCCAGCAACTACCGCGACCTGAGCTGGCAGGATTATGTGCTCGACGCCAAACTGCGGCAGGTGGTGGCGATGGCGCTGGATAGCAGCCGCGACTTGCGTGAAGCGGTGGCCAGCGTTAAATCCGCGCATGCGCAATACGGTGAAGAGCGCGCCAATCTGTTCCCGGCTATTAGCGCCGGCGTGAGCGGCACGCGTTCGCGCGCGTTAACAGGCGAAGGCAATCAAACCGCCATCAGCAACAGTTATTCGGCAGAAGGCAGCGTCAGTTCGTTTGAACTCGATCTGTTTGGCAAAAACCAGAGCCTGACGCGCGAGCAGTATGAAACCTATCTCGGCACGCTGCAGGGCGCACGCAGCACGCGCCTGACGGTGTTGTACAACACCGTGGATTACTGGCTGCAGCTCGCCGCCGATCGCAGCAATCTGGCGATTGCCAAGGAGACCGCCGAGAGCGCGCGACAATCGTGGCAGGTGACGCGCAAGCAGATGGAAAATGGCATCGCCTCGATGGTGGATGTCTCGTCTGCGGAAACCACCTATCAGTCCGCGCAGGCCGATGTCGCCAGCTACAGCACGCTGGTGGCGCAGGATAAAAACGCGCTGGATTTGGTGGTGGGCCGCAGCGTGCCGGATAACCTGCTGCCTGACAGCATTGAGTCGATCGGTAACGCACTGCGCGAGGTGCCTGCGGGCGTCTCATCAGATGCGTTGCTGAATCGTCCTGATGTGTTGCAAGCCGAGCATAATCTCAAGTCTGCCAACGCCAGTATCGGCGCGGCGCGTGCCAACTTCTTCCCGAGCATTACGCTGACGGGCAGCGGCGGAGTCGGCAGTAGCGATCTGTCGACGCTGTTTAAAAACGGGGCGGGCATTTGGTCGTTTGCACCGAGCATTTCACTGCCGATTTTCCAGGGCGGCTACAACGTCTCTTACCTGAAATACACCAAAGCACAGAAAGAGTATTACGTAGCGGCGTATGAGAAAGCGGTGCAAACCGCCTTCCAGGAAGTGGCGGATGCGCTGGCGCGTCGTGGCACCATCAACGATCAGCTCAGCAGTCAGCAGCGTAATGTAGCGGCATCGCAAACCTATTATCATCTGGCGGATCTGCGCTACCGCAACGGCGTTGATAGCTACCTCAATGCGTTAACCGCGCAGCGCACGCTGTACAGTGCCCGAACCAATCTGGTGAGTACGCAGCAAGCCTATTACCTGAATTTGATCACCTTCTATAAAGTGATGGGTGGCGGCACGGCGTTGAAAGAATCTGAAATAATGAGCGCGCAATAATTGCACTTTTCGTAGCGGCGCGATTTATCGCGCAATAAATTGCGCCGCTACAATGCCTGCGTGCGGGGAAGCAAGAATTGGAAACATTGTCTGGGTTTCTCACCGGAAACGCATCACGTATGATGACGGGAATAAACGATAAATTCTTTTTCGGAGCCAATGTGAGTCACTCTGAACATGACGATTTTCTCTTACAGCGTCAGCAGCAGGTGATTTCTGCGGCGAAAGTCTGTTTTAGTCGCTCCGGATTTCATGGCGCCAGCATGGCGGATATTAGCCGTGAATCTGCGTTAGGGGCAGGGCAAATATATCGTTACTTTAGCAGTAAAGAGCTTATTGTGATGGAAACAATAAAAAGCATCGCGCAGAATTGGCGCCTGTTTTTAATACAACACTTGCCCGCACAACAATCGACTCAGGATATTATCAACGCTGATTCGCCATTCTGGCAGCATTGGCCGAGTCAGGACCGGAAATTATTACTGGAAATGTATTCTGAGGCGTCGCGTAATGAATCGGTGCGTACCATTCTGGCCCAGCAGGAGCAATTATTACTTGCTGAGTTAGCGGCTATTTTTCGCGCGCAACAACCTGATATCGATCCAACACAGCGCGCCAATCGTATTCAATTTTTATTGCTGCTGGTCGATGGCGTCGCCTGTCGCGCCTTCAGCGATAGCGACCTGAACCAACATGAAATGCAGCGGGTGAACGGCGTTCTCAGCCAACATCTGTTCGGCTGAATTTACATCGCACCGTGCGGATAGACATCATTCACCACCGCATTGAAAAACGGCATAAAGCCCGGCGCCATATCGCGCTGCTTCATGCAGCGGCGAATAATAATGCCGTCAATAATTAGCGACATCACATATAAGCGGGTGTGAATGGCATTGGCGTCCTGCTCGGGGTGCAGCGTCTGCTCCTGAGTAATAAAATTATTTTTAAGATCATGCCAGGCATCGAGCATGATTTGTTGGATGCGATTATTACGCGTGGCTTCAGATGACACTTCCATCAGCAGAATAATACTGTTTTCCACTGCCGCCGGCACAATATCCTCCGCTTCGTGATAATGTCCTTTCATATGCGCGATACGTTCAAAGTCGGCATTGAGTAGCGTGATCATCCGCTGCACCACATTGGTGACTAATGCCTCAATGATCGCCTCTTTGTTTTTATAGTATTTATAAATTAAACCAATACTGACGTCGGCCTGGCTGGCAATATTCTGAATCGATGTCTGGTGAAAGCCTTTCAGCCGCATGCATTGCTCGGCGGCGGCCAGGATCTGTTCGCTTCGGTTCATGATTATTACACTCGCAGAATAAAGCGGCTATTTTACGCAATTAAAGCTGTACTGGCGATGAATAAAAACATTAACCCAACCTGATTATTTCGGCACTTTAGCGTTGTTCAGTTTTTTTGATTTAAGCGAGCAGTTTTGCCTGCTGTTCATGATTTTTCAGACCTCTATGATGGTGGACAGAAAAAAACATCAAGGAATAACATCATGAACATCCTGCGCGCTCAACGCGATCAGCTGTTTGAATATGGTCCTTTCACCATTCGCCGTCAGCGTCCCGGCGAAGCGTTTGGACCGCTGGCGATTGTCGACCAAATGACGCTGCAACTGGATGCCACTATCCCGCTGCATTCTCATCAGGATAGCGAGATTTTCAGCTACGTTTGGCGCGGTTCGCTGCTGCACAGCACCGAGCAGGGTGAAACGCACTCCCTTAACGCCAAACGCGCGCTGCTGCTGAGTGCCGGTAGCGGCATGCGCTTTGCCGAGTCTGCGCCTTTTATCGAAACCGAGATGTTGCAGGCCACCATTAATCCAGCGCAAACCGGCGGTGAGCCGCAGGTCAATACCTTTACCCGCGCGGACGGTGCGGCAGTAAACGCATGGACGTTACTGGCAGGGCCGCACGGCAGCGAGGCGCCGCTGGCGCTGAATCAGGCGGTATACATTTATGACCTGAAACTGGAGCGCGGCAAACAGGTGGATGTGCCACAGCGTGCAGGCTTTTCCAGCTGGATTACCGTGCTGGACGGCATTGTGCGTATGGATAATGAACGGTTGCACAAAGGCGATTCCGTCAGCGATAACAAGGCTTTGCCAGCGTTGATGGGCGAGCGGGATGCAACGCTGATTGCGTTTCTGGTGCAGAAAAGCCTGTAAAGCCCCATTCATGGGCACCTAACCCATCCTCCTCATAACATCGTGCTATCATCTGCGGATAAAACACCGGAGGAGGGTAATTCAATGAAAAAGAAAGAGTTCGTTACCCAGGATTTGCTGAGCAAGATCTATCAGGAAGATACCTCCGCGCCACGCAAATTACCGCCTGAACGCCAGCTGGCCGAAGAATATGGCGTATCGCGTTTCACTATCCGCCAGGCGCTGGAGAAACTGGTGAGTATCGGCGCGGTGCGTATCGTGCAGGGATCAGGTATCTGGATTAATGAAACGGTGCGTAATAACCCGCTGGTTTATAATTCGATCACCGAAAAGCGCTTTGATCAGATGCATTACCGCTCACTCAACCTGCGTAAAAGACGCCCCGATAGTGATGAGCAACAGATATTCGCCATTAACGACAACGCCTTTATCTGGGAGTTTTCCCGCCTGCGCTATGTCGATAATGTGGCAGTACAAATTGAAATATCGCGTATGCCCGCAACCTTATTTACCGATCTCAACGGTGAGATTATTGAGCGCTCGATACAGCAATATGTGTTGTCCAAAGGCTACCAAATCTCACATTTACTCACCAGCTATCGTGCGATTAGCGTTAACCGCGAACAGGCGACGCTACTGGGTTGTAAAAAAGGCAGTCCGGCGATGCACATTATTAATCGTGGTATTTTGCAGGGCGGGCAGGTGTATGAAATCAGCGACATCGTTGATATTCATTACACCTGCACCTATCTGATTCCGCATAACCCGGATAATCTGCGTTTCCGCCAGCAACAGCGCTAACTTATGGCGTGTGCATGGTGCCGTCTGGCAGGCGACTCTGCGTCCATTCATGCGGACGATAAACCACCGGATATTTTTCCGCTAACGCCTGATCAAAGCCGACGCCAATACCTGATGCTTGCGGCGGATAGAGATAGCCATTTTTAATTTCCGGCGCGCCAGGGAAAATGGCATCCGTCAGCGTTGAGCGTGGAATAAATTCCTGAATCGCAGCATTGTGCAGGTGAATATTCAGATGTGTATTAACCGCCACGCCAATTGGCGTCATATCGCCCGGTCCGTGCCATGCCAGTCGCACACCGAATGCCTGACACAGTGCCGCCAGTTTCAATGCCGGCGTAATACCACCAATCTGCGAGACGTGACAACGAATAAAGTCGATGCGACGATTGACAATTAACTCGTGCCATTCTGCGGGATTATTAAATAATTCGCCTAACGCTAACGGCACCGCGCTTTGCTGACGCAACTGCGCTAGCCAGCCAGTTTGCGCGGGTGGGAGCACATCCTCAAGGAAGTAGGGCATATATGGCTCAAGCTGTTTTACCAGCTGAATGGCCTGCTGCGGGAATAAGCGCTCATGCACGTCATGCAATATTTCAAAACAGTGACCGTATTTCTCCCGCAACGCGCGGAACATCTCGACCGTATTCGTCATGTACTCTTGCTGCGAGTAATAAGCGCCGGAGGTGCTATTTTCCGGTGCGTGGAGTTCTTTCGGCGTTCCGCCGTAAAAGCCCAGCTGACAGCGGATATGGCGATAGCCTTTCTCTAAGGCGTTATCAACGGAGGTATAAAGTTCCTCCAGCGTTTCACCGCTGGCATGGGTGTAAGCTGCAATCGCATCGCGCGCTTTGCCGCCCCACAGCTGATACAAAGGCATATCGGCTAACTGCGATTTAATATCCCACAGCGCCATATCCACGCCCGAAATGGCATTGTTGGTCACCGGCCCGTTACGCCAATAGGCATTAACGTTCATCATCTGCCACAGGTCTTCAATATTATTGGCATCGCGTCCAACTAATAGCGGCACCAGATACTCATCCACCATGGTTTTTACCGCCAAAGGACGCTGTTGAAAGGTGGCGCAGCCGTGACCGGTAATCCCTTTATTGGTGGTAACACGTACGGTAATAAGGTTATGGCGATCGGGGCGGGTAATAAAACACTCAATACTTTCAATAAGGGTTGGGGTCACGTGAAATACTCCTGTGGCGCAGTCACTGCGCTCAATTTCAAGGCCTGTTGATAAGCTATTTTGGCGTATCATTACCGGGTTTTTATTGAGACGCAAACCCTTTTTCAGCCAATAAATATTGGTCAGTGAAAAAGAGTGATTATCGCGATAAAACAGACCAATTTGCTATTTTAAAACTTAATGTCCCTGTTGCGGCGGGTTTTGTGATCGCAGTCATGATTTATTGGTTTGTTTTGATGTGCGTCATTTATTACCATCCAGTGCAGATTTCATCAGGCTGTTTTTCTTCCCTCAGGAGCACGTATGGGAACGCAGGAAGTAATAAATAATATAATCCACTTAGTGGGTGGGAAGAATAATATCAATAAAGTCTGGCATTGCATGACGCGTCTGCGCTTTGACCTTATTGATGACAATAAAGTTAACCAGAGCGAAATTAAAACCTTGCCCGGCGTATTGGGCGCGCAAATGCAGAGTGAACAATTCCAGATTATTATCGGGCCCAAGGTCAATAGCTGGTATGAGCAAATCGTACCGGTGTTAAATAACGACGGCGTTCAGCCCGCGCAAAACGAGAAAGCGCGCAAAAGTCTGGTATCGCTGTTTATGGATACCGTTTCGGGCGTATTTGGCCCGATTGTTCCCGCCATTGCTGGCGCCGGGATGATCAAAGGTTTGCTGGCCGGATTGGTGGCGTTACAGCTGGTTTCGGCCAAAAGCGATACGGTGATGGTGATTGATTTAATCGCCAGCGGCGTATTCTATTTCCTGCCGTTCTTTTTAGCGGTCTCCGCCGCCAAAATTTTTAAAACCAACGAGTATTTAGCCGCAGCCGTGGCGGCGTGTTTAATGTATCCCTCTTTAATCGATGCGGCAAAATCGCTGGCGGCGCATCAGGAGGGCGCAGTAAGCGCATTTTGGCTGATGGGCGTGCTGCCGGTTTCGGTATTTAATTATGCTTCCAGCGTTATTCCGGTCATCTTCTCTATTCTGGCTCTCAGCTATATCCATCGCGGGGTGGATCGCATTATGCCGGAAGTATTGAAAACCGTATTTACCCCAACCTTAACGCTGTTCCTGGCGGCATTAACCGCGCTGGTGGTAATTGGCCCGATGGGTATTTGGCTTGGCAAAGGTTTGGCGCTGTTTATTGAGGGCTTATTCAGTATCTCAGCGAGCTTTGCTGGCTTAATTGTCGGTGCCATTCGCCCCGTTGCGGTGCTAACCGGCATGCATCACGCGATGACACCGATTGCGTTACAGAATTTCAGCGATCGCGGTTATGACATGTTGATGCCGATGATGTTTATGGCAAATATGTCGATTGCCGGAGCCACATTTGCTATCTGGAAATTGACTAAAAATCGTCAGGACAAAGTGGTCACACTTTCAGCCGCCATTTCAGCATTATTAGGCATTACAGAACCGGCGTTGTTTGGCGTGCTAACGCGCTACAAAAAAGCCTTTATTGCGGCAACGGTTTCCAGTGCGCTGGCTTCGGCCTTTATCGGTTTCTTTGGCGTGCGTTTATACGGCTATATTCTTTCCAGTATATTCAGTTTGCCGGCCTATATTGGCCCGTACTTTATCTGGGCCATTTCCGGCGTCGCCATTGCGCTTATTATGTCGTTTAGTCTGACATTGATGTTGGTAGGCAAAGAACCGGATTTAGTCGTACAGCCCGAGAATAAGTAATGTTTGGTCGCCATTTATGGCGACCAATTTACGCTTAGCTCACACTCGCCACCAGCCAGTTTTCCAGCTCGCTCAGCTCATTCATCTGCTGAGGATATTCTGCTTTCAACTGCGCTAATTGCGCCAATAGGGTTTCAGGTCGATACATCGCGCCCTGCAGACGCAACGCCAGCGCTTCTAATGGCGAAGGGTTCAGGCTGTCGGTGAAAATCTGGCAGCGAGAAATCACGCCGCGTTCGACATCAAAGTGGATCTCAACGCCGCCCCAGACAAAACGCTCATTCAGCAGATGCGAGAAATCCGGTGCGTTACCAAAATTCCATTCCCAGCTGCTTAGCCGCGCAAACTGCTCTTCAAAACCGGGCAAATCAGGCAGTGCGGCGGGGGAGATATGCTCCGGCTCGCACTCTTCCTGGTAGTAATCGTAATAGGCGGCAATCACCTCACGGCAGATCGCCTCAAAGCTGATGCCTGGCACCAAATCGGCAATGTTGGCCACGCGCGATCGCACCGAGGTAATGCCTTTCGCCTGTAATTTTTTAATGTCTGGATTGAGGTAATCGGCGAGACGCGACAGATCGGCATTCATCAAAAAGGTGCCGTGATGAAAACCGCGATCCGGCGTTTCACGGTAAGCAGATCCGGAAATCTTGCGCACTTCGCCATCCACATTCACCACGATATCGTTGCGACCGGAGGCTGTTGCCGGAATGCCGAGCTGTTCCAGCGCGCGCAGGATAATCGCCGTGGAGACTGACTTATCGTATTCCGGTTTGCCGGCCATAAAGGTGAAGCAGCAGTTGCCCAAATCGTGAAACACCGCGCCGCCGCCGCTGCTGCGTCGTGCCAGCTTGATGCCGTCTTCCGCCATGCGTCGCGTGTTGCACTCTTTCCACGGATTCTGGGCGCGACCGATAACCACGGTTTCGGCGTTCTGCCAGAGAAACAGCACGCGCTGCGTTGTCGGCATCTGGCGGAAAATACACTCTTCTACTGCGAGGTTGAACCAGGGATCGTGTGAGTCAGAAATGAGTAAACGTAGGGTGGACATGATTTTTTCGGTTCCGTGAGAAAGGGCAAACCGGGACAGAGTACGCCGAAGCGGATCGAAAGGTAAGAAACAGCAGCGCATTCCATTTCAATAATAAAAATGAATTAACCTCTAGACGACTGGTCTATTAGCTGTTACTTTGAATTTAAGCGCTAGACGACTGGTCTAGTTTAGAAATTTAAACCCAGCAAGCAGGAGATGGATGATGAAGATTCTTATGGTTCTAACCTCACACGACCAATTGGGTAATACCGGCCGCAAAACCGGTTTCTGGCTGGAAGAGCTGGCCGCGCCTTACTACGCCTTCAAAGATGCTGGCGCAGAAATCACGCTGGCGTCACCGAAAGGCGGCAATCCGCCGTTAGATCCTAAAAGCAATGAACCCGATTTCCAGACGGAGCAAACGCATCGCTTTGAAGCTGATGCAGCAGCAACCGCGCAACTTGCCGCCACCGTGCGTCTGGACAGCGTATCGCCAGCCGATTTCGACGCGGTGTTTTACCCAGGCGGTCACGGTCCGCTCTGGGATCTAGCAGAAGATCAGCACTCAATCGCGCTGATCGAAGGCTTCCTGGCCGCCAACAAGCACGTTGCACTGGTGTGTCATGCGCCGGGCGTGCTGCGCCACGTCAAAACCCCGCAAGGAAAACCGCTGGTAGCAGGCCGTAAAGTCACCGGTTTTACCAACAGCGAAGAGGAAGCGGTTGGTCTGACTCAGGTGGTGCCTTTCCTGGTGGAAGACGAGCTGATTGCGAAGGGCGGTCTGTATTCGAAAGGCGCGGACTGGAGTTCCTATGTCGTCAGCGATGGTTTGCTGATTACCGGACAAAACCCAACGTCTTCAGCAGAGACGGCGCAACAGTTGATCAAGCAACTGGCGCAATAGACGAATCGGGAGGCGAACCGCTGTCCGCCTCCCTTATCGCAGCAGTAAACGCATGTTTAGCGCCTAGACGACTGGTCTAGTATTTGGTAATCTAACGCTATGACGACTACATCCCAATTGCATAGCAATGAAATCCGCGATCACATCCTTGCCACTGGCCAACGCATTATGGCCGGCAAGGGTTTTTCGGCTGTCGGATTAAATGAAATCCTCACCGATGCCGGTGTGCCTAAAGGCTCGTTCTATCACTACTTCAGCTCGAAAGAGGCTTTTGGGGTGGATATGCTGGCGCGCTATTTCGATGATTATCTGGCTGAGCTAGACGCGACATTGAGCCAGCCGGGCTTGACGATGGCGCAGCGGCTGATGAATTACTGGCAGCTGTGGCGTGAATCGCAATCGTTCTCCGATTGTCAGGGCAAGTGTCTGGCGGTGAAGCTGGGCGCGGAAGTTGCCGATCTCTCGGATAGCATGCGCGGCACGCTACAGACCGGCACGGCCGGCATTATCGCGCGACTGGCGGATGCGCTAGAAGCGGGTGTTGAGGAAGGGTCGCTGTCTGTCGATGACAAACCTGTGCGTGTAGCGGAGAGCCTGTATCAGCTGTGGGTGGGCGCCAGCCTGATGGTGAAAATCGTGCGCAATACCGGCCCATTTGATTCCGCCATGAGCATGACGCAAAAAATCATTCGTATTACCGCGTAGTAAAAAGGGCGACTCAACAGAGCCGCCTTTTATTTTGTTGGGTCGCTATTTAGCGACCTCAAATCACAAAACCGATCTCGCCGTGTTAACCACGTTCTCAACCGTAAAACCAAACTCTTTGAACAGCTGATCCGCAGGCGCTGACTCACCGAAGGTGGTCATGCCGACGATCGCGCCGTTCAGGCCGGTGTATTTGAACCAGTAATCCGCGATACCCGCTTCAATCGCCACGCGTGCGGCAACGGCTTTTGGCAGCACGGATTCACGGTACGCCGCGTCCTGCTTGTCGAAGGCGTCGGTGGATGGCATAGACACCACGCGCACCTTGCGGCCTTCCGCTGTCAGCTGCTCATAAGCGCTCACCGCCAGCTCCACTTCTGAACCGGTGGCGATCAGGATCAGCTCTGGCGTACCTTCGCTGTCCTTCAGCACGTAACCGCCGCGCGCCACGTTAGCCAGCTGCTCAGCGCTACGATCCTGCTGCGCCAGGTTCTGACGCGAGAAGATCAGCGCCGACGGGCCATCAACGCGTTCAATCGCGTACTTCCACGCCACCGCTGACTCAACCTGATCACACGGGCGCCACAGGCTCATGTTTGGCGTCACGCGCAGGCTGGCCATCTGCTCAACCGGCTGGTGCGTCGGGCCATCTTCGCCCAGACCAATCGAGTCGTGGGTGTACACCATGATCTGACGGATTTTCATCAGCGCGGCCATGCGGGCAGCGTTACGCGCGTACTCGACGAACATCAGGAAGGTGGCGGTGTACGGCAGGAAGCCGCCGTGCAGCGCGATACCGTTGGCGATGGCGGTCATACCGAATTCGCGCACGCCGTAATGGATGTAGTTGCCCGCCGCGTCTTCGTTGATTGGCTTAGAACCAGACCACATAGTCAGGTTGCTTGGCGCCAGGTCAGCGGAGCCGCCCAGATATTCCGGCAGGATTTTACCGAAGGCTTCAATGGCGTTCTGCGAGGCTTTACGGCTGGCAATTTTCGCCGGACTGGCCTGCAGCTGCTCGATGAACTTCTGCGACTCGCTGGCCCAGTTCGCCGGCAGCTCGTTGTTGACGCGGCGCTTAAACTCGGCAGCCAGCTCCGGATGCGCGGCGGCGTAGGCGGCAAACTTCTGGTCCCACGCGGACTCCTTCGCCTGGCCGGCTTCTTTGGCATCCCACTGCGCGTAGATGTCTGAAGGGATTTCAAACGGACCGTGGTTCCAGCCGAGCTGCTTGCGGGTCAGCGCGATTTCATCGGCACCCAGCGGCGCGCCGTGCGAGTCGTGCGTACCGGCTTTATTCGGCGAACCGAAGCCAATCACGGTTTTGCACATCAGCAGCGAAGGCTTGTCGGAAACCGCTTTGGCCTCTTCCACCGCTTTTTTAATCGCGTCCGCATCGTGACCGTCCACGCCGCGCACCACGTGCCAGCCGTAGGCTTCAAAACGTTTGGCGGTATCGTCGGTGAACCAGCCGTCAACGTGACCGTCGATGGAGATGCCGTTGTCATCGTAGAAGGCAACCAGTTTGCCCAGCTTCAGGGTGCCGGCGATGGAGCAGACTTCGTGTGAGATGCCTTCCATCATGCAGCCGTCGCCCATAAACACGTAGGTATTATGGTCTACGATGTCATGACCCGGACGGTTGAACTGCGCTGCCAGCGTACGCTCGGCAATGGCAAAACCGACTGCGTTAGCGATGCCCTGACCCAGCGGGCCGGTAGTGGTTTCAACGCCCGGCGTGTAGCCATATTCCGGATGGCCCGGCGTTTTGGAGTGCAGCTGACGAAAATTTTTTAATTCGCTGAGCGGCAAATCGTAACCGCTCAGGTGCAACAGGCTGTAGATAAGCATTGAGCCGTGACCGTTCGATAATACGAAGCGGTCGCGGTTAGCCCAGTGAGGATTGCGTGGATTGTGCTGCAAAAAGTCGAGCCACAACACTTCAGCGATATCCGCCATGCCCAGCGGGGCGCCCGGATGTCCCGAATTGGCTTGTTGTACGCCATCCATACTCAAAGCGCGGATGGCGTTGGCTCTTTCCCGGCGTGTAGACATAAGGTTCTCCAGAGGTGCGACGTCGGCGCTTATTTAGCGTGGGATACTTGTTCGTAGTAACCGATCTTGTCTACTTTGGCGGTTGAGCCGCCACCTTCAAATTCCGATGCCAGCCAGGCATTCACGATGTTCTTCGCCAGCTCAGGCCCGATGACGCGCGCGCCCATGGTCATGATCTGCGCGTTGTTGCTCTTGCGAGCACGCTCAGCAGAGAAGGTGTCATGACACTGCGCCGCGCGCACGCCTTCCACCTTGTTGGCGACAATCGCCACGCCGATGCCGGTGCCGCACAGCAGAATGCCGCGCTCAAATTCGTTCTTCTGGATAGCGGTGGCGAGCGCAAATGCCACATCCGGATACATCGGACGGTCGTTTTGCGCGTCATTGGTGTAATCCGTCACCACATACTCTTTCTCTTCCAGCAGCTTTTTAATCACATTTTTCAATTCGATAGCCGCATCATCGGCGCCAATTGCGATAGTTTTCATCGTCGTTCTCCAGCAGGGTGTGCAATGACGCCTGCACGTTTGTTCAGCAGGCGAGAAGATGTTCATAGTTAGCCTGCCACAAAATCAATCATATGTTCAATGGTTGTTCATATGAATTGCCTTCAGGATCGCGCCTGAATGCCTCAGAAAACCCTGTTAAACCGCCTGTGTCGAGCCCTTTGGGCGCAGTAATCCGATAAATTGACCAAAATCCGATCTCATGAAGCCGCTCACACTTTCGCGTGTTGCAGTTGAGAGATGCACAATTATCCGTGTAGTGTTCATATGTTCGCATGACTATACCAATGTACAAGAAGACCCATCGAGGACTCGAACATGTGTCATTTACACCGTACCTCTCAGTACTCCTGCAGCCAGCGCCTGTTTGGCGATTGGTCAACACCACATCAAGAAATGATCACTCACGCACGTCGTGGAGGTGCGTTATGAACCAACCATCAATGACAGCGGTGGAACAATCCACCATCAGAAAAATCTCCTGGCGCTTAGTGCCGTTCGTGGCGCTGATGTTCTTTATCAACTTCCTCGATCGCACCGCGATTTCGTTTGCCGGCCCCAACGGCATGACGCAAGACCTCGGCCTCACCGCGCTGCAGTTTGGCCTGGCATCGGGCATCTTCTTTATTGGCTACATTCTGCTGGAAGTGCCAAGCAACCTGGCGCTGCATAAGTTCGGCGCGCGTCGCTGGCTGGCGCGCATCATGATCAGCTGGGGCATTGTCTCGCTGCTGTTTACCTGGGTGAGCAGTGTGGAAGGCTTGTATACGCTGCGTTTGCTGCTGGGTATCGCCGAAGCTGGCTTCTTCCCAGGCGCGATTCTCTATCTCAGCATGTGGGTGCCGGGACGTCATCGCAGCAAAATCCTGTCGCTGTTCTATCTTGCCCAGCCGCTGACGGTGGTGTTCGGTGCGCCATTAGCCGCGTCCCTGATTCAGCAGCACGGCCTGTTCGGCATGGAAGGCTGGCGCGTGATGTTTATGGGCGTATCAATTCCCGCGATTCTGATTGGTATCGTCGCGCTGTTCTGGTTGGTGGATTCGCCGCGTCAGGCCAAGTGGCTGACCGCCGAAGAGAAAACCTGGCTGACCACCGAACTGGAAGCCGAGCATCAACAGAAGCAGGGCCATCAAAAACACAGCCTGCGCTCGGTGATGGGCAACGGCCGCGTCTGGATGCTGTGCCTGATTTACTTCGGCTTTATTTATGGCCTGTATGCGCTGGCGTTTTTCCTGCCAACCATTATCGCGGGCTTCCAGCAGCAGTTCGGTACCACTTTTAACGTGATGCAGAAAGGGCTGATTACCGGCGTGCCGTATCTGATTGCGGCGGTGGTGATGTTCTTCTGGTCGAAAGATGCCACGCGTCGCGGTTGCAAAACCTGGCATATCGCCATTCCAGCGCTGGCAGGCGGCATCAGCGTGCCGCTGGCGCTGTATATGGATTCGCCGTTCACCACCATTATGGTGATTGCGATCACCGCCAGCTCCATCTTCGCTGCACTGCCGAATTTCTGGACCTTACCCACGCAGTTCCTGACCGGCGCGTCTGCCGCCGCAGCCATTGCCTTGATCAACACCTTAGGAAACGTAGCGGGCTTCTCCGCGGGCTACATCACCGGCGCGCTGCATGACGCCACCAACAGCTACGCCTTGCCGATGTTTGTGGTGGGTGGATTCATGCTGCTGTCCGCGTTCCTCATGCTGTTACTTAATCGCCGTCGCTCGCCGTCTCAGCCGACCTCTTTAGCTCAGGAGCATTAATATGACGTACCTGTTTAACCAACCTTCAGCCTTTGCCGCTGAGCTTATCGAAGGCTTTGTCGCCGCCAACGCCGATAAAGTCCGTCAGGTCGCCGGAGGCGTGGTGCGCAGCACCCGCAGCCAGCCGAATACGGTGGCGGTGATTGTGGGCGGCGGGTCCGGTCACTATCCGGCGTTCGCCGGGTTGGTTGGACAAGGTCTGGCACACGGCGCGGCGATGGGTAACTTATTCGCTTCGCCATCAGCGCAGCAGATCTACAACGTAGCGCGTGCGGCCCACAACGGCGCGGGCGTGTTGCTGATGTTCGGTAACTACGCCGGGGATGTGCTGCACTTCGGCCAGGCGTGCGAGCGTCTGCGGGCGGAAGGCATTGCCTGTGAAGTGCTGGCGGTGACCGACGATATCTCCAGCGCAGGTAAAGATGAACTGGAGAAGCGTCGCGGTGTGGCTGGCGATCTGTGTGTGTTCAAAGCCGCCTGCGCCGCGGCTGAAGCGGGTCACGATTTATCACAGGTCCTGCAGCTGGCACAGCACGCGAATCAACGCACGCGTACCTTTGGCGTGGCGTTTTCCGGTTGCAGCCTGCCGGGCGCTTCGCATCCGCTGTTCGAAGTGGAAAAAGGGCGCATGGCGCTGGGACTGGGCATTCACGGCGAGCCGGGGATCAAAGAGACCGACATGCCGAGTGCGGATGAGCTGGCCGAGATCTTCGTGGAGCGCTTGCTCAATGAACTGCCAGCCGATATCCCGCAGGCCGAAGGTCAGCGCGTGGCGGTGATCCTCAACGGTCTGGGCTCGGTGAAATATGAAGAGCTGTTTGTTGTCTATCGTCGCGTCGCGCAACTGCTGGAGGCCGCCAACCTGCAGGTGGTTGAGCCGGACGTCGGCGAGTTTGTCACCAGCTTCAATATGGCCGGTGCGTCACTGACGCTGATGTGGCTGGACGATCAGCTGGAAACCTTGTGGCGCGCGCCGACTAATACGCCAGCGTACCGCAAAGGCAGCGTATTGGTGGCCGAACCGTTAAGCGCCGCTGAGCGCGTTGAAAGCACGGAAGAAGCCTTGCCAGCAGCCACCGCGGAATCGCAAGAGAGCGCGAAACGCGTACTTCAGTTACTCGAATCCGTGGCGGGAATGTTACAGCGTAACGCTGAACGCCTTGGCGATATCGATGCGGTGGCCGGTGACGGCGATCACGGTATCGGCATGGAGCGCGGCGTGCTGGGCGCGGTTGAGAAAGCGCGTGAAGTCGCTGCGCGCGGTGCCGGGGCGGGCAGCTTGCTGTGCCGCGCGGCAGATGCCTGGGCGGATAAAGCGGGTGGCACGTCCGGCGCGTTGTGGGGCGTGGCGCTCACTGCATTGGGTACGGCGCTTGGCGATCGTCAGACACCAGATGCACAGCGTGTGGCCACCGGCGTACGTGAAGCAAAAGAAGGCATTATGCACTTTGGTAAAGCGCGCGTTGGCGATAAAACCATGGTGGATGTGCTGGTGCCGTTCAGCGACAGCCTGAATGAGGCGGTTGCCGCCGGTGCGTCGTTAACGGACGCCTGGCTGAAGGCGGCGCAGGTGGCTGATAAAGCTGCGCAGGACACCGCGCAGCTGGTGCCAAAAATGGGGCGTGCGCGTCCGCTGGCAGAAAAAAGCGTAGGCACGCCGGATGCCGGAGCCATTTCGCTGGCATTGATCGTCAATACCGTCGGCGATCTGCTAAAAGAACACAGTGCCTCTGAACAAGGAGCTTGAAGCATGTCTCAGCCAAAAATCTGGCTCGGCGTCAGTTTAAAAATGTACTTCGGCTATCAGCAAACCTTGCAATGGTGTCGTGATGTAGCGGCATTAGCCGACCATGCTGCGGTGAAAAACGGCGACGTGGGCTTGTTTGTGTTGCCGGCTTATCCGGCGATTCCGGCGGTTGCAGCCATCTTCGCTGACACGCCGGTGCGCTTCGGCGCTCAGGATGTTTGCCAGGCTGAGAACGGAGCCTGGACCGGCGAAGTCAGCGCCAGTATGTTGCAGGAGTTAGGCTGCTCGCTGGCCGAAATTGGTCACGCTGAGCGCCGTCGTCATTTCCACGAAGACAAAGTGCAAATTGCTGCCAAAGTGGCGATGTCGCTGCGTCACGGCATCACGCCGGTGCTGTGCATTGGCGAAGAAGTGCAGGCAGAACCGCAGCAGGCAATCGCGCTGTGCCAACAGCAGCTGGCCGAAGCGCTGGCTGAGTCAGCGCAGCAAGGCTTAAAGGGCGAGGTGTTCTTTGCCTACGAACCGCAGTGGGCGATTGGTGCGCCGCAACCGGCACCGGACAGCTACATCCGCGCCGTGTGCGCCGGATTGCAGCAACTCGCCACGCCGCCCGGCATCACCCTGAAAATCATTTACGGCGGCAGTGCCGGTCCGGGACTGATTCAGCGCCTTGGCGCGGATGTAAATGGCCTGTTTCTGGGGCGCTTTGCCCACGATCCCAAAGCGTTGGCACAAATTATTGATGAAGCCAGTGAGCTGGCTCAGGAGCGCCGTTAATGAGCCGTATTGGACTCAGTACCTACGCCTTTTTCTGGCGCATGTCATCGAAAGTCCCTCATCCGCTGACGCTGGAGCAGATGCTGCAACAGACCGCCGAACTGGATGTGTCGGTGTTTCAAATCTGCGATTACCCGGCGATTGAAAGCTGGACTGACGCACAACTGCTGACGCTGCGTCAGCAGGCTGATGCGCTCGGCATCACGCTGGAACTCGGCACGCGTGGCCTCGGCACTGCGCATCTGCGTCGTTATCTGCACATGGCGGAAATCCTTGATGCGCGCGTCATACGCTCGATGTTCTACACCGCCGATCACCGTCCCACGCTCGACGAAGCCGCCGAGCTGATTGGCGCGGTGTTGCCGGATTTTGCCCGCCAGCAGGTGCGTCTCTGTCTGGAGACATACGAGCAGGTGAACAGCGGCGCGATGATGTCAGTGATCAACAAGTTCCTGTCGCCGTGGCTCGGCGTGTGTCTCGATCCCGCTAACTGTGTCGCCGGACTCGAATTGCCAGAGCAGGTGATTGCCAACACCGCCGCGCGCGTCGGCAATCTGCACATCAAAGACTTTGCCTTCACGCGCCGTGATGGCTGGGTCGGCTTTACCTTTGCCGGCTGCCCGATGGGCGAAGGCTTGCTGGATTACGACCGGATGATTGCCAGCGTGCGCCCGGCGGATAAAGGCATTAACCAAATCGTCGAACATTGGTTGCCGTGGCAAGACGATGCCGCCGTAACCTGCGAGCGAGAAGCCGAATGGACTCGCCGCACCGTGGAATTCTTACGTAGTAAACAAGATCAGGAGTAACAACATGAGCGTGCAACTGAAAACCATCACCGTGATTGGCGCGGGCGGCAAAATGGGTATGCGTATTTCTGCCAACTTCCAGAAAAGCGATTACCAGGTGTTTTACTGTGAGAACTCACTCAAGGCGCAAGAGCAGGTGAGCGCGCAGGGGCGCGAACTTTCTGATGCCGCCTCCGTGGTGCCATTGAGCGACGTGGTGATTCTGGCGGTGCCGGATATCGTGCTGGGCAAAGTGTCTGAAGGCGTGGTGCCACAGATGAAACCGGGCGCGATTCTGCTGACGCTGGATCCGGCGGCGGCCTACGCCAATCTGATCGCCCATCGTGATGGCATTGAATACGCGGTGGCGCATCCTTGCCATCCGTCGGTATTCCTTGAGCGTTACACCAAAGAAGAACATGCCGATGCCTTTGGCGGTATCGCGGCGATTCAGCACGTGGCGGCTTCCTATGAAACCGGTTCTGATGAGCAGAAAGCCGAGCTGAGCAAGGTGATCAGCGTGATGTACGGCCCGGTGGAGCAGGTGCATTGGGTCACCGTGACGCAGCTGGCGTATCTGGAACCGACGCTGGTGGAAACCGTAGCCTGCATGGTGGGTGCGTTTATGAAAGAGGCGCTGGATGAAACCGTTAAGCACAGCGGCGTGCCGGAAGAAGCGGCTAAAGCGATGTTGTACGGCCATATTCAGATCGCGCTCGCCGTGGCGTTCCGCGCGACCAACCCGTTCTCGGATGCCTGCATGATCGCCATGGAGTACGGTCGTGAGAAGATTGTGAAACCTGACTGGAAACAGATCTTCGATCAGAAAGAGCTGGATATCGTGATTGCCCGTATGCTGAAAATCGACGCCATCAAGCGCTAAGCGTGACGCTCGATCGACTCGCGGCGCTGTGGTCTGGCGAAGCGAGTCGTATCAATGATATAACTCCTTCCTTTGGTGTAATCATGTCAGTTAAGACCAAACAGCACGCACCTACTGTAGCGGCGCAATTTATTGCGCGATGAATCGCGCCGCTACAGTAGGTGCGGTTATTGCAATCAGTACTTAACCGAATGGCATTAATACACGATCTCAAATAAGACAGGTTACGGATGGAAAAAAACACGCTTTCTCAGGACTCCGAGCTGCTGACGGAAATAGCTGTCGCCTATTATCAGGACGAAATCACCCAGGAGGAGATTGCGCGTAAGTTTGGTATTTCCCGCATTAAAGTCGGCCGGCTGCTCAAACGCGCACGCGAAGAGGGCATCGTCGAAATCAACGTGCGCTACCATCCCGTCTTCAGCACCCGCCTCGAACAACAGCTGCAAAATCGCTTCCCACAACTGCAACGTGCGCTGATAGCGCTCGATCAGCCCGATCAGGAAGAGCAGCGACGTCAGGTCGCCGCGCTGGTGTCGTCACATTTAGCGCAGTCGCTGAAAGACGACGCCATTGTTGCCGTTGGGCAAGGACGCAACGTGGCCGCTGTCGCCGATTATCCCGGCCAGGTGCCGACGCGTAATTGTCTGTTTATCAGCGGTATTGGCGGCACGCATCGTCCCGGTGATGCCATTAACGCTGACCATATCAGCCGTCGTCTGGCGAAGAAGTTCGGCGGCATCAGCGAAACGCTTTACGCGCCCGCTTATGTTGAGAACCGCGCGTTGCGCGATGCGTTTATGCAAAACGGCACCATCAAAGAGACGCTGGACCGCGCGCGTAAAGCCGACGTGGCGCTGGTGGGCATCGGCGACATGAACGAAAACAGCTATATGGTGAAACTCGGCTGGTTCACACCGCACGAAATCATCGACGCCAGCGTTAATCAGGGCGTGACGGGCGATGTCGCCGGCTACGACTTCTTTAATTCGCAGGGCCAGCACGTGGATACCGTGATGAACGATCGCGTCATTGGGCTGAGCATTGATGAACTACGCAAGATTCCCTGCGTGATTGCCATTGCCGCGGAAAATACCAAAGCGATGGCGATCCTCGGCGCACTGCGCACTGGCGCGATTGATATTATCGCCACCACCGCGCAGAACATCCGCACCATTCTGAGTTTGTCGCAGGAGAAAGTTTAGTTAAACGGTTCACTGCGTTTATTCATTAGGTCATCAACGGCGATCATCGCCGTTAATACGGCGTATTTTAAACCTGGCGTACAGCCTTATTCCGCCACGCGCAGTGCCATAACTTAACGGTCTTGTTCGTGCTATGTTCAGGATATATCATGTATTTTTCTTTGTTGAGAATCCCTGCCTGATGACTAACGCGCGCTTGCTCTCGGTTGAAAATCTCTCGCTGCACACTCACGATCAGCGCTTGCTGGTGGATAACATCTCTTTTCATCTCGATCGCAAGGAAATCCTGGCGTTAGTTGGCGAATCGGGATCTGGCAAAACCTTGACCTCGCTGGCGCTGATGAGTTTGTTGCCGGCGGGCGTGCAGCAGAGTGGCGGCCGCGTGGTGTTCAATGGCGAGCCGCTGGATGCGCGCACAACCCAGCAATTGCGTGGTTGCCGCATCGCCACGGTGTTTCAGGAGCCGATGACCAGCATGAATCCCACGCTGCGTATTGGTGAACAGATTGCCGAAGTGCTGGTGCGGCATCGTCAGTTTGGCTGGAAACAGGCGCAGCAGGAAGCGATAGCGCTGCTGGATCGCGTCGGCATCGTCAATCCAGCGCAGCGCGCGCGGCAGTATATTCATCAGCTGTCGGGTGGCATGCGGCAACGGGTGATGATCGCCAGCGCCATTAGCGGTCAGCCGGAGTTATTGATTGCCGATGAGCCGACCACCGCGCTGGACGTGACTATTCAGGCGCAGATTCTGGCACTGTTGCAGGAGTTGCAGCAGGAGATGGGCATGGGGATCTTGTTGATCACCCACGATCTCTCGGTGGTGGCGCGCTACGCCGACCGCGTCTGCGTGATGCAGCAAGGGCAGCTGGTTGAGCAGGGCGCGGTACTGAGTACGCTCGGCGCGCCAACGCATCCTTACACGCGCAAATTGATTGCTGCTTCGGCAGCGCAAATCCCCGAGGCGACTGCGCCGGTTGCACAGCCGCCGCTGCTGGTGCTGCGCGACATCAGTAAAAGCTATCCGCTGCCGCGCCGCATGCCGCTGTGGCCGGCCAAACGGCAAACCGTGTTGCATCCGGCGAATCTGTCGATTGCGCAGGGCGAAATTGTCGGACTGATTGGCGAATCCGGCTCCGGTAAAACCACATTGGGCAGCGCGGCGATTGGCCTGATTACGGCGGATGGCGGCGAAGTGCATTTTCAGGGGCAGCATTTGCAAGGACGTCAGCTGCATAGCTTACGTCGCCACACGCAGATTATTTTCCAGGATCCTTATGCCAGCCTGAATCCGAAAATCCCGGTTGGTGAGCAGATCGCCGAACCGCTGCGCGTCTGGCAACTGCGCAAAGGCGCGGCGGTGGATGCGCGAGTCAAAGAGCTGCTGGCGTTGGTGGGATTGAAAGCCGAACATGCCACCCGTCTGCCGGGCGTGTTCTCGGGCGGCCAGCGTCAGCGTATTGCCATTGCACGCGCGCTGGCGATGGAGCCGAAGCTGCTGGTGGCGGATGAAGCGGTAGCGGCGCTGGATTTATCGGTGCGCGGGCAGATTCTGGCGCTGTTTAATACGCTGCGCCACAAGCTGGGATTATCGGTGCTGTTTATCAGCCACGATCTCGGCGCGGTGCGTCAGTTGTGCGACCGCGTGGTGGTGATGTATCACGGCAGGATTGTGGAGTCCGGCGCAACCGCCAGCGTGATTAACCATCCACAGGACAATTACACCCGCCAGTTGCTCGCCGCTGCGCCCGACGTGCAGCAGGCGCTGGCGCTGCGATCAGCCGCCGTGTAACAGCGGCAGTTCGTGATGTTCGGCCCATTCGTGCCAGGAACCGACATACACCGAAACATGGGGATAGCCCGCCAGTTTTAACGCCGCCAACACCGTGGCGGCGCGGGCACCACGATGGCAATAAACCTGCAACTTCGCGTTTTTACTCAGTCCTGCCGCCTCGGCGCGTGCGGCAATCTGCGGCGCTGATAAGAAATGGCCGCTGGCGATGACATCTTCCCAGAACAGCAGCTGAGAATGTGGAATCCGTCCCGCGCGCTGACAGCAGGCATGCGCAAAGCTGCCGTCAAACTCGCTGGGGCGACGGGCATCCACGTTGATCACCGCCACGCCATCCGCTGCTAGTACCTGTTCACGGCTGCACACCAGCTCGCGATTCCACGCGGGTGCGTTGGCTGCCGGTGGATGCGCCACGGTACGGCTTAATCCCAATCCCGGCGCGAGCTCATAGCCTGCCGCAATCCAGGCATCGACGCCGCCATCCAGAATCAGCGCATCATCACGCTTGAGCAGCCATGCGAACCAGGCGCCGCGCGGTGAACGCATGCCAACCTGCTGCTCAAAAAACACCGGCGTGGCGTTGGGATACGCGGTAAACATCGGCTGCAGCGCGGTGGCGGCTTCGGCTGCCATCACCGCTAAACCTGCCTCGCTGCAATCCTCAATAAAATAGTCGTAGACGTTACAGTGCTGCGCGCCAGGCAAGGTGGCGCGTTGCCAGTCGGCAAATTCGCGGACATCGATCAGCAGAAACGCTTCGCCGTGCGCCTGGCGCTGATGCAGTGAAAGCACATCAATGATCATGCAGGACTCCTGAAAACAGCGACTGCAACGAACCGAGCTCGTCGTGCTCAGCGGCCTGTAACACGCGGGCGGCGAGGGCGATATCAAACACGTTGAGGCCAAATGAGGAGAAATAGACGCTGTCATCGGGCTGTGGACGCCAGTGATCCAGCAGCAGCGCGGCGAGATCGGCCGCCACATCCTGTTCAGCAAACTCCCCGGCGCGGAACATCTGGAACAGGCTTTTGGCGCTGCGCTGGGCAAAATCGCCCCACGCATCCACCACCACCTTGCTGCTGGCTTTGATGGCGGCAAAACTCACTTCGTGATAACCGACCTGCACAATGATCCTACCGGGACGTACCGCTGCGGCGTCGACAATCGGCTGGTCGGCGCTGGTACAGGTCAGCACGGCGTCATAAGGCTGCGCCAGAGCGAGCGGCAGATCGGTTTCGATCTGCACTTCGCGCAACGCACTGAGTTTAAAAGGGGAGCGATTCCACACGCCAATCTGTTCCAGCTGCGGAAACAGCTGCTGCAGCATGCGCAGATGCGCCTGAGCATGTAAACCGGCGCCGAGCAGCAGCACGCGCTTTACCGGACGCGGTGCGGCCAGCTGTAACGCCAGTGCGCTCACCGCCGCAGTGCGCGCCGCGGTGAGTGCCCCGCTGGCCAGCAAGCCGCGCGGAATGCCGCTCTGCGCATCGTTAATCAGGGTCAAGGCTAGGGCGGCGGGCAACGCATCTGGTCGCTGTGGACGATGTGCCGTCCACTTCACGCCTGCGGCATTGTAGCTGCCGCCAACGCGCGCCGGTAAGGCATAAGCTTTACCGAGCGGCGTACCGAGATCGATGTGATTTTCAGCGGGCATCTGCGCTTCGCCAAGACGCATCAGCTGAATCACCGCTTTGACGTCTTCCAGCGCCAAAGCGATATCCCCGCCGCCTAATTGCGCGACGGTGGCTTCATCCAGTACACGCAATAAGGCTTCCATTACTGCTCCAGCAGGCGATCGGCGAAGGGATAGAGCGCCGGAGAACCGCCACAATGCACGAAGGTCACGCGCGATCCTTGCGGAATGCGCCCCTGTTCGACCAGCGAGAACAGGCCGTGCATCGCTTTACCGGTGTAAACCGGATCCAGCAGCACGCCTTCCTGTTGGGCGAGTTGATAGATGGCAGCGATGCCGCCGTCCGATGGCACGCCGTACGCCTGACCGACATAACCATCCTCAATCCAGATATCCTCCGGCTGCCACTGCTGCGGCCATTGCAGCAGATCGGCACAATCTTGCGCCATGCCGGCAATGCGTGGCTGGAACCAGTCGGCTTTGGCGCTGACGCTCACGCCAATCACCTTAGTATTGGGCCAATAGCGACGCGTGCCCACATGCAATCCCGCCAGCGTGCCGCCGGAACCGGTGGGCGCGACGATGAAATCGGGTGCGGGCATCTGGCTGGGTGCCAGCTGCGCCGCTAACTCTTCCACTGCGCGTACATAACCCAATGCGCCGAGTGGCGTTGCGCCACCCAGCGGAATAATCATGGGGGTTTCACCTTGCGCGAGAGCCGCATCCGCGTGCGCCTGCATCGCACCTTCAATCTGGCTGAAATAGCCGTCGGGATCGAGGAACTGCACCTCGGCCCCGAACAGCTTATCCAGCAGCAGATTACCCTGCCAGCTTGCGGGCGGATTGCCCCGCAGCACCAGCACCGGACGCATACCAAACTTGCGTGCGGCGGCAGCCACCATGCGGGCGTGGTTCGACTGATGCCCGCCGGTGGTGATCACCACATTCACGCCTGTTTTGCAGGCCTCCGCAATCAGATACTCCAGCTTGCGGACTTTGTTGCCGCCGCCGCCGAAGCCACTGTAGTCATCACGTTTGATCGTCAGCGTAATCCCAAGTGCCTCACTGAGCCGCGGCAGCGGCTCGTGAGGAGTGGGGAAGAAGCCGAGCGGAACGCGTTCAAACTCTTCTACTGATTTCATTATTTACTACCTTTATTTTTGTGTACTGCGGTGTTTCCCTGGTGTGGCGCGACCCGGCCAATGGCCGAATCATTGAATGCGTTGAGCCACAGGCTCATGGATTGCTGGAAGCGTTCGAGTCCCGCCAGCGTGACAAACTCATTGACGGCGTGCGCGTTGCCGCCGTGGCCTAATCCGCCAATCAAAAAAGCGGGCGCGACGGCCGCGAAAGCGTAGGCGGGCGCACAGCCCGGCGCCCACGGCCAGATTTGCGGTGCCGCGCCCAGCGTTTGATAGCTGGCGATTAGGGCATCGACGCCGCTGGCGCTGCGACTAAAGCGCACGCCGGGATAGCGATCAAACAGGTGCAGCTCGCTGCCGGCTAAATCGGCTTGTGCCAGCCGCTGCTGCACGTCGGCAATCATCGCGTCCTGATCGAAACCCGGCGGGATGCGAAACGCCAGTTCCGCGCTGGCACGGAACGGGATGACGCCGCGTCCGCCTGGCGGATCGCTGTGCAGTTCTGCCAGCGTCAAGACCGCGCTGCCAAGCAGCGTTTGCAGGCAGCTCAGCGTATCGCCGGCGATCATCAGGCGCTGACTGCGTCGGAACTGCAGTTCGTCATCGATGCTGAATTCGGCGGCTAAGGTCGCCAATAATTGATTCGCCTCATCGTCCGTGGCGTGACACGCCAATACGCCGCTGTGTTCTGCTGGCGCGATGGCATCTAATGCCTGTACTAAACGCCACGCCGGATTGGCGATCCAACCGGCATTGCTGGCATGAATCGCGGAGGACGGTCCGCCCCATGCGCCGCCGGTGACGCTGAGGCGTCCGCTGGCCAGTCCGGTAAAGCCGAGATAGACGCGCGGTGCGCCGCCACCGTATTCGCACAGTGACGGAAACAGCACGGCTTCAGCGGGAGCAATTGGGCAAGGCTGTTGCGCCAGATAACGCCGAAGCGCGCCGCTGCCCACTTCCTCTTCGCCTTCAAGCAGGATTTCGATATTAAAATCGAGCTGCTGGCTCTGCTGTAGTTCGCGTAGCAGAATCAGCAGGGCGGCGACCGGGCCTTTATTGTTCTCTGCACCGCGTCCGACAAATACCGCGCCGAGATCGTCCCAGTGACACACGCCACCGACAAACGGCGGCACATCCCAGCCGGCATCATCCGCAGGCATTACGTCATACATGTTGTACAGCACCACGGTTTTGCTGCTGCCGTTATCGATGCGTACATGGACCAGCGGCGGGACATCATCGGTTTGAGACGCCACCGGATAGACGATCGCGGCATTCAGCTGCGCCACCATCCACTGTTCCAGCCAGGCGGCCAACCCGCGCTGCGAGGATAACTGACCGGCTACGCTTGGCCAGCGCGTCAGTTCACTCAGCAGTTCAAGCGTGGCGTCAAGGCGACTCATAAACGAATCCTCGGGTTCAGCACCAGATAGAGCAGGTCGATCAGCAAATTGATCGCCACAAACACCACGGCGGCGAGCAACACAATCGCCTGCACCAGCGGGAAATCGCGGTTTTGAATCGCCTGAATCGCCAGACGACCAATGCCCGGCCAGGCAAAAATAATCTCAGTCACCAGTGCGCCGCCAAGCAACGAGGCGAAATACATGCCTTGCACGGTGATCACCGGAATCAGTGCGTTACGCAAACCGTGGCGTACCACGATGCGCCAGGCGCTGAGCCCTTTGGCGCGCGCGGTGCGGATATAATCCTGTTGCAGCACATCCAGCAGGCTGGCGCGCGTCAGGCGGGCCACGGCGCTCATGTAAAACGCACCCAGACTGAGCGCCGGCATCACCAGCGCGGCGAAAGTGCCGTAACCGCTGGAGGGCAGCCACTGTAACTTCAGGCTGAATAGCAGAATCAGCAGCAGCCCGAGCCAGAACACCGGAATCGCCTGGCCGGAGAAGGCCAGCAGGCGACATAACAAATCCCACAGGCTGTGCGGTCTCAGGGCGCTGATAATGCCGAGCAGCAGACCGAGCAGCGAACTCCATGCCAGCGCACTCACCGCCAGCAGCGCCGTCGCCGGCAGACGTTCGGCAATCAACGCCAATACCGGCTGGCTGTAGCGCAGCGATTCACCAAAATCCCCGTGCAGCACGCCGCCAAGATAGTGGCTGTATTGCCACAGCAGCGGACGATCAAAGCCCATGCTATGACGAAAAGTAGCGATCTCCTGCTGGCTGGAGCCGGGCGGCATCATCAGCGCCGCCGGATCGCCCGTCATGTGCAGGCTAAAGAAAATCAGCAGCGACACGCCGAGCAGCACTAATACCGATTGGCCAAGGCGATTGAGCAGAATGTTCAGCATCTTAATCCAGCCTTGTATGCGTGCGACGTAGCAGCGCATCGCCGAGCAGGTTGCAGCCAATCACCAGCGCCGCAATCACCAAACCGGGATAGAGCACCAGCCATTGCGACAGCAGCATGTAAGAGCGACCTTCGCCAGTCAGGTTGCCCAGCGTTGGCGTGGGTGGCTGAATGCCCATACCGAGAAAACCCACTGAGGCTTCGAGCACGATCAGGCGTGGGATATCCAGCGTTAGCAACACCACCAGCGGCGTCAGCAGATTGGGCAGGATATGCCGTAGCAGTATGCGCAGCGGCGAAAAGCCCATGGCGCGCACCGCCTGAATATATTCCAGTTCCCGAATCTCTAAGGTTTTGGCGCGCGCCACGCGGGCATAAATCGCCCAGCTGGTGCAGCCCATAATCACAATGATGTTGGTCAGTGATGCGCCCATCAGCGCAATCACTAGCAGAATCAACAGAATAAACGGCACCGCCAGCTGGATGTCGATCAGTCGCATGATCAGCGCATCAACCCAACCGCCGGCGTAACCGGCGATCATACCGAGCGCGACGCCAATCACCGCGCCAATCGCCGCCGCGACCAACACCACCAGCAGCGACAAGCGCGTGCCGGAGAGAATGCGCGCCAGCAGATCGCGGCCCAGTTGATCGGTGCCGAGCCAATGCGTGGCTTGCGCACCGGGTGAACCCGGCGGCAGGAACATCTCATTGAGATTGTTACTTAAGGCATCGGGCAACGGCAGCCACGGAGAGAGCAGCGCCGCGGCAATCACCACGATCAGCAAAAGGCTGCCGATTACCGCATCGCCGTAAATCAGGCGGCGTGGACGGCGCTGCAGCACGGTGCCCGGTGAAATCATTTCAGCCTCAGATCAAACAGCGGGATGCGGGCATCGACGCGGCCTTTGAAGTTGAGCGACGTGCTGTGCGCATACAAGGTGTCTTCACGGTACAGCGGCAGCAGCGGCTGTTGTTCCGCGACGCGTTGCTGTATCTGCTCTAGCACTTTTTTGCGCGCAACGGGATCGACAATCTGGCGGCTTTGATCGAGCAGCTTATCCAGCTCTGCATCATGCACGGTGGAATAGGGCTCGCCGCTGCGCAGAATCGGGAACAGCGCGGCATCGGCATCCAGCGTCTGCGTGGATCCCCACGCCAGCATATACATCGGAGCCTGTTTCTGGGACGCGACCTGCTGGGTGTAAACCGACCATTCCGGTACCTCCAGCTCGGCTTTCACGCCAATGGCGGCTAAATCCTGCACGATGGCTTGGGCTACATCGGCGCTGGCAATATAGCGGCGCGGCGCCTGGAAGCGCAGGGTAAAGCCGTTGCCGTAACCGGCTGCAGCCAGCAGCGATTTGGCTTTCGCCACATCCTGCGCGGTGGCCGGAACCGCCAGATAACCAAAGTCATTAGCACCGGCCATGGTGCCGGTTGGCGTACCGAAACCGTGCAGCAGCTGTTGGGTATAAGCCTGACGGTTTAACGCCAGCGAAAGCGCCTGACGGACGCGCACATCACTCAGCGGTTTCTCATCATCTTTCAGGCCGAGGTAAATCGTCAGTCCGCCGCCTTTCACCTGTTCCAGTTCGACGTTGGGGCGATTTTTCAGCGCGGGCACTAAATCAGCAGGCACGCTTTCAATCAGCTGCACTTCGCCGGTCAGCAGCGCGGTGAGGCGTGCGGTGGCTTCGGGAATCGGACGCCAGGTAACGCGGTCGATCGCCGGTTTGCCGCGCCAGTAAGTTTCATTGGCGACCATCACCACTTTTTCATCCGGGATAAAGCTATCCAGCTTGTAAGCGCCGCTGCCCACCGGTTTGCGCGCAAACTCGCTGGCGCCGACCTTCTTCACGTAGGCGGGCGGCACAATGTAAGCCGGGTAGCGGCTCATGCGCGTGGGCAGCAGAGGATCCGGGCCGTTGGTGTGGATCTGCACCTGATAATCGTTGATCACGTCCACCGATTTGATGGTGCGGATATAGGAAATCGTCGGTGCGTGATTGGCGGGGTCTAAAATACGATCGATGGAGAACTTCACCGCTTCGGCGTTCACCGGCTCGCCATCGGTAAATTTCACGCCCTGGCGCAGGGTAAATTGCCAGGTGGTGTCGTTAATCGCTTTCCACTCAGTGGCTAAGCCCGGCTGTAATGACATGTCATCGGCGCGGCGCACTAAGGTATCGAAGAGGTTGTCGACTAAGGTGGCAGATTCTTTGAGAAAGCCGGGATCCATCGCCGTGGCAGACGTGGGTTGGCCAATGGTCAGTTCCGCTGCCTGTACGGCTGGCATCAGAGCAAATAGCAACGCGGTGGTGGCAAACTTCACTGCAGGTAATCTCATAACGTTTCCCAAAATTGCCAACGGCAAGGTAGTGAAAAGAGTGGATACTGCCAGAATCAAGACTGTGCTTATTTGTAATACATGATATATCCTATAATCTGGCAAGTTGGCAATAAAACATTAAAAATAACTTACCATTTGCGAAATTCAGTAGAAGGCCCTCAACGTATGATCGAAATGGATAAAGCGCAGCGCATGAGTTTGACCGCGCAGGTGGAATCGTCACTGCGCAGCGCGCTGATTGTTGGCAAGTTAAAACCTGGCGCACGGCTGGTGACGCGCGATTTGGCAGCTCAATTGGGTACCAGCATCACGCCGGTGCGTGAAGCCTTGTTGCGATTGGTTTCTGCCGGAGCATTAGACGCCACGCCAGCTGCGGCGTTTCTGGTCCCGGAAATGACGCGCCAGCGCTTTGATGAGATTACGCTGATTCGTAAGCAGCTTGAAGGTTTAGCGGTGAGGGCGGCGACGCCATTTTTGGGAAAAAAACAGATTTCTGAGCTGAAAAAACTCTGCGCGCGCTTTATGCAAGCCAAACAAAGCGGTGATGCCGAGGCGGCGTTAGAAGCCAATCGCGCGTTCCGTTTTACGCTCTATGGCTATGCGCAAATGCCAACGCTGGAGGCACTGATCGAACAGCTTTGGGTGCAGATCGGTCCGTGCTTTAACTATCTCTATCCGCAGCCGGCCGAGGTGGTGAATGGGCATCATAACTATGATCACCTGCTGGAAGCGTTACAGGCCGGCGATGCGGTTACCAGTGAAAAGATATTGATGAAAGCGATTGATGATGGGGCTGCGATTTTGCATCAGCACTATTTCAATCAGTAAAAAGCAAAAGAGCGCGTGAACCTTGCCGCTACTAAGCGTGCAATTATTTGTAGCGGCGTAATGCATTGCGCATCTGATTAACCGCGCGGTCACCGCAATGACATAAAACCTTCATTTCCTTCCGCTAGCTTACCGCCATTCTGATTTCTGGATTGCGGATGCATGAGCCACCTTTCGCTTCACCACATCACTAAAGCCTGGGGCGAGAAAACCGCCCTGGACGACATCAGCTTCGACGCGGCAGAAGGCGCGTTTGTCGCGCTGCTCGGTCCATCGGGCTGCGGTAAATCGACGCTGCTGCGTACCATCGCCGGACTGGAAACAGCCGATCGCGGGGCGATCCACTTTAAACACGCCGACATCACCCATCTGCCGCCGTCGCAGCGCAAGCTATCGATGGTGTTTCAGTCCTATGCGCTGTTTCCCCACCTTAACGTGCGTGAAAATCTGCTGTTTGGTTTGAAAGCGCGCGGCGAGGAGAAACAGTCGTTTGCTGCCCGCCTGGATAACGTCAGCAAGCTGATGGAGCTGGATAAGCTGCTGGATCGTTTGCCGTCGCAGCTCTCCGGCGGACAGCAACAGCGCGTGGCGCTGGGCCGTGCGGTGATCGCCAATAACACGCTGTGTTTAATGGATGAGCCGCTGTCGAACCTCGACGCCAGGCTGCGGCAAAGCATGCGCCGTGAAATCCGCGCGCTGCAGAAAAAACTCGGTTTGACCATGCTGTACGTCACGCACGATCAGACTGAAGCGATGAGCATGGCCGACAGCATTATCCTGCTCAACGATGGCCACATTGAACAGCACGGCACGCCAGACGATCTCTACAACAATCCCGCCAGCGTGTTTGCCGCACAGTTCATTGGCGCACCGCCGATGAACATCCTGCCGCTGCAGCGCAATGGCGCGCATCACTATCTGCTGCATCTCACCGCGCCGGTAGTGGAATACCGCGACGCGCCGCTGAGCCTTGGATTGCGTGCCGAAGATATCCAGCCGATCGCTGCAGAACAGGCGGCGCTGACCGCGCGGGTGATCAGTTCTGAATATATGGGCGCTGATACCTTGCTGGTGTGCCTGCTTGCTGGCATCAGCGAACCGCTGACCATTAAAGTGCCGGGCATGCAGCGCTTCACCGATGGCAGTGAAGTGGGATTGCAGTGGTCAGCCGCGCGGCAATATCTTTTTCATCGCGAGAGCGGTAAGCGCTGCGTGCCAGCCGAACAACAGATGTTTGCTTCACAGAAAAAATACGCCGTTTAACCGTTGTCATTTGCCCAAGGGAAAATCATGTCTGCGATTCGTTATTCACGTCTTTCTGCATTAGTTCTCGCCGTCACCACCTCAGCTTTTGCGGCTGAACCGGTCAAGCTGCAAATGTATTACCCGATCGCGGTGGGCGGCAAAGTGAGCCACACCGTGGATTCGCTGGTGGCGGATTTCCAGAAAGTGCATCCGGACGTGAGCATTCAGCCGGTGTATACCGGTGACTACGCCACCACCGTGACCAAAGCGCTGACCGCCTTTCGTGGTGGCAACGCGTCGCAGCTGGCGGTGATCGGTGATATCGAAGCGTATTCACTGATTGATGCCGGTGCGATTGTGGCGGCCAGCGATTTAGCGCAGGGTGAGGAAGGCAAAAAATGGATCGACGGTTTCTATCCGGCGTTTCTGCGTCACATTGACGGCAAAGTGTGGGGCGTACCGTTCCAGCGTTCAACCGTGGTGATGTACTGGAACAAACAGGCGTTTGAGAAAGCCGGTTTGAACGCCGATACGCCACCGGCCAACTGGCAGCAAGTGGTCGAATTCAGTAAGAAGCTCACGATCAAAGATGCTAACGGCGTCAGCCAATGGGGCATCGAGATTCCGTCCACGCCAAACGGCTACTGGAACTTCCAGGGCTTGTCCGCCACCAACGGCGGTCGCCTGGATAACGGCAAAGGCACCGCGGTGCACTTCAATACGCCGGGCAACGTGGAAACGCTGCAGTGGCTGACCGATCTCGGCCAGAAAGAGGAGGTGTCGCCGAGGGGTGCCATTGCGTGGGGCACCACGCCGCAGGACTTCATCAGCGGCAAAACTGCCATGATGGTGACCACCACCGGCAACCTGACCAACGTGCGTGATAATGCGAAATTCCCGTTCGGTGTGGCGATGCTGCCGGAGAAAACCCAGCGCGGCAGCCCAACCGGCGGCGGTAACCTGTATGTCTTTAAAAATGCCTCACCAGAACAGCAGAAAGCGGCGATGGAGTTTATCCGTTGGGTAACCTCACCCGAGCAGGCGGCGCGCTGGAGTATCGCCACCGGTTATGTAGCGACCTCTCCGGCGGCATGGGATACCACGGTGATGAAGGATTACGTTAAAGAGGTTCCTCAGGCATTGGTGGCGCGTGAACAGCTGAAGTATGCGCAGCCAGAACTCTCGACTTACAACAGCGTGCAGATTCAGGATGCGCTCAATCACGCGGTAGAAGCGGCGGTGACGCAGGCGAAAACGCCAGCCGAAGCGCTGGAAGGCGCGCAGAAGCAAGCCGATCGTCTGCTGAAGTCTTATCAATAATGACGAGCACGATTCTCACCGTTGCGCCGGTTCGTCGTCCCCGGTTATGGTCGATGCAGCTGTATGGCTACCTGCTGATTTTACCGGCACTGAGTTTTTTACTGCTGTTTACGCACTATCCGGCGGTTGCGACCGTATGGGAAAGCCTGTTCAGCGCAGCACGTAACGGTCGTCCAGCCCATTTTGTTGGGCTGGATAACTATCTCGCGCTGCTGGATGACGACATCTTCATCCAGTCGCTGTGGAATAATCTGCTGTATGCGTTGATCACCATTCCGCTGGCGGTCATGCTGGCGCTGCTGATGGCGCTGGCGGTCAATCGTCACATGCGTGCCAATGCGTTGGTGCGCACCGCGTTCTTTATTCCTTCGCTGCTGCCGATGATCGCCATCGCCAATCTGTGGCTGTTCTTCTACACGCCGCAGCTGGGTTTGCTGAATAAGCTGCTGGCGCTGTTTTCCTTGCCGGCGATGAACTGGCTCGGCGAACCGGGTAGTGCCTTGTACTGTTTGATGGCGGTATCGGTATGGCGCGAAGCGGGCTTCTTTATGATCTTTTATCTCGCCGCTTTGCAGCAGATCGATCCGCGCCTGAGCGAAGCCGCGCAGATAGAAGGGGCGTCACGCCGCTATTTCTTCCGCCGCGTGCAGTGGCCGCTGTTGATGCCCACCACGCTGTTTGTGCTGATCAATGCCTCGATGAATGTGTTTCGCATCGTCGATCAGGTGATCGCGATGACCAACGGCGGGCCGAATAACAGCAGTAGCCTGCTGCTGTTCTACATCTATCGCACTGCCTTCAGCTTCTGGGATATGCCCGCCGCAGCGGCAATGACGGTGGTACTGCTGGTGATCCTCGCCGCGATTGCACTGCTTAAATTCAACCTACTGGACAAGCGAGCCCATTACCAATGAAGCCAACAATCACGTTTGGTCGCCTGTGTCTGAATATGGGCATTGGGCTTGCCGCGTTGCTGTGGTTTTTACCGATTCTGGTGGCGATCTGGGTGGCGATTCATCCGGCATCCGATCAGGCGAGCTTTTCGCTTTTTTCGCCGCTGACCTTGCAGAACTTCGTTAATGCCTGGCACGCCGCGCCCTTTGGTCGCTACTTCCTCAATACCAGCTTGCTGGTGCTGATGATTGTGGTGGTGCAGCTGATTCTGGCGACCATGGCCGCTTACGCATTAGTGCGCTTCCGCCTGAAATTCTCCGGCGCGATCTTCGCGCTGATCCTGCTGCAGCTGATGATCAGCCCCGACGTGCTGATTCTGAATAACTACAAAACCATCGGCGCGCTGGGTTTCCGCGATACGCTGACCGGCATCGCGCTGCCGTATTTCTCATCGGCCTTCGCCATCTTTCTGCTACGCCAGACCTTTAAAAGTATTCCGCTGGTATTGGAAGAGGCGGCAATTGTGGAAGGTGCCAGCCGCTTTTACATTCTGCGCAAGATTTACATCCCGCTGGCGAAGCCGATCTATGTGGCGTTTGCGCTGGTGTCGATCAGTTTCCACTGGAATGATTTCCTCTGGCCGCTGGTGATCACCGATTCGGTCAACGTGCGGCCGCTCACCGTGGGCCTGCAACTGTTCTCGGCGCCGGAGCAGGGCGTGCAATGGGCATTGATTGGCGCTGCTACGTTAATGACCACCTTGCCGCTGTTGGTGCTGTTCCTGATCTTCCAGCGTCAGTTTATTCAATCTTTTATGCGTGCTGGTATTCGCTAAGGAGTGCTTTTCGTGTCTTATCCGCATCCGCTGACTGAACTGCAGCGTGAACTGCTGGGCGATGTCGCCGAGCTCTATGCCTTGCCCGATGTGCGTTCCGCGCCGCTGAGCAGCACGCTGCGTTTTGGTTTGATTGCCGATCCGCAATATGCCGACATCGACGCCGATATGGCGAAAAATCTCTACTATCGTCACGCGCTGCATAAGCTGCCGCAGGCGATTGCGGTGTTGAATCAGCAGCCGCTGGATTTTGTCGTTACGCTGGGGGATTTAGTCGATCGCGACTGGAACAGCTACGCGGCGATATTGCCGATTTACGATCGCCTCGAACATCCACATGCGGTGGTGCTGGGTAATCACGATGCGCAGACCATCGCGCAGCATCTCAACGAAGCCGCTGCGCTACCCAAAAGCTATTACGCCTTTGGGCTGCAGGGCTGGCGTTTTATTGTTTATGACGGCAACGACATCAGCCTCTATTGCAACACGCAGAACGGTGACGATCGCAAGCAGGCGGAGGCGATGCTGGTGGACCTGACCGCGCGCCAGCAGCCGCAGGCGAAACCCTGGAACGGTGCGGTAGGAACGCAGCAACTGGCGTGGATTGAGCAGCAGTTGCAGCAAGCCCAGCAGCAAGGGGAGAAAGTGGTGGTGTTTGGGCATTATCCGCTGGCGCCGCATAACAGCCACAACTTACTCAACGGCAGCGTGCTGGCAGAGCTGCTTTCTAGTTACAACATACTATGCTGTTTCTCTGGACACGATCATCGCGGCGGCTTTGCGCGCATCGGTCAAACAGGCTTCTATACGCTCAAAGGGATGCTGGATGGGGCAGAAGAGGTGCCGTTTGCGGTGGTTGAAATTGAGGGCGATGAAGTTATCGTGAAAGAATATGGTGTCGAGTCGCCATTTATGGCGACCACTCATGATGATGCCGGCATCTGCCCGCGCTGACGAAGTGTCGCAATCTCTTCGGCGCGTTGGAGCAACTGCTGCAAATCATCCTCATCGATATCCAGCACTTCGCCGCTTTCCAGCGCCTGATGCAGGTCTTCACGCGTAATCGCTACGTCGATCACCACAGGCGGCGCTTTGGTTTCCGTTGCCGCCAGCGGATGCGGGTAACGACGTCCGGCGAGATTGTTAAACAGCAACGCCAGCAGCGCGAGGCAAACCGAGTTCAACAGCACCGGCGTCAGAATAAAGTGGTAACCCAGTTGCTGGACGCCGTTACCGCCCAAAATTGCGGTCAGCGCCACCGCGCCGCTCGGTGGATGCAAACAGCGCAGTTGAAACATCAACGCGATCGTCACACAGGCCGCGATACCACACGCCAGCGCGGGATGGGGAACCCACAGCGCGGTGGTGACGCCAACAACGCCCGCCACCAAATTGCCGCCGACAATTGACCACGGCTGCGCCAGCGGACTGTTCGGCAGACCAAACAGTAATACCGCTGAAGCGCCCATCGGCGCGACAAACCACAGATTCACTCCACCCAGCAGCCAGTGGCTGGTCAGGCTGGTCATCATTAAACCCAATCCCGCGCCAATGCTGGCGATGACCATCTGCTTTCTGCCTCCCGGTAACGGATGGGGCCAAAGGCGGGCCAGAAAGATGCGCACGGAGGTTATCCACGTCACCGATGGCTGATTTGTCATGAGGGAATCACTCTGTCATAAGAAAAAACGATGGGTGCGAATTGTCGCTGATCGATCCGTTGACAACAACCACATTGTTAGTGTGCTGTTATATCGTGGTAAGAGAAATGCTGATGATTGTCGCGAGGCTTAACCAACGCCTAAGGTTGCTGTATAGTCCGTTTTTTTTCGGAGGAACCATGCTGCCTAACTCATCCACACGCCTGAACAAATACATCAGCGAGAGCGGAATCTGCTCACGCCGCGATGCCGATCGTTACATCGAGCAAGGCAACGTTTTCATTAACGGTAAACGCGCTGCCGTCGGTGCGCAGGTGTTTGCAGGGGATGAAGTCAAAGTGAACGGGCAGCTGATTGAGCCGCGTGACGAAGAAGATTTAGTGCTGATTGCGCTGAACAAACCGGTGGGCATCATCACCACCATGGAAGAGGGTGAGCGTGACAACATTGGTGATTTCGTTAATCACAGCAAGCGCGTGTTCCCGATTGGTCGCCTGGATAAAGATTCGCAGGGACTGATTTTCCTCACCAACCACGGCGATCTGGTGAATAAAATCCTGCGTGCCGGTAATAACCACGAAAAAGAGTATGTGGTCACCGTTGATAAACCGATCACCGATGAATTTATTGCCGGAATGGGCGCGGGCGTACCGATGCTCGGCACCGTCACCAAAAAGTGCAAAGTTAAAAAAGAGTCGACCTTTGTCTTCCGCATCATTCTGGTTCAGGGGCTGAATCGTCAGATTCGTCGAATGACCAAACACTTCGGCTTTGAAGTGACCAAGCTTGAACGTACGCGCATCATGAACGTCAGCCTGAAAGGCATTCCGCTCGGCGAGTGGCGCGATTTGACCGATGACGAGCTGATTGATCTGTTCAAACTGATTGAAGACTCATCATCCGAAGATCAAAAAACGCAGAAGACGCAGGCGAAAAAGAAACCCGCCAGCGCGGCGAAAAAGCCCGCGACGGTTGGCGCTAAACCGGGTGAGAAAGCGGGAGCAAAACCGGCTAATCGCCAGCGTTTCGCCCAGCCAGGTCGTAAGAAGAAAGGGCGTTAATTTTCTTTCCCCGCGCACAGCGCGCGGGGAAAAGCCGTCACTTGTCGTTGCCAAACCCTTGCTTCTTCAGCGCGTCCAGCACGTGCGGGAAGTAAATCTTGTGATAATAACCGCTAACGCTTTCACTCCAGCTCTCGCCATCCTCACGTCCGGTATTTTTCCAGTGCTGCACCATCTCCTGATTATAGGCAGCGATGTGTTGCTCCAGTCCATCACGTTGATAGCGCTCTTCATGACGGAAGGTAGCCAGCGGCAGACGCGGCTTCTGATGCGCAGGCTGATCGACATGGCCAATCACCACGCCCGCCACCGGGAAGGTATATTCCGGCAAATCCAGCAAGCGGATTAACGCCTGCGCATCGCGACGAATACCGCCAATCGGCACAATGCCCAAACCTTCCGCACGCGCTGCCGCCATGATAGAACCCAACGCAATACCCACATCGGTTGAGCCCGACACAATGCTTTCGATGCTCTGCTGCGCGATCTGCTCGCGGTCGATAGCGTTTATCGCCAGACGCGATTTATGCATATCCAGCACCAGGGTAATAAACACCGGCGCTTTGGCAATCCACGGCTGACCGCCAGCAATCTGGGAGATTTGTGCCCGTCTTTCAGCATCGCGCGTCACCACCAAAGAGACCTGCTGCGAGTTCACCGAGGTTGGCGCGCGATAGGCGGCCGAAATGATGCGATCCAGCACCGCATCCGCAACGGGAAGGTCGGTAAAACTGCGATCGCTTTTATGACTGGTGAAAATATCGATTAATGAACTCATAGATCCTCCTGATTGGGAGGCGAGAGCGTAGCAGAAGAGAGAGTGATGTGACTTAACCGTTGTTGCCGTGGCTAACTACTTCTTTTGAATAAGCAAAGTGCGGAATGGGATAAGCGATGAGACCGGTGCATAAAGCACCGGCTAAGCGACTCTGGCTTCAGCGACAGCCGGATGAACGCTGCGATCGGGTCCGCTCAGCATCACCGGTTTACCGGAGCGTAATCCGCGCTGGAACTGGGTCATGCGTTCATGGCTGATACCGGCACCGCACCACAGCAGGTGATGATCGTGGCGGCTTTCTGAACTGTACAGCATCGGTTGTGAGGTTTGATCCACCTCGACGCAGAACCCTTGTCCGGTAAGGCGAATGGCTTCCAGCCACACTTCCGTTTCATCGCCGGTGCTGACCACTTCCAGTAACAGTGGCATCTGCTGCTGACGGGCTGAAGCGCGTTTTACACAGTCGCTGTGATGAACGATCGCTTCATGAAAGCGCGTTAACCTGCGTGATGCCCCGCGACGCGTATCATCACGCAGCCAGCGGTTGAGCGGTTTCATCAGCACATTGACGAAATCGTCGCTGCTGTAATCGCCCGCCAGATTGCGCACAGTACGCGCCAGTTCTCGATCAGAGCCTAACTCCAGCTGCCGTAAAAGATCGCCGCGGCGTGCCACCCAACCAGACGAAGAGTAATCGAGCCCGCAGTGTCGGCCTTGATAGATTTGCCACAGCGTGGCGCCACCCGAGGTCAATGCCATCATGGCGAGCACTTCATCAACCTGATGTCGGCTCCAGTCCTTATTGACGTGATTCTCAGAAATTAATCCACCGCGCAACCAGCGACGTAAATTGGCGCGGTTGGCACCGGTAATGGCGCAAACGGTTTCAGTTGAATAAAAGTTCATTACGAGCCCTCAGATAGAGGGTGAATGGCCGTGGGTGCTAATCCAGGATGAGTGACCATCCTGAACCTTATCTGTATGGATTACCAGTATCTTTACGTAACTGTGCATAAAAAACCGACAAAGCGCAGCGGGAAAAAACGCACCGAACTAGTGCGTATTGGCTATTACCAATCGCCAGCTAGCCTAAGGAGAAAATAGCATTATGGATAAAAAATGGCTGTGATAATTTTTATTTCACACGCCAGATAACAGGCGTCACACAACATTATTTTATTGTTTCCAGGGATATTAAGAATGAAAAAGCACCGCCTGGCAGGTCTGTTATTGGCTTCTCTATCACTATTATCAGGAATGGCGCACGCCGAGGATCAACCGATTCCGTCGCTGGCGGGTAAACGCATTGGCATTACCGTCGCGGGTACCGATCACTACTGGGATTTGAAAGCTTATCAGGGACAAATCGATGAGGTGAAGCGCCTTGGCGGAACGCCGATTGCGCTGGATGGCGGGCGTAAAGAGTCGCAGCAAATTGCGCAGATTCAGACGCTTATTGCGCAAAAACCGGATGCCATTATTGAAACCCTTGGCACAGCGTCGGTGCTGGAACCCTGGCTGAAAAAAATACGCGAAGCGGGCATTCCTTTATTTACCGTTGATACCGCCAGCCCATCCAGTATTAACGTCACCACATCGGATAATTTTTATATTGGCGAACAGTTAGCATTAAAACTGGTAAACGACCTGCGCGGCGAAGGCAATATTTTGGTATTTAACGGTTTCTATGGCGTGCCGGTAGTCGCAATGCGCTACGACCAGTTAAAAGCCGTGCTGAAGTGGTATCCGAAAATTAAAATTATCCAACCTGAATTGCGCGATGTCATCCCGAATACCGTGCAGGATGCGTATGCGCAAATCAGTCAATTACTAAATAAATATCCGAAAGGTTCGGTGCAGGCGATTTGGGCGGCGTGGGATGTGCCGCAAATCGGCGCCACGCAGGCGGTAGACGCTGCCGGACGCAACGAAATCAAAACGTACGCGGTGGATGGCAGCCCGGATGTGGTGTCGCTGGTTAAAGATCCCAAATCCAGCGCGGCAGCGGTGGTGGCGCAGCAGCCGTATGTGATTGGCCAAACGGCGGTGCAGAACGTAGCGAAATACCTCGCTGGCGATCGTTCGTTGCCGCCCGCAACCTATGTGCCGTCGATTCTGGTGACTAAAGAGAACGCTGCCGAAGCGCAGAAAACCCTGGGTCAAACGGATGGTAAATAACGCGCCGCTGTTGCAACTGCACGCCATCAGCAAAGCTTTTGATGGCGTGCCTGCGCTGCAATCGGTGTCGCTCAGCGTGCATGCCGGTGAAGTACACGGCTTGATTGGCCATAACGGTGCGGGTAAATCGACGCTGATCAAAGTGTTAGGCGGCATTCACGCCGCCGATCGCGGCAGCATCGAGCTGGATGGCCAGCCGCTTACGCTCGCTACGCCCGCGCAGGCGCAACGCCAGGGCATCGCCATCGTGCATCAGGAGCGATTGTTGCCCGGCTCGCTAACGGTGGCGGAAGCGCTGTGGCTTGGCAACGAACCGCGCTTAGCCGGTACGCCGTTTATCCTGCGACGTCGTATGCGCCAGCAGGCAGAGCAGCAGCTGCAGCAGCACTTTGGTTTGCAACTCGATCCTGATGCGTTGATCGCCACGCTGAGCGTGGCGGAGCAGCAACTGGTGCAAATCTGTCGCGTGCTGCAAAACGCGCCGCGCGTGGTGGTGCTGGATGAACCGACCGCCGCGCTGGCGCGCCATGAAGTGCATGCGCTGTTCCGGGTAATTGAACGCATGCGCCAGCAGGGCATCGCGCTGCTTTATGTTTCGCACTATCTCGATGAAATTCAGGAGCTGTGCCAACGCGTCACGGTGCTACGTGACGGCAAAGACGTGGCGCAGTTCAACGCAGATCAACTATCACCGGCGGCACTGATCGCGGCGATGGTAGGCGACGCGCGTCATGAACTGGCACCGCGTCAGTCGCGCCGCGCCGGTGCGCAAGTACTGCAGGTTACTGCGCTCAGCGCGCCCGGCAGTTTTCACAGTGTGTCGTTCACCGGCCGACAAGGCGAAATCATCGGCATCACCGGCTTGTTAGGTTCCGGCGGTAAAGCGCTGATTCGCGCGCTGTTCGGGCTGGAAAACGGCGTCAGCGGCAAGGTTACGCTGGGCGAAGTGAGCGGCGTGCCGGCTTCTCCACATGCCGCAGTGAAGCGCGGTATCGCCTTTGTACCGGAGGATCGCCGCGCCAACGGCGTCGCGTTAAATTTGTCATTGCGTGACAATGTCACCTTAACCACGGTGCAACGCTTGCTGCGCTGGGGCGGCGTTTCGCGTCAGGCGGAGAGCGAACTGGTGGCGAAGAACATTCAGCAACTGGATATCCGCACGCCGGGGCAGCTGGCGGCGCTGCGTCAGCTTTCGGGCGGCAACCAACAGAAAGCGGTGCTGGCCAAATGGTTAAACACCGGTGCGCGTCTGTATTTGCTGGATGAGCCCACGGTGGGCGTTGATATTGCGGCTAAGGCGGCGATTTATCACACATTGCAGCAGTTGGCTGATGACGGCGCCCTGATTCTGGTGTTCTCCACCGATTTACTCGAACTGCAAACGCTGGCCGATCGCATTATGGTGCTGGCGCGCGGCGAACATGTCGCCACGCTGGAGGCACAGCACACCAGCCATCAGGAAATTCTCTCCTGGGCTTCGGGCACCGGCGCGTTAACGGAGCGTGCTTCATGAGTGATGTTACCCAATCTGCACCGCTTGTAGCACCGCGCAGCGTGCGTGGTCAGCAGTGGCTGCAACACGTTTCGCTGCTGATTATTGTGCTGGTTTTAGCCGTCTTTGCCTGGCTGTCGCCGATTTTTCTTACGGTGATGAATCTTGGCAACGTGCTACAGCAGACCGCGGTGGTTGGCACGCTGGCGCTTGGCTTAACGCTGGTTTTAAGCGGCGGCGGCTTGCAGGGTATTACCGGCGGCATTGATCTGTCGATTGCCGCCAACCTTGGCCTAAGTGCGGCGGTGTTTGCCAGCCAGCTCAACGCCGGTCAGCCCATCGCGATTGCCTTGCTGCTGACGCTGTTTACCGGTGCGGCTGTGGGTTTGTTTAACGCGCTGGCGATTGTCTGGCTGGGGATTTTGCCGCTGCTGGCAACGCTCACCAGCATGAATATCGCTATCGGCCTGGAAATGGTGCTGACCAGCAACGCCTCGGTGTCGGCCAGCAGCGATCTGCAAAATCTGTTGTTAAGCAACGGCCCTTTAGCGGTGTCGTGGCTGGGCTGGTCGTTTCTGCTGCTGGCGTTTGGCATGATCGCCTTGAGCCGCCTGACGTCCTTTGGCCTGCGCTTGCAGGCGGTGGGCAGCCATCCGCAGGCGGCGAATGCGGCGGGCATCGGCGTTAAACGCTATCAGGGTTTGAGCTACGTGTTGTGTGGCGTCAGCGCGGCTATCGCGGCAATTGCGTCGGTGTCGCTACTAAGCGGCAGTTCGCCTGGCGCCAACGACAATCTGTTGATGGTGATCGCGGCGGCGCTATTGGGCGTGGTGTTTTCCCGTCGTCTGGTGCCGACACTTGGCGGCGCACTGATTAGCGCGCTATTTCTCAGCCTGATTGCCAACGGCTTTCAGCTGATCAATGTCTCAAGTTACTGGATAAACGGCGTCGAAGGCGTGTTGATCCTATTAGTGGTGGCGTTAACCGCGCTGTTACGTCGTCGCCAGTCAAGGAGAACGCAAGGTGTCTGACTCTTTGTTATCACCTGTCGCGCCACGCCCGCGCCAGACCGGCTGGCTGCGCGCCATCATCGTGCTGACCTTTGTAGCGCTGCTCGTGTTCTTTATTATCGCGGTGCCCGCTTTTGCCACTGTCTCCAATATTCGCAGTGTGTTGCTCAATAACGTCGCGCCGCTGGCGATCGTCGCCCTGGCGATGACGTTGGTGACACGCATTGGCGCGATTGATCTCTCGGTGGGCACGGCGATCGATATTGCCTGTCTGGTTTTGGTGACACTGGTGCTGCATCAGGTCAGTTTGCCAGTGGCGCTGTTCGCGGCATTAATTGCCGCGCTGCTGGTTGGCGTGTTTAACGCCTTTTTGGTGACACAGTTAGGCGTGGAGCCGTTTCTCGCCACGCTTGGCACGCTGTTTATCGGACAAAGCGTGCAGCAGCTGTCGTCAAATGGCGGACAACCGGTTTATCTGCTGAGCCAGAAACTGCCCGATGGTTTTTCGGCGATAGGTCACGGCGCGCTGCTCGGCATTCCGCTGCCGTTGTGGCTATTGTTGCTGGTAGCGCTGGCGCTCTATCAGTTGCTGCATCGCAGCGCCACCGGCCGTTCATTGCGGGTAATGGGCGAGCAGTACAGCGTTGCGCAGCATTCGGGCGTGCCAGTGAAACGACTCACTGCGCTGGCGTTTATTCTCGCGGCGTTGATTGCCGGTATCGTCGGTTTGATTCTGGCGGCCAACGTCAAAGCCTGGGTGCCGCTGTCGGGCAATGCCTATCTGCTGAATGCGATTGGTGCCAGTTTTATTGGCGCCACCTTCGCGCCATCACGTCGGCCCAATGTGTTAGGCACGCTGCTTGGCGTGGTGCTGCTGAGCTTTATCGCCAACGGCTTGCTGCTGGTCGGCTGGAATTTTTACTGGCAACAGGTCGCCACCGGCGGATTAATTTTCATTGTGCTGGCCGTCGGGGCTCTGCGCGCGCGTCATCACAGCTGAGAGAGGTCAAAGATGAGCCGGGCACCGTTTTTACTGTTTGGTTTTATGATGAATGTGCCGGGCCACATCTCCGCAGGATTGTGGCGGCATCCGCAGGATCAGGCTCATCGCTATACCGAATTGCGTTACTGGACCGATATTGCCCAACAGCTGGATCGCGCCGGGTTTGATGCGCTGTTCATCGCCGATGCGCTGGGTCAGTTGGACGTGTGGCAAAACAAGCCGGACGCGGCGTTGCGTCTGGCGACACAAATGCCGGTTAACGATCCACTATTGCTGGTTTCTGCAATGGCAGCGGTGACGCAACATCTGGGCTTTGGCATCACCGTTTCTACCACCTACGAACAGCCGTATCTGCTTGCGCGCAAATTCACCACGCTTGATCACCTGAGCAACGGGCGCATCGCCTGGAATGTGGTGACGTCAATGCTGGATTCAGCGGCACGTAATCTGGGGCTGACGCAGCAAATTCCGCACGATGAACGCTACGATCGCGCGCAGGAGTTTCTCGATATCACCGGCAAGCTGTGGGAAGGATCGTGGGAAGAGGACGCGGTGCGGCGCGATAAGCAAAACAGCGTGTATAGCGATCCGGCCAAAGTGCATGCTATCAAGCATGCCGGGCGCTGGTATCAGGTACCGGATGCGCACCTAAGCGAGCCCAGTCTGCAGCGCACGCCGGTGCTGTTTCAGGCGGGAACCTCCAGTCGCGGGGCGCAATTCGCTGCACGCAACGCGGAAGTGATATTTCTCGGCGGCGTTACGCCGCAGGCCATTGCTGCGGATATCCAACGCATTCGCCAGTTAGCCGCAGCAGAAGGGCGCCATGCGGCTTCGCTGCGTTTCGTAACGGCTATCACGGTGATCACCGCAGAGAGTGATGAAGCCGCGCAGGCTAAATATCGCGATTATCAGCAGTACATCAGCGAAGAGGCCGCGCTGGCGCTGTTCTCTGCGTGGACCGGTATCGACTGGTCACAGGAGGATTTGGATACGCCGCTAGCGTTTCGTGAAACCGATGCCTGTCGCTCAGCCTTAGCCAGCCTGACGCGCATTGACGATCAAAAACGCTGGACGCTGCGTGATGCGGCGCGCTACATCGGCATTGGCGGATTGCATCCGCTGCTGATCGGCGGTCCGGAGAGTATCGCCGATCAGCTGGAACAGTTTGCCGCGGAGTCGGGTGTTGATGGCTTCAATCTGGCGTGGGCGATTAGTCCCGGCAGCTTTGAGGATTTTATCCAGCATGTGATGCCGGTGCTGCGTAGCCGAGGGCTTATCCGTGAAACGCCCGCGCAAGCCGTGACGTTGCGCGAACGGTTGTTTGGTCAGCCGCGACTCACGGCTGACCATCCAGCGGCACGTTTTCGCCACCGTTAATTCCAGGCATGGCGCGGCGGCGGGGTGCCATTGAGGTAATAATTGCCAACGTGGTAATACTTCCAGCGCACCGGATCGTGCAAGGTGTGGGTGCGCGCATTGCGCCAATGGCGATCGAGGTTGAACTCCTGCAGCGTTGAGCGTGTACCCGCAAGTTCAAACAGCTTGTTGCCTGCCAGAATAGCGATTTCGGTGGTTAACACTTTGGCTTCAGCGGTAGCAACCGTTGCTGCTGCAACCGTGCTTTCATCGGGTTGCCGCAGCGCCAGATCAATCGCTTCGCCAGCGCGCCACAGTAAGGCTTCAGCGGCGTGCAGGCGAATTTTCAAATCCCCGACTGCCGCCAGCGTAAAGTGATCATCGGATGCGCGCTCCTGGCCGCTATCAATCCACGGACGTGACCGCTCGCGCACAAAATGCAGCGTGTCTTCAACAGTGCCGCGAGCAATGCCCACATCCACCGCCGCCTGAATAATCTGCGAAATCGGACCGGCGGCAGTCGGGCGCTCAAACGCCTGATAAGCCGGGATCACGCGGGATAGCGGCGCGCGCACGTTCTCCAGCAGCACGGTGCCCGATGCCGTGGTGCGCTGACCAAAGCTCGACCAATTGTTAATGATGGTCACGCCCGGCGTGTTGCGATCCAGCACAATCAGATGCGCGCGATCCTGATCGTCGAGCGCCACTGCGTGAATTCGATGCGCCAGCAGTGCGCCGGTGGCGTAGAATTTCTCGCCGTTGATCACCACGTCATCACCTTCACGCTGAAAACGCGTCTGGAAATCGGCGACGGTGCGTGAATTCTTCTCGGAGAAAGCGTTGCCCCAGCGCAAGCCAGCCAGCACTTCGCCCAGTAGTTCTTGTTTCTGCGCCTCGCTGCCATCCGCCACCAGATGCGCCACGCCGGCTAAATGGTTCTGCGGTAGCTGACCGAGCGCGGAATCTGCCGCCGAAATGATGGCGATGACTTTCGCCACCGTCACCCAGGATACGCCCGCGCCGCCATAGATTTTAGGGATCGCCATCGCCCACAAGCCACTTTGTGAGAACGCATCCAATTCGTTGAGCGGCAAGATGCCTTCGCGGTCGCGCAGTGCGGCGTCACGCGCAAACTCTGTGGCCAGACGTTGAGCAATCTCGATGGCTTCGGCATCATCACGAATGATATGCGCCGGTTCAGCAGGTAAGGGAACGGGTGCTTCAGGCTGTTGGGAATTGACCTTCAGGATGTGGGTTTGGCTGAGCGACATGAGAACTCCCGATAATGACGATGTAGGGAAAATATCTTCTCATGCGCTCAGCGCGCGCCATATCTCAATTGCGGCTATGCAAAGTGAAAAATAGCGTTAACACAACGGTTTACTGCGCGACTTTCACCACAGTTTTACCGAAGTTTTTGCCTTTCAGCATATCGAAAAACGCCTGCGGGGCATTTTCCAGCCCGTCGATCATGTGCTCGCGGTAGTGGATTTTTTGCTGCTCCACCAGCGGCGTCATCGCTTTGAGGAATTCAGGATAACGATTGCCGTAATCCTGGAAGATGATAAAGCCCTGCATGCGAATACGACGTTTAAGAATGCCGCCCATGATTTGCGGGGTGCGATCTGGGCCTGGCGGTAATTCGCGGCTGCTGTAACCAGAAACCAGGCCACACACCGGCACGCGCGCTGCGGTGTTCAGCAACGGGAATACGGCATCAAACACTTTGCCGCCAACGTTTTCGAAGTAGATATCAATGCCGTCCGGGCAGGCAGCCGCCAGTTGTTCCGCAAAGTCGTCACGATGGTGATCGATACAGGCGGAGAAACCGAGCTTCTCAATCGCATAACGACACTTCTCTTCACCCCCCGCAACGCCTACGACATGGCAGCCTTGGAGTTTCCCAAGCTGACCCACCGTTGCACCGACCGGGCCGGTAGCCGCCGCGACCACCAGGGTTTCACCCTGTTTTGGCTGGCCGATATCCATCAAGCCCATATAGGCCGTAAAGCCCGGCATACCGAGAATGCCCAGCGCCCAAGAAGGATGGGGCAGATCGCCCAATTTCGCCACGCCGTTTCCGTCCGAAACCGCATAGCTTTGCCAGCCGCTTTGCGCGAGGACCACATCGCCTTGCTGGAAATCCGCGTGTTTAGATTCCACCACTTCGCTCACCGTGCCGCCAACCATCGGTTGGTCGAGTTCAGCAGGTGCAGCATAAGATTTGCTGTCATCCATGCGCCCGCGCATATAGGGGTCAAGCGACAAATAGAGCGTGCGCAGCAGGATTTGGCCGTCCTTCACGTCAGGAATGGGCTGCTCTACCAGGCGGAAATTCTCTTTTACCGGTTCGCCATGCGGGCGTGAGGCTAGTAGCCAAGCTTGATTACGTTGAGTAGATTGCGACATTTTTACCTCTATTAGCGTTTCCACGTGAGGCAAGTGTAGACGAGGAAAAGGCAAGTTTGAGGGTAAGGTCGCCATTAATGACGGCCTTACGAAATATCTGTAGGGTGCGCATTTATGCGCACCTGGTAAAATGCCAGTGAGCCAGCGCACAAACCAAGCGTAAACTTGTCGACGCGAATTAATATAACACCATGAATTTTAACAATCATAGGGCATTTGCCTAAGCGGTATCGGGCAATGCCACATACACCTGGCCACACTCTGCTGCGTATACCTATAGCGATGCTTTTCTCCCTACAGGTGACGCATGACACAACAACAATACGTATTATCGCCCGATCATGACGCGCATATCGCCTCGGCTATCGGCAAGTTCTTCCGCCGCATCATTCCGATGCTGGCGCTGATGTTAATTGTGAACCAAATTGACCGGGCTAACATTGGCTTCGTAAAAGCCGAACTGCAAACGGATGCAGGCATTAGTGCGGCCGCCTTCGGCTTAGGCGCGGGGCTGTTCTTTATTGGCTATGCGCTGTTTGAAGTGCCGAGCAACATGATGCTGAAGAAACTCGGCGCACGCGTGTGGCTGACGCGCATCATGATTACGTGGGGCATGGTGGTGGTGCTTACCGGTTTTGTGAGTACGCCGCTGCATTTCTATCTGCTGCGTTTCCTGCTCGGCGTGGCGGAAGCCGGCTTCTTCCCTGGCGTGCTGTTCTATTTTCGTCAATGGGTGCCGAATGCGTGGCGAGGGCGAGCTACCGCGATGGTGTTAAGCGCTACCGCCAGCGCTTTTCTGTTCTCCGGTCCGCTCACCGGTGCCATTCTGATGATGCATGATGTTGGCGGCATCGCGGGCTGGAAATGGGTGATGTTTGTGGAAGGCGGCGGATCGATGGTGATCGGCTTGCTGGCCGCCTTTGTGCTGGTATCCAAACCGCAAGGCGCGAAATGGTTGAGCGATGCCGAGAAACAAGCGCTGGCGCAGCAGTTAGCGCTGGAAGATGATGCGCGCGAAGAGCACGCGGTGAAACACGGCCGCTGGGGCTTGATCAGCGATCGCAGCCTTTTGTCTTACTGCCTGATCTTCTTCACCATGACCATGACCGGCTACACGTTAGTGTTCTGGCTGCCGCAAATCATTCAGCGTATTCAGGGCTTCAACAGCTTTGAAACCGGATTGCTGACCGCCGTGCCGTGGCTGTTCGCTATCGTCGCGCTGTTTCTGCTCGGCAAAGCCACCGACCGCTATCGCGATAAACTGGATAAAGGGCTCGGCATCGCCATGCTGATCGCCGCGTGCGGCACCTTTATGGCTACGCTGGGTACGCCGTGGTTTGGCTTTGTGGCGATGATTGTGGCCTGCATCGGATCCAAAGTGAGCGCGGCGTTCTTCTGGCCGATGCCGCAAAGTGAATTACCCGCCTCGATTGCCGCGCCCGGCATTGCGCTGATCAACTCGATTGGCAACCTCGGTGGCTTCTTTGCGCCCACGGTATTCGGCTACCTCGAAATGCACACCGGCAGCACCACCGGCGGACTTTACGCGCTAACCAGCGTGTCTGTGGTTACCGGACTCTATTTGCTGCTGCGTCGCAAACCTGTTCCACCCGCTTTCGGTCACACGGAGAGAAACCATGTCAGACAGTCCAGTCATTAAATCGATGCGCATCGTGCCGGTTGCCGGCTACGACAGCATGTTATTGAACATTGGCGGCGCCCATAACTGCTATTTCACGCGCATCATCGTGATACTGACCGATTCCGCCGGACATACCGGCGTAGGCGAAACGCCGTGTCATGCATCCACCTTGCAGTTGCTGGAACAGTTTCGCCCGCTGATAGAAGGTAGTTCGCTGCTGCGTCTCAACGCGACACTCAGCCAGCTGTTCAGCAGCGAAGCGCGTCAGCAACAAACCTCGCACACCAACGACATTCATATCCCGCAAATGAATCCGGAGAAGTTTTATAACGCCGCCGCCGCCATTGAAGCGGCGTTGCTGGATCTGCAAGGCAAACTGTTTAACCTGCCGGTGGCGGACCTGCTTGCCAGCGGTAAACAGCGCGATCGCATTCCGGTGCTGGGCTATTTGTTCTACATCGCCGATCGCAAGCGCACCAATATGCACTATCGATCAGGGGAGCATGAGCAAGAAGGCTGGTTCCGTCTGCGTCATGAAGCGGCGATGGACAGCGATGCCGTGGTGCGACTGGCCGAAGCGGCAGTTGAGCAATATGGCTTCCGCGACTTCAAGCTCAAAGGCGGCGTGCAGGCAGGCGAAGTGGAAGTGGCAACGGTGGAAGCGCTACTGTCGCGCTTCCCTGAAGCACGCGTCACCGTCGATCCTAACGCCAGCTGGTCGGTGGATGAGGCGATTCGCTTTGGCAAGCAGCTGGCGGGGAAGGTGCCGTATCTGGAAGATCCTTGTGGCGCTGAACAAGGCTATTCCGGTCGGGAAACGCTGGCCGAGTTTCGCCGCGCCACCGGCGTGCCGGTCGCGACTAATATGATCGCCAACGACTGGCGCCAGCTGCATCATGCGCTGCAACTGAATGCCATTGATATTCCGCTCGCCGATCCGCACTTCTGGACGATGCGTAACGCCAACGTGGTGGCGCAGCTGTGCAACGAATGGGGGCTGACAACCGGCTGCCACTCCAATAACCATTTTGATATTTCGCTGGCGATGGTGGCGCACTTGGGTGCCGCCGCGCCTGGCGATCGTCAAACCGCCTTTGATACGCACTGGATTTGGCAGGATGGTCAGCAGCTTACGCGTCAACCGCCGCAAATCCGCGATGGTTATCTGGAGTTACCGCCGGGGCCGGGATTGGGCATCGAGCTGGATATGGATCGCATCGAACAGGCGCATGCGCTATATAACGCGCTGCCGGATAAAAATCGCAACGATGCGCTGGGGATGCAGTTTTTGATCGATAACTGGCGCTATGACGCCAAACGTCCGTCATTGGTACGCTAAGGAAGCAGCATGAAGAACCTATTACGCGCGGCGACGCTTTTAGCATCGTTGGCCGCCAGCGCGCCGTTGCTGGCGCAGACTTTTGTCTACGTTTCAGAAGCCGATGATGGCACCATCGCGCGCTACGCGCAGTATGAGCAAACCGGTGCATTGCAACTATTAGGACGCACTCAGGTCGGCGGCAAAGTGATGCCGATGGCGTTGAGCGCCGATCACAAACATCTTTACGCCGCGATTCGCAGTAAACCGCTGCAACTGGTGAGCTGGAACATCGACAGCAAAACGGGCGATCTCAGCCCGTTGAATAGCGTATCCGCTGCGGCCAGTTATCCCTACATCAGCACGGATCCGCAGGGTCGTTTTCTGCTGGGCGCTTCCTATGATGGCGATGTGGTGCACGTTTATCGACTCAATAGCGACGGCAAGCTGATTGCGCCGCCGGTCGGGAGTTACAAAACCGGACATGCCGCGCACTCGGTGATTGTTGATGCGAGCGGCGAGCAGGCTTATGTCGGCAATCTCGGCACCGATCGCGTGCTGCAATTGAAACTGAGCGCCGAGGGCGAGCTTTCGGGGTTAGGCAACGGCTATGTTAAAACGGCGACAGAAAACGGACCGCGCCATTCGGTGTTGTCGCCGGATAATCGCTATCTCTACAACATCGGTGAAATGGGCGGCATCATTACGCAGTTTCGTCGTGAAGCCAGCGGTGAGCTGGTGAAAGTAGCGGAGACGCCAAATGCGGTAGCGGAAAAATATCAACTGCAACACGGCAAAGAGCGACCGCCGGGCTACAGCGACACCACGCCGCGCATCTGGGCGGCCGATATTCGTCTGACGCCGGATGGCCGTTTTCTCTATGTCAGCGAGCGGACCAGCAGCACCATCAGCGGATACCGGATTAACAAAGCAGACGGCAAACTGACGCTGATTGATAGCTGGCAAGTCGAGAAACAGCCGCGCGGCATCGCGATCACCGCTGACGGACGTTGGTTGATTGCCAGCGGCGAAAAGAGTGCGGTGACCGGCAGCTATGCCATTGATCAAGAAAGCGGGGCGCTAAAGCGCGTTGGCAAAGCACCGGCCGGCGGTGACGCCAATTGGGTGACGGTGGTGAGTTACAAATAATCCCTCAGGATTGCCATTAATGGCGACCAGGTGCGCCTTACAGTTGCTTATATTTCTCGTTAGTTAAAGTGTAGCGGTGGGCTGGCTGAATGATAATGCGCTCAAAGTCGCAAGCACTTGTGAGCGCGATTCATTAATATGACATACGTGACAATGTCACTGATTGGGGTAAGCAGAGTGCGACAAAGTCCCTCGACGATCGACCTTTCTTGCGGCTAACCACAACAGTGCGGTGACAATCCAGCCAATAATCCACGACACATCATTACCGGCAAAAATCCAGGTTAACGAACCGTGATGCAGTGGATTATCAATGAACGGCAACTGTACCAGCACGCCGCAGAAGTAGACAATTATGCCCGCCCAGTTCCAGCGACCGTAACGTCCGTTGGGCTGGGAGAGTGCCGGTACATCGACTTTACCTTTGGTGATCAGGTAGAAATCGGTCAGGCTGATTGCGCTCCACGGCACAAAAAAGGCCAGTAAAAACAGCAGGAAATGGGTGAATGATTTCAGGAAAGCGGGTTCGCTAATCAGCGCAATCACACAAGAAATCGTCACCATCAACACCACAAACAGAATGCGGCCGCCACGACTTAATGCGGTTTTCTGACGGAAGCCAGAAACGATGGTGGTGAGTGACATAAAGCTGCCGTAAGCATTCAGCGTGGTGAAAGTGATTTTGCCGAAGCAGATCGCAAAATAGATCACCATCGCCATCGTAGCGCTGCTGCCTAAACTGACAATATAGCCAACCTCGTTGCCAGAGAAAGCCTTACCGGCAATCGCCGCGACAATTACACCCAACGTCATTGAAGCCTGCGTTCCTAAAACCGTGCCGAAGAAAACGCAGCTGAAAAGTTTTTTGGCTGAGACGTTAGCCGGTAAATAGCGCGAATAGTCAGAAACATACGGGCAAAATGCAATCTGCCATGACGACGACAACGAAACCGCAAGCAGGAAGTTAGCGACCGTGAAATGCTGGTTCTGCCACACCGCGGACAGATCATGGGTTGAGAGCAGCGTGATAAACAGGTAAACAAAGGCAAGCACGCCAATCACGCTGGCTACTTTACCGAGCTTGTGAATCACGCGATATCCCAGCACCGCGATGACGACGATAATCGCACTGAACAGGATCATGCCTGACGCATTGCTGGTATTAATCAGTTTGGCGAGCGCCTGTCCGGCCAACACCGTGCCGCTGGCAGAGAATCCGACATACATGATGCACACCAACACCAACGGAATCACCGCACCGTATACGCCAAACTGCATGCGGCTGGTGATCATTTGCGGCAATCCGAGACGCGGTCCCTGAATGGCATGCAGTGACATGATCGCCGCGCCCACAACTTGCCCAACCAGCAAGCCGATGATCGACCACACCACATCGCCGCCCAACACCACGGCCAGCGCGCCGGTTACGATGGCGGTGATCTGCAAATTGCCACCAAACCACAAGGTGAATTGGCTGAAAGGATGTCCGTGGCGTTCGCTCGGAGGAATGTAATCAATGGATCGCGTTTCTGACAGGCGCTTTTTCTCTGCGCCGGCGTAATCTGCTGCAGGTGATTCGGCTGACATAGTTTCCTCGCTGAAGCGGCTAAAGGTGGGAAATTATTGTTAGTGTGATGTGGCTTCTCTTGGTGGTACATGTATATACATGTAGCGATATTGTCATGCAGCATGGAAACTTACAATACGATCGGTCATTGGAAAATGTGATGACGCGGGCAAGGTTGGAAGTTATGAAAGTGACAGAGCGGAGGATAAATGGGAGAACTTATATGATGTCGCTACGTGAATTCTGCAAAAAGAGCAGGGTGGAAGTTGCCGAGAATTCACGTAGCGCTGCCGGTTTTGTCGCCTGAAATTACTTATCTTTGCCCATGGTCCAGGGATTTGGCGCGGAATCATCTGCCTTATCCGCAGCAAAATCATCCAGTGAATCCAGATACAGTGCTTCAACCTCAGCGCGTGCCCAGGGTGTGCGGCGTAAAAACTTCAGGCTCGATTTAACGCTTGGATCGCTTTTGAAGCAGTTGATATTAATGAGCTTACCCAGTTCGGCCCAGCCATAATGGGCGACCAGCGCATTAATTTGCATCTCAAGCGTGACGCCGTGCAAGGGATCTTTGGAGCGATGATCGTTCATAGGAAATCCTTAAAATGTTGACGGCAAAGGTTACAAGAAAGCCACGTAAGCGGCAATGGTGCGATCTTCATTGCCGGTAAATGCTGTACACTTGTTGCCAGAAAATCACTATTGGACGGTACGCTATGAACGACAAGAAAATGATTTCCATCGATCAGTTCAATCTCAGTGAACGCGTTGCAGTAGAAGAAGCGTTTAAGGGATTGATGGAGAAGTATCGCCAGCGCACTGGCAAAGAGCCGGATGCAAAGAAAGAGAAAGAGTTCACTGCGGAAGCCCGGCAGCAGATTATGACGACGAAACTGGCCAAAGAGAAAGCGCTGGCTGAAAAGGCAAAGAAAACGCCAACCCGCAGGAAGAAACCTGAATCGTTGAAAGAGAGTGAAGTCAGTGATTTCAACTGGAAGGCGTCGGTGATTAAAGGGCGCAGATAACGGCAACGTGCGTTCAACAGTCCGTCGCCGGGATGATCGCGGGTTACGGATTGTTGGTGACGGAGGTGAAAGAAGGCAGATGATGAGCGGATGATGGTTGAAGTGCGCAATGAGATGATTCATTTAACATAATATACATTATGCGCTCTTTGGTTTGTAACGGCTAAATTCGGATATTCGCCTCAACATCATCATTACGGATAAAATTCATGAGCCATTTCACCTGCGGATGCCTTTGCGGAAACGTTCGATTCGAAGCAACCTCAGGACGTTTTGAAAACTAAATAAAAGAGGAACTAATCAGTGGTTCCTCTCCAATCTTAAATACGTTTACGGACGTGCCGCCGTGCCATCTGGCAGACGCGCGTTAGTCCAGTCCGGAATACCACCTGACACCGGATATTTCGCCGCCTCTTTCAGATCGATATCCACGCCCAACCCCGGACGATCGCTGAGGTAGGCATAACCGCGATCAATCTCCGGACAACCTGGGAACACTTCCTGCAGCGCCTCATTCACCGGCGTGTACTCCTGAATGCCAAGATTGGTGATGCTCAGATCAATATGCAGGTTTGCTGCCACGCCAATCGGTGAGATATCGCCCGGACCGTGCCACGCTGTACGCACGCCAAACAGTTCCGCAAAAGTCGCCAGCTTCTTCGCCGGTGTAATGCCGCCAATGGTACTGACATGGCAGCGAATATAATCGATCAGCTGGTTTTGAATTAATGGCTTCCACTCGTTGATTTGCGTAAACAGCTCGCCCATGGCAATTGGCGTGCTGCTTTGGCTACGTAATTTACTCAGCCAGTCGATATTTTCTGGCGCAACCGGATCCTCGAGGAAAAATAGCTGATACGGTTCGAGTGATTTCGCCAACTGAATCGAAGCGATTGGCGTGATGCGCTCGTGCACATCGTGAATAAACTCAACGCCAAAACCGAGCTTGTTGCGCAGATGATCAAACAGGCGCGGTACGGCACGCGCATAAGCATCCGGATCGAAATAGATGCCGTGAGTAGGATTACGCGGTGACACCTTCGGCTGGATATTGCGCGCCTTGGCCAGCTTGCCGGCGATCAAACGCAAATCATCGGTACCCGCGCCGCCATACATGCCCATCTGACAGCGCACATATTGATAGCCCTCCTCCATGCGCGCGCGGATGTTGTCTTCAACTTGTATCTCATCGGCACCGTCGCAGTGGCGATAAAGCGGCACGCCATCACGACATTTGCCGCCAAGCAGTTCATACACCGGCAGGTCGGCAACTTTACCCTTCAGGTCCCACAGCGCCATATCCACACCGGAGAGCGCATTATTCATCACCGGACCGTTACGCCAGTAACCGCTGACCGCCGCCGATTGCCAGATGTCTTCGATACGCGCCGGGTCTTTGCCGATCAAAAACGGCTTCATGTAGTTTTCAATCGCGGCGGCGACCGCGTAGATACGCTGAGTAAAGGTGGCGCAGCCCAAACCGTATAAACCGGGTTCGCTGGTTTCGATTTTTACCACCACCAAATCGATGCCGCCTGGCGCGGTAAGGATGGTTTTTACATCGGTAATTTTCAGGTTACTCATCATGATCCTCACAGTATCTGGATAACATGCTGTATGATGTCCTACATGTTATGTGTATTAAAAAGCCCTGTGCAGGGCTTTTGGTTATTCAGTTATGGCGTACATCCTCGATGGCGTGCACGTTATGTGTCATCGCGCTATTAAGCGTCTCGGCTGCCAGCGAGGCATCGCGGTTTTTCAACGCCATAAAGACTTTAATGTGGGCTTCAACGCTTTCCAGCGTAATGCCCAATACGCGGTTCAACTCTTCGAGGTAATGCACATAAATCCCCTTGAGGGATTCCATGACGTGGATGAACACTTTGTTGTGCGAGGCTTTCACAATAGCCAGATGGAAATCGTAGTCCGCCAGCGAGTACTTCTTGTAGTCATCTTTACTCACCAGCATGCGATTTAGGGCGCTTTCCAGCACTTTGACATCCTCATCTGTGGCGTTCTGCACTGCCAGCTCCATACATTTGAACTCGACGGTCTGACGGAAAACCCGCATATCATCAAACTCTTCCTGCGAAAGGTGCAGAATGGGCTGGTTATCGCTGAACGATCCGTAGCGCGCCACTTCGCGGGTAACATAGGTACCCTTCCCTTGATGCGTCACCACCACGCCAAGGTCTCGCAGCTTCTGCACGGCACTCCGCACGCTGACGCGGCTCACCTGAAAGGTTGCGGTCAATTCCGCTTCTGACGGCAACTTACAGCCCGGCTCCCACAGACCATCCTGAATGTTCTGCTTCATCTGCTCGTAGATGACATCAACCACGTTATGTTTTTGGATACTTTCCAGCGCCACGGCTTTACTCACTTGTCCTACATGTCTACCGCTTTTTAACGCGTCACTGCTTGCAACACAAGCAGCAATTTTTCGCGCAGCAAAAGCGATACTGGAAAACCCCGAAATTTAACTATTACTTTCATTAGGTTAATCTTCAAAAGTAGATAATTACCTTCTGACGATGACATTAAAAAATTGTGAGATATCTTACAAATCTCTCGCCTGCCAATTGCTGCCTTTCTGCGCATAACGTAAAAGTAACTCATCCAACTTGTTAGTCATGTTACATGAAGGACGTTTTGTTATGCAGACCTTATTTAACCTCTCCGGGAAAACCGCCCTGATTACCGGCTCAACGCGCGGTTTGGGATTTGCTTATGCACAAGGCCTGGCGCAAGCCGGCGCAAAAGTGCTGCTGAATGGCACGCGTCAGGAGCACATGGATAAGGCGCTGGAGCAATTACAGCAACAGGGATTGGATGCCCGAGGCTTTCTATTCAATGTGGCAGATGAAGCCGCGATTGAAGCGGTATTCCAGCAGCTTGATGAAGAGAATATTCACGTCGACATCGTGATCAACAACGCAGGTATTCAGTTCCGCAAACCGATGCTGGAACTGGCATTGAGCGACTGGCAGCGGGTGCTGGATGTCAATCTCACCAGCGCGTTCCTCGTCTCACGTGCTGCAGCCAAACGCATGGTGGAACGCCAGCGCGGTGGGAAAATTATCAATATCGGATCGCTGACCAGCGAAGCCGCGCGCCCTACCGTCGCGCCCTACACTGCGGCAAAAGGCGGCATCAAGCTGTTAACCAAATCGATGGCGGCTGAATGGGCGCCGTTCAATATCCAGACCAACGGCATTGGGCCGGGCTATATCCTCACCGATATGAACGAAGCGCTGATCGAAAACGAAGAGTTCAATAAATGGGTCTGCAGCAGTAATCCTTCTGGTCGCTGGGGAAAACCCGACGAACTGGTTGGTACCGCCATCTATCTGGCGTCCTCTGCTTCCGATTACGTCAATGGCCAGATGATTTACGTGGATGGCGGCTGGCTCGCCACCTTATAACGGACCGATTTAAACGACCTAAGCTGGGCATCAAGACTCAGCTGTATCCTACTCAAGCGACCTGAGGTCATAGCATGAACCAGAATATTGCAGGGATTTTACCGGCTAGTCGGTGGGGAAAACTCATCCCGATTGCCTTTATTACCTATAGCCTCGCCTACCTCGATCGTGCCAACTACGGTTTTGGTGCCGCCGCAGGTCTGGCTGAAGATCTCAATATCACGCCCGCCATTTCGGCATTACTCGGCGCACTGTTTTTCCTCGGTTATTTCTGTTTCCAGGTGCCGGGCGGCATTTACGCGGAAAAGCACTCGGCGAAGAAGCTGATTTTCTGGAGCCTGATCCTGTGGGGCGCATTGGCCACCGCCACCGGCATGGTGCACAGTGTGGCGCTGCTGGCGGTGATCCGCTTTCTGCTCGGCGTAGCGGAAAGTGTGGTGATGCCAGCGATGCTGATCTTCCTCAGCCACTGGTTCACGCGCGCGGAGCGTTCCAAAGCCAACACCTTTCTGTTCCTCGGCAATCCGATTACCGTGTTGTGGATGTCGATTCTCTCCGGCTATCTGGTGAACGCCTTTGGCTGGCGCGGCATGTTCATTATCGAAGGCGTGCCGGCCATCTTGTGGGCGTTTATCTGGTGGAAAATTTATGCCGACCGACCGCGTGATGCCAAATGGCTGAGCGAGGCCGAAAAGCGCGCGGTGGAAAACGCGCTGGCGGCAGAGCAGCAGTCGATCAAACCGGTTAAGAATTACCGTGAAGCTTTCTGCTCGCCTAAAGTGCTGGCGCTGGCGTTTATCCACTTCTTCTGGAATATCGGCATGTACGGTTTCATCATGTGGCTGCCTTCCATGCTGAAGAGCGCGTCCGGCATGGGTATTGTCGCGACCGGCTGGCTCTCAGCCGCGCCCTATCTGCTCGCCGTGCCGCTGATGCTGACCGCATCCTGGTTCTCCGATAAATACCAGCAGCGTAAAAACATCGTGCTGCTTTTCCTTGGGCTGGGCGCGGTGTGCTTCATTGCTTCCTTTACGCTCGGTGCGACGCACTTCTGGTTCTCATGGGTGCTGCTGGTGATCGCGGGCGGTGCGATGTACACGCCGTACGGACCCTTCTTCGCTGCGATCCCTGAGATGCTGCCACGCAACGTTGTAGCGGGCGCGATGTCCTTCGTGGTCTGCTTCGGTGCGTTGGGATCCTTCGTCGGCGCATGGATTGTGGGCTATCTCAATGGCCTGACCGGCAGCCCAGCGGCCTCTTATGTATTTATGGGCGGATCGCTGGTTGTGGCGGTATTACTCACCGCACTGACCACCTTTAGTAGCCTGAGCATGCCAACGGCACAAACCCGCTCTGCACACTCATAGAGAATGAAGTCATGACCATGAAACCCACGCGCACGCGTTTAAGCGTTTTATTCATGCTGTTTATTGTCACCGCTATCAACTATATGGATCGCGCTAACCTGGCGGTAGCCGGTTCTCATATTCAGGGCGAGTTTTTCTTATCCGCCACGCAGTTAGGTTTACTGTTTTCGATGTTTACCTGGTTTTATGCTCTGAGCCAGATTCCGGTCGGCTATCTGCTTGACCGTATTGGTTCGCGCTGGCTGTACGGCAGCGCGATTGTGCTGTGGAGCCTGTTTACCCTGCTAATGGGATTGGCGTCGCATCACTTTTTCACCACCGCCACCGCGTCATTTATGATGCTGTTGGTGTGCCGCGCGCTAATTGGCGTAGCAGAAGCGCCCTCTTTTCCCTCCAACACCAAAATCATCGCCACCTGGTTTCCCGACCATGAACGTGCGCGTGCAACGGCAACCTATTCCAGCGCGCAATACATTGGTCTGGCGCTGCTGACGCCGGTGCTGTCGTTTATCGTCTCTCAATGGGGTTGGGAGATGTCATTTTATCTCTCTGGCCTGGTGGGCATTGTGTTCGGCATTTACTGGCTGATTGTCTATCGCGACCCGCAGCACAGCAGCAAAGTGAATGATGCGGAACTCGATATCATCCGCAAAGGCGGCGGCCACAGTTCAGTGAATCAGCAAACCGGAAACGGCAAGGTTAACTGGCTGTCGGTAAAATACATTCTGCGCCAGCGCACCACCTGGGGTTTGTTTATCGCGCAGTTCGCGGCCTCATCGACGCTCTACTTTTTCCTGACCTGGTTTATTGTCTATCTGGAAAAAGGGCTGCATCTGTCGATCGATAAAGCGGGGATTGGCGCAATGTTCCCTTATCTGATGGCGATGGCTGGCGTGCTGTGCGGCGGAACGCTGAGTGATTTCCTGCTCAAGCGTGGCCGCAGCCGCACCTTTGCACGCAAGCTGCCGGTAATGCTGGGGATGTTGCTCACCTGTTCGATTGCGCTAGTGAATTTCTTCCAGGACAGCCCGATAATTGCCATCGCTATTCTCTCTATCGCCTTCTTCGCCAACGCCTTCTCTAATCTCGGCTGGGTGGTGTGCAGCGATGTGATTCCGCGCCACTTAATCGGCACCATCGGCGGCTTTCTGAATATTTTTGGCAATCTCTCCGGTATTGTCAGTCCGATCATCATCGGCGTTATTTTGCAGCGCACCCACAACTTCCAATACGCGATGTGGTACATCGCTGCCGTCGCACTGATGGGCTTTTTGGCCTACCTGCTGCTGGTTGGCAAAATTGAAGTGATGACGCCGCCCGGCGAACAACCGGCTGAAAATAAAAAGAAATTTGAAACCCCTTCAAACGCATAGAGAGAAGCATAATGCAGCAGAAAACAGTGAACGCGGTGATCGTCAATGCCGCACATGATGTGCGCTGTGAGTCGCGGGAAATTGAGTGGAACGCGCAGCAAGTGTTAGTCAAAGTTGAGCGTGGCGGGATTTGTGGCTCGGATATTCACTATTTCCAGCATGGCCGCGCGGGCATGTCGGTACTGAAAGCGCCGATGATTTTAGGCCATGAATTTGTTGGCATCATCGAGCAAGTGCCAGAAAACAGCGACCTGAAGGTTGGCCAGCGCGTGGCGATCAATCCTTCCCAACCGTGCCAGCTGTGCGCGCTGTGTCAGGAAGGAAAACAGAATCTTTGTCGCTCAATGCGCTTTATGGGCAGCGCGCAGTTTTTCCCGCATGTTAACGGCGGATTTGCCCAATATGTGGCGGTTAATCCCGTGCAGTGCGTACCGTACAGCGATGGCGCGGATGCCAAAGTGATGGCCTTTGCCGAACCGCTGGCGGTGTGTATTCATGCGGTACGCCAGGCTGGCGATCTGACCGGCAAGCGCGTGCTGGTCACCGGCGCCGGACCGATCGGTTGTCTGGTCATCGCGGCGGCACTGGCTTCGGGTGCCACCGAAGTGGTGGCTACCGACATCAGCGAACGTTGTCGTCAGTTGGCGATCAATATGGGTGCCAGCGCGGCGCTGGATCCGCGTGACGAACAGCAAATTGAGCGCTGGACAGAAAATGGCGGCAGTTTTGATGTCTGTTTTGAAGCTTCCGGCGCAGGCGCGGCGGTGGCTTCGCTGGTCGCCTTTACCCGTCCGGGCGGCATTATCGTGCAGCTTGGCATGGGCGCGGCAGAGGTAAACTATCCCATCGGGCCGTTGCTGGTCAAAGAGATACAGTTACGCGGATCTTTCCGCTTCACCAGCGAATTCACTACCGCAGTACGCTGGCTTGAGCAAGGCAAAATCAATCCGCTGCCGCTGCTTTCAGCCGAAATGCCCATGCAGGATGCCGCACTCGCGCTGGAGCTGGCAGCGGATAAAGAGCGTGCGGCTAAAGTCCAGCTGGTTTTCTGAAGGATAACCGGAGAGAAAGCCTCTCCGGTTATTTCCTGAAACGGACTAAATCCTTCAGGGTGGCGTGCTCGAATTCGGGTAATGCAGCAAAAATGCCATCACCTTGCATGTCATAAATTTGCTGAAAATAAAATTTTGCGCCATCAACTGCGCCCAGAGCATAGAGCGCACGCGCAAGCGTCATTCGGGAAAGTATTTGGTTTTGTTGCGCTTCCCAATCGAGGGCTTCTTTCGCCGCTTCAATTGCTTCTTGATAGCGCTGACACTGGATTAATATTGCGCCATAGCCGCTCATAATCCAGAAATAGATATCGTCATCTCGCAGATGCGCTTTGGCTAATTCAGCGGCTGCACCCCATGAACAGGCTGCAGCCTGATGCTCACCCAGCGAACCAAGTGAAATACCTCGATTCGCTAAATCGAAGGCTTTCTCATGCCAGTTTTTACGGTGGAACTCCATGTCATCACCTCTTTTTGCGGTAGGAACAGTATTGATATCCTATGCAGCATAAATGAGAGTGAAATAAAGTTCATAGTTACGCGAGAATATTGCCTTACCTGCTAACTTCGTGCCCGATTAAACCACCAATCGCCGCGCCACCCAATGTACCGAAGGTGCTACCACCGGTAAGTACCGCACCGCCTACCGCACCAATACCAGCACCAATCGCGGTATTTCTGCCACGATGCGACATGCCACACGCGGTAACAGAAAACATGACCAGTACGACAATAGCAATATTACAGCTGCGTTTTAAAAGCATACAAAGCCTCACTGCCATGAATAGATGGCATGCAAAAGTGTTTATTTGATTGTTGTTAAAATACCCAATCTGTTGTGACTGGCACTGCTCGTCGGCGTGAATTTAAGGTGTTTTATGATGAGACGGAAGGTAAAAATTCTTATTTGCGGCTGGCACTAGCGAGGCGGCGAAAAAGTCGCCGCCTTGCACACACTCCATCATTTCAGGAAGCCGCCCGCTTTACCCGTGCCACCGTTCTCACCATCGCCAATGTGGCAACAATCAGCAGTATGCCGCCGACCATCGACATGGCTTTAAAACCTAGATGTTTAAACATCATCAGGCCGACAATCCCGCCGATCAGGAAGGAAAATATCGTGGTCAGATGCGTCCACAGCTGACGTTTCTGACCCGACAGCTGTTTCGACGGATCGCGGCGGAACAGCGCGGCTAATACCGATGCCAGCGAAATTCCTGCATCGGTCAGCGTGCCGGTAATATGGGTTGAACGTACGCGGCCATTGGATAACTGCGTAGAGGTTGAATTATGCACGCCCATCAGGAAGCCCAGAATGACAATAACTTCCCGGTTGTTGGCCGACGAATAAAAGAACATTTCAAACAGCGATAACGCTATTAAGGCCAGCCCTTCAACCCACAATATTTGGCAGAATATAATGCGATTGCCATTGGCTAATCCGCTGATCACCACCATTCTCGCCGTGACCGCACCACAAACAAAGGCAAACAGGATGGTGGCTAAAAAGGTGATATCACGGAAATTAACGTTCGATACTTCACTGGATAATTGAGAGGTATTACCTGACATATGCGAGGGGAAAAAGCCAAACGCCCCCAAGGCGATTGCATTGAGCACACCGGCGGCCGTGGCGAGCCACATTGCCAGATTCCTGTCCTCATCATGCGTTCGTGTGCGTTTAAGTTTAATCAGCATCAGATACCTCATTATTCTGAACCAGGGCCGAATAATAACCATAGAGCACTACGCGGCGTACATAACCAGGAAATCCCCGAATAAGACGCTGAGCAGATTAAAGAAAGTAAAAAAAATCAACGAGGCGGGATATATTTAAATTAATGTAAAGATTGGCACGTCATATAAAGGTCGCCATTTAGGATGCCCGCCTTTTCAGGAATTAACCGAATGATTTATTTTCATCGGGGCGACCACCACATTCACGCCTAAATCCTGCATACGCCGCAAAATAGGCACTGGCGTGCCCTGATTAACAATTACCACATCGAATTCACTCAGATGCGCAAAACGGTGCAGCGCCCGGCGTTCAAACTTGGTGTTATCCATCATCAGAATGCGCTTCTGCGCGGCATCAAACATCGCGCGTTTGGTCTCCACCGTTTCTGCGGATTGGTGGAACACTGCATCATCGATAATCGCTGACATGCTGACGAAAAACACGTCGGCGCGCAGGCTGGCAATTTCATCCCGCGTCATGCGGCCCATAAAAGCATTGCACCAGTGATAGAACTGCCCGCCGAGGCCCATCAAAGTGATATCGCGGCCATTGCGCAGCTCGTTCATGAGGGTCAGGGAATTGGTGATTACCGTCAGCGGCGCGCGCGCCGAGAGCAGCCGCGCCATCTGCTGCACGGTGGTGGAATCATCGAGGAAAATCGCCTGTCCCGGTTCGAGGTAGGTCGCGGCGACATCGGCAATCGCCTGTTTCTCTTCCAGCTGACGCGTGGCGCGATAGATATCGCTGGATTCAACCAGGCTGGTTGGCGTCGCAGACACCACGCCGCGCGATTTATGCAGCAGGCCGCGCTCAACCATTTCGTCGATATCACGATGGGCGGTCATCAAACTGATGCCGAAGCGATCGGTGATGTCTTCGATGCGGATCGCCCCTTCTGCCATCACCGCTTCGGCGATTAACTGGCGACGGGCCAGTTGACGCGCCTGGCGGCTATCGCTGGGTAAGGTTTCGGCCATAAATACGCCAAGTGAAGAGTCCTGCGGGTTATGCGCCATATTTCATCCGGGAAAGTGAAGCGAGAAGCGTTTTCGGCACTCATTACAGCGTTTAATACGGATTTTGGCAAATTGCGACTAACGTTACACTGCGTGATAAATCGCGCCGCTACGAATACGTGCGTTTCAAAGGTGGTTGTTATAAAAAACGCACATAGCGTAGTGGCGCAATTTATTGCGCAACTTTTACTGCTTCAGAACAAACGGTGAAGCAAAGTTACCGGCGTTCTCTTTAGTGATCAGGATGCAGTCAAACAGCTGCTTCTCGGAGGCCGCACCGGTCTTACCGGTTTTCAGGAAGCTATCCGCCTGCTCTACCGCTTTCTGCGCGAACTGCGCCACCGGCTGCATCACAGTGTAGGCCAGCGTACCGGCTTTCACAGCGTCAACCGCATCCGGTGAACCGTCAAAACCGCCGACTTTGATCTGATTCAGCTTGCCAGCTTCTTTCAACGCAGCGATCGCGCCCAGCGCCATTTCGTCGTTGCCGCTGATCACGCCTTTGATGTTGGGATTGGCTTGCAGCAGTGACTGCATTTTGTTGAAGCCTTGTGTGCGATCCCAGTTAGCCACTTCCTGACCGACTTTCTTCAGCGTGGGATATTGCGACAGCACCGTATCAAAACCGTTGGCGCGGGTAGCGGCGTTATTATCTGACGGCGGGCCGACCAGCTCGACATAGTTCGCACTATCGCCCACCTGCTTCACCCACTCCATTGCGCCAACCGCCGCGCCCTGCGCGTTGTTAGAAACCAACTGCGCTTTGGCGAGCCCGCTCTGGTTCAGTTCGGCATTGATGATAAATACCGGAATATTGGCGGCGATGGCCTTTTTCACCGAGCCGACCGAACCATCGGCGTTCGCCGGATCGAGAATAATCGCCTTCGATTTATTGGTGATCGCCGTATCAATCAGCTGACTTTCAGTATTGGTATCGCCTTTGTGCGCACTGACTTTGGCGCTGTAGCCCAGCTTTTCCGCCGCTTTCTGCGCTACCTGGCCTTCCGTTAGCCAGTAAGGGTTGGAAGGATCGTTAACGATGATGGTCATTAACCCGTTATCTGCCCAGGTGGGTGCAGCAAAAGTGGTGATGGCCATAGCCGCAGCCGCGATGAAGAGACGTTTAGTGAACATAGTTGGTGCTCCGTTATTATTTGGGGTACAGGTTTTACGGATATCCGCGCGCTGCTGAAACAGCGCGCGTGAGTTAGCGAGCGCGTCGTCCGTATTGCAAGGTGTTGAGCAATACCGCCAGCACGATCACGGCACCAGTGAACACCGTCTGCCAGTAAGCAGAGACGCCGATAATCACCAGGCCATCAGAGAGAAAACCAATCACGAACGCGCCAAGCAGCGTGCCGCGCACGTTGCCGCGTCCACCGGTCAGGGCCGCACCACCAATCACCACTGCCGCAATCGCAGTCAGTTCATAAGTGGTACCAGCAGTTGGGCCGGCCGAGGTGAGCTGTGAGGAGAGCACCAGCCCGGCGAGTGCCGCGCAGACGCCAGACAACACATAGACGCTGATTTTGATGCGCTTCACCGGCACACCCGACAGATCGGCCGCACGTTCGTTACCACCCGACGCGTACAGCCAGCGACCAAACGCTGAGCGGCTAAGCAGGAAACCACACGCCAGCGCCACCACGCCCAGCACCAGCACGCCAACCGGGATATTGAAGAGGCGATTAAAACCGAGCCAGTCGAAGCCGGTATTCCCCAGCGCTTCGCTGCCTGAGAGTTTGTTGTAGGTCAGACCATTAGTGATCAGCAGCGCAATGCCGCGCGCCACATACATCGTGCCGAGCGTGGCGACGAAGGCCGGAACGCGGAACCAGGCGATCAGCACGCCGTTGACTAATCCCACCAGCGCGCCCACCACCAGCGTCAAAATCGCCACCGCCCACACCGGCAGATAGAGCACCACGCCGAGCGCTTCGAGGTTGATGCCCTGCATCATAAATCCGGCCATCACTCCAGCGAGACCCAGCGTGGAGCCCACCGATAAATCAATGCCACCGTTGATGATCACCAGCAGCATGCCGATCGCCGGCAAACCGAAGATCGCCACGTGCGACGCCATGGTGAGAAAGTTAGCGCCGGTAAAGTAGTTGGGCGACAACATGGAGAAGGTAGCGATAATCACCAGCAGCGCGATAAACGCGCGCCCTTCCAGCAGCAGACGCGCCACATTCAGCTGCTTGTCGCTTTTTTTCTTGTTTACCACCGGCGGCGTGTCCAGCGTTTGGGTTCTGTCAGTCATACCTTTTGCTCCACTTTTCATGTCATGCCACCAGAGACTCGCCTGAAGCGGCCATAATGCGTTCTTTACTGACGCTGGCGTCGAAGATGGCGGAGATGCGCCCTTTGCTCATCACCACAATGCGATGGGCAATACTCAGGCATTCGCCCACTTCCGAGGTGGTATACACCACCGCCAGCCCCTTTTTGGCGTTCTCCGCCAGCAGGCGAAACACTTCCGCTTTGGCGCCGATGTCGATGCCGCGGCTCGGCTCATCCAGCAGTATCACTTTGGGACGGGTGGCGAGCATTTTGCCGATCACCACTTTTTGTTGATTGCCGCCGGAGAGCGATCCAATCGCCGCATCGCCGCCAGCGGTTTTCACCGTCACGTTACGAATGCTGTCGTTGACCAGCTGTTTTTCCCGGCTTCTGGAGAGCACCAGTCCGCGTACAAAGTCGCCGATGCTGGCCAGTGACAGGTTTTCACCCACCGACATGGTTTGTACCAGGCCATCGCGCTGCCGATCTTCCGGCACCAGCGCCAGCCCAATTTGAATGCGTTGTGAGATGGTTAGCGCGGAGATATCGGTGTCCTGCAGCAGAATGTGACCGCTGCTTTGCTGCAGACGTCCGGCGATGCACTCCAGCAGCTCGGTGCGCCCCGCGCCCATCAGCCCGTAAATGCAGACAATCTCCCCGGCTTGCACCGCCAGCGATAAGTTGTCCACCAGCCGAATGCCGGTTTTACTTTTCAGCGTCAGATCTTTCACCGTCAGCGCCGGCAGCCCGAAGTCGTAGCCCTGCGGCGGCGATCCCAGATCAAAGTGATCGCCCACCATGTTGCGCACGATCCATTCGAGATCGATCTCATCGCGTTTGGCATAGGCGGTCATCACGCCATCGCGTAGCACCACCGCCCGATCGGTAATCTCCAGCGCCTCCTCCAGATGATGCGAGATATAGACAATCGCCACGCCCTGGCTGGTTAAATCACGGATCACCTGAAACAGCACCGCCACTTCCGCCGCGCTCAGTGCCGAGGTCGGTTCATCCATGATCAGAATCTGCGAATTCACCGACAGCGCGCGGGCAATCTCCACAATCTGCTGCTGTCCCAGACGCAGGTTTTCCACCGGCGTCAGCGGATCGATCTCCTCCTCCAGCGCCGCCATCAGGTGCGCCGTCACGCGCGCCTCTTCGGCATAATCGACGCCGCCCGGCTTCATGATTTCGCGGCCCATAAAGATGTTGTCGCGCACGTTCATATTCGGCGCGAGATTCAGCTCCTGATGGATAATCGAGATGCCACAGTCACGCGCTTCGGTGGCGGATCGAAAGGTCTTCTCCTCGCCGTGTAGCAAGATTTCCCCGGTTGTTGGCGTAATCACACCAGACAAAATTTTCATCAGCGTCGATTTACCCGCGCCGTTTTCACCAAACAGCGTGGTCACTTCGCCACGCCGAATTTCGAAATTGACGCCCTTCAGCGCGTGCGTGGAGCCGTACACTTTGCTGACGTTGCGCGCTTGCAGGATCACTTCGCCTTTCAGCAAGGCGGGATTGAGGTTGAACGGTTTCATTTCACCTCCAAGCTGACCGGCGTCACCATCCAGTTTTTCGCGTTGAGTAAGCGGAACACGCCAACCACCTGCACGGTTTTGCCCGGCAACGCATCACGATCCAGCTTGTCGAGCACCGCGCTTTTCATCGCACGATTGATGGCGGAACCGGCATTTTGATATTCGATTTGGTTCGTGAAATCACCGAACTGGATCTTGCCATTAGCGTCACGCAGATCGGTACCAGTGATCGCTGGACCGGTTTGCAGCCGCACCTGCATATCACCTGCTAATCCATCGATTTTCAGCGGGAAGATGCCCATCTGCCCGGCTTGCACCACGCCGGAGAACTTGACGGCAAAGACCGGCAGCGGTGCGCCAACGCCATATTTCTGCACCGCTTCCTGCTGATTAGTTTGCAGCGCATCGGCTAACGTTTTGGCGTCTACTGCGCGTGATGCCACATCCTGCTGGATAGTCGGGAAGGTTTTCTGGCCGTAACTCTCGGGCGAGAAGCCTTGCTCCTGCGCATCATCGGCGGAGCCAATTTTTACCACCTTGGTGTCGAGCGCCATCGCCGCGATCAGCGCAATCACCATCACGCCAAGGGTGGCATAACGCTGGACGCGCTTGCGGGAAATTTGCTGGGCCTGGATTGAGACATCGGACATAACGTGACCTCTCACTGACATCAGCTGCGATAATCGCGCCGATAATGTTATAAATGTGATAACTTGTGTGATGAGAATTGTGCTGATGTGACTAAATTGTCAACAGGTGACGCGCAATTTTTTCAGGAGAGCGATCTGGATCGCTTAATTGATGTCGGCCCCATCACAAAGCGCAATAAACCCCGCTCTATCAGCCTGTTCACCGTGTTATCTCATTTCAATCTGTAAGGTTTTGACGCCTGATTCGTGATCACAATCGCTATTTCAGGTGAAATTTATTGGTTTTATCGAAAAATAATACAGTTGATATGTTATCTCAGTGAGAAGTGGTGTAAGACATTATTTAGCAAATTCATCACAGCCCGTTAACACCTTTCGGTTTTGGCGGCGATGAATTGAACTCTTCTTCTTTCGGAGGTGTATGTGGACAGTGGCGATATCATTCTGGGTCTGGATTCCGGCACCTCAGTGGTTAAAGCGGTGGCGTTTGATCTGGAAGGCACGCAACTGGCATGCGCATCGGTGCGTAACCGTTATTACCGCAGCGAAGGCGGCGCAGCGCAGCAGTCAATGAGCCAAACCTGGCAGGATGCGGTCACAGCGATACGCAAACTGGGTGAACGCGTCGACAACCTGGCCGCGCGGGTGGTTGCGGTGGCCGTCACCGCACAAGGCGACGGCAGCTGGCTGGTGGGTGCCAACAATCAGCCGGTCGGCGATGCCTGGATCTGGCTGGATGCGCGTGCGGCACCAACGGTTGAAAAACTCAATCAGCACCCGTTAGCCGCCGAGCGCTTTCGCGCTACCGGCACCGGACTCAACACCTGTCAGCAGGGATCGCAGTTGGCGCACATGGATCACTTCTATCCCGAGCTGTTAGCTAACAGCGAAGTGGCGCTGCACTGCAAAGATTGGCTCTACCTCAATCTCACTGGCATCCGCGCCACCGACCCCTCTGAGGCCAGCTTTACCTTTGGCAACTTCCGCCACCAGCGCTATGACGATCAGGTGATTGCCACGCTAGGCCTGGAACAGCATCGTCATCTGCTGCCGGAGGTCATTGAAGGCACAGAAACCACGCATCCGTTAACCGCGGAAGCCGCGCAGGCCACCGGTTTACGGGCTGGCACGCCGATCTGCCTCGGCTATGTCGATATGGCGATGACCGCGCTCGGCGCGGGCGTGCATACCGGCGAAGCCAATACCGCCTGCTCGATTGTTGGCTCGACCGGCGTACATCTGCGCAGCGTCACCATTGATGAGGTGTGGCTGAATCCGGCACAAACCGGCTACGTGATCCCACTGCCGTGGCCGGGTTATGTCACGCAGGTGCAAACCAATATGGCATCAACGCTCAATCTTGACTGGCTACTGAATCTCGCCAGCGATCTGCTTAACAGCTTTGGCTGTGAAATCGATCATGCCCGTTTGGTGGGCCATATCGATCGCTGGCTCAACGCGGCGAAGCCCGGCAGCCTGCTCTATCACCCGTATATCTCGATTGCCGGTGAGCGCGGGCCGTTTGTTAATGCCGAGGCGCGCGCCAGCTTTACCGGCCTGAGTTACACCCACAATTTTGGCGATCTGGTGCGGGCGGTCATTGAAGGCATCGGTTTTGCAGCGCGCGATTGCTATCAGGCGATGGGCAGTTTGCCGGGAGAAATCCGTTTAACCGGCGGCGCGGTGCGTTCGCAGCCGTTACGCCAGATTTTATCTGCCTGCATTGGTGCGCCGGTGCGCATCAGCCAGCGCGACGAAGCCGGAGCGGCCGGTGCCGCGATGATGGCGGCGGTGGCGATTGGCGCGTATCCGTCGATGGAGAGCTGCGTCAAAACCTGGGTAATGCCGCTGCTGGATGCGCCCGAAGCGCCCGCGAGCGAACTGATGCAGCGCTACAACCAGCTGTTCCCCACCTATCAGCAGCTGCGTAACGATCTTCCTGCCGCCTGGCACGCGCTAAAACAGTTTTAAGGAGTAAATCATGAGTGAACACATGCTGGATCTGTTTGTGATTGGCGGCGGTATCAACGGTGCCGGTATCGCGCGTGACGCTGCCGGTCGCGGATTGTCGGTAATGATGTGTGAGAAAGATGACCTCGCGCAGGGCACGTCATCGCGCTCCGGCAAACTGGTGCACGGCGGGCTGCGTTATCTGGAGTATTACGAGTTTCGACTGGTGCGTGAGGCGCTGATCGAGCGCGAAGTGCTGCTCAACGCCGCGCCGCATATCATCTGGCCGATGCGGTTTGTCTTGCCGCACAGCCCAACCGATCGCCCGGCGTGGCTGGTGCGACTTGGCCTGTTTTTATATGACCACCTTGGCGGCCGTCAGAAACTGCCGGGCACGCGTTCGCTGGATTTACGCCGCGATCCTGAAGGTGCGCCGCTGCTGGACAGTTACAGTAAAGGATTCGAGTACTCCGATTGCTGGGTGGATGATGCGCGGCTGGTGACGCTGAATGCGCTGGATGCCGCCGAGCGCGGCGCCACCATTCTGCCGCGTACCCGCTGCGTAGCGGCGACACGTCATAACGGCAAGTGGGAAATCACCCTGCAGGATGCCAGCGGTACCTCACGCACCGTGTTTGCCAAAGTGTTGGTCAACGCCGCCGGGCCGTGGGTGCTGGATATCGTTAATCAGGTCACGCACACCACAAGCAGTCGCAACGTGCGGCTGGTCAAAGGCTCGCACATCATCGTGCCGAAATTCTGGGAAGGTCAGCAGGCGTATCTGGTGCAGAACACCGACAAGCGGGTGATCTTTATCAACCCGTATGAAGGCGATAAAGCGCTGATCGGCACCACCGATATTCCGTGGCAAGGCAAAGCGGAAGCGGTTACCGCCGACGACAGCGAGCAGCAATACCTGATCGACGTGGTGAATCGCTACTTCAAGGTGAAACTGCGCGCCAGTGATGTGATCACGCGCTTCTCCGGCGTGCGTCCGCTGTTTGATGACGGCAAAGGCAATCCATCGGCGGTGACGCGTGATTACGTGTTTGATCTCGACGATCAACAAAACGCCCCGCTGCTGCATGTGTTTGGCGGCAAGATCACCACCTTCCGCAAGCTGGCTGAACACGCGATACAGAAACTGGCGCCGTTCTTCCCCAACATGGGCGCGGACTGGACGCGGGGCGCCACCTTACCGGGCGGCGATATGCCACATGCCGATTTCGACAGTTTCTTAGAGCAGGTCAAAGCGCGCTGGCCGTGGCTACCGCAGGCGCTGCGCAAACACTATGCGCGGCTGTATGGCACACGCATCGATAAGCTGATCGGTCATGCCAATGCGCTGGGCGATCTTGGCCGCCACTTTGGTGGGCAGCTGTACGAAGCCGAGGTGCGTTATCTGGTGGAAAACGAGTGGGCGCAGCAGGCCGAGGATGTGTTGTGGCGCCGCACCAAGCATAAGTTGCACCTCGATGACGCGCAGCAACAGGCTTTCACCCAGTGGTTCAACGCCACCTTTGCTGCTCCCGCGCCGCTGCGTGCGCATGCCGGATAAGAGGTGAATCATGCCGTTAACGCTGTCACTGAATACTAATCCGTTGGTGAACCGCTTTGCCGACCCGCAGGATTTGATTACCACCGTGGCGCAGCAGATCCGCATCCGTGATGTGCAGCTCACCCATGAATTTATCAATCCCGGCTGGCCTGCTGCGACCCTCACGCGCATGACGCGCAAGATGCAGCAGGCGCTGCGCGCCACCGGCGTGCGCGTGACCTCCGGCATGACCGGCCCCTATGGTCGCCTCAACCATTTTGGTCATCCTGATGTCGAAGTACGCCGCTATTATGTTGGCTGGTTTAAAACCTTCGCTGATATCACCGCCGAGCTGGGCGGCGACGCGGTGGGTTCGCAGTTCGCCATCTTTACCCAGCAGGATTTCAACGATGTTGCGCGCCGCGACGCACTGATCGACATCGCCATTGATTGCTGGGCCGACGTTGCCGAACACGCCAAAGCCGCCGGATTGAAATACCTGTTTTGGGAACCCATGAGCGTGGGCCGCGAGTTTGGCGAAACCATTCCGGCCTGTCTGGCGCTACAGCAGCGTTTGAGTGCTGCCTCAATGGCGCTGCCGATGTGGATGATGGCGGATATCGATCACGGCGATGTCACTTCCGCCGATCCGCGCGATTACGATCCTTATGCGTGGGCTGAAGCGGTGCCGCGCTACTCGCCGATTATCCATATTAAACAGAGCATGCTGGATAAAGGCGGACACAGACCTTTTACATTGCAGTACAATGCCGGCGGCCGCATTCAGCCGCAGCCGCTGCTGGACGCGCTGGCGCGCGGCGGAGCGCAGGATAATGAGATCTGCCTTGAGCTGAGCTTTAAAGAGCGCGAGCCAACCGATAGCAACGTGGTGGCGGAGATCGCCGAAAGCGTCGCCTTCTGGGCCGGGCATATTGATACCGGCGTGCAGGATCTGCATTTGGCGGAGTGAGGTGCGCGGTTTCCCCCTCACCCTAACCCTCTCCCGCAAGCGGGCGAGGGAACTGTCCGCGCACGCTGCTCGAACGGCCCCTTCTCCCACTTGTGGGAGAAGGTTGGGATGAGGGCTTAAGCGCACCATATAAACCAAAGGACAACCCATGAAACCGGCACCAAACTCGACTGAACGCGACGAATCTCTGGCGCTGCGCGCCGCCTGGCTGCACTACGTCGGCGGTTTAACGCAGGCGGAAGTGGCGAAACGACTCGGGCTGCCGTCGGTGAAAACGCACCGCATGATTGCGCGCATGGTGGCGGAAGGCGCGGTGAAGGTGTCGATTGATGGCGATATCGTCGCCTGCGTCCAATTAGAAGATCGTCTGCGCGCGAAATTCGCGCTTAACTTCTGTCATGTCGCACCCGATCTCGGCGAAGAAGGCTTGCCGGTGCGCACGCTGGGCATGGCGGGCGCGGATTACCTGCGTAACCTGATCACCGCGTCGCCTTCTACCACCTTAGGTCTGGGGCATGGTCGCACCCTTTCCGCCGCCATCCATCAATTGCCACGTATTGATGCGCCGCATATGCGCTTTGTCTCGCTGCTCGGCTGTTTAACCCGCAACTACGCGCTCAATCCTCACGACGTTATGCACCGCATCGCCGAGAAAACCGGTGCGCAGGCCTACATGATGCCCGTGCCTTTCTTTGCCAATACCCAGGAAGATCGCGAAGTGTTACTGGCGCAGCGCGGCGTGAGCGAGGTGTTTGCCATGGCGGCGCAAAGTGAAGTCAAACTGGTGGGAATTGGCACCGTGGAACCCGCGGCTCAGCTGGTTGAAGCCGGCATGATTGATGAAGCGGAGATCAACGATATCTCCTCATCCGGCGCGGTCGGCGAGCTGCTGGGCCACTTCTTCGATGCCAACGGACAGATGATTCACACCAACTTAACGGCCCGCACGTTGTCGGTGGATCTCGATCTCTCGCATCGCGCAGAGATTGTCGCCCTGGCGGGCGGCGCCAGTAAGGTCGCCGCGATTCGCGCAGTGCTGGCCAGCGGTCTGGTGACCGGTTTGATCACTGATGAGGTCACCGCGCAGGCATTAGTGGGCTGAATTGCAATGATAAATGTTCACTGTGTAGTACCAATAAGCGTAATTGGTACTACACAGTGAACATCTCTGACATTATGCGCCGTTGAAAAAACTCTTCACATCAGGCTAAGATGTTCCATATATAGTACAAATTACGTTTATTGGTACCCTGTATGGAACAAGTCATGGCTTCTATCACTTCACCCACCTCACGCTATGCTCAGGAAGCGATTGCTCTATTAGCTTCCTTGATTCGTGCTGAACGTATCGAGAAGCAAATTCCAGTATCTGAGTTAGCAGAAAGAGCCGGTATTTCGCGTGGGACTTTACATCGCATTGAGCAAGGCGACGTGAAATGTCAGATTGGCAGTTATTTCGAGATTGCGGCCATATTGGGCATTCCCCTGTTTGATGCAGAGGTGAGTTTGCCATCATTGGTCAGTCATCGAAATCGCGTTGAGGAAAAGCTCAAGCTGTTACCCAAACACACCAGTAAAAAAAAGAGTAGCAGGAAGGTGAAGGATGACTTCTGAAGCGCGTTTTAGAGACGCTTACGTATGGATATGGCTGCCTGGTGAAACATCACCAGTGGTGGCGGGCAGGCTTGAGGCTGAAGGCGATACGCTGCTTTTCAACTATGGTCGTAGTTATCTGCAGCGAGAAAACCGCATTCCGCTCAATCCCAATGAACTTCCTCTGCGGACTGGCGTTATTCCGCCGCTGAATGGGTTAAACATTGCGGGCTGTATCCGTGACAGCGCACCTGATGCCTGGGGACGCCGGGTCATTATCAACCGTCGAATGGTACGGAAAGGCGCCAACGTCGATATCGGAATACTCGATGAGCTGACGTATCTCATTGAGTCCGGTTCAGATCGCATTGGTGCCCTGGATTTCCAGCACTCGGCAACGGAATACATTCCGCGCTCAACTGCGAATGTCACCCTTCCTGAATTACTGGAGTCGGCTGATCGGGTTGAAAAAGGCGTGCCGCTAACACCCGAACTGGATCAGGCGCTTTTCCATGGGACGTCGATCGGTGGCGCGCGGCCAAAAGCGCTGATCGAGGCCGAGGGAAAAAAATACATCGCGAAATTTTCTGCCAGTGCGGATATCTGGAACGTGGTGAAAGGCGAATTCCTGGCGATGCGGTTGGCGCAGTTGGCAGGATTGCATGTCGCTCCGGTGAAGCTAGTCAAAGCCGCCGGACGCGATGTGATCATGATTGAGCGCTTTGACCGCGAACATAAAGCCGATGGATGGACGCGAAAAGTGATGCTTTCGGCGCTGACCCTATTTGAACTCGACGATATGCTGGCGCGCTATGCCAGCTACGAAACACTCGCTGAAATTATTCGTCAACGTTTTGCCTCGCCCAAAGAGACTTTGCTAGAGCTGTATAAACGGCTTTGCTTCAATATTCTCTGCGGCAATACCGATGACCATGCCCGCAATCATGCCGCCTTTTGGGATGGTAAAAGCTTCAGTCTTACGCCTGCTTATGATATCTGCCCGCAAGGTCGTGCTGGCAACGAAGCCTCACAGGCGATGCTGATTAGTGGCAACAATAATCTTAGTCGCTTAAGCAGCTGCCTGGATGCCGCTCATCACTTTGCTTTGAGTCGCGCTGACGCGCATGCGCATTTCATGCTGTTAAAAACGTCGATTGAAACCTATTGGCATCATGTTTGTGATGAAGCCGATTTGAGCAAGGTGGATCGGGAAAGCTTGTGGCACAGGCAGTTCATCAATCCTTTTTCACTTGAATAGCTGATCGCGTGAATCAGACCAAACTCACTTCCACGCCCTTCTCACGCAGCGCTTTTTGATAGCTCGCCTCCAGTTCGGCATCGGTGATCAGTTGGTTAAACGGCTGAAGCGGTGCCAGCGCAAACGGATGAATCTGGCCAAACTTTGAGGAATCCGTCAGCGCGATGGTGTGTGTAGGTTTTTCCATGATGGCGTTGACCACGTCACAGCGCAGCATATCGCGGCCGGTAAAGCCGGTGATCGCATCCCAGCCATCAATGCCGATAAACGCCTTATGGAAATTGAGGTGCTGAATACACAGACGAGTTAGCGGCCCCACCACCGATTCACTGCTTTTCTGGAACAGGCCGCCAAGGATGATCACATCGCCGCCCTTTTCGCGCAGCAATCCGGCGATGTAATGGCTCACGGTAATGATGGTGATATCGTTGCGTTCACTCAGTTCACGCGCCAGCAAAGCGTTAGTACTGCCGCCTTCGATAAACACCGTTTCACCGCTGTTCACCAGCGACGCCGCGTACTCGGCCAGACGCTTTTTCACCGCGAAGCGGGTTTGCATACGCGCGCCAACATCATCACTTTCTGGCGCCACGGCGGAACCGTGCACGCGGCGCAGAAAGCCGCCTTTCTCCAGAAGATTGAGATCCTGACGCACCGTCACTTCTGAGACGCCGGTGGTGTGCGCCAGCTCATTTACGCTGACGCTGCCGCGCTCGCTGACCAATTGGATAATCTGCTGATGACGTGCGTTCATAACACCCGCTGCTGTGAAATTTTTGTCAAGCTTACCAGAAATTTAGCCCAATCCCAGACTGCGGCGACCATTGGCATTCAGCGCGTCGAGGGTGAAGCGATCGCGCCACTGCGTTTCATAATCCTCCTGCGGGAAATCGCCAGGCGACGCACCGCTGGCCAGCGCCTGCGCCACTTTGGTAGCGTAGGCGGCATTTTTCTCACACAGCGGTGCGGCGGGAATGTACATCACATTGCCCCAGCCTTGCTGATTTTCTACCGGCGCGACCGAGTGGATCACATCACAATGCCACCAAACCGAATCGCCAGCCTGCAGCGCGGGAATCGAACACAAGCCCTCAATCAGTTCCGGATGCCACTGCGCTGAAACCGGCAGCACCTTGCCCGGCGCAACGCCGCAAAGCTCATCTTCCGGTACATCTTTCAACAACGGACGCAGCAACAAATAGGCCATCGCTTCCGGCACCGGCACCACATGCAGCAAGCCTTGACCAATCTGCATATCCGACAGCGCGGTCCAGCCCTGGAAGGTACGGAATACCGAGCACTTGGTGGTAGTCCCCGATTGATACTCATTCACTTCAGTGCGATGCGCCGCATCCCAGGGATCGTATTGATCAAACTGGTTGGTGAAAATTTTGCTGAACACCTGCTGATATGCTGGAAGTAACCAACGCTCCAATGCGCCTGAATCAGTGTGCGCGCCAAGACCTTTGGAGGTGGTGCCTGGCAAGCGACGACGAATACGATCGGGATAAATGATGCTAACGTCAGGTTCAAACCAGCGCGTGCCGCGCGACTCAAACGTCCACAAGCGATTGAGGAAGGATTGCGTCTGGGCCATGGCCTCGCTTTGACGCGCTGACATCTGCGCATCGCTCCAGTAAATCGGATAGATTTCCGGACGTGACGCATCAAGATTGCCAAAGAAGTTATCGCCCGGCCCTTGGTAGACGTTGTCGAAATCATTGTCATCGAGGTATTTGAGCATTGATTCATCCCAGGCCAGCGCCTGATCGCGCGGGAATGTCTGCTTCACCACTACACAACCGCGTCGACGAATATGATCCTTCACCTCATCGGTGATACGTCCCGCCGCAATATCCTGCTGACTCACCTGCGGCCACGCGCTGCCGTTTTGCGCCTCTTCCGCGCGAGCAGCGGCAATTTCGCTGACGATTTTGCTTCTGACTTGTTCAAACAGACCTTCGACATCGCCGATCTGCTCTCTTAACACCCTTTTCATCAGGCGAACGTTATGTTTGAAATCATCAGGTTGTTGTAATGAAGTGAAAGTATGATTCATGACATGCTCCGATTCGTTAACTTGCTCGTTTCATTCGAAACTAAAGTACGCTTCATTCATAACAAATGCGCAGCAATAAACAATAATGCAACCGCCGAATCCGGAGGTTGATCACATTAAGATCGAAGAATGGGTTTCAGGTGAAAGTGGCGGCGCGTTTTACGCCACCACTGAAAGATCAGGATTGTGACGTTTTAGGCAGCGCTTGTAGAATGGCATCCACGCACTGCTGCGCCGAGAGTAAGGCGCTATCAAGCTGCAGATGATCGCGCTCCCAGGCTTGATATTCGCGCTGTTCAACTGCCTGCCAATCCGGCAGCTTCAAACCTTTAATATCGGAAGCGCGATTTTCGACGCGAAAGCGATGTTTGTTACGATCGGAACAGATTACTTCGACTTCCAGCAGCGGCGCACCGCTCAACAAGGCGATATCGCGATAAGCGTTGCGGATCAGTTGCAGGTCGTTAACCGAGTCGGTAATAACGGTGGAACCGAGCAGCAAATTGTCGCGTGCCAATCCGTAGATAACGAAATATCCTTCCGGCCCGATCGCTTTCTCGCTCTCTTCACCCGATCGCAACGCCTGTTCGATAGTATCGACGCGTAAATACACCGCACCGATCTGCTGCGCTAATAAGCGCGCAATGGTGCTTTTGCCGGTGCCGGGTAATCCACTAAACGTGATGAGCATCAACCATCTCCTTGAAATGAAATAAATATGAGTGAAGTTAACTTCACGCAATTCAAGTTGCCAGCTATTAATCTCCCCCTACCCGTTCTCCTTCTGAAAGCGGGTAATGCCATCGCTTGACACAGATTTGTCAGTTTCTCAGAGACGAGTTAAGTGACCGACCTCTCAACTCTCAATCCTTCCATTAACAATTCGTTCACCTTTCGTCCTTCAGCGCGGCTCCAGCGACTACGATCTCATCCTGACGTACTGGAAATGGAGCATCTCATGGATAACATCAAAACCCGCGAACAACGCCTGAGCGCCCTGCGCCTGCGTTCATCGACACCGGTGTTGATTGTCGGTGGCGGCATCAACGGCATCAGCACTTTTCGTGAGCTGGCGCTGCAGGGCATTCCGGCGATTCTGGTGGAAAAAGGCGACTGGTGTCAGGCCGCCAGCGGTGCGCTATCGCGCATGATTCATGGTGGTTTGCGGTATCTGGAAACCGGTGAATTTACGCTGGTCAAAGAGTCGGTCACCGAGCGCGATCGCCTGCTGAAAAATGCCTCGCACTATGTTTTCCCCCTACGCACCACGGTGCCGATCGATAATCTCGCTGGCGGTTTAGTGAATGCCACGCGCCGTTTTCTGCGCCTGAGCGATAAACCGACGCGGCGCGGGGCGTTGCTGATCAAAACCGGGCTTAGCCTGTATGACATTTACACCCGCCAATATGGATCGATGCCGAAGCATCAGGTGCGCAATGAAGCCGCCACGCGTGACCGCTGGCCGGGTTTCGCGCCCTGGGTGAAATACAGCGCCAGCTATTACGATGCCTGGATCAGCGCGCCCGAGCGGCTGGGATTTGAGCTGATTGATGATGCCGAAAAAGCCTGTCCAGAGGCGCTGGCGCTCAATTATCTGCAGCTGGTCAGCGCCGAGGGCGAAACGGTTATTTTGCAGGATGCGTTGAGCGGTGAGCGATTTAGCCTGCAACCGCATGTGCTGGTGAATGCCGGTGGTGCCTGGATCGATCAGCTCAACCAACGCATCTCTTCACGCAACGATCTGCCCAAGCTGATTGGCGGCACCAAAGGATCGCATCTGATCCTCGACCATCCCGAATTGCTGCAGATGCTGGACGGCGAAATGGTCTATTTCGAAAACCAGGAAGGCCGCGTCTGCATCATGTTTCCGTGGTTTGGCAAGGTGCTGGTGGGTTCCACCGATATCCGCGTGGACGATCCCGATGCAGTGGTGTGCGAAGAGGAGGAAAAGAGTTATATCCTGGAGTCACTGCGCTTCGTCTTCCCACATATCGAGGTGGCGGATTCCGCCATCGTTTACACCTTCTGCGGCGTGCGTCCGCTGCCCGCCAGCGAGGCCAAACTTAACGGCCAAATCTCGCGCAATCACTCGTTAGTGGTATTGCCTGCTGACGCCAATCGCGCCTGGAGCACGCTCTGTTTAGTCGGCGGCAAATGGACCACTTTCCGCCAGTTTGGTGAAGAGGCGGCAGATCGCGTGCTGCGGCTGCTCGGCGAAAAACGTCAGGTCTCGAGTGGTGATGTGCCGATTGGCGGCGGACGTGATTTCCCCAAACCTTCAGGACAAACCGTGTGGCTGGCGCAACTGGCGCAGCGTTATGGCGTGCCGCTACCGCGCGTAATGCAACTCGCCAAACGTTACGGCAGCCGCGCCCTGCCGCTGCTGGCGCTGATCCAGCAGCACGGCGAGCAAATGTTGCAGCATCACGCCGCCTACAGCGATGTCGAATTACGGTATCTGATTGAGTACGAGCAGGTTTGTCAGCTGGAGGATTTGCTGGTGCGCCGCACCTCGCTGGCGATTTGCGGTGAACTCACCGCGCCGCTGGTGCAGGAGATCGCGCAGATCATGGCCGCAGCGCTCGGCTGGAGCGATAGCGAACGCGCTCAGCAGCTGCAGTGCGGCTGCGCCAATCTGGCACGGTTGCACGGACTTACCGGCCTTTACCCCACGGTTTTTCAGGAGGAAACACGACATGTTAGTAACCAATAAAGTGCGCATGCAGCGTCTGTTTCAGCACGGTAAATGCCTGGATGTCGCCATTGATCACGGTATCGCCAACGAGCCCGATTTTCTCATCGGTCTGGAGAATATTGAGGGCGTGATGGATAACCTGATCGCCGCGCAGCCGGATGCGATTCAGGTCAACTACGGTCAGGCTGATCTGCTGCAGCGTGTGGCGGGACGTAAACCGGCGCTGGTGATGCGCACCGATGTGGGCAATGCCTATAACGCGGCGCGTCACCGTGAAATGTGGGCAGTGCTGCACAATCCGGATGAACCGATTCTTGCCGCGTTGCAGATGGACGCCGCCGCAGTGGTAGTGAATCTCTATCTGATCCCGGATGAACCGGGCATTTTCCGCATGTGCGTCGAAAATATTGGCCGCTTGCGCCAGGCTTGCGATCGCTACGCCATGCCGCTGATGATTGAGCCGCTGGTGATGGCCCCCGCCGGACAAGGCGCGGCTTACGGCTCACTCGGCGATGTCGAGAAAATTGTGCCGCTGGTGCGGCTGGCGCGTGAGTTAGGTGCCGATATCATCAAAGCCGATCCCACTGAGAACGTGGAAGATTTTCATCGCGTGGTGGAAGCGGCACGCTGTCCCACGCTGGTACGCGGCGGCGGCAAAGGTGAACTGGCTGGCGTGCTGACGAAAAGTGCTGCGCTGATGGCGCAAGGTGCCAGCGGTATGGTGTATGGCCGCAATGTTTATCAACACGATAATCCGTCACGCGTGGTGAAAGCGCTGATGGCGATTATTCATCAGGGCGTCAGCGGCGCGGACGCCCTGGAAATCTATCAGCAGGGTTGAGCCTTACCTGCACCGGCGCTTAAGCGGTGCGCCGTCTTCGCCAGTTGCACGGAGTCGGATATGAAGATAGTCGGTATTGATGCCGGAAACACCATGATCAAAGCGGTGCTGTTTGATCTCAGCGGTCGCGTATTGTCGGTGGCCGAGTGCGCGGGAGAAACGCATCGTCCGCAGGAAGGCTACGCCGAACGGCCGGTGGCGGATATCTGGCATGGCGTCAGCGATGCGGTGAGCCGTTGTCTGCAGCAGGCGGAGACGCCCGCCAGTGATGTGATTGCGGTTGGCGCGGCCGGTCACGGCAACGGTTTGTACGCGCTGGATAAGCATCAGCAGCCACTTTTTGGTATTCAATCTATCGATCATCGAGCTTGTGACAAGGTGCACGCGCTGGAAATGAGCGGCGCGGATAAGCGCATCTACCAGATTTCGCTGCAAAAACCCTGGCCTGCGGCAACGCCGGTATTGATCAGCTGGATTAAGCAACATCAACCCGAGCGCTGGGCGCAAATCGGACATTTATTGCTGGCGAAAGACGTTATCGCCCATTTTCTCAGCGGTGCGATTAGCGCTGATTTTTCAGATGCCGCCGGTGCCGGCTTAATTGATTATCGTGCGCGCAGCTACAGCCGTGAATTGATGGCGCTGTACGACATCGAAGACGCGCTCGCCCTGCTGCCCGCACTGCGTGAATCCTGCGAGGTGGTTGGCCATGTCACAGAACGTGCATCCCAACTCACCGGATTACCGGCGGGCATTCCGGTGGTGGCGGGCATATTTGATGTGGTGGCCAGCGCCGTGGGTTCTGGCGTGGTGAACACCGGTGAAGCCTCGATTGTCGCCGGTACGTGGAGCATCAATCAGGTGGTGGTAGATAAACCCGATTATCTGCGCCCGGTATTTATGAACTCCATTATTGAGTCCGACCGTTATATGGCGATTGAGGCCAGCGCCACCTCGGCGGCGAATCTCGACTGGTTCCTGCGCGAATTTGACGATGGTCGCGGCGGTCAGGGCGCGGCGCGCAGCAGCGATAGCGTGGCGCACGTGCAACCCAATGCCCAGCTACCGCTCTATCATCCTTATCTTTATTCCGGACGCAAATCGGAACCGGCCAAGGCCGGGTTTTATGGCTTAGGCGGCTGGCATACGCGCGCCGATATGCTGTTTGCGCTGTTTGAAGGCGTGACCTTTGCCCATCGGGCGCATATTGATCGCTTGCGTGCGGCAGGCATCCCTTTTACGCAGGCCATTTTGTCGGGCGGCGCGGCGCGCAGTTGCATCTGGCCGCAGATGTTTGCTGACGTGTTAGGCATACCGATTCGCGTGGCGGAGTGCAAAGAGACCGGCGCGCTGGGCGCCGCCTTGTGTGCCGGTGTGGGCGTCGGCGCGTGGCGCAATCTTGCCGAGGCCGCGCAGCAGGCGGTGCAGATCAATCCCGGCAAATTGTTGCCGCGACCAGAGCGCGTTGCGTTTCACGACGTACGCTATCGGGTGTTTAAAAAGCTGGAGCTGGCGATGCGCGAGATGTGGCAGGAAGCCAGTTGATTATTGTTTATTAACAATGCATTAGTTTTAAGATCGTATAAAAAATGACAACCCCTGCGCAGTGATGTACACTTGAGCTATCAAAATGTTCAAATGAACATTGTTCAGGAGGTTGTTATGACAACTGCATCCCCATTCAATCACGGCAATGCCGCACGCGTCTTCGATCCCACGCTGATCCAGCACGCTCAGCAATCGTTTATGGATCAAATGGGCTTACCGCGTAATCCGCTGAAAGCGCACCAGTTGATCACCGAAGGTCTGGATGTCGGCATCGTTGAACGCGCGGCCACGGTGCTGAAAGCAACGCCGCTGGATGTGGCCCAAATGGTCTCTATCGATCGCAATACCTATCGCCGCCGCGAGAAAGCCGGATCGCAACTTTCGGTGGAGCAAGGTGCGCGCGTGTATCAGGTGTTCGAAATTCTGGATGCCGTTTTGCAATTATTTTCCGGTGACGTTGACGCTGCCATGCGCTGGATGTATCAACCTGCGTTGGCACTGGATGATGCATTGCCGATGGAGATGCTGAGCACGCCTGCGGGTTGTGATGCGGTGTTAACGCTGATTGGTCGCCTGGAACACGGAGTAATTGTGTAATGACGCAACGGAAGGAACCGGATGCTCCTTATCGGCTGTTTTATCGACTCGTGAAAGAAGAGTACGCCAGCGAGGCATTTAGCGGCGCTGGCGCTGAAAAATGGGGCGGACGCTGGAATCCGCCCGGTATTAAGACGGTTTACCTCAGCAGTTCAAAGGCGCTCGCCACGCTGGAACTGGTGGTGCATGCCGGTAAAGCGATGCTGGAGAAAAGTCGCTTTGTGATTTTTACTCTGCCGATTCCTGAGAGCGAAATCATGGCGCTGGACAGCAATAAACTGCCCGACGATTGGCAAAAGTATCAGCAGCAAGAAGAGACACAGGCGATTGGCGCCGCATTCCTCGATGTGCAAGGCGGCTTTCCTTTGCTATTAACGGTACCCAGCATTTTGACCGGCGAAGACAACGCCATTCTCAATCCCGACCACCCCGCCGCTGCCGCCCTTCTGGCACAAGCCACGTCATCGCCCTTCGCGCTTGATCGCCGGATTAAAGGATGAACAAGGCTTTCGGAGGATAGCCATTCATGGCGTAATGCTGCTCAGTTAAGCATCGTAACAAATCACCGCACATTCCGTAGCGGCGCGATTTATCGCGCAATGAATTGCGCCGCTACAATGTGTGCTCTCGGTAATTAGGGATTTTCATGTCTTTACTGACAAGCATTAAGCCATTCATGGCGACCTACCTATCAACGCGCCGGTTTCGCTAAAGCATACGCCGCCGTTAAATCCACACGTTGCCAGAATGACTGATCTGCATCATTGCCAGACAGCGGATAGCCGTTTGGCAGCGCGCTTTTCACCATCAGGCTACGAATCTGCGCATCAGACAGCTGCGGCAACGCGGTTTTTAGCAGGATCTCCGCGCCCTGCGGGACTTTGACAGGCGCGTTCTGCACATTGGCTCTCGGCAGGTTGTAACTCATGGTGAAACGATAGAACTGCTTCATCGCCGGTGAGCGATACGGATCGTCCTTGCCATTGCTGCGCGCACACTCTGCCAGCGACGTGCCACACTCTTTTTCCAGCGCGGCACGCAACTGATTACGCGCTTCGCTAAACAGTGCCTGATAGCGCGCATCGTTGAGATAATTCGCCACGTTGCGCTGCGCCACCATGCGCGAACCCATCACATCCAGCGGGTAATGCACGCCCAACACTAAACGCGAATAACCGTAGCGTGCGCCGCGCGTCACCAATGCTTCAAAACGTTCCGGCACCATTTCGGCCAGCAACAAAGCATCGGTATAACCGGTGTTGGTGTGACCACTCGGGAAAGAGCCGCCGTCGGCGGTGTAACGCACGTTATCCTTCACCACTACATCGTCCGGCACCAGATGGATGCTGTTGCCTTTACGCAGGAACGGCCGCGGATAGTTGAAGTGCTTTTTCGCCGCGCTGGTGCTGACTTCACTGGCTTTAATCAGCGCGGCGGCCTTACCGATCTCACCTTTGTCGTAAGCGGCGAGGAAGGCTTTGCCAAGGCGCGGACCAAGCGCATCGGAGAGGAAATAGAGATAGCTGATGGCTTCTGCATCGGCCAGAGCCTGATGACGCACATTTTGCGTGGCGTTCAGGTTGATGTGGGTGGCGGTGGCTTGGCTGGCATCAAGTACGCTGGCGGGCAACGTGCTAAAGCCCGAAAGCAGCGCAATTCCGGCCTGCTGGTTCTCTTTCATTTTGAAATCGTAGCCGCTGTTTTTCAGCCACTGCGTGTCTGCCTGTTTCGCGGTCTGTTTGGCTTTTTCCAGTTGCTCGCGCGTCAACGTGCTGCTGTCACCTTGCAGCGCCTGACGTTCAGCCTGCAGCGATTGCTGTTCGAGATCGCTATAAGCGGAGGTGGAACCGGTAGAGGTTAAGCCTGCCAATGCGGCCGCATCGGGCAGTGAAACCGCATGTGCTTGCTGTGCCAGCAGAATAACCGTTGCAATCAGTGTGAAGCGGGTTTTCATTATTTTCCCCTGTTATCAAAATATTACCTTGCCGGGGAAACACGCTAGCACTCGGTTATGACAGATTTATTTCATTTAACGACACTGACTGGCACAGTTTTGTACGCAAATTTGTGCCAGCGAGCCGCAACCGCCGTTATTGTCATTTTTACACTGTGATTGCTGCACATAGCAGTTTTGCTGACAGGCTGAAACATCGCACTTCGCGGCAATCGGCGTCAACTGCACCACCGGTGCTTTTCGCTCCGGCTGCCATTGCGGTTGTGCCAGCACGCTGGCGCTGAACAGCAAGGTAAAAGCCATTATCCATTTCATGATTGAGTCCTCGCAGAACGGGTGTAATGAGTATGGCTGCTGCGGGGCCAATTACCATGCTGAAACAATCGATTCACTCTTTCACAGAAGTTGCTCTGCTACAGTGCATGGGCGTGCGCCACTGTAGTGCAGAGTGGCAAGATCAGATGCTGCTTCGTTAATTTAAAATCAATGAGTTAGCCTTCATTTGGCCAATCTTCCAACCTGGTACAAAAGTTGCAATCTTTAATGCATAGCAAAGGAGACGGATATGAAAGCGATTGTGATTGGCGCGGGCATTGGCGGTATGAGTGCTGCGATTGCGCTGGAGAAAGCGGGTTTTGACACCGCGGTGTTTGAAGCAGTGAAAGAGATGAAGCCGGTGGGTGCGGCGATCTCTATCTGGCCCAACGGCGTGAAATGTCTCAACGCGTTGGGCATGAAAGAGCCGCTGCGCGCACTGGGCGGCAACATGGCGTTTATGGCCTACAACGATGCGCACAGCGGCAGCACGCTCACCCGCTTCAGCATGAAACCGCTGGTGCAGCAGGTGGGGGAATATCCCTATCCGGTGGCGCGCGCGGAGTTACAGGCGATGCTGATCGATACCTACGGACGTTCGCGCATTAGCTTTGGTAAACGCGTCACGCAGGTTGAGCAAACCGAGCATGGCGTCACCGCCTGGTTTGATGACGGTAGCCAGGCCGAAGGTGATTTTCTGATTGCCGCCGATGGTACGCACTCGGTGATCCGCCACTATGTGCTGGGTGAATGCGTGGAACGTCGTTACGCCGGTTACGTCAACTGGAACGGCCTGGTGACGATTGATGAAGCGATTGCGCCCGCCGATCAATGGACCACTTTTGTCGGCGAAGGCAAACGCGTGTCGCTGATGCCGGTCAGCGATAACCGCTTCTACTTCTTCTTTGATGTTCCTCTGCCAAAAGGCTTGCCGGAAGATCGCGCAACGTTGAAAAACGATCTCAAAGGCTACTTCAGCGGCTGGGCTGAACCGGTGCAGCGTCTGATTGAACGCCTCAATCCGGAAACCACCAACCGCGTGGAAATCCACGACATCGAACCGTTTAGCCGTTTTGTTAAAGGTCGCGTGGCGTTGCTGGGCGATGCCGCACACAGCACCACGCCGGATATCGGGCAAGGCGGTTGTGCGGCGATGGAAGATGCGGTGGTGCTGGCGCAGACGCTGGCGTCACACTCTTTAGGGATTGAGGATGCGTTGTTGCGTTATGAAGCCCGTCGTGTGGATCGCACCAAAGATTTGGTGTTGAAAGCCCGTAAGCGCTGCGATGTGACCCACGCTAAAGACGCGGAAGTGACGGCGGCGTGGTATGCAGATTTGAAAAACGAAACCGGCGAGCGCGTGCTGGCCGGCATGTGCGATACCATTGAAGGCGGTCCGCTGGGTTAAACCAGCTCGCCATCAATGGCGGTTCTACGACTCTAATCCACGATTTTTCAGCATAGGGCCGATCTCCGGCTCTTTGCCGCGCCACGCCAGCCACAGATGCTGCAAATCGGTGCTGTTACCGCGTGACAGAATATGTTCGCGGAACTGCTGACCGTTTTCACGTGTTAATCCACCGCGTTCGACAAAGGCTTGATAGCCATCATCGGCGAGCATCTGCGTCCAGATATAGGCGTAATAACCGGCTGCATAGCCGCCGCCCCAGATATGGCGGAAATAGCTGGAGCGATAGCGAGGCGGAACCGTCGCCAGCGCAATGTTTTCGGCGGCCAGCGCCTGCAGCTCGAAGTGGCTGACGTCCTGCGGATTGTCGTGCGTGGTCAGTGAATGCCACTGCAGATCCAGCAGCGCGGCGGCCAGCAGCTCGGTCATGTCGTAACCTTTGTTGAACTTTGCGGCGCGAACCATCTTGTCACGCAGCTCAGCAGGCATCGCCTCGCCGGTTTTGTAGTGGCGCGCATAGTTGGCAAACACCGCCTCGTTGCTGGCCCAATGCTCATTAATCTGCGACGGGAACTCGACAAAGTCGCGCGGCGTGGCGGTACCCGACAAGCTCGGATAGCGTTGCGTGGCGAACAAACCGTGCAGCGCATGACCAAACTCGTGGAACAGCGTGATCACTTCATCCCAGCTCAGCAGCGCCGGCTGGCCCGCCTGCGGCTTGGTGTAGTTGCACACGTTGTAGATTACCGGTTTGGTGCCGAGCAGCGTGGTTTGGTCGACGAAATTACTCATCCACGCGCCGCCGCTTTTGTTATCACGCTTAAAGAAATCGGTGTAGAACAGCGCCAGCGGCGTGTCGTCGGCATCGAAAATCTCGTAGACGTTAACGTCCGGATGATAAACCGGCAGATCGTGGCGCTGGCTAAAGCGAATGCCAAAAAGCTGGCTGGCCGACCAGAACACACCTTTTTCCAGCACGTTATTCAGCTCAAAGTACGGGCGGATTTGGCTCTCATCCAGCGCGTATTGGGCTTTACGCACCTGCTCGGCATAAAAACTCCAGTCCCATGCGCGCAGCGGAAAACGGTGATGCGCGGCTTCAATGGCCTGCTGAATGTCGGCGGCTTCGCGTTCCGCGCGGGCCCGCGCGGCAGGGACAATATTGCGCATAAAGGCAAAAGCCGCCTCCGGCGTTTTCGCCATCTGATCCTGCATGCTCCATTCGGCATAGGTTTTGAAACCGAGCAAACTCGCCTGCTGCGCGCGCAGTTGCGCCATGCGTAACACGATGTCGCGCGTGTCGTTATCATCGCCCTGCTCGCTGCGTGTTAGCGCCTGCTGGAACAGCGCTTCACGCGTGGCGCGCACTTCCAGCGCCTGCAGCGCCGGTTGCTGCGTGGTGTTTTGCAGCGCAATCAGCCATTCGCCGTGCAAGCCGCGTGCTTCGGCCGCCGCTTTGGCATGCGCCAGCTCTTCCTCGCTTAATCCGGCCAGCGCCGCAACATTGCTCACCACATAAGCACCGGCTTTGGTGGCCGCCAGCAACTTATTGCCGAAGCGGGTGCTGAGGCTCGCCAGCTCCTGATTGCAGGCGCGCAGCTGGGTTTTATCCGCTTCGCTCAGGCTGGCACCGGCCAGCTGAAAATGCTGCCAGGTGACTTCCGCCAGCCGCATCGCTTCGGCATCCGGGCAATGCGAGCCGCGATGCTGGTAAACGGTATCGAGGCGAGCAAACAGCTGGCTGTTCAGGTAGATTTCATCATTGAGCGCGGTGAGTTGCGGGGTAATCAGTTCATCGATTTCCTGCAGGCGATCGCTGGTGTTGGCGGAAGTCATGGCACCAAACACCAGATTCACGCGCTTCAGCAACTGGCCGCTACGCTCCAGCGCCTCAAAGGTGTTGGCGAAGGTTGGCGCGTCAGGATTGCTGGCGATCGCCGCCACTTCGCGCCGTTTCTCTTCAATCCCCGCTTCCAGCGCCGGCAGAAAATCCTCTTCCTGAATCTGGTCAAATGGCGGGGTTTGATACGGCAAGGTGCTGGCGGTGAAAAACGGATTAGCTCGTGAATTCATTATCGCTCCTGATAATCAGCAACGCCGCACGGTGGCGGCGGGATGGTTCTATCCTGGCAGTTTCCTCGTCACTCAACAACTTATCGCCTGCTGCTGATAAACGCTGATGATTTCTCCCGCCACCGCGACGGCAATTTCCGCCGGTAACTTCCCCTTCACATCCGCCAAACCAATCGGGCAGCGCAAACGTGCGAGGGAATCTGCCGCAATGCCTTTGCCCTCTAAGCGATAGCGAAAGCGCTGGGCTTTAGTGGCAGAACCAATCACACCGGCATAGCGAAAATCGCCCCGGCGCAAGATCGCTTCGCTGAGCGCCAGATCGAGTGGATGATCGTGCGTCATCACCACAAAATAGCTGTCGGGCGCGGCTTCCTGCACGCAATCAATCGGATCCTCAACCTGACGCACCGTCACGCCGGGCGGCACGGCGCGAAACTGCGCGGCGCGGCTGTCAATCCACGTGATGCGGCACGGCAAAGTGGCAAGCAGATTTACCAGCGCCTGGCCAACGTGACCTGCACCGTACACCTGGATTTCCGGCTGCTGCTGCATCAGCGGTTCAAACAGCAAAGTGGCGTGACCACCGCAGCATTGGCCGAGACGCGCGGCCAGCGCAAACTCTTCACTGCGCGGTTGAGTGCAGCGCTGCTGCAGCATCTCGCGCGCCTGCGCAATGCATTGATATTCGAGATGGCCGCCGCCAATGGTGAGAAAAGTGTCAGTGGCGCTGACCACCATTTTGCTACCGCGATCGCGCGGCACGGAGCCCCGCTCGCTGAGCACGGTAATCAGTACACAGCTTTCGCGTTTTTCCCGCAGGCTGTGCAATACGCCGATCCAGTCATGATAAATCATGGTCCGCTCCTGATAAGCGCTGAATCCCCCAGAATACCCGCTCCGGCGTGGCGGGCGCGTCCAGCTGCGGATGGCGACGATAGTTATCAACGCTGGCAACCGCATCCTGTAGCGCGCACCACACGGCGATGCCCAACATGAACGGCGGTTCGCCGACGGCTTTGGAGTGGAACACCGTGTCCTGCGGGTTTTTGCGGTTCTCAACCAGCGTGACGCGCAAATCACTGGGCACATCGCTGATCGCCGGGATTTTGTAGCTGGCCGGGCCATCGGTGAGCAATTTGCCCTTGTCGTTCCACACCAGTTCTTCGCAGGTGAGCCAGCCCATGCCCTGCACAAAACCGCCCTCAACCTGGCCGATATCAATGGCCGGATTCAGCGACGCGCCCACGTCATGCAAAATGTCGGCGCGCAGCAAACGATATTCGCCGGTCAGCGTATCCACCAGCACTTCACAGCAGGCCGCGCCGTAGGAGAAGTAATAGAACGGTTTGCCGCGTCCGGCGGTGCGATCGTAATGGATGCCCGGCACTTTGTAGAAACCGGTAGCCGACAGCGGCACCTGATTAAGCCACGCTTGCTGTGCAACCTGGGCGAAGGTGAAGTGTTTCTCGCCGACGCGCACGATACCGTTGCTGAAATGCACCGCGTCTGCCGCGCATTGATGTTGCTGACACAGCATCTCGGTCATGCGATCGCGCAGGATTTGCGCCGCATTTTGCGCCGCTTTGCCGTTGAGATCGGCCCCGCTGGACGCTGCGGTTGGCGAGGTGTTGGGCACTTTGCCGGTATCGGTGGCGGTCACCTGAATCTGACTGATATCAATCTGCAGCACTTCCGCCACAATCTGCGCCACTTTGGTGTTTAAGCCCTGGCCCATTTCGGTGCCGCCGTGATTGAGCTGCACCGTGCCATCGGTGTAAATCAAAATCAGCGCGCCGGCCTGATTGAGGAAGCTGGAGGTAAAAGAGATGCCGAATTTCACTGGCGTCAGCGCTAGTCCGCGTTTCATAAAACGGTTGCTGGCGTTAAATGCGCTGATGTCACAACGCCGCGCGGCGTATTCGCTGCTGGTTTCCAATTGCTCCGTCATCTCATCCAGCAGATTGTCTTCCACCTGCTGGTGGTAATGGGTGATGTTGCGATCGGTTTTGCCGTAATAGTTACGTTTGCGCAGTTCGAGTGGATCTACTCCTACTTCGCGCGCAACGTGATCCATGATCTGCTCAATCGCCACCATGCCTTGCGGCCCGCCGAAGCCACGGTACGCGGTGTTCGAGGCGGTATGTGTGCGGCAGCGATAGCCGGTAATCAGTGCATCGCCGAGGTAATACGCGTTATCGGCGTGGAACATCGCACGATCGACAATCGATCCGCTGAGATCGAGTGAATAACCGCAGTTGCCGGCCAGATCGATCTTCACGCCGCAGAAGCGACCATTGTCATCGACACCGACATCGTAGCGGACAAAAAACGGATGGCGTTTGCCGGTGATCTGCATATCGTCGCGGCGCGCCAGACGCATTTTTACCGGTTTTCGCAGCTGACGCGCGGCGATGGCACACAAACACGCCACGCCCGCCGCCTGCGTCTCTTTGCCGCCAAAGCCACCGCCCATGCGCCGCATATCAATGGTGACTTTGTTCATGGTGATGCCCATCACTTCCGCCACCAGTTTCTGCACTTCGGTGGGGTTTTGCGTCGAAGAGAACACCTGCAAGCTGTCATCTTCGCCGGGGATCACCAGCGCCGTCTGGGTTTCCAGATAGAAATGTTCCTGACCGCCGATGTGAAATTCGCCCTGAATACGGCGTGACGCCCGCGCCAGCGCAGCGTCGGCATCACCGCGTTGGTGAATATGCGGCTGCTGTACAAAGAAACGCTGTTCCAGCGCTTCACGCACGTCGAGGACGGCCGGTAGCGCTTCGTACTCAACGATCGCCGCTGCGGCGCCGGCATGCGCCGCTTCCGGTGAATCAGCGGCGACGGCAATGACGATTTGACCGAAATATTCGATTTTATCCTGCGCCAGCAGCGGATCGCCCGGTTCGAGCGGACCGACATCATTGAGTCCCGGCACATCGCGCCAGGTCAGCACGCTGACCACGCCCGGCACCGCGTAACATGGCTGCACATCCAGTTTGGTGATGCGCGCATGCGCATGCTCGCTCAGACGCGGACAGAGATGCAGCAATCCTGGCAGGTCCGGCTTGTCGTCGATATACAGCGCTTCACCGGAGACATGCTTGTCGGCACTTTCGTGTTTATTGCTGCGCCCCACGCCCGTTTGCATGCCGGTGGCGAACTGGGTTTTCAGCAGCGTTTCGTTCAGTTCCGGACGGTTATGAGACATAGCGCGATACCTCGGTAATGGTCAGCTCGCCAGACGCTTGTGCGTAGTAGCGGCGCAACAGATTGCGCGCCACCTGCAGGCGATAATCGGCGCTGGCACGGAAGTCGCTTAGCGGCTGGAAATCCTCACTCAGCGCGGCGCAGGCTTTTTCGATGGCGCTGAGATGCAGCGGCTGGCCCAGCAGTTGTGCTTCAGCCGCCAGCGCGCGTTTCGGCGTGGCGGCCATACCCCCAAAGGCGAGCCGCGCTTTCACAATCACACCTTCTTCAATTTGCAGATTGATGGCGGCGAAAACCGCGGAAATATCATCATCCAGCCGTTTAGCCACTTTCCACGCCGCAAAGTTGGGTGACACCGTCACTTTGGCGATGGTGATGCTGCGAATGAATTCACCTGGCAGCAAGACCGTTTGGCGATATGCAGTAAAAAAATGGTCGAGCGGGACTTCTCGCCTCTTTTCACCCTGCTGCAGAACCAGACGCGCATTCAGTGCCAGCAGCATCGGCGCGCAATCGCCAATCGGCGATGCATTGCCAATGTTGCCGCCGAGCGTGCCCTGATTACGAATTTGCAATGAGGCAAAACGCTCCAGCATGCTGCTAAACGCTGGAATGTGCTGTGCTAAAAACTGATAGCAATGCTGCAATGAGGCGGCAGCACCGAGATATAGAAGCGTTTCATCTTCGTGGCAGACCTTCAACTCATCAATCTGCTCCAGCGCGATCAGCAGCGGCAAGCGCTGATATTGCTGAGTGATTTGCAGCGTCAGATCGGTGCCGCCGGCTACCAGGCGGGCTTCAGGATGTTGCTGATAGAGTTCGGCGAGTTGCGCTACTGTTTTCGGCAGATAGCAGCGGCTGCCCGCGGCTTCGATGATCTGTACTTCATTGTTGCTGAGCGCCTGTAAACGCTGCACTAGCGCGGGTGCATTAGCACGGAAGGCATCTGCATCTGGTTGTTCACACGCCTGCTGCGCCGCATCCATGATCGGACGATAGCCGGTGCAACGACATAAATTACCCGTCAGCGCCTGTTCCGCCTGATGTCGATCCCAGCCAGCGCTGTTTTTCTGCAGAGTAAACAGCGACATCACAAAACCCGGCGTGCAGTAGCCGCATTGCGAGCCGTGGCAATCCACCATCGCTTGCTGCACGCTGTGCAGTTCGCGGCCCTGCTTGAGATCTTCCACGGTAATCAATTGCTTGCCTTGCAGGCTGCTGACCAGCGTCAAACAGCTGTTCACCGCCTGATACTGCATCTGCCCATCGACGACTTTACCGAGCGTGACGGTGCAGGCACCGCAATCGCCAGACGCGCAGCCCTCTTTGGTACCGCGACGCTGCTGCTGGCCGCGCAGGTAGTTAAGCACGGTGAGATTGGGATCAAGCTCGTGTTCGGTGACTAAACGATCGTTGAGTAAGAATTGGATCATGCGATTTGCTCCTCACTTTCGCGCTGCCAAACCGGCTTGCCGCTCACCCAGGTTTGCGCGATGTTGCGGTCGTCGCCAAGCGTCATCATTACAAACAGCCGCTCCCAGATGTCTTTGCTGTTGGCATTGCGCAGCTTCTGCAGCGGCGACACAGCCGCATCGAGTACCACGAAATCGGCCTCTTTGCCGGGGTTAAAATTGCCGATAACGTCATCCAGATCGAGCGCGTGCGCGCCGCCTAAGGTGGCGTGATAAAACGCTTCGCAGGCGCTGAGTTTGTATTGCTGTAGCTGGCCGACTTTGTAGGCTTCGCCCAGCGTTTGCAGCAGATTAAAGGTGGTGCCTGCGCCCACGTCGGTGCCAATGCCCATGCGCACGCCCTGCTGCCAGCAGCGTTTGATGTTGAATAAGCCGCTGCCGAGGAACAGGTTTGAGGTCGGGCAAAAGGCAATCGATGAATCGGTGTCGTGCAGACATTGCCACTCTTGATCTTCCAGATGCAGGCAGTGCGCGAACACGCTGCGTTTGCCGGTAAGTTGGTGGTGATGATAGACATCAAGATAGCCTGCGCGCTCCGGGAATAGCGCTTTTACCCAGGCGACCTCCTGCGGATTTTCGCTTAGGTGCGTGTGCATCCAGACATCAGGAAACTCTTCGCGCAGCTGACGCACTTTATCCAGCAGTTCCGGCGACGAGGTCGGCGCAAAACGCGGTGTGAGCGCATAGCTCAGGCGACCGCGCTGATGCCAGCGCTCAATCAGTTCACGCGTGTGCTGATAACTCTCTTCCGGCGTTTCGGTCAGGTATTCCGGCGCGTTACGATCCATCATCACTTTGCCAGCGATCAGCCGCATATCCAGCTGCTGCGCGGCGCTGAACAGCGAATCGACCGACTGCTTATGCACGGTGCCGAATACCAACGCGGTGGTGGTGCCGTTCGACAGCAGCTGGTGCAGGAAGAACGCCGACATTTTTGCCGCGTGATCGGGACAGTGATATTGGCTCTCCACCGGGAAGGTATATTGGTTGAGCCACTCCAGCAGCTGTTCGCCAAAGGCGCCGATCATCTCGGTTTGCGGATAATGAATATGGGTATCGATAAAGCCGGGCACGATCAGTTTACCGCGCAGATCGGTAACGCGCGTGGGATCAACGCGCCCTTCCGCGATTTGCCAGCTTTCCAGGCTGACCACTTTGCCGTCACGCAGCGTTAATAAGCCATCTTCGAGATAGCGCGCATTGGCAGCGATGTCGTCTGGCTGCGCGGCCAGAGCGGTGAAATCAAAGAAGCTGGCGCGCAGCAGCGTTTCGGGTGCGTAAGGCATAATGGTTCCTTGATGCTTTTTTATGAGTGCAGGTGATTGCCTTAAAGATAGATTGCAAAGCGCATGCCAATGCAAAGAACAAAAAATACTGTTTACTTTCAATGTAATAGGTTGTTCTGATGCGTTTTTGTGTCAAGCTTAACGAGCAAACGTATGCGCAACCGGTTGCCTGCTATAGCAAACGGTTGCTATTTAACATTGCGGCGAGTTTTAGTGCGCATGGCGTGATTATCGCCTGTTGGGATGCGTCTTTGTGGTGCGCCATTGCACTCGTAATGTGCAGGAAAAATCCTGCAACACGCTGCTTTGGGTTTTCATGAGCATGGGTTCGAGGTTAATGCTAAGGTGTGGCTGATAACCTGAAATCGTATAAGGAACAGTGAGATGATTATTTTTGTTACTGGCGCAACTGCTGGTTTTGGTCAAAGTATCACCCGCCGCTTCATTGCTACAGGTCACAAAGTGATCGCCAGCGGACGTCGCGCTGAGCGTTTAAAAGAGCTGAAAGATGAGTTGGGCGACAATCTGTATACCGTTCAGCTGGACGTGCGTAATCGCGCCGCCATCGATGAAGCGATCGCCTCCCTGCCCGCTGAATGGCGCAATATTGATGTGCTGGTTAACAATGCTGGCCTGGCGTTGGGTGTGGAACCGGCGCACAAAGCCAATATCGAAGACTGGGAAAATATGATCGACACCAACAATAAAGGTTTGGTGTACATGACGCGTGCGGTGCTGCCGGCAATGGTTGAGCGCAATGTCGGTCATATCGTGAATATCGGTTCGATTGCCGGTAGCTGGCCTTATTTGGGTGGCAACGTGTATGGCGCGACCAAAGCGTTCGTGCGCCAGTTCAGCCTGAATCTACGTACCGACCTGCACGGCACCGCGCTGCGCGTGACCGATATCGAGCCAGGTTTGGTGGGCGGCACCGAGTTCTCAAACGTGCGCTTCAAGGGCGATGACGATAAAGCGGGCCAGGTTTATGAAGGCACCACCGCGCTGACGGCGGAAGATGTCACCGAAGCGGTCTATTGGGTAACGACGCTGCCGAAGCACGTCAACATCAATACGCTGGAGATTATGCCGGTGACGCAAACCACCGCGGGACTGAAGGTGCATAAAGGTTAATCGTAATACCCGGGGCGACCATCCTGTGAGGCGCTCCGGCGGCTTTCGCCGCGACGACCTCATCGGGATGTTTCCCCCCTGATATCGCACGCCGGTGTGGCCGATGATTACGCGCGGCCCCAACCGGTCACGATAATCAACATGCCGCTCAAGGCGACCAGCGCGCCGACCCAATCCCACGTACTCAGTTTTACGCCATCCACCACGCGCAGCCAGATTAGCGCCGTCAGCACATATACGCCGCCATAGGCCGCATAAACGCGCCCGCTCGCGGCGGGATGCAACGTTAACAACCAGACAAACAGCGCCAGACTTGCCGCGGCCGGCACCAGCAGCCACGCCGTCATGCCCTTCTTCAACCACAGCCACGGCAGGAAACAGCCAACAATTTCCGCTATCGCAGTGATAAAAAACAGCAAGGCGGTTTTGACCAGCATAGAAAATCTCTCGCTAAGCTAAACAAAGCGCTCACCGCTGGTGAGCAAAGAAGCAGCGATGATATACTAGCGCCCATGGTTGTTACAGCCGCGATCCCGGCTGTGCTGGTGTTAACTGAAGGAAATGACGATGAAAAAACTGTTTTCCGCCCTGCTGGCTACCTTGGTGACGTCGAGCCTGTTAATGGCTGCGCCCATCGCTGCGGCCAAAACCGATCGCCTGATTATTGAAGATGGCAGCAGCGCCTCCAGTAATGAAGCTGCGCGCCAGAGCAAAGAGCAGTGGAACGATACCAAAAACCTGCGTAATAAGGTCAATACGCGCGTTGAGAAAGAGTTCGATAAAGCGGACAAAGCCTTTGATACCCGCGACTCCTGCGAAAAGAGCTACAACGTTAACGCCTATTGGGAACCGAATACGCTGCGCTGCCTCGACCGCCGCACCGGACGTCCAATTGCACCTTAATCGTTTATCACTGCTATAGTTTTGACAGGATTTCTGACCAAAGGAGTGAATGATGAAAAAACGTAATGCAGTTCTGCTGATGGCGATGTTGTCGCTGCCGGTATTGGCGCAAGCTTCTTGTGAAAGCGTTAAAGCGGACATCAGCAAAAAAATCATTAACAACGGCGTCGCCGAATCGGATTTCACGCTGGATATCGTGGCCAATGATCAAGCCGATCAGGTCGGCGGCCAGGTTGTGGGTCATTGTGAGAACGACACACAGAAAATCGTCTACAAGAAAAATGGCCGTGATGGTGACAGCACCGTGCCAGACAGCGCGGGAAGCTCTCAGGATACGCCAGCGCAGTAAACTTTCGGGCGGCTCTCTGGCCGCCCTGCTTTTATTCAACTTCCGGCCTTTGCCGCGGCATTATCCACGCCACCCACAACGTTAGCAGCGCAATCAGCAACGACACGACAAACACCCAATGTAAAGAACTGGCGATTTGTCCGGTCCAGTCATGCAATGTCGCCTCCGACAGCGCCTGACGGCTTTCAGGCGACATGATTTTCTGCATCGGATCGTCGGCCTGCGGCAGACGCAGCGACAAGTTGAGGTTCAGCACCGCGCCCAATAACGCGGTACCAATCGCCGAACCGATCATGCGGCTGAACATGATTGAGGCGGTGCAAATGCCGCGAATGTCGTAATGCGCATGGTTCTGTACCGATACCAGAAACGTGGTGCTGGTCATGCCCATGCCGGTACCAATCACAAAGGCGGTGAATCCGGCCTGCACAATTGAGCTGTCGCTGCGCAGTAGCAGCAGTAATGCGCTGCCCGCAATCAGCAGCAGCGCGCCCAACTGCGCGGTGAAGCGATAGGAGGTGATAAGCATCAACCTACCGCTCAATGTACTGGCCAGCGGCCAGCCAATCGACATCATCGCCAGTGCGCTGCCGGCCTGCAGCGGCGTGCCGCCGGTGATGCCCTGAATCCAGGTTGGTAGAAAGGCGCTGATGCCCATCATACTGGCACCGATGATCAGGTTGCCGATGTTGCCAGCAACGATGAGCCGGCTGCGCCAGATTTCCAGCGGGAACAGCGGCGCATCAGCACGCTGTTCATGCTGTTTTAAACGCCAGGCAGCAATGACCGCCAGCAGCAGGAATGGCACCAGCCAGAAACCGAGCACTTCTGCCTGCAGCAGCGCGACCAGCAACGCCGTTACGCAGATCATCAGCCAGCAGCTGCCGGTGAGATTGAGCGTGGTGGCCTGATTTTGTTCACGCGATGGAAGAAAACGCCCCAGCAGCAGCATGGCGATGGCGCCAATCGGCACGTTGACCCAGAAAATCACCGACCAGCTAAAGTGCTGCACCAGCCACGCGCCGCTCAGCGGACCAATGATTGCCGCCACGCCCCAGACGCTGGAGAGCCAGCCCTGTACGTTGGCGCGTTCGCGCGGCGAATAGACGTCCGCCACAATGGTGGACGTTAGCGGCATAATCGCCCCGGCACCTAACCCCTGAAAAGCGCGAAACAGGATCAGCCACGCCATGCTGTGGGCAAATCCGCACAGAATCGATCCCAGTAAAAAAAGCGAAACACCGATAAACAACAGCCGTTTGCGGCCCCACATATCTGCCAGTCGGCCATACAGCGGCACGCTGACGGCTTGCGTCAGTAGATAGATGGAAAATACCCAGCCAAACTGCGAAAAGCCGCCAAGATCGGCAATAATGGTCGGCATGGCGGTGGCTACGATGGTGACTTCAATCGCCGCCATAAACATAGCGAGCATGCAGCCGATAAGAATCCAGTGGCGATGTTCCGTGTTCAATTCTGCAGTTTCAGTCATACGTCTCCTTAATTTCTAATAAGGCTAGCTGAAAATTCATCAGACCAGTTTCCTCTGCGTGCGCCCCATCTGTGACGACGTCACTTACTTCGATGAAAATTTTTTATTGTCGGATGATGCCTTATTCCACGCGGGTTAGATGGCGTTTTTTATTATTTCTATCTGTCTGATTTTGCCGCAAAAACTAGCGCTTATCGACAAGCATTGCTATAGGTCTAAGCGGTGCTTTCCAGATATTCACTGAAAAAGCATCTGATAACAGTCATTTTAACTGCAATTTAACGGGGTGAAGGATTTTCGTATGTGTGCGTTTTAACACTGCGCCGTCATCCTGGGAATGACATTACCTATCGAACGATTTCTTGAATCAGGGAGACACTGGCTATGCAAAATGCATCGCTCGCCCGCCGCGCTGGGCTGGCTCTGCTCGCGATTGTTGCGGTGATTGCCCTGCTGGTTTGGGGGCTGGGGCTGAATACGCTGCGCGACCGGCGGGAAGATTTGGTTTATCTCGGGCAGCAGCATCTGTTTTTGGTGTTTTGGTCAATGTTCTTTGCGCTGTTGGTAGGCATTCCCAGCGGCATCCTGCTGAGTCGTCCATTTGCTCGTCGCTGGGCAGAGTACGTGATGCAAATCTTCAACGTGGGTAACACGCTACCACCGCTGGCGGTATTAGCGCTCGCGATGGTGATTGTCGGTATCGGCGATCGTCCCGCGCTGATTGCCCTGTTCCTCGCTTCGCTGCTGCCGATTGTGCGTAATACTTTTGCCGGTTTAAGCGCGGTACCGCCGTCGCTAATCGAAGCCGCCAACGGTATAGGTATGACGAAGTTTCAGCGTTTGCGTCAGGTGGAAATTCCTAATGCGCTGCCGGTGATTCTGGCAGGCGTGCGCATCGCCACGGCGATTAACGTCGGTACCGCGCCATTGGCGTTCCTGATCGGTGCCAGCAGTTTTGGTGAGCTGATTTTCCCCGGCATCTACCTTAACGACTTCCCTACGCTGATCCTCGGCGCTGTGGCCACCGCACTGGTTGCGCTGGTGCTCGACATGCTGCTCGCGGCATTGGGACGTTATCTCAGCCCGCACTCTGCGGCTTAACACAAGGAGTTTTGTGATGGCCACTGCCAATAAGCTGGCGCGCTGGGTTAAACGTACTGCGCTGGCACTCACCGCGACGCTGGCAATCAGCCAAAGCGCCGCGGCTGCAACACCGATTACCATGGCAACCAAGAGCTTTACGGAGCAGCACATCCTCTCCGCGATGACGGTGATCTGGTTGCAGAAGAAAGGTTTTCAGGTGATCCCCAAGACCAATATCGCCACCACTATTGGTCGTAACGCAATGATCAATAAACAGATTGATATGACATGGGAATACACCGGAACTTCGCTGATCATCTTTAACCACATCAATAAGCCGATGTCGACCGAAGACGCGTATAAAACGGTAAAACAGCTGGATGCGAAATTGGGCCTGGTGTGGCTTAATCCTGCACCGATGAACAATACCTATGCGTTTGCCATGCAACGCGATCGCGCAGAGAAAGAAGGCATCAACACCATGTCGCAACTGGTGGCGAAGCTGGAAGAGGTACGCAAGAACGATCCGGATCATAACTGGAAACTGGGTTTGGACCTGGAATTCTCGGGCCGCTCCGATGGTCTTAAGCCATTGCAGAAAGCCTACAACATGCCGCTCGATCGTCCGCAGATTCGCCAGATGGATCCCGGCTTAGTTTACAACGCGATTCGCGATGGCTTTGTTGATGCCGGTTTGATCTACACCACCGATGGCCGCGTGAAAGGGTTCGAACTCAAAGTGTTAGAAGATGATAAGCACTTCTTCCCAAGTTACAACGTCACGCCCGTAGTGCGTCAGGATGTGCTGGAGAGCCATCCGGGTTTGGATACGGCGCTTAATCAGCTCTCCGCGTTGATTAATGACGAAGCGATCACCGAGATGAATAAGCGTGTCGATATTGATCATCAGTCGCCGCAACAGGTGGCGCGTGATTTCCTTCAATCCAAGAACATGCTGTAAGGAGGCGCTGTGGATACCTTGCATTACATCATGAATAACTGGCACACCTTGATGACGCTCACCTGGCAACACACGTGGCTGGTACTGGTGGCGGTCGGTTTCGCCATCATCGTTGGCGTACCGCTGGGCATTTTGATTGTGCGCTTTAAGTGGCTGGCCACGCCGGTGCTCGGCATCGCCACTATTGTGTTAACCATTCCCACCATCGCGTTGTTTGGTTTGATGATTCCATTGTTTTCTATGATCGGTCAGGGCATCGGCGCCCTTCCCGCTATCACCGCCGTGTTCCTCTACTCGCTGCTGCCGATTGTGCGTAACACCCACACCGCGCTGGAGAATTTGTCTCCCGGACTGCGTGAAGCCGGTCGCGGGATTGGCATGACCTTCTGGCAGCGTCTGCGCTGGGTAGAAATTCCGATGGCGCTGCCGGTGATTTTTGGCGGTATTCGTACAGCGGTGGTGATGAACGTCGGCGTGATGGCGATTGCCGCCGTGATTGGTGCGGGCGGTTTGGGCCTGCAACTGCTCGACGGGATCAGCGGCAGCGATGTGCGCATGTTGATTGCCGGTGCCTTGATGATTTGTTTGCTCGCGATTGTGCTTGATTGGCTGCTGCACCGTTTGCAGTCGGCGCTGACTCCTAAGGGGATTCGATAATGATAAAACTGGAAAACCTGACGAAAACCTTTACTCAAAAGAACGGCACATCACTCAATGCCGTGGACAACGTCAGCCTTGAAGTGCCTGCCGGGGAAATGTGCGTGCTGCTCGGCCCATCGGGTTGTGGCAAAACCACCACCCTTAAGATGATTAACCGTTTGATTCCCTCCTCAAGCGGCAGGATTTTGATCAACGGTGAAGACACCAGCGGACAAGATACCGTCACCCTGCGCCGCAATATTGGCTATGTCATCCAGCAGATTGGTCTGTTCCCGAATATGACCATCGAGGAGAACATTACCGTGGTGCCGCGCATGTTGGGTTGGGATAAGAAGCGCTGCCGCGAACGCGCCACGGAATTGATGAGCATGGTGGCGCTCGATCCGACCAAGTTCCTGCATCGCTATCCGCGCGAAATGTCCGGCGGTCAGCAGCAGCGTATTGGCGTGATTCGCGCGCTGGCTGCGGATCCACCGGTATTGCTGATGGATGAACCTTTCGGTGCGGTCGACCCAATCAACCGTGAAGTGATTCAGAACGAATTCCTTGAGATGCAGCGCCAGTTAAAGAAGACCGTGATGCTGGTTAGCCATGATATTGATGAAGCGCTGAAGCTCGGCGACCGCATTGCGGTGTTTGGTCAGGGGAAAATTGTGCAGTGCGCCAGCCCGGATGAGCTGTTAGCCAAACCGGCGAACGACTTTGTTGGCTCCTTTGTCGGTCAGGACCGTACGCTGAAACGTTTGTTGCTGGTGCAGGCCGGCGATGTCACCGATCAGCAGCCCACCATCACCGTGCAGCGTAATACGCCACTGCAGGAGGCCTTCGCCACCATGGACGATAACGATATGCGTTCGGTGACGGTAGTTGATGAAGATGGCAAGCCACTGGGATTTGTGAAGCGGCGTGAAGCGCGCGGCGCCACTGGCCGCTGCGAAGAGATGCTGCATACCTTTAAAGTGACCGGCAAAGCGGAAGAAAACCTACGCGTGGTGCTGTCGAAGCTGTATGAGCACAACACGGTGTGGATGCCGATCGTCGATGAGGAAGGTCGTTATAGCGGCGAGATATCGCAGGATTACATTGCCGATTATCTCAGTTCTGGACGTACGCGCCGTCGGTTGAATCCGTAAAACCCTAAGCAGTCGCCGAGGGGCATATGGCAGATCGTAAAGTCGCCATAAATCATCCCTGAGGCTCAGCCCGCGCCTTCCCTGGCGCGGGATGCTTTACTCCTCTGCCATATGCCCCTCGGCTATTTGACTCCGTGCGCTTTGTTAACGCGACTCCTCAGCCGTTTTTGCCGCCACTGCTTCGCTGCGCTCTGAAGGCAGCACGACATTCAAAATAATCGCCAGTATCCCGCCAGTAGTCACCGCGTGACCAAACAGGTTGCTGATCAGTGTCGGGAACTGTTTCAGCACTTCAGGTACCGCTTCGACACCCAAACCGATACCAAAAGACACGGCAACAATCAGCATCTCGCGACGGCCAAGCGGCGTTTGCGTCATCACGCGGATGCCGGCCGCCACCACGCTACCAAACATCACGATGGTCGCGCCGCCCAGTACCGGCGGTGGAATCTGCTGCAGCATATAGCCAATCGCCGGGAACATACCGAGCAGCACCAGCATTACGCCGATCACCATGCCAACATAACGGCTGGCAACGCCGGTCATTTGGATGACGCCATTATTTTGCGCAAAAGTGGTGTTGGGAAAGGCAGAGAACACGGCGGCGAGCAAGCAGCTGATGCCATCGGCGAAAATACCGCCCTGCATGCGGCGCTCAAACGCTTCGCCTTCAATCGGCTGCTGCGACAACATGCAGTTCGCCGTGAGGTCGCCCACCGCTTCAATCACGGCTATCACCGATACCAGCGCGATGGGAATGAAGATGGTCCAGTCAAAGGCAAAACCAAAACGGAACAGCGCCGGCATTACCAGCCACGGCGTATCACCCATTGGCTTAAGGGTGAGATGGCCGGTTAACGCTGCGGCGATACAGCCCGCAGCAATGCCGGCCACCACCGCAACCAGCCGCGTCCAGCGATTTTGCGAACGGTTAAGTACGATAATCACCAGCAGCGTCAAGGCACCGAGCGCCAGATTGCCGGGCGCGCCAAAATCGTTGGCGTTATGGCCGCCAGCCCAATCGGTGATGCTGACTTTAATCAGGCTGATACCAATTAAGGTAATAACGGTGCCGGTAACCACCGGCGTCAACACTTTGCGTAATGGCGAGATGCAGCGGCTGATCAACATCGGAATCATCGCCGCCACCAGGTTGCAACCAAAGATCATCGCCATGACCTCTTCTGGCGATCCGCCGCGCGCTTTGACCATCAATCCGCCCGACAGAATCACCCCGAGAAAGGCAAAGCTGGTGCCCTGCAGGCAGATCATGCCTGCGCCAATGCCCATAAAGCGGCGCGCCTGCAGGAAAGTACCGAGACCGGAAACGAGCAGCGACATGCTGATCAGATAAGGGATCCATGCCTGTAATCCCAACACGGAACCAATAATCAGCGGCGGCGTAATGATGCCCACTACGCTGGCCAACACATGTTGCAGTGCGGCACAAAATGCAGGCAATGGACCGATGCGGTCATTCAGCCCATACAACAAACCTTTCTCATCTGATTGCGACATACAGGTGCTCCGGCAAGATATTCATCAGAGCTGCTGATGCATGAATCACGCCAGAACAAGGGGTTTATTAAAATTTGTAAGTAAGATATTGAATATTATGGCAATTAATTCAGTAAAGAGGAGGGCTGAATCTGAAATCTTAGATTCAGCCATTGATCATTTGCGGCTTTTTGTTTCATCAAGCCGCAGGCTTTGCACTGTTGTCGTGCGTAAAATTTTCATCGAGCAGTGAAATATCCAGATAACCACTCAGTTCCCGCTGTTCTGCGCGCGGCAGATAAGGCAACTCGCCTAGTAAAGGTGCGCCTAGCTTTTCTCTCAAAACATCAATAATTTCAGCGTAATGCGCCAGACCGGGATTAATACGGTTGGCTACCCAACCCACGAGTCGCAATCCATCCTGCGCAATCGCCTCGGCGGTCAGTAAAGCGTGGCTGATGCAACCTTCTTTAATGCCGACTACCAACACAATGGGTAAATGTTCCTGCCGCACCCAGTGGGACAAAGGCTGTAAGTCGTTCATTAAACTGCGCCAGCCGCCGGTGCCTTCTACCACCACGCGCGCGGCGCGCTGCTGCAAATCGTTTAGACTGCGGCTGAGCAACGGATAATCTATACGCTGCGACGCGCTGGTGCTGATTTCATCCTCTTGTAAGGCGATAGGATTGACGGCGGAATAATCGAGAGCGAGACCTGAAGCCTGCTGTAATAACAGGGCATCTTTATTACATAAGCCTTCAGATGTGAGTTGCGCGCTTTTGGCGACAGGTTTGAAGCCTGCGGCGCACAGATTCGCCTTGGCAAAGCACTGCAATAATGCGCGTGATACCACGGTTTTACCCACCGCGGTGTCGGTACCGGTGACAAAAAGCGTTTTCACCATTCTCCTCCTTCATTAAAGCGATGTGTAACGTGCGAAGGAGGCAGTTTAAGGAAATGTTTTCACGGGCAGATTGCGTTAGGACAAACTTAAGGTGAGCTGTAATTATCCCTGCAACAGTTTTACCAATAAATGGCCGCTATAGAGCGCGTCTTTTATCAGTGCGGCGCCGCCAAAGGTGCCGGGATCGCTGAAAGCCGTTGGTGTGAGCTGGATTTCACTGCTATATGCGGGCAAGGCTTGTTGTCGAATGGTACTGCTCACCGCAGGGAACAGCACATCGGCGGCCTGATTCAGCGGCGAACCGATAAGGATTTGTTGAGGATTAAAGATGTTTACCATCATCGCCAGCATACGGCCAATATGGTGTCCGACGCCCGCAATCACATCACGCGCCAGGCGATCGCCCTGCTGCGCGGCTGCGCATAAGCTCTCAATCGTCAACGGCGTCTGATGCAATACACTGTCCGGCTGCGACGGCAAACGCTGGGCGGTGAGATTAAGCAAGCTTCCGATGCTGGCGACGGTTTCCAGACAGCCATTATTGCCGCAATAACACTGCTGGCCGTAAGGATCGATTTGCGTATGACCAATTTCCACCAGCGTACGACCATTTTTGTGCAGCAATTGTCCGCCGCTGATCACGCCCGCGCCGACGGTTTCATCAATCACAATCTGAATCACATGTTGCGCGCCACTGGATGCGCCAAACAGCGCTTCGGCTAACGTCCAGGCGGAAATATCATGCTGCACGAACACCGGCAGACCGGTGCGCTGCGCCAGCGTTTCTCCCAGCGGCATATCCTGCACGTCATAACCCGGCATGCGATGGACCACGCCAGAAGCGGCGTTGATCAATCCTGGCAAGGTAATGGCGATGGCGGTCAAACGCTCCAGCTTGCTTTGGTGGCGAATAAAGAAGTCATTCACTGTCTCGTGCAAGGTTTGTAGCAGTGGTTTGTCGGCGCTGGCGTGCAGCGGCAGGCGATCTTCCTGCAGCGCGCGGCTGCTGAGATCGCGCAGCGTCAGCGTAATGAATCCGGGCTGAATGCGAACGGCGAGATAGTGCCAGGCGAGCGTATCGAGGATCAAACCAATCGCGGGACGACCGCGACTGCCCGGCTCCTGAAATTCAGTTTCCTGAACCAGATGGGCATCGAGCATTTCACGCACGATTTTGGTAATGCTGGCGGGTGCTAACTGGGCACGTTTAGAAAGCTCAATACGCGAAATCGGGCCGTAAAGGTCAATCAGTCGGTAAACCACACCTGCGTTGGTCTGTTTTATCTGATCAATATGACCAGGTTGACTGTACAGATTCACGCCCAGCTCCCATTATTTTCGCGCTTCTAAATAAACAGCAGCTATGGTGATGCAGATTGACCAGCAGCGTCAAATATTTGATTAGAAATGTGATTTATCGCACATAAAGTTTGGGCCCTCATTCCACTGCGGACTCAATTCTCTGCATTTTGCAGCATCAGCGACATCATATTGGTCATTTGCGCCGTCGGTTCTCGCGTCGCTGACCAGACCAGCCAAACTTCAGAAATCGCGTCGCTCTCCTGCAAAGGGATCCACACCACATCGGCCAGACGTGCACGGCTGAATGACGCCGGCAGAATCGACACGCCGAGTCCGGTCGCCACCAGACCAAGAATGGTCATCGCCTCGCCCACTTCCTGCGTAATAAAAGGTTTGATTTGATAGCGATGCAGCAGCGCCAGGATTTCACCGTACAACGCGGTGCCGCCTTGCGGATCGAAAAATACAAACGGCTCGTTGGCTAATGCCTGAATGGAAATCGACTCTGCATCGGCCAGCGGATGCGCCCAATGCACTACCGCGCATAGCGGCTCACGCAGTAGCACGCGGTGTTGCAGATCGCTGGGCAGTGGCGTATTGCGCATCACACCGAGGTCGAGCCGATCGTCATGAAGTGGCGCAAGCTGCTGCCGCGTATTGTTCTCCTGCATCTGAATGTGCACTTCTGGCCAACGCTGGCGGAATTGGTACAGCGCGTCAGAAACCAGACCGGTAAACGGCGCTGAGGAAGTAAAGCCGATGCGCAACTCGCCCTCCTGCCCGCTATGCACGCGTGCGGCGCGGCGGGTGGCCTGCTCCACCTGTAACAAAATGGCACGCGCATCCTGCAAAAACAGCGCGCCGGCGGGCGTGATCTGTACGCTGCGATTGGTGCGGGTAAACAGCTGCGCGCCAATTTCCTGCTCCAGCTGCTGAATCTGCTGGCTTAGTGGCGGTTGCGAAATATTCAGGCGCTGCGCGGCGCGGCCAAAATGCAACTCCTCCGCGACGGCAATGAAATAGCGTAAATGACGCAACTCAACATTCATATTTTAAACGTCTCATTTGAGATTATTAATATATTGTACAACCTATTCGCCCTTTCCTACAGTAACGGCATGATTGTTCAAACGAGGATGTTCCGTGAGTCGCTCTTCTCAGGCGGTGATACTCGATGAAGACGAGTTGTCCGTAAAGCCTGCTCCAGCTGCAGCCCCTTCAGAATGGATTGAACGTGGATCGCCGCAGTTTATGCGCGTGACGCTGGCGCTGTTCTCTGCCGGTCTTGCCACTTTCGCCCTGCTGTATTGCGTACAGCCCATTTTGCCGGTGTTATCGCAACAGTTTGGTGTTTCTCCAGCGCAAAGCAGTATTTCTCTCTCGCTATCGACCGGCTTAATGGCATTGGGATTGCTGTTTACCGGGCCGCTGTCAGATGCGATTGGGCGTAAATCGGTGATGGTTACCGCGCTGTTGCTCGCGGCTATCTGTACCTTGATTTCCGCCACCATGAGCAGCTGGCAGGGGATTTTGCTGATGCGCGCGCTGATTGGCTTATCGCTGAGCGGGGTTGCGGCGGTTGGCATGACCTATCTGAGTGAAGAGATTCATCCACGCGTTATCGCCTTTTCCATGGGGCTGTACATCAGCGGTAACTCGATTGGCGGCATGAGCGGACGCCTGTTGACGGGCGTATTGACTGATTTCTTCTCGTGGCGCGTTGCGGTGGGCGTGATTGGCTGTTTCGCGTTGGCGGGCGCGCTGATGTTTTGGAAAATCCTGCCTGCGTCGCGTCATTTCCGTCCAGCCTCGCTGCGTCCGCGTAGTTTGCTGATCAACTTCCGTTTGCACTGGCGCGACAAAGGATTACCGCTGCTGTTCGCTGAAGGCTTCCTGCTGATGGGCGCGTTCGTCACGCTGTTCAATTACATCGGCTATCGCCTGCTGAGTGCGCCCTGGTCGCTGAGCCAGGCGGTGGTGGGATTGTTGTCGGTGGTCTATCTGACCGGCTCCTGGAGTTCACCGAAAGCCGGCGCGATGACCAGCCGCTTTGGACGCGGTCCGGTGATGATTGGCGCAACTGCGATTATGCTGACGGGATTGCTGCTGACGGCGTTTAACTCACTGTGGCTGATTTTACCCGGCATGATGTTGTTCACCGCCGGATTCTTTGCGGCGCACTCCGTTGCCAGCGGCTGGATTGGCCCGCGTGCGCGTCGGGCTAAAGGCCAGGCATCGTCACTCTATCTGTTTAGCTATTACGTCGGATCCAGCGTCGCGGGTACATTGGGCGGCGTGTTCTGGCACAGCTATGGCTGGATGGGCGTTACGGCATTCATTAGCTTGCTATTATTAATGGCTTTGTTGGTCGGCTGGCGATTGCAGTGCCGGAAACTGTAATACCTTTCATCTGTTAAACGGGGCTAATGCGCCCCGTTCTCTCATCAAGTCCACGCCATCCGGTGATCTCACAGTCCCAGATAAAACAAAACGGCCATTCGTCGCTATAATTCATTCCATTCCAACAATAGTTAGACTTTTATTATTTCACAGCAATGAGGACGATAGATGGGACTCTATTATTACGTCGATAAGCATGCCGGCTATAACGACAACCATGTAGTACACGCAACGGGATGCCCATACCTACCCGCCGATGAGGCACGCCGTTTTCTTGGGACTTTCTACACGCCAAATGCCGCCATTCAGCAAGCGCGTAAATTTTATGCCAGCGCGCTGGGCTGCGAGCACTGCTGTCCGGTGGGGTTAAAAAAAAACATGACGACTCAAAATAGTGTGGCACTAAAACACATGGTGCGACTCTGATAATCATGATGTGAGAGTGGTCAGCAGACTTAACTCTTTTGTTAAGCAGCACTGCGGCGTTTAATAATAACTATAAATTTAAGTGTAATAATAACTGGACCTTAAGGCGCTCAAAGTGGCGTCAGGTCCAGTCGCCTCTATCTCCCCGTTTTTGATCTTGTTCGCGCTCATATTGATGACAGAAAGCGTAAAAACGTAAGGCTATTAATTACGCCACTCTTGATAAAAAATATTCAGTAATAAAAGCCCGACAAACGGTTTCCCTCCGCTCATTAATGCTCCACAATAGCGGCAATTTGTGACTCCGGTCACTTTCTGGGGTGCTTTTTGCCCTTTCATTTGCCGTCTGACTGATTTGAACTCCATGCAATCTACTACTGTTTCCCGTAAAACGGCCTGGCTACGCGTTGTACTGCTGGCTATTGCTGCTTTTGTCTTTAACACCACAGAATTCGTGCCTGTCGGTCTGCTGTCGGATATCGCCGCCAGCTATGACATGAAGACTGCCGATGTTGGCATTATGCTGACCATCTACGCGTGGGTTGTCGCGCTATTGTCACTGCCGTTGATGCTGTTAACGCGCAATATTGAGCGTCGCCTGCTGTTGGCGGTGTTGTTCATTGTGTTTGTTGCCAGCCATGTGCTCTCGTCTTTGGCATGGGATTTCACCTCACTGGTTATCTCGCGCATCGGTATTGCCTTAGCGCACGCCGTGTTCTGGTCAATTACCGCTTCGCTGGCCATTCGCGTGGCGCCTGCAGGCAAGAAAACTCAGGCGTTGAGTATGCTGGCAACCGGTACCGCGCTGGCGATGGTGCTGGGCGTGCCGATTGGGCGTATCGTCGGTCAATATCTTGGCTGGCGCACTACTTTTGGCATGATCGGCTTGTCTGCTTTGGTATTGCTGATTTTGCTGATGCGCATACTGCCGCGTCTGCCGAGCGAGCACACGGGTTCACTGAGCAGCGTTCCGATGCTATTCCGCCGTCCGGCGCTGGTGGCAATGTACGTTCTGGTTACCGTGGTGGTGACGGCGCATTACACCGCTTACAGCTACATCGAACCGTTTATGCAGGTGGTGGCTAATGCCGATAATAATTTCACCACGCTGCTGTTACTGCTGTTTGGATCAGCGGGCATTCTCGGCAGCGTGCTGTTTAGTACGCTGGGCAATAGATTCCCTTCTGCGATGCTGATCGCCGCGATTGCGATGATCACGCTAAGCATGGGCTTGCTGGTGTTTGCTGCTGTACGTCCCGCTGCAATCACCGTGCTGTGCATCATTTGGGGCATGGCAATGATGATGATTGGTCTGGCGATGCAGGTGCGCGTTTTGGCGTTGGCACCGGATGCCACCGACGTCGCGATGTCGCTGTTCTCGGGTATCTACAACATCGGTATCGGCGCGGGTGCGCTGCTGGGTAATCAGGTCAGTTTGCATATGCAAATGTCGGATGTTGGTAACGTCGGCGGCATTATTGGCCTCGCCGCACTGTTCTGGTGTATCGCTATCTTCCGCCGCTATCCTCAGCTGCGTTCTAACGGATAAGAAAAAAGGCTTCAGAAGGTTATCTTCTGAAGCCTTTTATTCACTTCCTGCGGGATGCTTAATTGCCCTCCGCTCAATTCTCTTAGTTATAAATTACTGCTGTGCCATTTAGCTTGTTGTTGCCAGAGGTCGAAGTGATGCGGAATGACTTTGCTCCGGCAGCACTGGCCTTTTCCGCTAGCTGATTCTCCAGCGATGTCAGGTTAGTGCTACCTGATGCGCTAACCACACCAATCTGTTGTTGATTCAACGGCGCTTCGTTTACTAAGTCTGCAGCCATGCTACCAAACGCGATTGAAGACAATGCTACAGCGGCCAAAGTCAGTTTGATGCTTTTCATAATTTTGCTCTCTTAAACGGGTGAATTGGGGTCGGTCGCGATTAAGTTAACAACCGTTAATTAAATGCTACTGCCGAATGGACCCGCGCGTTAATCATTTTATTAACGATCATTATTTTAATCTGAAGTGGCGTGATTATGGGCTTCCCAGCCCTTTTTGACTTATCCATTTGGGTGCTTTCGCAAGCAAAAAGCACAAACGGGCAAAGACGAATAGACTCATTCCCGGCTGCGCTTGCATATTTATTTAATGATCGGTAATTTAATGGGGTATTTCTACGCTTTGAGGTGCCCAATGACAGAAGTTATCGATGTGGTGAACAGGAAAACGCGCGGCCGTCCGAAAGTGTTTGATCGCAACTATGCCCTGGACAAGGCATTGATGTTGTTCTGGGCGCATGGCTATGAAGGCACTTCGCTGTCCGATTTGGTTAACGCTACCGGCGCTAAGGCCCCAACCCTTTATGCTGAGTTTGAAAATAAAGAAGGGTTATTCCGTGCGGCGATGCAGCGATACATTGAAACGTTCAGCGCACAACGCAACGCCGTGCTAAATGATGATGCTTTAGACGTGAAAACGGCCATTGAAGCCTATTTTCGCGCAACCGCCGCATGCTTCACCGCATGTGATAGGCCTGCTGGTTGTTTCTTCATTTGTACCTCGAGCGCGCTCTCTTCCGGCTCAGAAGAAGTGGCGCAAATGCTGGCTCAACAGCATCACGCGCAGGAATCAGCGTTAAAAGCATTTCTTGATACCCGGCAGCAGCGCGGCGAGTTACCGCAATGTGCCAATAGTACAAGGTTAGCCCGCTACCTGGCGTGTTTACTGCAGGGAATGTCGGTGCGTGCGCGTGAAGGCGCTAACCGTGAGGACCTTGACCAGATCGTGGATACGCAGATGGCAATCTGGCCCGCTCTGGCGGGATATTGTGAATTGAGCACCAAATAAAATTCAGGCCGACTTCCGTGTCGGCCTAAAATTATTGCCTCCGTACGAATACTTAGGCGAGCGCGCGTTAAGGCAGGAAAAACATCGGTTTCAACGCTGCACTCACCGGACTGTTATCCGGATTCGATGGCATTAAATCCTTCATCGATGCCCACCAGCGCTGACACACTTCCGTTTTTGCCACTGCTTCCCAGCGCGCTTCAGACTCAATTTCCACGCTGGCAAACAGCAGATTGCGTTCAGCATCCAGCCAGATAGCGTAATTGTGCGCGCCATGCGCTTTTAGCGTCTCAGCTAGCTCCGGCCAAATTGGCGTATGACGGCGCAGATACTCATCGTGACAGTGTGCATGCACCTGCATCACAAAGGCTTTACGCAACATCGCTGCGCTCCGCCTGCAGCGCGGCTTGCCACGGCTTAACGTTGAAGCGTTCACCCAGCGCGATCAGCTGCTCAGTAGTGATGCTTTGACGAATACCGCCCATTGACAGCGCTTTTACCACCACTTCGGAGGATTTCTCCGCCGTATCGATCAGGCCGAAAGTCTCGTCGAGGTTTGGACCCGCGCCAAAGATGCCGTGGAACGGCCACATCACAATGCTGTGATTTGCCATTGCGTCTGCCGTTGCCTGACCAATTCCATCGGTACCGGGAACCATCCATGGCAGAATACCTACGCCATCCGGGAACACCACCAGACATTCGGTGCTGCCTTCCCACAACAGGCGTGTGAATCGTGCGGAATCCAGATTTACCACATAGCTCAGCGCCATAAAGTTGGTGGCGTGGCAATGCATGATGACGCGATCAATGCCGTTTGAGACCTGCTTGCGCACGCTGTGCGACTGGAAGTGGGCTGCCAACTCTGATGTTGGCAGGCCGCCGTTACTCAAACCCCAATGGATTTTGTATGACAAGCCTTTGTCATCCACCTGAAGCAGCGCCAGACAGTCGGCCGGGTCGAGCTGAACGTTACGGAAAAACTTACCCGACCCGGTGACCAGGAACCAATCATTGGCCAGTGCTGGAGCAGGTTTGGTTAGCTCAATACAGCGCGGCTCGGCATAGAAATCACCGGCGAAATCTTTAACTTCTTCCGGCAGTAAACGTAAGCTGACGTTGCCGCCGTTACGTTCATCCCAGCCCTTCAACCACATGTCGCTGGTCGCTTTAACCATTCCCTGAACAAAAGCGGAAGAGAGAATATTTTGCATGGTTTGTCCCTCAACGTTGACGCAGTGTTTGTTGTTCATAATGACGGACTTCGCTCAGCCAGCTAGCATCAGCAGGGACATCGTGGCGCAGACACCAGGCTTCCCACACCGCTTGCCACGGCAACGATTTTTGTTCTTCCATCATCGCCAGGCGGCCGGTGTAATCCCCTTCGCTCTCCAGCTTGCGTAACTGGTCGGTAGGTTCCAGCAGAGCACGCAGCAGCGCTTTTTTGGCATTGCGTGTCCCAATTACCCACGCCGCGATGCGGTTGATTGACGCATCGAAGAAGTCGAGACCGATGTGCACCTTGTCGAACAATTTGTGGCGCGCGATCTCGGTAGCGATGGCTTGGGTTTCATCGTCGAGAATCACCACGTGATCGCTGTCCCAGCGCACCGGACGACTTACGTGCAGCAGCAGGCGCGGCACATAGAGCATGGCCGTGGAAATTTTGTCGGAAATCACTTCGGTTGGATGGAAGTGGCCGGCGTCCAGAGTCAGCGCGGTCTGGCGGCTGCTGGCATACCCCAGGCAGAATTCATTGGAACCCACGGTGTAGCTTTCTGCGCCAATGCCAAACAGTTTGCTCTCTACCGCATCGATGTGGTGCGCGGGATTGAGTTTTTCACTGATCACTTCATCAAGCGCACTCGCCAGGCGTTGACGCGGTCCTAAACGATCGACGGTGAGATCTTTCATTCCGTCCGGCACCCAGATATTCATGACGGATGCGGTACCCAGTTGCTCACCAAAGTGTGCAGAGATACGACGGCTGGCCTTGCAGTGATCGATCCAGAACTGACGAATCCCTTTGTCGGCGTGTGACAACGTAAAACCATCGGCGCTCAGCGGATGGGAGAAACAGCTTGGATTAAAATCGAGGCCCAGCTTGTGCGTTTTGGCCCATTCCACCCAGTTGCTGAAGTGTTTCGGTTCAATCGCATCACGTTCGACCGGCTTATCGCTCTCCAGATAAATCGCATGCAGGTTGAGGCGTTTAGCACCCGGAATGAGTGACATCGCTTTTTCAACATCAGAGCGCAGCTCATCAGCATTACGTGCACGTCCCGGATAGTTGCCGGTAGCCTGAATACCGCCGGTCAGTTCACCGTTCGGATTTTCGAAGCCGCGCACGTCATCACCTTGCCAGCAGTGCATCGAGACCGGAATGCCATCCAGCTGCGCCATTACCTGTTCCACATCCACACCGATGGCGGCGTAACGTTGTTTGGCCAGTTCGAAGGCCTGTTCAATCAGCTTAGTCATATGCAAGTTCCTTAGCAGGTTGGCTGAGCGCGGTAAAGCGTGCCTGATGGGCAGCGAAGGCGCTGTTGTTCAACGGTTCAAATTTTTCTAACGGGAAGTTTTGGCTAATGCAGCGGCGTAAATCGCTGACGTCACGCAGTTCGCCCAAAGCAATGAGCTGGCAGCCGACGTTGCCGAGCGTCGAGGCTTCAATCGGCCCCGCCAATACCGGCAGCTGGCAGGCATCGGCACACAATTGATTTAACAGCGGGTTCTGACTGCCGCCGCCCACCACATGCAGTTGACGCAGCGGTGCCGCGCGCAGTGTGCCGAGTTCGCCAATAACCTGGCGATAGAGTAAGGCCAGACTGTCGAAGATGGTGCGAGCCAGCGCAGCCGGCGTCTGCGGTACGGGCATGTTCTGTTCGGCGCAGGCGTTTTGAATCTCCTGAACCATGCTGTCTGGATTGATAAAACGACTATGATTGGGGTTAACCAGCGCACGACAGGCGGGCTCTTTTGCGGCTTCTTTGATCAGCGAACAGAGATCGGTAATTTGCAGCTCAGTGCAGACACGTTGCAGCAGCCACAAACCCATAATGTTTTTCAGAACGCGGTAGCCTTCTGCTCCACCTTCATTGGTTACGTTGGCATTGAGCGCCGCCGTGCTGACACAAGGCTGCAAGCTCTCAATCCCCATCAATGACCAGGTTCCCGAGCTGAGATAAGCGGCATCATCCTGCATTAACGGGGTGGCCAAAACCGCGCTCGCCGTATCGTGAGTCGCAACCGCGATCACCGGAATGTGATTGCCGCTGGCGCTGGTCCAGTAACCGACAGTGTTACCTGGCGATGTTGGTTTGCCGAACCACTTAGCTGGCACGCCAGCCCAAGCAAGCAAATCGCTGTCCCATTCGCCGCTGTGAATATTGAGCAGTTGTGTGGTGGTGGCGTTGGTGTATTCCCAGTTCATCTGGCCGGTAAGGCGATAGTGCAGATAGTCAGGAATCATCAGCGCATACTGCACTTTTTCCTGCCAATCTGGCTGCTGCTGATGCAGTGCGTGCAGTTGATAAAGGGTGTTGAACGGCAAGAATTGAATGCCGGTGCGCTGATAGATTGCACCTTTGCCGAGATCGTTAATGGCCTGAGCCATGTGCCCTTCTGTGCGCTTATCGCGATAACTTACCGCCTCGCCGACGCGTTCACCGTTGGCATCCAGCAGCACCAAATCAACGCCCCAGGTATCGATGCCAATGCTGTCCGGCACAATGCCTTCATCATCAAGCTGGGCCAGCCCTAAACGAATCTCTTGCTCCAGGCGATCCAAATCCCAACAATCATAATCTGCACGGCGCACACGCTGATTGGTGAAGCGACGCACTTCGCGCAGGCTGATCTGCTGATTCGCTGAACTCCATTGTGCGAGCATCACGCGCCCGCTGGATGCGCCTAAATCAATGGCAACAATGTTACGCATACTCATGGCGTGTTCTTCCTGTAATGAGATGACTACAGATTAGAAATCTCCGCTTTTTGCCACCTTCCCCTTACTGCCAGTGCGTAATAGTCACTGGCAGGCTGACAAAGAAGTTCGTGAGAAAGCTCACAGAACCACACAAGTGGCGAGATGTGAGCCTTGCCGCATTTCTGTCAATCGCCGGTGAGATCTTGAAAAATTAGCCATTTTCCTGCGTCACTAAGATGAAAATTCAAGGTAAGGTGCGGGGCGCCTGCGTAGACTCGGCAACGGTTGAGTTAATTAAGAGGCGAATCATGACCGTTCTACATAGCGCAGATTTCTTCCCTGAAGGGAATTACGCCATCGCCATCGAGCCGCGTGTGCCGCAGCAGGCATTTCCGGAGCACCATCATGATTTCCATGAAATCGTGTTGGTGGAACAAGGTTCTGGCATTCATGTGTTTAACGGTCAGCCGCAAGCTTTATCCGCAGGATGCGTGTGCTTTGTGCGCGATCACGATCGTCATCTTTATGAGCAAACGGAAAATTTGTGTCTAACCAACGTGCTGTATCGCAGTCCGGCGTCATTTCGTTTTCTCTCGGGTTTGCAGGCGCTCCTGCCGCGCGAAGAAGAGGATCACTACGCGTCGCACTGGCGCATTAATCACAAGGTGATGGCGCAGGCGCTACAAATCGTTACGCAGATGAAGCAGCAAGATGTGTGGTCACTGGAACGTCACGCACGCCAGGAGCAACTTTTTCTGCAACTGCTGGTGTTATTGCGCGAAGCGGCTCACAACGATCAATTACAGGATCAGGAAGCACGCTTACATCGGTTGCTCGACTGGCTCAATGAGCACTACAGTGAAGAGATTGTGTGGGATGCATTAGCCGATCGTTTTTCATTGTCGCTGCGCACTCTGCACCGCCAGATGAAGCAGCAAACCGGTAATACACCGCAGCGTTACCTTAATCGGCTTCGCCTGTTACAGGCGCGGCATTTACTGCGTCATAGCGATATGCGCATTACAGACATCGCCTACCAGTGTGGATTTGGTGACAGCAATCACTTCTCCACGCTGTTCCGGCGGGAATTTGGCTGTGCGCCCAGAGCGGAGCGCCAGCAGATGCTATAACTGGAGCGTTTCCTCATGTCGCTGATCTTAACGCGGGAAGACTATTTTCCGGCCTCCAATCTGCCGATTGCGGTGGCCGAGCGCATGCCGCAGCCCTCCTTTCCTCCGCACCGTCATGAATTCAGTGAAATCGTTATCGTCTGGCGCGGTAACGGCCTGCATGTGTTGAACGATCGTCCATGGTTGGTAACCTGCGGCGACGTTTTTTACATTCACGATAACGACTGCCACAGCTATGACAGCGTCAACGATTTGGCGCTGGATAACATTCTTTACTGCCGCGATCGCTTTCGTCTTAGCCTTGACTGGAGCCAGTTGTTGCCGCCGCAAGAAGAAGATTCGCCGGGCTGCTGGCGTTTGACCACCCGCGGGATGGCGTTAGCGCGCGGTGTGATTAGCCAGCTGGAACGCGAAAGCCGCAAAAGTGATTCGCTATCGATTCAACTCTCTGAGGCGCTGTTTTTGCAATTAGCATTGATTCTGCGCCGTCACGGTTATGCTGCCGATCGGCCCTGGGCATTACCTGAAGGAGAACAATTAGATCTGCTGATGTCGGCGCTGCAAGGTGCCATCAGCCGTCCATTCGATTTGGCAGTGTTCTGCCAGCAGAATCAGTTGAGCGAGCGTGCGTTGAAGCAACTGTTTCGCCAGCAAACCGGTATGACCGTGGGACACTATCTGCGGCAACTACAGCTGTGTCAGGCGAAATACCTGCTGCGGACGCAGGATTGCTTAATCAGTGAAGTGGCCGCGCGTTGCGGCTTCGATGACAGTAACTACTTTTCGGTGGTGTTTACGCGGGAAACCGGTTTAACGCCGAGCGCCTGGCGGCAGCGTTTCCTGCCGCAGCGTGAACTCTCAGCAGAGAAAGTGAAAGCCTGACGTGCCGTAGCGGCGTCAGGCTTTACATCAGGCTGCCATGCCTAATCCAACGATGTTGGCAGCAATGATAATCACCACACAACCCAGCGAGAGAACGCGAACCGGACGTTGACCCGCCGATTTCCACTCTTTTAGTACCAGACCAACCAAACCACCGCACAGCACGTAGAGGCTCATATGCAGCATCCAGCTGATGAAGTCATACTGTGCCGGAATTTTGGCGTGTCCCCAGGCATAGAAGAAGAACTGCAGATACCACATGGTGCCGCCCAGCACGGCAAACGCGATATTGGCCAGCAGCATTGGTTTGGCGACTGAGAAATCACGGCGTACTGAAATATCGGTTTTTACCGCCAGACGGATGAAGCAGTAAGCCAGATTGATTAACGCACCACCGCCCATAATCACCACATAGCTTGGCAACGCAACATAGAGTGGATTGATACCCAGATTGGCTGCGGCTTCATGCATCGGCTTAGCGGCATCCATCGCAAACGACATGCCGGCCGAAAAGATGCCGCACATTACGGCCAAAATCAGCCCTTTTTTCAGATTGAACTCTTCGGCATTAATGCCCAGCGCCCGCTCTTTTAACAGACCGGCACGCGATACAATCCCTACGCCGATCAGCGCAACTAACACGCCGAGCAGTGTCATACGTCCGCCTGGTGAGCTGAATAGCTCGACAAAGCGGCCCTGCAGCAGCGGCGTCATCAAGGTTCCCACCACTAACGTGATACCGATGGCAATACCAATGCCCATCGACATCCCGAGGTAGCGCATGGTCAAACCATAGTTGATGTTACCGATGCCCCACATGGCACCAAACAGAAATACTGGCATCAATTGGGAGAAACTAAAGCTGCCGTAATACGCCCAGAAGTTCGGCAATAATACCGCACTGACTGCCCAGGGAAGAATCAGCCACGACATGACGCCGCCTACCGACCACATCGTTTCCCAGGACCACTTTTTCACCTGCTTAAATGGAGCATAAAAACAGGCGGCACTGGCGGCACCCACCAGATGCCAGAAAATACCTGCAATGATGGCACTGTTCATTGTTATTCCTTCGTAAGGTTGAGGCCAACAGGAAACCGGCGGTTTCCCGATTACCGGCAGTCTACGGTGGGCAGCTTTTCGTCAGCCTTTGGATGGCTGCCGGAAAGCGGAGGTTGCTGGCAAAATTCGGTGGGTCGTCAACATAAGGATCACAAAATCGCATTCGCAGGCAGGTCACGGGGTGATTTTTATAAGTGGCTTATTCTTCAACATATTTTTCTATTATGCTGTGCCGATCAGCACAGTTTTTGATTCACTGCCACTGCAACAGTTAACATGGCAGTCACACAAAGCCGCGTACCAGACTTTCCCCGCAGGCGTTTAATCCGTATAACGTTGGGAAAATCATCAGGACGAAGGATTGAGATGAATACCAAAAGATTGCGGCTGTTGCTGTCACAATCGGTGAGCCGCGTGATGCTGGATGACATCCGGGCCATCGTGCCAGCGCAGGCGCTGAACGTCTTTATTAATGGATTAGATGAAGCACATTACGCCACGCTGGATTGCGTGCAGAGCGAGGAGAATTGCGCCCTGCTGGCTTCGGTGATTGTGGTGTGGCGACAGCTGGGTCACGTTCATGCGATTCATTATCAGAAAGGTGAGCATCTGCGTCAGGTCGACGACGCCACGCAATTCCAGCTGTTCAGTATGATGAAAACCCATCGCGCGATCGTGCAGATCGCTTAACTCTCGGGATGACTATGAAAATCGGACTGCTTTTCCCTATTGCCATCATCATTGCTGGCGTCAGTTTTTTGGCGTGGTTTATTGTCAGCGGCGCGGCGATGCCAGGTTCCTGACATTTTTTAACATACCTTAAATCACTACTAAGCCGCTGAAAGCGCGGCATTTCGCCAGGAATGCTGCGTCTGTCGTGTTGTTCTTCCCTTCTTTGCCATCCCTCAAGTCGCATTGGCAATAGCAAAAAGGTGCTACACCCTGATCTGTTTCACTCTGCAATTCACAAATCTTTAACGAAACCGATCGCGGAGAACCTGCACATGACAACACACCATCAACATTATATTAATGGCGCGTTTGTTGCCGATCAGAACGATAAGTGGATAGAAGTGATTAACCCAGCAACTGAGGCATTACTTTCGCGCGTGCCGGAAGGCAGTAAACACGACGCCGCGCAGGCCATCGACGCTGCTGAAGTGGCGCAGCCGAATTGGGAAGCGCTCCCCGCCGTTGAACGCGGCAACTGGCTGCGCAAAATTGCCGCTGCTATTCGTCAGCGTGAACCAGAACTGACCGCCACTATCGTCGCCGAAGGCGGAAAAACCCAGGGTCTGGCGCAAACTGAAGTACTGTTTACAGCTGATTATCTTGAGTACATGGCCGAATGGGCACGCCGTTATGATGGCGAGATCGTTAATAGCGATCGTCCCAACGAAAACATCTTTGTGTTCAGGAAAGCGATTGGCGTCACCACCGGCATTCTGCCGTGGAACTTCCCCTTCTTCCTGATTGCACGTAAAGCCGCGCCCGCGCTGGTAACCGGCAATACCATTGTTATCAAGCCAAGTGAGCTGACGCCTAACAATGCGGCGATTTTTGCGCACATCATCCATGAAATTGGTCTGCCGAAAGGCGTGATCAACTTTGTTTACGGCTATGGCCCGGAGATTGGTCAGGAGCTGGCAGGCAACCCGAAAGTCGGCTTAGTCAGTCTGACCGGCAGCGTCAACGCCGGTATAGCCACCATGGAAGCCGCAGCGAAAAACGTTACCAAAGTCTCGCTTGAACTGGGCGGAAAAGCGCCAGCCATCGTCATGGATGATGCCGATCTCGATCTGGCGGTTAAAGCGATTGTTAGCTCTCGCGTGATCAACACCGGACAGGTGTGTAACTGTGCTGAGCGCGTTTACGTGCAGGAAGGCATCTACGACCGCTTTATCAGCGCGCTGACTACCGCCATGCAGCAGGTGAAGTTTGGTAATCCGGCCGAGCAAAACGATATCGATATGGGGCCGCTAATCACTGCGGCCGCGCTGGAACGCGTTGAGCAGAAAGTGGCGAACGCGGTCGCGGATGGCGGCAAAGTAGTGCTGGGCGGGAAGCGTGCAGGCAGCAAAGGCTTCTATTTTGAACCAACCATTATCACGGGCGTGCGTCAGGATATGGAGATCATGCAGCAGGAGATTTTTGGTCCAGTGCTGCCAGTGATGACCTTTAAAACCCTTGATGAAGCCATAGCGCTGGCGAATGACTGTGAATATGGTTTGACCTCATCGATTTACACTCAGAACCTCAACACCGCGATGGTTGCCCTGCGTAAGTTGAAGTTTGGAGAAACCTATATCAACCGCGAGAATTTCGAAGCGATGCAAGGTTTCCATGCGGGCTGGCGTAAATCGGGCATTGGCGGTGCTGATGGCCGTCACGGTTTGGAAGAGTTCTTGCAGACGCACGTGGCATATTTGCAGTTCTCTTAGGATCGACATTCATGGCGTAATGCTTGTCAATTAAGCCAACGACGAGGGCGCAGGCCGGTGGCACTTTTGGTCCGGCGGTCCTCGCGCCGCTAGCGCGGTACCTTCACTTCGCCCGTCTGCCTGACGGACCGGTGGAGACGGGACGTCCTTGTCCCGGCTCCACCTTTCGCCCGCGTCCTGCGGGCTCTCCTGGCTTCCTCGCTTCGTTCAGCGCTGCGGATTGCCTGCCCAAAAGTGCCCCCGGCCTGCTTTAAAGCTTCAGTGCGTGTTTCTGAAAAGGGCACATTTGCCAGAGGCTCTGCCGCAGCAGATGTGTCAGAGCCCGCACCAGATTTAAAGCAAAATGGTTTCTTAACGGACAAGCATTACGCCATAAGTGGCGACCTGTAACCCTGAAACCTTTATAAAACCCGCTTCTGGCTGCGCAGCAGCGCCAGGCCGCTTAACACCGACATCGCCATCAGATAATAACCGGGCGCCAGACTGGTGCCGGTCACGCTAATTAGCAGTGTACAAATCAGCGGGGCAAAGCCACCAAACACCGTAACCGCCACGTTATAGCTGATCGCCATGCCGCTGGCGCGCGTACCCATCGGGAACAGATCCGCCATCACCGACGGCACCGTTGAGAAGTAGATCGACTTCAGCAGCGCCATCCAGCACACCAGCAAAATCAACGTAGTCGGCGTGGTGTGATCAACCACCAGCTTAAACGCCGGATAGATGGTGACGATCAGCAAAACCAACGATCCCCACATCAGCGGCACGCGCCCCACCCGCTCGGCCCATAACCCCATAATGGGCGTGACCACCGTCAGAATCACGCCCGCCAACAAGGTAGCAGTAAACGCCACGCTGCCCGACAGGTGCAAATTTTTGGTGGCGTAAGTCGGCACATAGTTCAGCATGTAGTTCACCGCAGTCGAAATCACCATTAGGCCGATCGCCAACAGCATCAACTCCTTCTGGCGACCAAACAGACTTTTCAGCGGCGCGGCTTCCGGTTTGTGCTCAGCAAAGCTCGCCGGTTCATGTACGTGACGTCGGATATAGATCCCCAGCGGGCCAATCAGCAGGCCGAAGGCGAAGGGAATACGCCATCCCCAATCCTGAATCTGGCTTTCGCTGAGAATCTGCGTCAGTCCGAGTCCAAATGCCGACGCCATCAACGTACTGGCGCCCTGCGTGGCGAACTGCCAGCTGGCGATAAAGGCTTTGCGCTCCGGGAAGTGTTCAACCAGGAACGCCGTCGAGCTGCCAAATTCGCCCCCGGCAGAGAACCCCTGCACCAGACGCGCCAGCAAAATCAGCAGCGGTGCCATCAGGCCAATGCTGCTGTAGCTCGGCATAAAGGTGATGACCGCGCCGCCGAGCATCATCAGGTTGATCGATAAAAGCAGCGCTTTTTTTCGACCGTGACGATCGGCATAGTTGCCCAGCACAATCGCGCCCAGCGGACGAATCAGGAATGACACACCAAAACTGCCAAAGGTCAGCAACATTGAAACCGACGGATCGCTGGTAGGAAAGAAGGCATGCGCAATGTAGCTGGCAAAAAAGCCGTACACGGCGATATCAAACCACTCCAGCGCGTTACCGATGCAGGTCGCGAACAGCGTTTTGTGCAGATTGGGCTTCGCTGCGTTCAACGGCATCGTGGTATTTAATGTACTCATTGGCCACCTCCAACGTGCGCACGATGCTGCGCCACCAGTTCCGTTCCCTGCTCGCCGAGATCCCACAGCAGACGCGTCATAATCTGCAAACCTTCGCGGGCAATCGATTTCAACATATGCTCGTTGACGCCATGCTGGCCGCAAGCTGGATACGAGTGCGGCACCCACAAGGTTGGCAAACCGAGAATGTCGGAGAACACGTCATTGGGCAGCGAGCCGCCAAGATTAGGCAGCAGCGCCGGTTTCTTGCCGCTGGTTTCCACCATGCTGGTCAGCACCCAGTTGACCAGCGGATCGGTGGGATCAAGGCGTGTCGCGGGCGATCCGCGCATAAACTCCACCTCCACATAGTCAAAACCGTGCTGATGCAGATGGGCGCGCACATGCTGAGCGAGATTTTCCCAGTCGGTACCCACCACAAAACGCAACTGACAAACGGCGGTGGCGCTGCCCGGAATAGCATTCATCGGACGCGCCGGATTGCCGGTGAGAAACGACAACACTTCCAGCGTGTTCCAGCCATACAGGCGTTCGGTTGGCGTCAGTCCCGGCTCGCCCCAGTGCACATCGATATCGGGATCGCCCGGCATGCCGCCCACCTCGATATCGCCGAGAATATCGCGCACCTGCGGCGTCAAAGAGTTGGGTTTCAGCGCCTCAACCTGCAACACGCCCTGCGCGTTGACCAGCGAGGCGATGGCGTTGGCCAACTGCGTACCCGGATTGCTCAACAATCCGCCCCAGTTGCCGGAGTGATAGGCGTTGTCACGCGCGTTAACGGTCAAACGGAAATTAACCGCGCCGCGTGAGCCCAGGAACAGCGTCGGACGAACCGCATTGAGACGCGGACCGTCTGAAGCAATAAACAGATCGGCTTGTAGCAGCTCGCCATGCTGCTGGCACAAATGCGCCAGCCCCGGCGAGCTGATCTCTTCACCCATCTCGAACAGTATTTTGCAGTTAAAGCCCAGGCTGCCACCGCGCAACGCAAACACCTGCTCCAGCGCCGCCAGATTGACGCAGTGCTGGCCCTTATTATCTGCGCTGCCACGCGCATACCAGCGATCGCCCTCTTCAACCATCTGCCATGGCGATAAGCCGTCGCGCCAGTTTTCATCATCACCAAACACCACATCGCCGTGACCATAGCTGAGCAAGGTTGGCAGCATGGGATCTTCAATGCGTACCGCCACGAGGAACGGTCGATTAGCGGCTTCCGCGTTGTCGATGAAATGCAACGTGAAGCCCAAAGCGATCAGCTGCGGACCGATCGCATCCTGCAAATAGCGCTGTAATTCGTTGTCACGATCGTCGCGCTGGCTTTCGGTACGTTGCGCCACGCGACGCGCCAAAATTCGTTGAAACTCCCCGCTGTCAAAATAAGCGGTGGCTTGTTGAACCGCCCGTTGTGCTGTCATGTTTGCCCTGTCTTTTATTGTTTTGTCGTTAAGGCATCTTTGCGGAAACACTGCTTTGCCACAATTATCAATTTATCGAGTAAGATTTGCTTTTATAGCAAAGCTAGCCTGCCCGATTTCGAGGCATGCACCACCATGAGGCATCCGCATGTTAAGCAGTGAAATCCGCTATTTTCTCGCCGTCGCTAATACTGGCTCGCTCAGCGCCGCCAGCGAACAGCTGTTTGTGGCGGTGTCGGCGATTAGCAGGCAAATTCAGCGGCTGGAAAATCAGGTTGGCGTGCCGCTGTTTGCGCGTCACGCGCGCGGCATGGTGTTGAACGAAGCGGGCGAAATTTTTGCACATCACGTACGAAAGAACCTGCTGGATATGGAGTATGCGCTGGCGGAAATTAAGGGACTGAAAGCGGTGCGCCGCACGTTGATTCGCGTGGCCTGCACCGATGGGCTGGCGTTTACGCTGCTACCGCGTTTGATCGCAGATTTTCGCAATGACAATCCGGGCGTGCTGTTTGATGTGAAAGTCGCCAGCACGCAAGGCGTGGCGGAAGCGCTGCGCAACGGCGAGTGTGACGTGGCGCTGCAATTTAGTCTTCACGCTGAGCGCGGTGTGGAAGTGATGGGTTCGTGGCCGGCACCGGTATTAATCGTGATGCATCAAACGCATCCGCTGGCCAACGCGCCGCAGGTCACGCTCGCCGATCTCAGTCACTATCCGCTGGCCTTGCCGCAGCAAAACACCACCGTGCGGCAACTGTTTGAGCTCGCCAGCCATATGAACGGCAGCCTGGTTGAGCCGGTGATGACCTGCGATACCTTTTCGATGTTGTTTCAATTCCTGCTGCGCACGCCGCAGGCGGTGACAATTTGCAGCGCCTTTACCGTGCTACAGGAAGCGGAAACGCACGGTTTGATTTTGCGCTCGGTAGGCATCGATCAGCTGAGCCAGCGCATCTTGCAGCTGCAGACGCAATCAGGGCGACCTCGCAGTGCCGCCCTGAATGTGTTTCTCACCTTTATGCTGCAACAGCTGGATGCGTTAGAGGAACCGCTGCGCCAGCGCTGGAAGCCGTGACTCAGTTCTTGATATCCACCGGGTAGAAGATGTGTTTACCGAACGGATCGACCTGATAACCACTCACCGATTTGCGCACCGGCTCGAAGATGGTTGAGTGAGCAATCATCACCGCTGGCATTTGATCATGCATAATCTGCTGCGCTTGCTGATACAGCGCCACGCGTTTGTCGTGATTTTGCTCGGCGCGCGCTTCGGTAATGATCTTCTCAAACGGCTGATAACACCATTTCGACGAGTTGGAGCCGCCATTTGCCGAGGTGCAGCTGTAAAGCGGACCGAAGAAGTTATCCGGATCGCCGGTCGCCGTGGTCCAGCCCATCAGCGCCGCCTGATGCTCACCGCCTTTCACGCGCTTGAGGTATTCGCCCCACTCATAACTGACGATATTGGCTTTGATACCCACTTTGGCCCAGTCCGCCTGAATCATCTCCGCCATTCGTCGCGCATTCGGGTTATACGGTCGCTGTACCGGCATTGCCCACAGGGCGATTTCGGTGCCCGGCTTAATCCCCGCTTCCTGCAGCAGCGCTTTGGCTTTCTGCGGATCGTAGTCGTAATCCTTCAGATCTTTATCTGCACTCCACACGTCCGGCGGCAGGATGTTTTTCGCTACCGTGCCAGTACCTTTGAAGATGGCATCAATGATCGCCTGTTTGTTAATCGCCATCGCCAGCGCCTGACGCACCTTGACGTTATCCAGCGGCGCTTTGGTGGTGTTGAACGACAGGAAACCGGTATTCAGGCCTGATTTCTGTTCCAGCGTTAAATCGGGATTGGTGCGCATCTTCTCCAGATCGGCCGGATTGGGGAACGGCATAATCTGGCATTCATTTTTCTCCAGCTTGGCATAACGCACCGAGGCGTCCGGCGTGATCGAGAAGACAATACGATCGAGCTTCGCCTTGCCCTGCCAGTATTCCGGGAAGGCTTTATAGAGAATGCGCGAATCTTTTTGATACTGCACCAGCTCAAACGGCCCGGTGCCAATCGGCTCCATATCGACCTTCTCCGGCGTGCCGGCTTTAAACATCTGGTCGGCGTATTCTGCCGAATGGATCGAGGCAAAATACCAAGCTAAGTCGGCGAGGAATGGCGCTTCAGCGTGAGCTAAGGTGATGCGCACGGTATTGTCATCGACCTTCTCAATGCTGGTGATCAGCTTCGCCAGCTCGAGGCTTTCGAAGTTGGCATAGTTACCGCCGGAGACATTGTGGTAGGGGTTTTTGGCATCCATCTGGCGCATAAACGAGAAGATTACGTCGTCGGCGTTAAAATCGCGCGACGGCTTAAATAGCTTGTTGCTCTGGAATTTCACCCCTTTGCGCAGATGGAAGGTGTAGACCTTACCATCCGGGCTGATATCCCAGCTCTCGGCGAGGCTCGGCACCAGTTCGGTGGTGCCGGGCGTGAAGTCCACCAGTCGGTTAAAAATCGGTACCGCGCTGGCATCGACGCTGGTTCCCGACGTGTACAATTGCGGGTTAAAGTTCTCTGGCGATCCTTCTGAACAGTACACCAGCGTTTTTGCCGAAACCCCGCCCGCGACCGCCAAGCCGATTGCAGTGAGAGTGAGATTTGCCATCATTTTTTTCATCATGATCCTCGCTTTTTATTGACTTCCATGAGTCTGCTTCGTTATGTAATGTTCATCTGATTAATAAATAACATGATTTAACCAGCACGCGTACTACAGACGCCGCAATGCTAATAAGGAATTGTGATGACAGACCAACTTGCCAGCCAATTGACCCAGCGTTTCTACCGTTATCTGGCGGTTTCCAGCCAGAGCGATGCCAAATCAACCACGCTGCCGAGTACGCCGTCCCAACATGCGATGGCGGAGTTACTGGCAAAGGAGCTGGGCGAACTGGGTTTGCAGGATATCGTGATTGACCAGCACGCCACGGTCACTGCGGTGAAACCCGGTAATCGCCCTGATGCGCCGCGTATCGGTTTTATCACCCATATTGATACCGTGGATGTTGGCCTGTCGCCGGATATCCACCCGCAAACCCTCAGGTTCACCGGGGAAGATCTGTGCCTTAACAGCACGCAGGACATCTGGCTGCGCGTGGCGGAACATCCGGAGATCAAACCTTATCTCGGGCAGGAGATTATCTTCAGCGACGGCACCAGCGTGCTGGGCGCCGATAACAAAGCAGCGGTGACGGTGGTGATGACGTTGCTGGAGAACCTGCGCGGCGATCACGGTGATATCGTGGTGGCGTTTGTGCCCGATGAAGAGATTGGCCTGCGCGGCGCTAAAGCGCTGGATCTGGAGCAGCGCTTTAACGTCGATTTCGCCTGGACTATCGACTGCTGCGAGCTGGGTGAAGTGGTGTATGAAAACTTCAATGCCGCCGCCGCTGAGCTGGTGTTTACCGGCGTGCCGGCGCATCCGATGTCGGGCAAAGGCGTATTGGTCAATCCGCTGCTGATGGCGCATGACTTTATCTCCCGCTTCGATCGCTTAAAAACCCCCGAACACACCGAAGGCCGCGAAGGTTATATCTGGTTCAACGATATGAATGCCAACGCCAGCCGCGCGGTGTTGAAAGCCTCGATTCGTGATTTCGATTTGCAGGGTTTTGATGCGAAGAAACAGCAACTGGTGGAAGTGGCCGATGAAATCGCCGCGCGTTATCCCACCGGCCATGTAGCGCTGACGATTAACGATATTTACAGCAATATCAGTAATGCAATTGGTGAAGATCGTCGTGCGATTGACCTGATTTTTGCCGCGCTAGAGCAAGTGGGCGTGGAACCCAAGGTGATCCCGATGCGCGGCGGCACCGACGGTGCAGCGCTGTCAGCGAAAGGGCTGCTGACGCCGAACTTCTTCACCGGCGCGCACAATTTCCATTCGCGCTTTGAGTTTTTGCCGGTTCCCTCGTTTGTGAAGTCGTATCAGGTGGCCGAAGCGTTGTGTTATTTAGCCGCGAAATAAAAAAAGGTCGCCCTTCATGGCGACCTTTTTTAGGTTATTTGCTCGCTGAAACATCAATCCCAGGGAAGAATTTCGCCGCCAGCTTAGTGACGGTGCCATCGGCTTGCACCTTGGTGATTGCCGCATCCAGCTCTTGTTTCAATTTGTCATCGCCTTTACGCAGACCAAAACCGATACCGGTGCCGAGAATGGTGTCATCTTCTACCGGCTTGCCGGCAAAGGCGAAACCTTTACCCTGCGGCTTTTCGAGGAAGCCCGATTGACCGGCAGCTGACATCACCAGCGTGCCGTCAAGACGACCGGCAACCATGTCGTTGTAAACCTGGTTCTGATCCTGATAAGAGGTCACTGTAACGCCCTGCGCTTCCCAGTGCTTCTTGGCATAGGTTTCCTGGATCGAACCCTGCAGCACCCCGATGTTTTTCCCTTTCAGTGATTCGGCGGTTGGCAGCAGCTTCTCGCCCTCTTTCACGATTAACATGGTCGGAATGCGGTAGATCGGCTTAGTGAAGTCGATGCTTTTCGCCCGCGCTTCGGTGATGTTCATTGCGGAGTTAATGGCATCAAATTTTTTCGCCTGCAGCGCCGGAATCAACGCATCAAAGCTGCTTTCCACCCACTTACAGTCGAAGTTGCCTACCTGACAAATCGCTTTACCCAGTTCGATATCGAAACCTTCCAGTTCGCCCTGCGCGTTGCGGCTCTCAAAGGGCGGATACTGCGATTCAAGACCATAGCGTAAGGTTTCCTGCGCCAGCGCGTGCGCCGAAGTCAGCATGCCCAAAGCGACAAACAGTGCGTTCAATTTTTTCATTATATTTACCCCTAAGTTACCCTTTGACCTGGCAGAGCGCTTCTGCACCGGCCTGAAGTGTTGCGTCGTCTTTTGCGAATGACAGGCGAATTAATTTATTGTCAGTGCCGTCCATATAAAACGCCGACAACGGAATGGTGGCCACACCGTGATCGACGATGAGACGTTTTACCATTTCGCTATCACTTTCGTCACTGAAATGTCCGTAGCTGGCTAACATAAAGAACGAACCGGCGCTCGGCAGCAGTTTAAACGGCGAATCCTCCATCAAGGTCAGCAGGCGATCGCGCTTCTCCTGATAGAACGGCGACAGCTGCAGATAGTTCTTCGGATTTTGCAGATAGTGAGCAAAACCGACCTGCATCGGCGTATCGGCGGCATACATCATGAACTGATGGACTTTGACGATCTCTTCCATCAGCGCTGCCGGTGCCAGCGCATAACCCACGCGCCAGCCGGTGACATGGAAGGTTTTACCGAAGGAGGAAACCACCACGCTGCGCTGCGCCAGTTCCGGATGCGTTGCCATGCCGCAGTGCGTACGGCCATCAAACAGGATGTGTTCATAGACTTCGTCAGACAGCACCACAATATCGGTGTTGCGCGTCAACGCGGCTAACTGATCCAGATCCGCAGCTGACAGCACCTGCGCGCTGGGGTTGTGCGGCGTATTGATGATGATCATGCGGGTGCGCGGCGTAATGGTGGCGCGCAGTTCGTCCCAATTGATGGCGAAATCCGGCACCTGCAACTTCAGGCCAATTGGCGTAGCGCCCTGCAGACGGACCACCGGCGCGTAGCTGTCAAACGCCGGCTCGAAGAAGATCACTTCATCGCCTGCGTGGACCAGCGCGGAAATCGCCATGTAAATGCCCTGGCTGGCGCTGCCGGTGATCAGCACTTCGCTGCCGGCATCATAGTGCTGGCCATACAGCGTGTGAACTTTCTCCGCCAGCGCTTCACGCAGCGACGGCAGGCCGGTCATTGAAGCGTATTGGTTATGACCGTCACGCATCGCCTGGCTGACCAGATCAACCAGCTGTGGATCACACGGGAAGTTGGGTGCGCCTTGCGACAGGTTAATGGCTTTATGCTGCGCCGACAGCTGGCCAATGACGCTAAAAATCGTCGTGCCGACATCGGGCTGTTTGGAAGAGATGTTCACACTGCTGTTCAAGGTCATCGGTGCCTCGTAAGGTTGCATAACCACGTATCGAAAGTAGATTTCTATTCAACGGTGTGCGGCTTGAGTCGACAAGCGAATTGTTGTCATAATAGCCATGATTAAAAATCATAGCTTGAGGTTGTTATGTCCCGCTCTGCTCTGCCGCTCAATGCCATCCACGCGTTTCTGGTCACCGCGCGCCATCTCAATTTGACGCGTGCCGCCAGCGAGCTGTGCATCACCCAAGGCGCGGTGAGCCGTAAAATCGCCACGCTGGAGAGTTGGCTGGGCTTCGCGCTGTTTACCCGCCACGCACGTGGTCTACATCTCACCGAACAAGGTGCCGCGCTGCTGCCGGAATTGCAGCAAGGTTTCGCCATGCTGGTGAATGCCACAGAAAAAGCCAGCCGCAGCAATGCCTCGATTCGCCTGAAAGCGCCTACCTGCGCCATGCACTGGCTGGTGCCGCGTCTGGTGGCGCTGGAACAGCAGCGGCCAGATATTCACGTAGCGTTGACCACCACACTCGATCATGGCTCGCAGCTCGATAATTTTGACGCGGCGATTGTGTTTGGCCCGTCACCAGCCGGTTCGATTTGCCTGTTTGAGGAGCGTTTAACGCCGGTGATGGCCAGCAGCGTCACGCCGCCAACGCAGATTGGCGAACTGGCGAAGTTTACTTTTCTGCATCCCACGCCGGATTCACGCGACTGGCAGCTTTGGCTGGCCGGGCTGGATGCCGCGTTACCAATGGCGCGCAATCAGCATTTCGCCACCATGGATCTCGCGATCAGCGCTGCGATTCAGGGATTTGGCATCACGGTGGCGGATGTCACCTTGGTGCAGAACGATGTGGTTAATGGGCGGCTGATTGCGCCGTTTGCCACCAGTGTGGCGACCGGCGCAAGCTACAGCCTGTTACAGCGGGCGGAAAAAGATGCGCCACCGTTCCTGCCGGAACTGGTGGCGTGGTTATCTGAGGTTTAGAACGAGACCCATTCGTCAGAGGCTGATTTCGGCTGTGCAAGGCCTGCGCCGGTCAACACCGGCCGACGCAGCGCGGTTGGCGATACCACGGCCTTATTTACCGGCGCGCTGTCCGATAGACGGAATTTCGCCACAGAGGCCTGCAGCTCCTGCGTCTGGCGCTCCAGCGCGCTGGCAGCGGCAGAAACTTCCTCAACCAGCGAGGCGTTCTGCTGAGTGACGCTGTCCATCTCGGTGACGGCGGTACCGACCTGCGAAATCCCTTTGCTCTGCTCTTCTGACGCCGCAGCGATGTGCTTCATGATTTCATTTACATCCTGCACCGACTTAAGAATGTCGTGCATGGTGCTGCCCGCGCTGCTCACCAGCGCCGACCCTTTTTCCACGCGCTGCACGGAATCTTCGATCAATGTGGCGATCTCTTTCGCCGCACCGGCGCTGCGCTGTGCCAGATTGCGCACTTCACTGGCCACCACGGCAAAACCGCGGCCCTGTTCACCGGCGCGTGCGGCTTCTACCGCGGCGTTCAGCGCCAGGATGTTGGTCTGGAAAGCGATGCTGTTAATCACGCTCGTGATCTCAGCGATCTTCTTCGAGCTGCCGGAGATGCCTTGCATGGTGGTAACCACTTCGCCTACCAACCGTCCGCCCTGCTGCGCGGTACCGGTAGCGGTTTCGGCCAGCGAACTGGCCTGTCGCGCGTTGTCGGCGTTGAACTTCACGGTAGCGGTTAACTGCTCCATGCTGGCCGCGGTTTGCTCCAGCGCTGCAGCCTGCTCTTCGGTGCGCGATGAGAGATCGTTGTTGCCAGAGGAGATCTCCGCTGCGCCGCGATAGATGTTTTCAGTGCCGCTGCGAATCGCGCTTACCGCTTCGCGCAGGCTGTCCTGCATGGCACGCAGCAGCGGCACCAGCTTGCCGACGCAGTTACGGCCAAAATCTTCCACCGGCTGGCTGAGGTCGCCCTGCGCAATAATCGTGAAATGGTTACGGATACTCTCCAGTGGTTTCACCAGCATCGCCACCAGATAGCGATCGGTAAACAGCAAGATAAACAAGCCAATCACCACCGCCACCAGAATAATGACTTTAGTGATGCTGGTGAGCTTATCGACGGTGACGCGCGTCTCATCCAGTTTGCTGCCTGCGGCTTTATTGAAAGCTTCCGCGCTGGCACCAAACGCACGACTAAGCGGCGGCGTGACGTTATTGGCTTGCGCACGATAGGCTTCAAGCGTGCCCTGCTGCGCCAGCGAAACCTGCGGTGCGATGCCTTCATCGAGCAGTTTTTGCCAGTTGGTGATGACGCTATTGGCGGTCTCCGCATCCATCGGACCTGGCGCCATGGTTTTAAACTGCGCCAGCAGCGTTTTCATATTGTCGAGCGCTTGTTGCACCGGGGTAAAAGCATCAGCACCGACTGCGCTGCCTGAGGCGCGGCCTTCCATCACGCGAGACAGACGCGTAACGACACGAAAATATTGATCATTTCCTTTGCTTAAAATCGTCATTTGATTGACCAGTTGGCGGTCAATCTCGTTGCCCTCGCCGAGGGCGTTCAGTGAGTGGACGCTAAACAGCCCAACGGCACACCACAGCAGGCAAAACAGCCCAAGAATGGTGAGCAATACGGCGCGGATGGTGAAATTTTTTAAGATACCCATACATAATCCCTTGGTGTGAAACGCGAAGGAGGCCCGATAAAATCGGGCATATTGCGTTTATCGGCATCGGATTGGGAAAATGTAACGGTTTTGTAAGCTAATTAATTGCTTACTGACGCGGGTGAGGAATATGCGCTTTTAAGATTTATCAGCAAGATAGGCGAAAATTTGCCTTATAAATTGATTTGCCAGATTACACCATTAGCACGCTCATTAAAGCTTAACGTGGCTGCGCATCATCAAACGGAACAAACGCAGCCGTCCACGCATAAAGCGCGCCTTCACCACCGCCTGGGCTTTGCCCTGATCGCCCAGCGCCAGCGTCAGATCGTCGCCCGGTCGCCAGGCTGGCCAATCTACTTCACCCGCTAAGTGCGAGCTGAACTCGCTGGCTTCACGCGCGAAGGTGACCCAATAAGCGCTGACTGTGGAGGCGAACGCTTTATCCTGCTCGCTGTAGCTGCGTTCCGCTGGCGGCGCTAGCGTATCCAGCGTGTTAAAGACATAGGGAATTTCGTTGCCGTGCCATGTTCCGTGCGGATAGAGGTCGCGCGCATTTTCGGAGACGTAATCGAACCAGTAACGCCATGCGGGCAGGCCGATATTGTGCTGCGCCTGAGCGATGATTAACGGTAACACCGTGAACGCCATATCGCGCGCCACCGCACGTCCCAGCAGCGCATCATCATGAATGTCGTACAGCCACTTCATCAGGCGATAACTGATGCGGTTTTTGCTGCGCATCTGTCGCAATACTGCCGTGGCATCCACGCCAAAATAGTCCAGTACGCTGGCTTCATCGCTGTTGCTGCCGATCATTAACGGAATGCGATGCTGCTTGCCGGAGATAAACGTGGTTAACATCGGTTTCGGCAGTACCGCATCGCCGCTGATGGGCACCGGGCCGAGCGCCAGCGGGCGTTCTAACGGCCAGAATTGTTCGGCCGGTAGCTCGCGCAGCTGCTCGGCGCTGGCATCTTCGGGTAACGCAAAATGCGCCGCGACCTGCAAACCGATTTGTTGTGCCTGCTTTTGCGGGATGTCGGGCAGGCTGTAGGCGCTTTGTACGATGCCTTTGTGAAACAGCGCCTCGGAGAGCGGCGAGCAGCACAGCGATAACACGCTGCGCGCACCGGAGGATTCACCAAACAGCGTCACGTTATGGCGATCGCCGCCAAAGGCAGGAATGTTGCGCTGAATCCACTGCAAAGCAGCAATTTGATCGAGTAAGGCAAAGTTGTTGATCACGCGCCCGTCGGGGTATTGCGCATCCAGCGCCGGATGAGAGAAGAAACCGAAGTGACCAAGGCGATAATTGAGCGTTACCACCACCACACCTTGCGCCGCCAGCGCTTTACCGCGATAAGGATCAAGATTACCGGCGCCGATGGAAAATCCCCCGCCATGCAACCAGACCATTACCGGCAACGGCCGCGAAGGCTCAACATCCGGCGTCCAGATATTCAGGTAAAGACAATCCTCACTAAAGCGACCGGGATCGCCACCGCCGGCGGCCACGCAATAGTCACGATTTTGCCAGCTTGCTGCGCCCCATTCGGTCGCATCACGCACCTCTTGCCACGGCTGGACCGGCTGCGGCGGTCGCCAGCGTAAAGCGCCAGTAGGTGCAGCTGCGTACGGTATTCCTTTAAAGACAAAAAGATCTTCGTCCATCAGGCCTCTGAGTTCCCCTTCTGCGGTCATGATCCTCAGACGTCGTTCATTTTTCATCTCGGGTTCCCTGATAATGCATCGTTCCATTATTTGCAGGCCTTGGACGAATGTCCATGTTCTGAAAGCATTTGCAGATTAAGCCGAAACGCGGCGCGATTCTTTGAACAACTCCATCAAATATTTTGGCTAACCCCATCGAGGCCATTTGTTTTAAGGTTACAAGTTAACCTGGCGCGACGGAGAAACACCATGTTTGGTGGCATTAATCAAATGTTCAACCGGATGTGCGATCACCCGGACCTTGGCAAACTGCTTTTGCGCCTGACGTTTGGCGGATTGCTGCTGTTTCATGGGGCGTTCAAAGTGGTGCATGGCGTGGGTTGGATTGCGCACATGCTCGCCGTCAAAGGAATGCCAGGTTTCATCGCTTACGGTGCTTACATCGGGGAAATAGCGGCACCTGTAATGGTGATCATCGGATTTTTGACGCGCCCTGCGGCGTTCATTATTGCGGTGAACATGATTGTTGCGACACTGCTGGTAAAAATGGGCGCTGTCTGGCATCGCACCGACGTCGGTGCGTGGGCGCTGGAGACAGAAGCGCTTTACCTGCTGGGTGCGCTCGCCATTATGTTTTTAGGTGCCGGGAAGTACACGCTGGTGCGTGACGCGCGCTTGCAATAACCACAAGAAAAGCAGCCGGTCTGCTGAATTTCAGACCGGCTGTAACATTTCTCCTCAGGCCACGCCACAGCGTTCCAGACTGCGCTGCTGCATCTGCTGGTACAACGCCATTTCATCCTGCACCGCGCAACCTAACGCGCTTTCAAAATCCGCTCGGCTGGCATTCCCCGCGCTGCGTGTTTGCGCCACATCCCCCAGATTCGACTGGAAAATCCCCGCAGCACTGACCGGCAGGAAATCTTCGTAAACGATCGGTTCGGCACTCAAACGCTCTTCAGCCAGCAACTGCGTCACGCTTTCGCCCGCGCGTGGCGGCAGGTGCTCGCCTTTTTCGGTCAGGCGATAGCGGAACCACGCCAGCTGCTGCTCGCGCAAAGACTCTTCGTCGTCGGGGAAATCACTAAACACCGCGCTAAGATGTTGCTGGTGATGCTGGTTATCGCTGCCGGTACCGGCTTCGGCCAGCAGACGATCGTAAAGTTCGCGTCCTTTTGGGGTGAGCGCCGCGCCGCGCTGTTCAATCTCACCAAAGCGCGCGGTATGCGTGCCCGGCGTGCCATCGTTAAAGTGCACCGCTTCTTCCAGCGCCTTGAAGCTGGTCTGGCGCAGCAGAATCGGTACTTTACGCTGCGGCGGGCCTTCAATCAGGGTTTTGGGATCGATGCCGCGCGAAGGCATCAGCGCTTGCACCCGATCAATATCCAGCGTGCGCGGCGTCAAATGGTTGATGTGGCAACCACGGAAACACACCACATCGGCAATCAGACGATGCTGCTGGCTCAGTGCGCGATAAGTGGCGCTGTCTACGGTGGTATGCGCATGCCAGCGGAAGGTTTCCAGCGCTTCCTGCACGAAAGTGGCGGCATCCGCGGCGTTCAAACCGCCCTGCTGCTGATGCTTAGCGATCAACGCGCGGCAACCTGGCGTAAAGATATCGCGCGCGGCGAGAATTGCAGCGGCCTTCTCGCGCAGCGCCGCATCATCAATCAGTTCCAGACGCAGCAACGAAGTGAAAACGCGGAATGGATTATGGCGCAACGCGCGATCGCTGACCGGACGAAACGCCGTGGAGTGCACCGGCACACCGGCTTGCGACAGGTCGTAATACCCCACCGCTTCCATGCCCATCACGGCGAACATCCGGCGCAACGTGCTGAGTTCATCAGCCTTGCCGACGCGAATCGCACCGTGACGCTCGACGCTCAGGCGACTCAGTTCATCGGCGGCCGACAAGCGGTTTTTTAACTCGGGATTGGCTTCCAGCGTACGTTCATTAACAGCGGTGACCAACTGCGTCAGCGTGCCGTATTGCGGCACTTCCTGCTGATACAGGGTCGACATTGCCTGCGAGAACAGCGTGCGGATGGCATCGCTGCTGAGAAAGTTTGGCATCATCATCACCTTGGGCTAACGGGTTGTTGCTACTGTAGATCAACCCTTTAGCGGCGGGTAACAATTTCATGGAACTGTGATCGCCTTGTCACTCGGTGAGGTTTGACTGGTCACCAAAGCGACATTTCAGCACCAGCATGATGGTGGTTAACACGGCGGGAATCGCCAGCAGCAGGAAGATCTGACTGAACGTCCAGCCAAGCGTTAACAACTCGGCACCGACAAAGGCGCTAATGATGGCGCCGATGCGACCAATGCCGTGCATCCAGCTGGAGCCGGTGGCACGCGCATGAGTTGGGTAATAACTGGCGGAGAGCGCATTCATGCCGGTATTGGCGCCGTTAAAACAGAAGCCGCTGCAGAAAGCGATGGCGCTCATTAAGCCGACCTGCGCGGGTGAAAAACCCAGTGCCACAATGGCAATGCCACCGCAGAAATAGATCACCGCCAGCGCCAGGTTGGCGTTGATGCGGTCCATCAACCAACCCGCAAACAGCGAGCCAAGGGTTCCGCCAGCCTGATACATCGCCGTGACAATCGCCGCTTCCGTCACCGACATGCCGAGCGTGCTGATCAATGAAGGCATCCAACTGCCAATCAGGTAAACGAGGAACAGCCCCATAAAGTAGCCGCCCCACAACATCAAACTGCCGAACAGATATCGGCGCGACACCACGGTCGCCACCGAGCCTTTACGCGCGGTCGGCAGCTCAGTGCTTTGATAATGGCTATCCGGCTGCACGCTGCCGGGCAGCATACGTTCGAGGATGGCGTGAATACGTGCGGCAGGCGCGCGACGGCTAATCAGAAAACGTACCGATTCCGGTAAGCCGCGCACTAAAAAAGGCAGCACCAGCAGCGGCAGCACGCCGCCCATCAGCATAACGGAGTGCCAGTCATAGCGCGGCAGCAGCCACGAAGCGGCAAAGCCTCCCGTCGCGGCACCAAAGGTAAAGCCACAGAACACCACGGTAATAATAAATGAGCGGCGACGTTCGGGCGCGTATTCGGCCACCAGCGTGCCCACGTTGGGCATCGCGGCCCCAAGCCCTAAGCCGGTGAGAAAGCGGAACAGCATCATCTGTTCGATGTTCTGCGCCATCGCCGTGGCCAGCGTCCACAGACCGAAAAACAGCACGCTGATGAGGATCATCACGCGGCGACCATAGCGATCGGCCAGCGGTCCAGCGACCATCGCCCCCAATGCCAGACCAATCAGCGCCGCGCTGATCACCATGCCGAGTTGATGATTCGTGACGCCCCAACTGGCTTTCAGCGTGGGCGCAATAAAGCCCATCAGCGCAATGTCCATGCCGTCCAGCGCCACTACCACGAAGCACAGCGCGATTAAGCGCTTCTGCCAGCTGCTAAGCGCACTCTTATTGATAAGCTGGCGAACGTCTACTGCTTCAACGCTGGTCACGTAACGACTCCTGCACTTTTAACCGTTTAGGGCATCAGTTTTAGTAAAAAAAACGGCGCTTATCATAGCTCATCGTTAACAATAACAGGCACTCTTTTTGGATGTAATTGAGAATTATTCAACTTTTCACGCTGTATGTTATTGATTTTATAGCGCGCGAATATGCTGCAAAAAGTGTCTTTTTTCAACTTTATTCATAAATACATCAGGTTAGCGGCGAAGCTTGCATAGCGGTGTTTTTGTTAATATAAATTTGCAGGCAAGTTAACATAATTAACGTTTCCTCATTGCTGCTCTTCGGCATAACTCATTATGTTGGGCGTATGGACAAAAATATCCTTTTCAATCAGCGCATTCGCTTGCGTCATTTACATACCTTTGTGGCGGTGGCGCAGCAAGGCACGCTCGGTCGTGCCGCTGAAACGCTCAATCTGAGCCAGCCCGCTTTATCGAAAACACTGAATGAGCTGGAAGAGTTGGCAGGTGCGCGACTGTTTGAGCGCGGACGACTCGGCGCGCAGCTCACCACGCTGGGCGAACAGTTTCTGGTTCATGCGGTGAAAGTGCTGGATGCGCTTAATCATGCTGGTCAAAGCTTCAACGCGCCGCAGCCGGGCCGACCGGTGGTGATTCGACTCGGCGCGCTGACGACTGCGGCGATGGGCATGCTGCCGCAAATTCTCGATCGCTTCCATGAACAGCAACCTAACACCACGGTGCAGGTTGCGACATTGCATAACAACGTGTTGTTGGCCGGTTTACGTGCCGGTGAGTTTGATGTCGGGATTGGTCGTATGGCGGACAGCGATATGATGGCCGGACTCACTTATGAATTGCTGTTTCTGGAATCACTCAAACTGGTGGTGCGCCCCGATCATCCGCTATTAAGCGAGAACGTTATGCTGTCGCGCGCGATGCAGTGGCCAGTAGTGATTTCGCCGGAAGGCACCGCACCGCGCCGTATCGCGCAGCATATGCTGAATGAGCAAGGTTGTACCTTGCCAGCAAACTGCGTTGAAACCTCATCGACATCGCTGGCGCGACAGCTGGCATTGCGTTACGACTATGTGTGGTTTGTGCCTTCTGGCGCCATCAAAGAAGATTTGAATCACGATGCGTTGTGCGCGCTACCGATTGCCTCGCCGGGGCCGGGCGAACCGGTGGGCATTATTACGCGCAGCGGCAGTCCATTAAGCCTGAGCGCCGAAGTGCTGATGGCGACCATCCGCAAATTCCACAGCTAGCGACTGTGTTTTGCATGACGCTCACGGTTCTCCAGGCGCGCCTGTTCGGTTTTTCGTAAACCGACATAGAGCGCGCCCGCCCCACCATCTTTCGGCTGCGCCGTACAAAACGTCTGCACTTCTGCAAACTCCGGCAACCATCGCGCCACATAGCTGCGCACGATATTGGCGTGCGACTCATCGTCACGCCCTTTGCCATGAATAATCAATAGATTGCGCAACCCATGTTTATTGGCCTGCTGCATAAAGCTGAACAGCGCCTGACGACAGGTTTCTACTGGCTGACGCAACAGATTAAGGCTGGCTTCAGGCGGATATTTGCCCAGTCGCAGCTTATCCAGCACGCCTTGCTGTACGCCATCAACTTTAAATTCCAGCGGTGTGGTCAGCGGAACGATGTCGAGATAGCCACGCGTGAGGAAATTTTCCTGCTCGTCACTTTCCTGCGGCGCACGCGGCGCTTTAGGCGAAGGTGCGCGTAGCCATTGGGTATTAGCGCAATTTTTTAATGGTGTCACATCACCCATGGCATCACGGAAAAGGTCTTCATCATCAAGGTTCATGGTGTTTCCTCTCGCCTGGTGTTTGCCTGCGCGTCCAATTCGACGCTAAAGCAAAAGAGTAGCAAAGGATTATGGGCAAAACATCTGTCACTTTTTGCGCTGTAATAAGCGCGCTTTAGCTGTAAACCTGGCAACAAAACGTTCCAGATCAATAAATGCGCTTCAGTCAGACCAGCGCAAACCCCGTAATACCTGACATTTGTGGGGTTTTAAGGACATTTACTGCTCGGATGAGTTCCCTTCGCTTAGAAAAATGTTAAAATTGACCGCAGTCAATAATCATCGAGCGTAACTATATGATCCAGGAAAAACGCAGCATTCGACGTATTCAGTCTGGCGGTTGTGCCATCCATTGTCAGGATTGCAGTATCAGCCAATTGTGTATTCCCTTCACGCTGAACGAGCACGAACTGGATCAGCTGGATAACATCATTGAGCGCAAAAAGCCGATTCAAAAAGGCCAGACGCTGTTCAAAGCCGGTGATGAACTGAAATCTCTCTACGCAATCCGCTCCGGCACCATCAAAAGCTACACCATCACTGAACAAGGCGACGAGCAAATTACTGGCTTCCATTTGGCAGGCGATTTGGTGGGTTTTGACGCCATTGTTGGTGCCAAACATCCAAGCTTTGCGCAAGCGCTGGAAACGGCGATGGTGTGCGAAATCCCGTTTGAAACGCTTGACGACCTCTCCGGTAAAATGCCGGCGCTGCGTCAGCAGATGATGCGTTTGATGAGCGGTGAAATCAAAGGCGATCAGGATATGATTCTGCTGCTGTCGAAGAAAAATGCCGAAGAGCGTCTGGCGGCGTTTGTCTGGAATTTGTCGCGTCGTTTCGGTCAGCGCGGCTTCTCACAGCGTGAATTCCGTTTGACCATGACGCGTGGCGACATTGGTAACTATCTGGGACTAACCGTAGAAACCATCAGTCGTCTGCTGGGTCGCTTCCAGAAAAGTGGCATGCTGGCCGTAAAAGGCAAATATATCACCATTGAGAACCACGCTCTGCTGGCAGAATTAGCTGGCCAGACCGAACAAGCCGCGTGATTCTGTGCCGGGTTAATAAAAGTTATTTTATTGATCCGGCAACAACTTTTCCGCTTCTGCCCTGTCCAAACTTAGGCTATCTTTAACCCAACTTGCTTTGGTTTTAGGAGATCGGCTTATGTCCCGGTACCAAAATATTCTGGTGGCTATTGATGCCCAGCAGGACGATCAGCCCGCGCTGCGTCGTGCGGTTTATCTCAATCAACGAATCGGCGGAAAAATCAAAGCTTTCCTGCCTATTTACGACTTCTCATATGAAATGACCACGCTGCTGTCGCCCGACGAGCGCTCCAATATGCGCAAAGGGGTGATCAGCCAACGTACCGAATGGATCCGCCAACAGGCCCAGGCATATATTGAGGCAGGCGTTGAAATTGAAATCAAAGTGGTTTGGCATAACCGTCCGTATGAAGCCATTATTCAGGAAATTCTGGCACATCAGCATGATTTAGTGTTGAAAATGGCGCACCAGCACGATCGCCTCGAAGCGGTAATATTTACGCCGACGGATTGGCATCTGCTGCGTAAATGTCCATGTCCGGTGTGGATGGTGAAAGATCAGGCGTGGCCTGAAGGCGGCAAAGCGGTGGTAGCGGTCAACTTAGCCAGCGAAGAGCCGCATCATGATGAGCTGAATCAGAAGCTGATTCGTGAAACCACGCTGCTTGCCGAGATGGTGAATCACACCGAAGTGCATTTGGTCGGCGCTTACCCCATCACCCCGATCAATATTGCTATCGAACTGCCCGACTTTGATCCCAGCGTTTACAACGACGCGATTCGCGGCCAGCATTTAGTGGCGATGAAAGCGCTGCGTCAAAAATTCTCCATCAGTGAAGAGTTCACCCACGTGGCGAAAGGTTTGCCTGAGGAAGTGATTCCGGATATTGCCTCGCATCTGGACGCCGGCATTGTGGTGCTCGGCACCATTGGCCGTACCGGTTTGTCAGCCGCGTTCCTGGGTAACACTGCGGAACAGGTGATTGATCATCTGCGTTGTGATTTGCTGGCGATCAAGCCAGACGATTTCAAATCGCCGATTGATCACGATGACGAAGAAGATGAAGACGATTGATTAAAAAAAGGGCGGCTCGCCATGGCCGCCCTACTTATTTCTACTCAGGGCGGTGAATCACATCACCGCCCTGCTTTTTTACAGCGCGCGCAGAATGCCTTCCACGCTCGCTTTTGCATCGCCAAACAGCATCTGCGTATTGTCTTTAAAGAACAGCGGATTCTGGACACCCGCATATCCGGTGCTCATCGAGCGTTTAAACACAATCACGTTCTGCGCTTTCCACACTTCCAGCACCGGCATGCCAGCGATTGGACTGCGCGGATCTTCCAGTGCGGCTGGGTTAACGGTGTCATTCGCGCCGATCACCAAAACGGTATCGGTATCGCTGAAGTCATCGTTAATCTCGTCCATTTCCAGCACCACATCGTAAGGCACTTTCGCTTCCGCCAGCAGTACGTTCATGTGACCCGGCAAACGACCGGCAACCGGGTGAATACCAAAGCGAACTTTGATACCGCGCGCGCGCAGCTTTTCGGTAATCTCCGCAACCGGATACTGCGCCTGCGCCACCGCCATGCCATAACCCGGCGTGATCACTACAGAAGAAGAGGCTTTCAGCATTTCTGCCGTCTCTTCCGCCGTAATTTCACGGTGCTCGCCCACTTCATCGCTTTCGCCGTCTACGCTTACGTCGGTACCAAAACCACCGGCGATCACGCTAATAAAGGAGCGGTTCATCGCTTTACACATGATGTAAGAGAGGATGGCACCCGAGGAACCGACCAGCGCACCGGTAACGATCAGCAAATCATTGCTCAGCATGAAGCCTGCCGCCGCCGCCGCCCAACCGGAGTAAGAGTTCAGCATCGAGACCACAACCGGCATATCCGCGCCGCCAATTGACGCCACCAGATGCCAGCCAAACACCAGCGCAATGACGGTCATCAGCAGCAGCGCAAACACCTGCGCACCGGTGCTATCAGTTTGTACGAACCACAGCATCAGCAGGAAAGAGACCACCAACGCCGCGAGGTTCATTTTATGACGATGTGGCAGCATCAGCGCTGATGAGGAGATCTTGCCGCGCAGTTTGCCAAACGCCACCAGTGAACCGGTAAAGGTCACCGCACCGATGAAAATGCCGAGGAACACTTCGGTCAGATGGATATTTTCCATCACCGGCGCAAGGCCCGGCGCGTGATCGATGTAGCTGTTGAAGCCCACTAACACCGCCGCCAAACCCACGAAGCTGTGCAAAATGGCAACCAGTTCCGGCATTTCGGTCATTTCGACTTTTTTCGCCAGACGCAAACCAATCGCACCGCCGATCACCATCGCCAGCAGAATCCAGGCAACGTTCCCGGTGTTCGGGCCAAAAATGGTGGCGAGCAGCGCAATCGCCATGCCGCTCATACCAAAAATATTACCCTGCTTTGAGGTCTCGTGTTTCGAGAGACCGGCAAGGCTGCAAATAAACAGAATCGCGGCAACAATATATGCTGCAGTAACTAATCCGCCAGACATGTTGCTACCCCTTAATTCTTACGAAACATTTTCAGCATGCGCTGGGTGACGGTGAAACCACCGAAGATATTGATGCTGGCGATCAGTACAGCGATAAACGACAGAATCGTGACCCAACCGCCGTGGCCCATCTGCAGCACCGCACCCACCACAATAATGCCGGAAATGGCGTTGGTGACGGCCATCAACGGCGTGTGCAATGCGTGACTCACGTTCCACACCACGTAATAGCCGACCACGCAAGAGAGCGCGAACACGGTAAAGTGTGACAGGAAGTCCGGCGGCGCGACGTTGGCCAGGCAGGCAAACAGCACCACCGCCAGCGCCAGCAGCAGATACTTGCGCCATGGTGAAACCGGTTTGGCTTCTGCCTTCGGCAGCGGCTGTGCGGCGGGTTGCGCTTTCGACGCGGCGGAAACCTGAATCGGCGGCGCTGGCCATGTCACTTCGCCATCACGAATCACCGTCACCCCGCGCACCACCACGTCGTCGAAATCCACGGTAATTTCGCCGTTTTTCTCTTTGCACAGCAGTTTCAGCAGGTTGACCAGGTTGGTGCCGTAAAGTTGTGAGGATTGGGTTGGCAGGCGGCTTGGCAAATCGGTGTAACCAATAATCTTCACGCCGTTAGGGGTTAAGGTCACCTGATCGGCCACCGTCAATTCGCAGTTACCGCCAGTTTGCGCAGCCAGATCGACGATTACGCTGCCTGGTTTCATGCTGGCAACCATCTCGGCAGTAATCAGCTTCGGGGCCGGACGGCCAGGAATCAACGCGGTGGTGACGATAATGTCCACTTCTTTCGCCTGCGCGGCAAACAGCTCCATCTCTGCCTTGATAAAGGCTTCAGACATCACTTTGGCATAACCATCGCCGCTGCCCGCTTCCTCTTCAAAGTCCAGCTCAAGGAACTCGGCGCCCATACTCTGCACCTGCTCTTTCACTTCCGGACGCGTATCGAACGCACGCACGATGGCACCTAAACTGCCTGCCGCGCCGATGGCCGCTAATCCCGCGACGCCCGCACCGATCACCATCACTTTGGCTGGAGGCACTTTACCGGCAGCGGTGATTTGGCCGGTGAAGAAGCGGCCGAATTCATGAGCGGCTTCAACGATGGCGCGATAACCCGCGATGTTCGCCATTGAGCTCAACGCATCCAGCGCCTGCGCACGAGAAATACGCGGCACCGAATCCATCGCCATCACGGTGACGTTGCGTGCTGCCAGCTTTTCTAACAGCGCGGGATTCTGCGCAGGCCAGATAAAGCTCACCAGCGTGCTACCGGCGCGCGTCAGTTCAATCTCCTGATCGTCCGGCGCATTCACCTTCAAAACGATGTCCGATTGCCACACATCGTGAGTGTTAGTAATGGTGGCGCCGACGGCGATAAAGCTTTCATCATCAAAGCTGGCGCGAAGTCCTGCGCTCTGTTCAACGGTGACGCTAAATCCCAGCTTGATCAGTTGCTCAACGGTCTTTGGCGTGGCGGCCACGCGCGACTCGTTGGCTAACCGTTCTTTGGGTATCCCAATTAACATACTGTTTCCTTTCAACAATTAAAGGATGAGGTTCTGTAAGTGGCAAAAAGCTCAAAAGCCGAAACAGTGTTTCAGCTTTTTATGAGCAAAATGCACAATGAAACAAAGTCTTTATAACCTACTGAAAATATGAAGAGTGATCCACAGCGATAACGCCCACTTATGACATTCACACAAATATTCAGACACAAAGATTGAATGCCATGTTTTGCCACTGCATTTGGTGTTTATTAAAAAATATTCTGCTGCGCAAAATCGTGTCATGTCGAATTAAGTGTTTTTAAAAACCTTTAATTAACAATGCGTTAACTATTATGGCACTAAGTGTTACCAGAATAAGTGGTTATCTGTGCAAAAAAGAGCCGTAACATAAGTCAATGACAGGTCGATGAATAAACGGCAGAGATTGTCAATGTTATGCGCTTAAATTGGCTGAGACAGGCCGATTATTACATGCAATAATCAGCGGCTAATCTGTTATACATCAAGAGTCCAGCACGTTTTCGTACTCATTTTGCGTAAGGCGAAGGATCATTTTTATGAAGCTGAAGAACACCATTCTGGCGTCAACCTTGTTATCACTGCTGGCAGCGAATGCGTTTGCTGCTAAAGAGTTAACGCCAGAGGAAGCGGCCGCGTTGAAACCATTCGAACGTATTAATATCAGCGGCCGTTTCAATGCGATTGGCGATGCAACTGATGCCATCTCCAAACAAGCCGATGCCAAAGGCGCTGACTCTTTCTATGTTCAGGGTATTAATGATAGCAACGGCAACGGCGGTAACTGGCGCGTAACGGCTGATTTGTATAAAGCTAACGCACCAAAAGCGGATGACTCCACTAAATATCGCACCTTCTCAGGCGTGAAAGAGCTGCCGAAAGCAGAAGCCTATCGCCTTGAGCCGTATGACACCGTGTCGGTAAATGGCTTTTTCTCCAGCCAGCCAGATGTTAATGAAGCGATTGCCAAGGCAGCCAAAAATAAAGGTGCGGCATCGTTCTTTATCGTGCGTCAGGTTGATGCGAACAACGGCGGCAACCAGTACGTGACCGCGTATGTTTACAAGGCTGATGCGCCAGAGCGTAAAGTACAGAACACCTCTGATTCAATCCCAGCAGATTCTGAAGCCGGTAAAGCAGCACTGGCCGCTGGTGGCACCGCCGCCACTAAAGTGGCCATTCCTGGCGTGGCCTCTTCGGATACCCCAAGCCGCAACGTTGGTCGTTTCTTCGAAACGCAAAGCTCAACCGGCCAACGTTACACGGTGAAAACTGCCGATGGCCGTAGCGTGCAGGAAGTAAATGCGATTACTGCTGCGCAGATGCAGCCGTTTGACACCATCACCTTCTCCGATCACTTTGGTACCCCAACCGAAATCTCGGAAGCGGTTGGCAAACGCGCAGTGGAAAAAGGCGCTAAGTACTACCACATCACGCGTCAATGGCAGAACCAGAGCGGCGGTAACCTGACCGTCACCGCCGATCTGTTCAAGTAATAGCGATTAAGGGCGGCGTCCGTCGCCCTTTTCAAAATCTCCTTGATACTAACTGCATAATCTGTGCGCAGATTTGCATAGTCTTGCATTGCCTTCGCCGTTTGCACTCCGTAAAATCTGCCGCCTGTTTTTAGGGGATTCCGTTTCAAAGTTGGCTCATTGCCACGCGACACTCCAGCGGAATCGTCACCACCCAGCATACTCTGCTGTTTAGGATGGGCGTTTTGGATAAAAAATTAGGTCTTAGTGCGCTCACCGCGTTAGTACTCAGCTCTATGCTGGGCGCTGGCGTGTTCAGCCTGCCGCAAAATATGGCAGCGGTTGCCGGCCCGGCGGCGCTGCTGATCGGCTGGCTCATCACCGGCGTTGGCATCATCTTCCTGTCGCTCGCCATGCTGTTGCTGACGCGGCTGAAGCCGGAGTTGGATGGCGGCATCTTTACCTATGCGCGCGCCGGATTTGGCGAGCTGATGGGCTTCTGCTCGGCGTGGGGATATTGGCTGTGTGCGGTCATTGCCAACGTCTCTTATCTGGTGATTGTCTTCTCGGCGCTGAGTTTCTTTACCGACACGCCGGATCGCGTGGTGTTTGGTGATGGCAATACGTGGCAGGCGATGCTCGGCGCGTCGGTGCTGCTGTGGCTGGTGCATTGTCTGGTGCTGCGCGGCGTGCAAACTGCGGCCAGCATTAATGTGCTGGCGACCCTGGGAAAAATGGTGCCGCTGTTGCTGTTTGTGGTGCTGGCGCTGCTGGCATTCAACTACGATCGCTTCCGCTTTGATTTCAGCGGCGTGGAACTCGGTCAGCCGCTGTGGCAGCAGGTGAAGCAAACCATGCTGATCACCTTGTGGGTATTTATTGGTGTGGAAGGCGCGGTGGTGGTTTCTGCGCGTGCGCGTAATAAACAGGATGTCGGACGCGCCACGCTGATGGCGGTGCTGGCCGCGCTGCTGGTCTACTTGCTGGTTACGCTGCTGTCGTTAGGCGTGATTCCGCGTGCCGAGCTGGCGCAGATGCGCAATCCTTCTATGGCGGGTTTGATGAAGCATTTGCTCGGTCATTGGGGCGATGCGGTGATTGCGGTCGGATTGATTATTTCGGTGTGCGGCGCTTATCTGAGCTGGACGATTATGGCCGCTGAAGTGCCGTTCCTCGCCGCACAACAAGGTGCCTTCCCGCGCAGCATCGCGCGTCAGAACCGCCACAACTCCCCTTCTGCCTCGTTATGGCTCACCAACGGCAGCGTGCAGGTTTGCCTGATTTTGATCGCCTTAACCGGTGCGGATTACAACACGCTGCTGACCATCGCTTCAGAAATGATTTTGGTGCCCTATCTGCTGGTGGGTCTGTATCTGATTAAGGTAGTACGCGGGCAGAACAAACCCTGGGCGATGTTTACCGGCGTCGGTGCCAGCGCGTATGGCGTTTGGCTGCTGTATGCATCGGGTCCTTTGCATTTGCTGCTTTCAGTCGTGCTCTATGCGCCCGGATTGCTGCTGTTTCTGTACGCACGACGCGGCGGCCGTGGCGACAAAATGTTGTCACAGCTGGAGCGCATCGCGATTGTGTTGTTGATTGCGGCGTCACTGCCCGCGTTGTGGCAGCTAACGAATTAGTGCGGCTGGACGGGAATGGAAACGCACAGCAGGTCATCCTGCTGTGTCAGATTGAGCGGCTTACGGTATTCCTGATGAATAGCGTCAAGCTGCTCCGCTGACAGCGGATACGGCAGCTGAATATCAAAGCGGCTGATGTGTTGTTGTTCGGCCAGGGTTATCAAACGCGCGATATTAATCTCGTCGCTCACCTGTGTTGAAATGATTTGTAATGCTAATTCTTTCAGATGGTCGTCGCTGGCCTGAAGATTGTGCGCCGATTTACGCGTCACCATGCCAAAAATAGGCATCACGCCATAAATGGCATCGACAAAACTCCAGCGTTTTTTGCAGGAAGCGGAGAGAAAATCACTGTAATTGAAGCAGATGCGATCACTGTATCCGGCTGAAGCCAGCTCTTTATCAGACACTCTCGCACTCCTCCTGTTTTTCGTTACGGTTCCGAACCTTGCGCGACAACGCGCCGCTAATGATGGCACATTTCACGGTATACATACCAGTCACGCAGGGATATTTCGTGCGATAGCGTAGAGCTCAGGACCAGGAAAAGCTATGCTGCTGAGATTCTCATCCGTCACAGTGAATTATGAACAAAATCGTCTATGTGGAAGATGAGCCAGAAGTAGGCGAACTGATCGCCGCTTATCTTGGCCGCCACGATATTGAAGTTATTGTTGAAACGCGCGGTGACCGCGCCGAAGCCACCATCGCCCTGCACGATCCCGATTTAGTGATGCTGGATATCATGTTACCCGGCAAAGATGGCATGACATTGTGCCGCGATCTGCGTGCTAGCTGGCAAGGTCCGATTGTGCTGCTCACCTCGCTCGATAGCGACATGAACCACATTCTGTCGCTGGAGATGGGCGCTAACGATTACATCCTCAAAACCACGCCGCCGGCGGTGTTGCTGGCGCGCCTGCGTTTGCATCTGCGTCAGGCGCATGTCGGTCAGCCGGAAGTGACGCCCGCCCTACAAAGCTCACAACGCGTGCTGCGTTTTGGTTCCCTGACCATCGACTCGCTCAATCGTCAGGTGACGCTGTTTGAGGAAAATATTGTGCTATCCACCGCCGATTTCGATCTGCTGTGGGAACTGGCGAATCACGCCGGACAGATCCTCAATCGCGATGCGCTGCTGAAAACCCTGCGCGGCGTGACCTACGATGGCATGGATCGCAGCATCGACGTGGCGATTTCTCGCTTACGCAAAAAACTCTACGACAGCGCCACCGAGCCATTCCGCATTAAAACCATCCGTAACAAAGGCTATCTGTTCGCGCCGCAGGCCTGGGATACCCGTTCCGCATGAGAAAGCTCTTTATTCAATTCTATTTGCTGCTGTTCGTCTGTTTTCTGGTGATGACGCTGCTGGTTGGGCTGGTATACAAATTCACCGCCGAACGCGCCGGACGCCAGTCGATGAACGACTTGATGGCCAGCTCGCTTTTTTTGATGCGCAGCGAACTGCGCGAGATCCCACCGCGCGACTGGAGCAAAACCATTCGCAGCCTCGATCTTGACCTGTCGTTTGATCTGAATATTGAACCGATGAGCAAATATCAGCTGGGTGATGCAGACATGAAGCGCCTGCGCGCCGGGGAAATCGTGGCGATTGACGATCAGTACACCTTCTTACAGCATATTCCGCGCAGCCACTATGTGCTTTCCGTTGGCCCGATTCCGTATCTTTTCTATCTGCATCAGATGCGCATTCTGGATATCGCGCTGCTGGCATTTATCGGGATGTCGCTGGCGCTGCCGGTGTTTATCTGGCTGCGTCCGCACTGGCAAGAGATGCAGCGGCTAGAGAAAGCCGCGCAGCGTTTTGGCCGTGGCGAACTCGACGTGCGCACCCATTTTGAAAGCACCTCCAGCCTGCACAGTCTTGGCGTAGCGTTTAATCAGATGGCGGAGAACATCAACACGCTGGTTGCCAGCAAGAAACAGCTGATTGACGGCATCGCACACGAGTTGCGTACGCCGCTGGTGCGACTGCGCTACCGGCTGGAGATGAGCGATAACCTCACCGCCACGGAATCCGCCGCGCTGAACCGCGATGTGGGCCAGCTGGAGAGTTTGATTGAGGAGTTGCTGACGTATGCGCGCCTCGATCGTCCGCGCGTTGATCTTCATCTGCAATCCTTCGATCTGGCGCAATGGCTACGTGTACATATTGAAGACGTGCAAACCATGAATCCGCAGACGCAGATTGCGCTGGATATCCCGCAGCTGGAGAACGTCGGCAGCGCTGATACGCGCCTGATGGAGCGTGTGCTGGATAATCTGGTGAATAACGCCCTGCGCTATGCGCAACAGCGCCTGCGCGTCAGCTTATGGTTTGATGGCGCGCTGGGCTGTTTGCAGGTGGAAGACGACGGTCCGGGCATTCCGCAGGAAGAGCGCGCCCGCGTGTTCGAACCTTTTGTACGCCTCGATCCGAGCCGCGATCGCGCCACCGGCGGTTGTGGTTTGGGTCTGGCGATCGTGCACTCCATTGCGCTGGCCATGCAGGGAAAGGTCTCGATTGAGAGCAGCCCACTTGGCGGCGCCAGCGTTCGCTTTTGCTGGCCGGTTGATCTACCCTTGCGGGACATTGCGCCACGCTTACCGTCATAAGGAGCTTTTTACGTGACTTCAGCTTATCAAGAACTTAGCCGCACTTTTCAGCGTCTCTCCCGCTTTGGCCATTTAGGCGCCATTGCCGGTGTCGATATGCAAACCACCATGCCGCCGGGCGGCAGCCAGGCGCGCGGTGAAGCGATGGCCGAACTGAGTGTGTTCATGCACGAAGTGCTGACCGATAAACGCCTCGGCGGGCTGTTTGATGCCGCGCAGCAGGAATCATTGAATGATGTCGAGCAGGTTAACCTGAGCGAGATGCAGCGCGCCTGGCAGCAAGCGACGCTGCTGCCCGCCTCACTGGTTGAAGCCAAGTCGCTGGCCGGTTCGCGCTGTGAACACGCCTGGCGTCAACAGCGTCCGGCGAACGACTGGCAAGGTTTCTCCGCCAATCTGAAAGAAGTGGTCAAGCTGAGTCGTCAAGAGGCGCAGCTACGTGCCGATGCACTCGGCGTATCGCGCTACGACGCGCTGCTGGATGTGTTTGAGCCTGGCATGACCAGCGCGCAGCTGGATCAAACCTTTGGCGATCTGAAAAGCTGGTTGCCCGACCTGCTACAAAGAGCAGTGGCGAAGCAGCAGCAAACCCCGATCGCGCAGCCGGTGGGTCCGTTCGCTATCGAATCGCAGAAACAGCTCGGCCTGAGCGTGATGAAAACGCTGGGCTTCGATTTCAATCACGGCCGTTTAGATGTGAGTGCGCATCCGTTCTGCGGCGGCGTGCCGGAAGATGTGCGCATTACCACGCGTTACAACGAGAACGACTTCCTCAGCGCCATGATGGGCGTGATCCATGAAACCGGCCATGCGCGCTACGAGCAGAATTTGCCAAAACAGTGGCGCGGTCAGCCGGTGGCGCAAGCGCGTTCTACCGCAATTCATGAGTCACAAAGCCTGTTTATGGAGATGCAGCTGGGGCGCAGTAAAGCCTTCCTTCAGCATATTCATCCGCAGGTGGTGGCGCTGATGGGCGATCAGCCTGCGCTGACGTTAAACAACTTTATCCGTCAGGCGCAGTGCGTGAAGCCGGGCTTTATTCGTGTCGACGCTGATGAACTGAGTTATCCGGCGCACGTGATTTTACGTTACGAAATCGAGCGCGCGCTGATTGAAGGCGAGATTGAAGTTGAAGATATCCCGGCGCTGTGGGACGAGAAGATGCAGCAATCGTTGGGCATTGATACGTGTGGTAATTATCGCGATGGCTGCATGCAGGATATTCACTGGACCGACGGTGCGTTTGGCTATTTCCCAACCTACACCTTGGGTGCGATGTATGCAGCCCAGCTGTTTCAGGCGGTGAAACGTGCCATTCCGCAGGTTGAGACGCTGATCCAGCAAGGTGAGTTGCAGCCAGTGTTTGACTGGTTACAGCAGAACATCTGGCAGCACGGCAGCCGTTTCCCAACGCAGCAGCTGCTGATCAATGCCACCGGCGAAGCGCTGAATCCGCGCTATTTCCGTCAGCACCTTGAACAACGTTATCTCTCTGAGTAAACTGCGCGGCGGCCGATGCGGCCGCCCTTTTCACTTCCTTTACGCCGCTTTGTACAATCCGTTACACGCCGATACCAATGCCTCACGGAAAGCCTGAATTGTTTTTCATATAGTGTTTTCACCGGCCCCGCAGTGGGCTACACATGAAAAAATAGTTCGAGGATTTTGCAATGAAAAAATTATTTGCACTGGTGATCGCCGCTGCTATGGGTATGTCTTCTGTTGCTTTCGCTGCTGAGACCACAGCTGCTCCAGCAACGCCAGCAACCACTGCAGCGCCAGCGAAACACAAAGCAGTACATCATAAGAAACCTGCTGCTCAGAAAGCGCAGGCTGCTAAGAAGCACAAAAAAGTAGAGAAGAAAGCGCCAGCTGCACAGAAAGCTCAGGCCGCTAAAAAGCATCATAAAAAAGCAACCAAGCCAGCTGCACAGAAAGCCCAGGCTGCTAAAAAGCACCACAAAAAAGCAACCAAGCCAGCTGCACAGAAAGCCCAGGCTGCTAAAAAGCACCACAAAGCAACCAAACCAGCTGCACAGAAAGCTCAGGCTGCTAAAAAGCACCACAAAGTAACCAAGCCAGCTGCGCAGAAAGCTCAGGCTGCTAAAAAGCACCACAAAGTGAAAAAAGCAGCTAAATAAGATCGCTTTAGCGCCAACACCGTATTGATGATTGAAAACACCCGGTTATGCCGGGTGTTTATTTACTGGAGTAGCGAAAAATGGTGCGTCGCTATCGCTTCGAAATTATTCTGATTGTGATGATCCTCTGTGGCATAGTTGCAGCCAGCTTTTTTATCTAGTCGTTGTAGCGTGCTGATTACTCCAATATTTCTCCCTTTTTCACCGCTCACCGACTATAGTTATCGCTCAAGCGTGATGACAACAACTTCTACTTATTCTCGCCATTGAGAGAACTATGCGCCTGGCTATCCTGTTACTCGTTGGTCTTTTCAGTTTTACCCACACAGCACATGCCGATGATGAAGATGGGCCAAGCCCGGAAGACATCAAAACGTTGTTTTTTGGCAAAGATCATCGCCAGGCGATCAGCGACGTGAGCGCCGCGCCTTGGGATGCCATCGGTCAGTTAGAGACCGAAAGCGGTAACCTCTGCACTGCCACCTTGATTTCTGCCCATCTGGCGTTGACCGCCGGACACTGTTTATTGGCTCCGCCCGGCAAGTTTGATAAGCCGGTGGCGCTGCGTTTTATGGCCAGCGCGAAAGGTTGGCGCTACGAGATTCATGATATTGATGCGCGCGTTGAACCCTCTTTAGCGCGCCGGTTGCAGGCAGACGGCGAAGGCTGGATCGTGCCGCCGGGAGCCGCACCCTACGATTATGGGCTGGTTATTTTGCATAACCCGCCTTCCGGCATTGTGCCGATTCCATTGTTTGAGGGTTCGCGTGGCGATTTAACCGCCGCGTTGAAAACCACGCAACGTAAAGTGACGCAAGCCGGATATCCGGCCGATCATCTGGATACGCTCTATTCGCACAGCGATTGTTTAGTGACCGGTTGGGCACAGCGTGCAGTGTTGTCGCATCAGTGCGATACCTTGCCGGGCGACAGCGGTTCGCCGCTGCTGTTAAAGAACGGTGATGAGTGGCAGTTGATTGCGGTACAGAGTTCAGCACCCGCGCCGGCCGATCGTTACCGTGCCGATAACCGCGCGATTGCGGTGCCGTCCTTTAAAGATAAGCTGGAAGAGTTAGCTCAGTAATTCCGCCCTCTCAGGCAAAAAGGCGGGGCCGCTACGTAAAGTCGCCGTGGACCCATCCCTGGGGCCTCTGCACCGTCTTGCCGTTTTCTTCGAGAATTGTGCGATGTTAAAACCGCGCTGTTTCGTAGCGGCGCGATTTATCGCGCCATCTAACAATTAACTCAACTGCTCCATCGCCTGCAGAATACGCTTATCCGAAATTGGATAAGGCGTGCCCAGCTGCTGGGCGAAATAGCTAATTCGCAGCTCTTCCAGCATCCAGCGAATCGCCTGCACGTCGGCATCATCCTGACGCTGAGGCGGCAATTTATTCCGCCACGTCTGCCAGGCTTGCTCCACCGCCTGCACTTTCAGCATACGCGCACGATCGCTGTGAGGATCGACCGGCAGCTTCTCGAGACGACGCTCAATACCTTGCAGATAGCGCAGCGAATCACCAAGACGCGACCAGCCATTGCCGGTGACGAAACCGCGATACACCAGGCCATTCATTTGCGCTTTGATATCGCCTAACGCCAGCGCCAGCGACATATCCACGCGTCCTTTAAGGAACTTGTTGATATTGAACACGCAGGTCAGGATCTGTTCGACCTGTTTAGCGATGGTGACCACGGTTTCATTCAAATCAGCACGCACTTTGTCGCGCAGCTGTTCGAAGTTTTCCTGTTGCCACGCCGGGCCGCCCGCCTCCGCCATCAGCTTATCCACGCCGCAGGCGATACAGTCATCGATAAGTTCCAGCACTTTGCCGTAGGGATTGAAGTACAAACCGAGTTTGGCTTTGTTCGGTAGCTTCTCGTGCAGATACTTGGTTGGCGACGGAATGTTGAGCAGCAGCAGGCGACGCTGACCGCGCCACATCATTTTCTGCTGTTCCACTTCGCTATCGAACAGGCGAATCGCCACGCTGTCCTTTTCATCCACCAGCGCCGGCCAGGCTTTGACCTGATAGCTGCCGCGCTTCTGCTCGTAGCTTTGCGGCAAATCGCCAAAGCTCCAGATGTGCAAACCGCTCTGTTCCAGGCCATCATCCGCCACTTTCGACAGCGTTTCCTGCACTTTGCCTTTCAGCAGCAGCCGCAGCTGATGCAGATTTTTGCCTTCCTGCAGCTTACGGTTGTGTTCGTCAACTACACGAAAAGTCATTTTCAGGTGATCGGGCACCTGATCCCACTGCCAGGCTTCCCGGTCAATGGTGACGCCGGTCATGCGGCGGAATTCGCGTTCCAGCGCATCCAGCAACGGCAGTTCCATCGCCGTAACGCGGCCGAGAAACGCTTCGGCGTAGTTGGGCGCGGGTACCAGATTGCGGCGCACCGGCTTGGGCAGCGATTTGATCAGCGCGATAACCAGTTCGCGGCGCACGCCCGGAATTTGCCACTCAAAACCGGTCTCTTCGATTTGGTTCAGCAGCGGCAGCGGAATGTGCACCGTCACGCCATCGGCATCTGCGCCCGGTTCAAACTGATAGCTCAGTTTGAGTTTCAGGTTGCCTTGATGCCAGAAGTTGGGGTAATCGAGCTGGCTGACTTTGTCCGCGCCGTCTTTGATCAGCATTTGCTTATCAAAGCTCAGCAGATCCGGATTCTCTTTGCTGGCCTGCTTCCACCAGCTATCGAAATGGCGTGCAGACACCACGTCGCTGCCGATGCGGCGATCGTAGAAAGCGAACAGCGTTTCATCATCGACCAGAATGTCGCGACGACGCGATTTGTGCTCCAGATCTTCAATTTCGTTGCGCAGTTTCAGATTATTGCGGAAGAACGCGTGACGCGTCTGCCAATCGCCCTCCACCAGCGCATGACGGATAAACAGCTCGCGGCTCAGTTGCGGATCGATGCGGCTGTAATTAACCTTACGCGCCTGCACAATTGCCAGGCCGTAAAGCGTCACTTTTTCCGTCGCCATCACCGCGCCCTGTGCTTTTTCCCAGTGCGGTTCGCTGTAACTGCGTTTAATCAGATGCTGCGCCAGCGGTTCGATCCATTCCGGATCGATACGGGCGGCAACGCGGCCCCATAAACGGCTGGTTTCCACCAGTTCTGCCACCATGGTCCACTTCGGCGGCTTCTTGAACAGCCCGGAACCGGGGAAGATGGCGAAGCGCGCGTTGCGAGCGCCGGTAAACTCCTGCTTGTCGTTATCTTTCTGACCAATATGCGACAGCAAGCCGGTGAGCAAAGCGCAGTGCACTTCACGATACGGCGCAGGTTCGCTGTTGACCGGCATCCCCTGTTCCCGCACCACCTGACGCAGCTGCGTGTAGATATCCTGCCATTCACGCACGCGCAGATAGTTAAGGAACTCGGTTTTACACAAGCGACGGAAGTGATTGCTGGAGAGCGCTTTTTGCTGCTCCTGCAGGTAATTCCACAGATTGACGAAGGCGAGGAAATCAGACTCTTTATCCTCAAAACGACGATGTTTTTCGTCAGATGCCTGCTTTTTATCCGAAGGACGCTCGCGCGGGTCCTGAATCGATAGCGCCGCGGTGATGATCATCGCTTCGCGTACGCAGCCAAATTTTTGCGCTTCCAGCACCATGCGCGCCATACGCGGATCGACGGGCAACTGTGCGAGCTGGCGGCCCGAAGGCGTCAGCTTGTAGGTTTCGTCTTCACTCAGCGTGATTGCACCCAGCTCTTCCAGCAGGCGCACGCCATCCTGAACATTGCGCTTGTCCGGTGCTTCGACAAATGGGAAGGCCGCAATATCGCCCAGTCCCAGCGCGGTCATCTGCAGAATCACCGAGGCGAGGTTAGTACGCAGAATTTCGGGATCGGTAAATTCCGGGCGGCTGAGGAAATCATCCTCGGAATAGAGGCGAATACAGATACCTTCCGAAACGCGGCCGCAGCGCCCTTTTCGCTGATTAGCGGAAGCCTGCGAAATCGGCTCAATCGGCAAGCGCTGCACTTTAGTGCGGAAACTGTAGCGGCTGATACGTGCGGTGCCAGGATCGATAACATATTTGATGCCAGGCACGGTCAGCGAGGTTTCCGCCACGTTGGTCGCCAGCACGATGCGGCGTCCACTGTGCGACTGGAACACGCGGTTTTGCTCGGCGTTCGACAGGCGCGCATACAGCGGCAGAATCTCGGTGTGCGCAATATCGCGCTTCATCAGCGCATCGGCAGTATCGCGGATTTCGCGCTCGCCGCTCATAAAGATCAGGATATCGCCGCGGCTCTCTTGTCCCAGCTCATCGACCGCATCAAAAATCGCCTGCAGCTGATCGCGATCGGTGTCGTCAGCCTCTTCCACCATTGGGCGATAACGCACTTCGACCGGATACGTCCGGCCGGACACTTCAATCACCGGCGCATTGTGGAAATGGCGTGAGAAGCGCTGCGGATCGATGGTCGCTGACGTGATAATGACTTTTAAGTCAGGACGACGCGGCAACAGTTCGCGCAGATAGCCGAGCAGGAAATCGATGTTCAGACTGCGTTCGTGTGCTTCATCGATAATGATGGTGTCGTACTGCAGCAACAGGCGATCCTGCTGGATTTCCGCCAGCAGGATACCGTCGGTCATCAGCTTAACCTGGGTGGTTTCGCTCACCTGATCGTTAAAGCGCACCTTGTAACCGATGGTGCCGCCGAGCGAGGTTTCCAGCTCATCGGCAATGCGGTTGGCCACGGTGCGCGCCGCCAGACGACGCGGCTGAGTATGACCAATCAGCCCTTTAACCCCGCGCCCCAGCGCCAGGCAGATTTTCGGCAGCTGCGTGGTTTTACCCGATCCGGTTTCACCCGCAACGATCACCACCTGATGCTGACCGATCGCATCGGCAATGTCCTGCTGCTTCTGACTTACCGGCAGGTTGTCCGGGAAAGTGATGCGCGGTGTCGCCGCCGTGCGCTGCGCCAGGCGCTGCTCCGCCGCGACAAATTCCGGCTCCAGTTCAGCCACAATGCCCTGCTGCGCCGCAGGATTTTTCACCTTTGCAGCGCCCAGCAGTCGACGTCGCAGACGTTGACTGTCGCGCAGCGTCAGATTATCGAGCCGCGGCCAGAGGGAGGCTAAAGGTGAAGAGTCGGATGATGACATAGCGATGCGTACCTGTTGTTGCAGCGGGCAGATGATTTCCCGGCGGATTCAAGCAATTAATGGTCGGCATCATAGCACAATTTGGAACACCTGCCTGAACGGGACGTGCGAGGTTATTCAATTATTTCGAACATTGATCTCGAAATATTGCGCTTTTACCCCGCGGGCTAACTCCGTACAGTGTAAAGCATTGAGCGGTAAGCCAACCGCGTAACGCACAGGAAAATACCATGAGCAAAGTTTTAGTTCTGAAATCAAGCATCCTCGCTGGTTACTCTCAGTCAAATCAACTGGCTGACTTCTACGCTGACGAAGCACGCGCTAAAGGTGACTCGGTTACCGTACGTGATTTAGCCGCGCAGCCGATTCCGGTGCTGGATGGTGAGCTGGTTGGCGCGCTGCGCCCATCCGATGCCCCACTGTCACCACGTCAGCAGGAAGCGCTGTCTCTCTCCGATGAGCTGATTGCTGAACTGCAAGCCCATGACACCGTGGTTATTGCCGCACCCATGTACAACTTCAACATTCCAACTCAGTTGAAAAATTACTTCGATCTGATTGCCCGCGCTGGCGTGACCTTCCGTTACACCGAAGCAGGCCCGGAAGGTCTGGTGACCGGCAAACGTGCGGTGATTCTCTCCAGCCGTGGCGGCATCCATAAAGATACTGCCAGCGATCTGCTGACGCCATACGTGAAGCTGTTCCTCGGCTTCATCGGTATCACTGACGTGGAGTTCGTGTTCGCGGAAGGCATCGCTTATGGTCCAGAAGTGGCGACCAAAGCGGCTAACGATGCAAAAGACGCCATCAAACAAATCGTTGCTGCGTAATCATTTTTTTCGCATGATCAATGCCCGCCAGGCTTAACTGGCGGGCATTTTTTTTGCTGTTATTTTTCAGCACAGCGAAAGGAGATGAAGTGACACAACACAATCAATATGGTCAGCCTATCGGTTTTGCGCTACCCGACTGGCAACCCGCAATCTTCCCGCCCGCTGCTATTCTCACTGGCCGCTTTTGCCATCTCACACCGCTTCAACTCAATCACGCGCCTGCCCTGCTGACCTCCTTTTTGCTGGCACCCGACGATCGCGACTGGACCTGGCTTGGCGCATCGCAGCCGCAATCGTTAGCCGAGATGAACGATTGGATTGCTAACAAAATAGGTGACCGTGGATTGGTCAGTTATGCGGTGATCGATCAGGCTAATCAGCAAGCGGTTGGCGCGGTCTGTTTCGCCAATATCGACGTGCAGAACGGCGCGATTGAGATTGGCCATGTGACCTGGTCGCCGCTGATGCAGCGCAACGTATTGGGCTCTGAAGCGTTATATCTGCTGTTGCAGCAGGCCTTCGCGCTCGGTTATCGCCGCGTGGCTTGGCGTTGTGATTCCCTAAATCTGGCGTCCCGACGCGCAGCTGAACGTATCGGCTTTACCTTTGAAGGTCGTTTTCGTCAGGCCATGACGCGCAAACAGCGCAATCGCGATACCGATTGGTTATCGATCATTGATGGTGAATGGCCGCCGATTCAGCAGGCTTTAAGCCAATGGCTGGCGGTGGAGAATATGGATCAGCACGGACGCGAAAGGCAAAAGCTGCGCTGCTTTTTCTCCGCAAATTGACGTTGTCTATACTGACTCGCTGTTATCCACGCAATTGAAGAGGTACTCATGTCCAAGGTATTTATCATTGGCGGCGCAGGCAACATTGGCCGTCGTCTGGCATCACTGCTGGCCGCAAACGGGCACGTTGCGCGCCCGCTGTTTCGCAAAGCGGAACAGGAGCAGCCTTTGCGTGAACGGGGTGCTGAGCCGGTTAACGGCGACTTAACCGCGCTGGACGCAACATCGCTGGCCGCGCTGATGAAGGGCAGCGATGTGGTGGTCTTCACCGCTGGTGCCGGTGGCAAAGGCGGTGAAGAGATGACGAACGCCATTGATGGCAAAGGATTAACTACCGCAGTTGCTGCCGCGCAGCAGGCCGGCATCTCACGCTTTCTGCTGGTTTCGGCTTTCCCTGAAGCCGGCAGAAACAAAAACCTCTCCGCCAGCTTCGAAAACTACATGCGCGTGAAGAAAGCAGCAGATGTCGAGCTGGCGCAAAGCGATCTGGATTGGGTGATTTTACGCCCCGGCAGGCTAACGGATGAGCAAGGCCAAGGCCGGGTGCGTGCTGGTTTGGCCATCCCGTATGGCGATATTCCTCGCGATGACGTGGCGGCGACGCTGGCTGAAATCATCGATCAACCGGCGGTCAGCCGGGTGATCATTGAGTTAACCGGCGGTGAAGTGCCGGTGCATGAAGCAGTTAAGCAACTGGATAATTAAAAGAATTGTTCTTAAGTCCCCTTTCGTAGAGGCGTTAATTATTCCGCCTGAGGCACATATGCTCCAGGCGGAATTCACATACAACGCTAATCGAGTATCTCTTGGCCATCAATAATAGCCAGTACACTATCGAGGTAGGCCTTACTCATTTTGCTTTCGGTAGCTTCCCTTAGGTATTTGGGAATACGTTCTACAAACTCCGATCGCGAAAGAGGCTGGTGCTCAACCAAAGCCTCGATCATGGCAGGCCTAAGTAACTTGCTTTCATCCGCTATGAATGGGTTTTCTACATCAATGACTTCTCGAGCAAACCGCTCAAGCCGTATTTTAAGGGGCTCCATGACATCGCTGTAATCAGCCAGATCGGTACAGCTTTCTCTTTCTTCTGCAACTAACTCTGCAATCGCCTCTTCTTCGGAATAATCGTTTTTGTCGATAAGCGTTTTCAACTGATTTAATTCACGAATAATTGGATCTAAGATTTCATTTGGATTACTAAACCAATCAGTTGACCAAATACGACGAATTCTCCAGCCCAGTCCTTCCAAAACATCCTGCCGCAGGCGGTCACGATCTCGAGCCGATTTTGCTGAGTGGTATGTTGCACCATCGCACTCAATCCCCATGAGATAGCGCCCATGCTTGCCAGGATCTCGCACAGCGATATCAATAAAGAAGCCTGCCACACCTACCTGAGGTTCGCAGCTAAAGCCCGCGTGCTCGAGCGCATTAATAACAGCAACTTCGAAATCACTGTCTGGGGCTTTCCCTGTGGATTGACCGAGTCCGTCCATATTGCCTTTTTCAGCAAAGTGCAGGAATCCGCGCAGCGCTTGCACACCTCGCTTAGACGTTTCATTTAGAAGCACATCTTCCGAGCGCATTGAGCTAAACACATGCATACGCTTTTTAGAGCGCGTGAAAAGCACGTTTAATCGACGCCAACCGACATCTGAGTTTATCGGGCCAAAGCGTTGATAAACTTTGCCATCGGTCTCACCCGGCCCATAAGTGAAGGAAATGAAAATGACATCGCGCTCATCACCTTGCACGTTTTCAAGATTTTTAACGAACAGTGCATCACTTTTAATTCTCAGGCGGTCGATGGCAACGTTTACCTGTGCATCCTCACGGCACATTTCGTCAATGGCACGCTCAATCTGTTCACGCTGCTTAGAGTTCATCGCAACAATACCTAGTGACTCATCAGGTGACTGGATTGCATGTAGGGCAACCGCCTTAGCAATGACGCGAGCTTCTTCAATGTTTTGCTGATTAACGAAGCGGCCGTTTTGGACGAAGCTAAATTTAACGCCAAACTCTGGTGCCTTAGCGTTCGGCGAAGGGAACACAACTAAATCACTGTTATAAAAATGGCGATTAGAATAGGCAATTAGGCTTTCGTGTTTTGATCGGTAGTGCCATCGCAGGCGACGCATTTTGAAAAGCGGCAGAGAGGCATCTAGGATACTGTCTGTCTGGCTTACAGCCGCAGTGTCTTCATCGTCATCATCAATGCCTGCGCGATCGAAGAAACTCGTTGGAGGAAGCTGTTTGGGATCGCCAACTACAACAATCTGCTTTCCACGAGCAATAACTCCTAACGCATCTTCAGGTTTAACCTGTGACGCTTCATCCATCACAACCAGATCAAACTCTATATCACCAGGTTCAAGATAGTTAGCCGCAGACATAGGCCCCATCATAAAACACGGTTTCAGCTGAAGTAGCGCCTGGCCAGCACGGTTAATCAGCTGCCGAATTGGAATATGTCGCGTCTTCTTACCTGCCTCGTTACGGATTAGAGCTAACTCCGTGTAATCAGTTTTTCGCCCCCCGGCTGAGCCCTGAGGAACTGGGTTACTGGCGATAATAGCCGCAATGCGCTCACGCTGCAGTTTCTGTAACGCTTTGTCATAATCCCGGAATTGTTTTTGCAGTGCGCTACGGCTATTGCCTGAAGTACGAAGCAAATGTGGACGCTCCGAAGCCACTTCACGTGCTAGCTGGTCATAGACCGCCACCTGTAATCCAGCATCACTAAGCTCAATCGCGAGCGTATGGTTCATGACTACATCACGAATACGCTGCAGTCCACTTTTCTCTATTTCTTTCGATCTGCGTATGAAGTTAAGCCAGCCATTGAGCCATCGAGGCTTATTAATGGCATCTTTATTACGCCCAATCAGCGCATCAAGGCTGTTGCCGCTTTTTTGATACCATTCGGCCAATGTTAGTTGTGTCTCACCTACAAAGTTATCCTGAGCATCAACATGCGCTTGCCACACGCGCTGAAGAGAGACTAATTCAGACTGTAAATTGCGATAAGCATCACCACCGTTGAGTTTTTTAATGCAGCGAGCCAGATCGGTACTATGAATTTTATCGCGTAACTGTTCGGTAAACGTGATGGTTTCATTAATAACTTTTAAAGGATATGCGTTATTTTTATTCACGCCTAAAACGATTTCACCAGCAGCGGCAAAGATTTCGGCGGGCAGTGTATTATCGATTAAAGCACGCTGCCGAATATGTAACTGCTTCAGGATTGAAATTTTTTCACTTACCGTATTCAGCGTAAGCTGCTCAGCCGTAAACCATTGTTGAATCGGTACTAGCGCCTCTTTAAGCTTTGTAATAATCGGTGTAAATAAGTTCATCTCGCCGGCCAGCAACTGATCATTACCCACAATCAACATGCCCGATGAAAACGTCCGTTCGTGCTCTTTAAGGCGGGCAAGATGCAGAGAGATTTGTGCGTCTGCTCCCTGCTGTTTTAAATGCTGAATGCCTCTAAAAATCTGGCCGTCTAACGTGAGCAATGCACTGCCAATCGCAACATTAGTTCCGAATCCTATACCCCAGGCTTTGCGCACGTTGCAATACCAATCACGGATTTGCCTCAGGTGATCCGTATTCGTATCAAGCCCTAGGTAAAGCTCTCCTAAAAGTTGGTTGAAGTTTCGACTTTCAAGCTCAGCCAGCTCTTGCGCATACTGGCGAAGTTTAGGTAACTCATCACTCAGTGTTTTCCATTTGGCGGTGGAGTCGGTAGATAATCCAATAAGCGTATTTTTTGCCTGGCGCCAGGTACTACTCAATCTACTCAGCAATCCAGAGTCATGTAAGCTAATTTCTATATTTTTTAGCTGTTCATCATCTGTGACTCGGCTTAAAACAAAGCGTGGTTTGAGCTGGTCACGCAATATCTGCAATGATGCCAGACGCTGATATAAGTCACTGAGTACCGAATCAATGCTGTCATCATCAAATCTGTCGTGTCTGAATTTGACTAAATCGGCTGGTAGCGCAGAGGCGATATCAATAAAGGTGATAACCTGGCTAAATCCTTGGGCAGTAGCTGGAAACTTTTGAGCAACTATTGGAGGCAACGCTTCGAGTAGTGCAGATAAGCCCGCACTATCGGACTCAAAATCTTCGTACAGTTGTTCAAGCCCCCGGATTAAGCGCACAACATCAGCAAGTGTAATTGTACCTTCAAGGCCAAACGTTACTGCAATATCGGGTAAGTCTTTAACGGCAGCATCCTCTTCAAGAAAATGCAATTTTTCAGTGGCAACAAAACCAGCTAGTTGAACATAGTCGGCTTGAACTTCGTCGTAATTAATTAACCATTTTTTCAGTTGTTCAATACTGTGTTCATCGAGTTTTTTATAAGCGTCAAACTCGATGTTGTCAGAAAGCTGCGGTAGTTGTACGGTTAATTCAATTAGTTGAGTCTGCCAGCAGAGATCATCATAGCTTGTTGAGGAAATTGAATGTTTTTGTAGAAAATCAGAAAGTGCCTCCTGCCAGGAAAATAGCGCGGCATTCCATTCACTCAGCAATGCAACGATCCTATCGCAATCGAATAGCGGGATGTCAATATTGTTGACGCCATACCACGGGTGTTCGGCCAATTCAGCTTGCTCGCCGACTTGCAGGCGAAACTCGACCACGACGTCTTTAAACTGTTTAATTTGATCTCGCAGTCTCAACTGTGAAACACGATCAAAGGTCTGTCCCGAAAAGTTTTCAATATGTAGAAGCGTGGGTTCAATACCCAATTCGCGTCGATAGCGCGTTGCCCCCGTAAGGATTTGGTGAATCGTCAGGCCTGTATTTTTCCATCCTTGATTGATTTCCTGGGCGTAACTGTTTAACTGGTTTTTTAGGTCTTCATAACGTGATATCTCTGCATCAATTTGTGCAGGAGATTGCTGCAATGCTGGATTAAGCAATCGCTTCTGAATATCTTCTATTACCTTACGCTTGTGGGACTTATGGCTATGTAACTCAAGACAAAAATCGCCCAATCCAGCCTTATCAAGGCGATGTTTTACCACCTCTAAAGCCGCAAGTTTTTCAGCAACAAAGAGAACTTTCTTACCGTTCAGCATTGCTGCAGCGATCAGGTTTGTGATCGTCTGAGATTTGCCCGTCCCAGGTGGACCTTCAATGACAAGATTTTCTCCATTAACGGAGTCGATAAGTGCACTATGCTGGGAACTGTCAGCGTCATAAATCAAAGGGAATTTTTCATGAATATCGCTGAAATTATCAATCGAATACTCATTTGACCCGCCGGAGGTGTAGTCCGGAACATCTCCAGCTTGTGAGGTGAAAAGTCGTTTGATAATTTCGTGGTTTAGTAGATTCTTGCTGCCTTGCGGCCAACGGTCAGGGTCGAGATCGAGATACATTAGCATCTTGCTGAAGTTCAGCAGACTTAACGCGCCATAACGACGAACAGACCAACGTGGTTTACTTTTCTCTATGATCGCCTGGATTTGTTGGAAGTAGGTTTCAGGCAACATGTCATCACTTAGATTAGGTAGCGCAATACCAAAATCACCCTGAAGTTTTTGCTGCAAAGAAAGATTTGGCAGAATATCTTCACCTGTGTACCGCAAATGATATCGGTAAAGACCTGCCTGCGGGTCAAGTTTGCCTTTTTCCAAAGTAACAGGAATAGTGAAAAGAGGCGCCAGCCTCGGCTTATCGGAATCCTCACTTTCAAACCATTCTAAAAATCCCAAAGCAAGATAAAGAATTCCAGCTCCAGTTTCCTCAATCGCAACTTGGGCTTTGCCATGCAATGAGCGCAACATGGCCTCAAGCTCTGAAGGATAATAAAGTGTCTGAATTTGAGTATCAGTTAGGGATGCACGTATAGAAGGGGTGCGAAGCGGCTTTCCCGCTTTTGCATCGCGTTCGAATTCACCTAAATCTTTATAACCGAGTTGCATAAGTGTAGCGATCAGTCGCTCAGCTGGTGGCTCAGACTGCAATGCGTTATTCCATGCCCCCGGTCGAGATGTAGCATTATCTTTCAGTGAATCAAGAATATCCTGCCAGGCTTTGACCACCTGTTGGTAATCTTCAGCAGACACATTGTCTTTTGGTTGGCTCAGCAATTCATAGCTTGTATTAATGCCTAATTTTGCCGCCCAGCTCTTGGCATCAGGCATCGACTTTTTATTTTTCTCATCTGTCAAATCTTGGTTTTTATCAAGAAAGCCAAACTTTTGGAGCTGATGTCTTGAAGGGTCTGGAACGCCTGCAAACTGCATAGGCTCTTCCGAAATCAAGGTTCTAAAAAGCTGATCGGGTAACTCATCAACAATCCGTAATGAAGAATGTTTTTGAGCGACCGGGAAATTTAGCAGCCTGTTGCGTGAAGTTAAATCCAGTAACTTGCGCCGCATATCCTCAAGTGATTTGAGAATATAAGCTTGTGAACTGTCATCTTCTGATGAAGAGTACTCTGCCATAACATGCCTTAAAGTTTTAAATTAAAGTAATTAACTAAATCGCGCATCACACCCGGGCGGAGTCTGTCCGGAGTGTGGGGCAAGTTGATTGATGCTTCACGCGAACTCGTAATTCAGAGATTATGATTACATTTTATGTTGTGTTAAATAATTAAGTCTCTCAAGACAATTCAAGATTTTGTCTTATCACATAGTCAGTAAGCATCAGAATGGCGAAAATCATACACTGAGCACTTTGGAAAACAAGGGCCAGTTGATTAAGAATGCTTAACTTATATTGAATTTTTGGCAAATCAATTAGTCATTTATTTCAACCAGCAGGTAACGCATAACAGCTACACATTTACTTCACTTTATATATTCGTTAACCCAAGCCCTACTATGCGTAAAAAACGGCCTTTGCCCGGCAGCCGCTGTAAAAACAAGTCGCTTTACTTACGCAGCCACTGCCCATTGATGCCGCGCACATACTCGCCGCTACCTGCGCGGTTCACCAGCTTTTCGCCGGCGATGCGCGCCACTTCGCTGGCAGTCAGGTTATTTTGCTGCGCCACGCGCTGATATTGCTGCAGGCGGCCATCGTTGATGCGCTTGACCAGCGCCAGCGTTTCTTCGTCCTGCTGACGCGCCGCCACATAGCCGCTGAGCGTTTCGCCCACGCGCCCCTGTTGACGCGCCTCATCCAGCGTGAGCGCCCAGGCAGACGGCATCAGCAGCAGCGCCACAAGCAGCGCGATCCCCTTGCGTTTCATCATGCTTCTCCTCAAAACAGTCCGCTCTGATTCTTCAGCAGCGCTTCCACATCTTTATCCACCTTGATGTGAATCTCATGCTCAATTTTGACGTTCATATTGATGGTGATGGGCTCTTTCGGCGCCGCAACTTCAATGCGCGGCACGCAGCCAATCAGCGGCAGCCAGGCTGCCAGCACCAGTAATGCCCTGAGGCTCATGGTTGGGGATCCTTCTTCGAGGGTAAGGTGGCATTTTGCTCCACCCAGGATTGCAAATTATCGCCAAAGCGCAGGCTGCGCCACAGCTGGAACAAATTTTCCTGATGCCGGTAGTTCAGATTAACGGTCTGTCGGCGGTTACTGAACTGGCTGACGCCTTTCACTTCCGATTGCATGATCAGATTGCCGAAGTTATCCAGATCGATAGTGGCCCATGAACGCGAGATTTCCATGTAGCGCAGCCAATCCAGCGCCGCTCCGGCCGCAAAGTTATTGCTGACAATCGCGTCCGCCATATCTTTATCCAGCCGGAAGGTGAGCGGACCGCTGTTGGCGATCCAGCCCTTTTCAACCAGCCATTGCGGATTATTCACCCACAGCGGCAATTCGCCATTGACCTTGCCAGACATGGCAAACTGCTTGGGTTTGATCGCGCTGACCAGCTTGCTGAGATTGATCTCCTTCAGCGAGACGCGCGCCGCTTGATGCTGTGGCATGCGCAGTTCGGGCATGCTGACGTGTCCGCCTAACAGATCGAGATTGACGTTGCTGAGCGTTAGCGGCTGGCGCTCCTGCCATGGATAGTGACCTTGCAAATCAGCGGTGATGTTTTGCAGTGAGAACTGATTTTTTACTTCGGCGATACGCAGTGAAACCGGGCCGCGCCGTCCAAGCTGCCATTGATGATCCTTCAGCCGAAACGGCAGCGAGAAATCGATGCCGTTGATTTCACTGTCCGGCATCCACAGGCTGCCGTTTTTCACCGTCCAGTGACCGCCCGCTTCAAAGCCCTGCTCGCTAGCCGCCGAGAATGCCACCTGCGCGCGCAGTTCACCCGACTGGATACGCATTTTTAAATCGCTGCTGAGCAGTGGCTGGAACACCGTCAAAGATTGCGCCGGCCACCAGGCTTCGCCGCGCAGACGTTCGCCGTCCCAGCGGCCATGCACGCGTACCGGGCCAATATCCTCCGCCGTCAGCTGACCGCGCCAGATAAACTGGCTGGGATCGCTGCCTTTGGCTTCAAAATTAAGTTCTGATGGCGGCAGCCAGCCGCCGTAGCTGAACTGGGTTTGACCGGATTTGAGCGTGAAGCCACCGTTAAACGCCGGATGCGAGGGATCGCGCTGCCAGCGCACCGGCGCATTGAGCGTCAGGCGCGGTTTAGCCACTTGCACCATGCCGTACGCCAGCTGATCGAAACCGGTATTCAGCGTGTCGAGGCTGATCAAAGTGTCCTGCCAGCTGCCGGTGCCCTTCACGTCCCATTTGGCGGTGAGCGGCTCGATCAGGCCGTCCCCCCAATAACGCCAGTTCCACACGCCGCTGTCGGGCCAGAAATCGCTGGCGCGGCCATCGAGATGCAACCTGAAGCGACCAAAGCTGGGATCGTGTGCCTTAAGTATCGCCTGCAGGCGACCATTAATTCCGCTCGACGCCACCGTCACGCCCGCCAGCGGCCAGCGCGCTTCATCCACTTCCAGCGTTGAGAGCAAGCGACCGCGCAAACGCAGCAGCGCGCCTTGTTTCAGGGTCAATTGCGGATCGGTCAGCACGCCGTGCAGTAAGCCCGGCATGCTGCCAAACAGCTGCAGATCGGCGAATTTGCTCTCGCCGGTCAACTGGAACGGCAAGGCGCTATCGACCATGCTCAGTTTGCCCGGGCCAACGCTCAATACCAGATTGCCTTTGCCGCCGCGCCCTTGCGTCAGCAAATTAAATCGCCCGCTGACCAGCGTGTTTTCCAGTCCTTGCTGCCAGTTTTCCAGCGTTAGCGCCATGCCACCTGATAGCGGCTGATCGGCCTGCGGCCAACGCCATTGACCTTGCGTAATACGAATCTGCCGCTCATCGACCTGCCACGGCAGCTGCAGCAGCGGCTGATCGTCATCCTGCTGCTTCACCGTCAAGGTGCCTTGCTGTTGCTGCCAGTTGAGCGCCAGCGCTAGCGGCTGCGGCCACTGCACAATATTGAGGTCAGCGCTGAGTTCGCCCGCTACCGGCAAACCATCGGCAAAGGTTGGCAAGGTGACATCGCCATGCAGGTTGAGCGGTTTGGGCAGTAAAGGATGACTGAGCTGCAGCTGGGCAATCTGCAGCAGCTGGCCTTGCAACCGCGCATCCACACTCAGGTTGTCGCCCTGATAATGCAGCCGCTGCACATCGTTATTTAAGGTGAGATCGAAACGTCCGGCATATTGTTGCCACGGCAGAATGGTGATTTTTTGCAGGTGGACATCGGCGCCAGGCAACATCTTCTGCCAGTCAGTCAGGCTGCGCGGCGCACCGCTGGCTTCGCTGTGCGGCAGCGATTGCAGGCAGTCGCTATTGAGTTGGACTTCTCCCGCGCTAAGTTGCCAGCGCTTTTGCTGCCAGCCGAGCGCCGCATCGCTGACGTTTGCCAGTACACAATCGCCCGCCAGATAGCGCACCGCCGGGAAATGCAGCGCGCCTTGCTGCCAGCGCGGCGTGCCGTTAAGTTCCACTCGGGTGTTTTCAGGCAGCCAGATACCGGCCAGACGCGGCAACCATTGCGTGAGCGTCAGCAGCAATCCCAATAGCAGCAGTATCAGCGCCAGCAGCGCAGCAAGTGTTCGGCGAAGGCCACGCGTCATGGCAGTTAACGTTCCTGTTCTTTACACAATCCTGACGAGGAGCCAAATGATGGCATGTTACGTCCGGCAAATGAAGGTGTTAGCGACATAGTCTGGCTGAAGCACAGCAAAATGACGCGGAAAACGTTATCCTGTTGTGATACCGACGTTGCATTTTTCAGGAGCGAAACAATGAAAGTTGCGGTTTACAGCACCAAGCATTACGACCAAAAATACCTTGAACACGTCAACGACAGCTACGGATTTGAGCTGCAGTTTTTTGACTTCCTGCTGACACCGGCGACGGCAAAGAACGCCGCGGGCTGTGATGCGGTGTGTATTTTCGTCAACGATGATGCCAGCAAAGCGGTGCTGGAAGAGTTGGCGGCGCTGGGCGTGAAGCACGTTGCGCTGCGCTGTGCCGGTTTCAATAACGTCGATCTGTCGGCGGCGAAAGCGCTCGGCATAAACGTGGTGCGCGTCCCGGCATATTCGCCAGAAGCGGTAGCGGAACATGCGGTTGGCCTGATGATGACGCTGAATCGTCGCATTCACCGCGCCTATCAACGCACGCGCGACGCTAACTTCTCGCTGGATGGCTTAACCGGCTTCAACATGCATAACAAAACCGCGGGCGTAGTCGGAACCGGCAAGATTGGTATCGCGGCGATGCGTATTCTCAAGGGATTTGGCATGCGCCTGTTAGCGTTCGATCCCTATCCAAGCCAGGCGGCGCTGGAGCTGGGCGCGGAATATGTCGATCTCAAAACGCTGTTCGCTGAAGCCGATGTGATTACGCTGCACTGTCCGCTTACGCCGGAAAACCACCATCTGCTTAACGCGCAGGCGTTCAGCCAAATGAAAGATGGCGTGATGATCATCAACACCAGCCGTGGCGGTTTGATTGATTCACAAGCGGCAATTGATGCGCTTAAACAGCAGAAGATTGGTTCGCTGGGGATGGATGTGTATGAAAACGAGCGCGATCTGTTCTTTGAAGACAAATCGAATGACGTGATTCAGGATGATGTGTTCCGTCGTCTGTCGGCCTGTCACAACGTGCTGTTCACCGGCCATCAGGCTTTCCTGACCGCCGAAGCCTTGACGGCAATTTCAGAAACCACGCTCAGCAACTTGCAACAGCTGGAACGCGGCGAAATCAGCCCGAATCAGGTCACCGCCTAACCCTTCTGCGCCTGCCTTAGCGGGCGCAGCTTCCACCCATCAGCGCCTGTTCGTCACAGCGACGACCATTCGCCAACTGGCACATACCGATGCGTGAACCGTCTAACTGACGGGAAAACGCCAGCGATCCCCCGGCATTACTGCAATTCACTTCAGCCATTGATGACATCACAACGCGCGGTTGTACGTGGGCGGCAGTAGCTTGTTGCGGCGGTTCGTTGTCACTGTTACTGCTGCAGGCAGAAAGTAACAAGGTGGCGCCAGCCAGCAGGAAGAGAGCGGCTTTCATCGATGGGGCTCCGGGGATTGAGCGAAAAAGTCGCACCAGCATATGTCAGGTGCGCTGAGGGATCGATAGGCGACACAGCTTTTTACAAAATTTAATTTCATTGTTTGCAAGCAGAATTATCCTGTTTGAGTTATTTCCGCCCTTTTCGCCCGGCAGAGGGTTTGTTTTTCAATAACTAAGGAGAGAACGATGTTGACGGATATGCTTATCCGCATCGCGCTGGCTGGAATTCTCGGCGGACTGATTGGGCTAGAGCGGCAGCTGCGCGCCAAAGAGGCCGGTTTGCGCACCCATATCCTGGTCGGTATCGGCAGCGCGATGTTTATGCTGGTATCGAAATATGGCTTTGCCGATATGTTAGTCAGCGACCATGTAGCGCTCGATCCCAGCCGTATTGCGGCGCAGGTGGTGAGCGGCATGGGCTTCCTTGGCGCCGGTACCATCATTATTCAGAAGCAAGTGGTGAAAGGTCTTACTACCGCCGCCGGTTTATGGGTCACTGCGGCGATTGGTCTGGTGATCGGTAGCGGCATGTATGAAATCGGTATCTACGGCACCGTGCTGGCGCTGGTGGTGCTGGAGACGTTCCGTCGCATCAGTCACTGGCTGATTGGCCGTCACCATACGCTGCTGGTGCACCTCAAACCCAAAAGCGTGCCGCTGGTGCTGCTGGTGCTGCAACGCGAAAATGTGCGCTACGGTCACATCGCCGTAGTGAACCGTGATGAAGAGGTTGGTCTGTGCGAACTGAGCGTTGAGGTGACGTTGTCACGACGTACACCAATGCATAATATCTATGACAAAGTGATGGAAATCAAAGGCGTTCAATCGCTAGAGATGATGTAAAAATCATCAATGTTAGATTGCGGTGCGCTGCCATCTCGCTAGCACACAGATGAAAAAGTCGCGTCCAAGCCCTTTGCTAAACTGAACTGATAACCCCCGTAAAGTTTGCGGGTTTCTCAGCGTAGCAAAGGACGATTTATGATTACCGTCGACGGTAACGGTGCAGTGGCTTCAGTCGCCTTCCGCACCAGCGAAGTGATTGCCATTTATCCCATCACGCCCAGCTCAACCATGGCCGAGCTGGCGGATAGCTGGTCCGGCGAAGGCCGCCGTAATATCTGGGGCGATGTGCCGCGCGTGGTCGAGATGCAATCTGAAGGCGGCGCGATTGCCACGGTGCACGGCGCGCTGCAAACCGGTGCACTCTCAACAACCTTCACCTCGTCGCAGGGATTGCTGTTGATGATCCCGACGCTCTACAAACTGGCGGGCCAGCTGACGCCGTTTGTGCTGCACGTCGCGGCGCGGACCGTGGCGACGCACGCGCTGTCGATATTTGGCGATCACTCCGATGTCATGGCAGTACGACAAACCGGCTGCGCGCAGCTCTGCGCCTCCAGCGTGCAGGAAGCGCAGGATTTTGCCCTGATTGCACAAATCGCCTCACTGAATAGCCGCATCCCTTTCATCCACTTCTTTGATGGCTTCCGCACCTCGCACGAGATCAACAAGATCGTGCCGCTCAGCGATGAAACCTTGCAGGCGCTGATGCCCGCCGAGGCAATCAACGCCCATCGCGCCCGTGCATTGACGCCGGATCGTCCAACGATTCGCGGCACATCCGCCAATCCTGATACCTATTTCCAGTCACGCGAAGCCACCAACCGCTGGTATGACGATTGCACCCAGCACGTTGAGGCTGCAATGACCGCGTTTGGCGAAAATACCGGCCGCCATTATCAGCCGTTTGAGTTTTACGGCCATCCGCAGGCCGAGCGCGTAATGGTGATGATGGGCTCCGGCTGCGGCACGGCTGAAGATGCGATTGATGAGATGCTGCAGCGCGGCGAGAAAGTCGGGCTGGTTAAAGTGCGCCTCTATCGTCCGTTTTCGGGGGTGCACTTGCTGCAAAAGATCCCCGCTTCCGCCCAGCGGATTGCGGTGCTCGATCGCACCAAAGAGCCCGGTGCGCTCGGCGAACCGCTATTCCTGGATGTGATGACCGCGCTGGCTGAAGCTTACAGCCGTGGCGAGCGTGTGTCGCTGCCGAAGGTGATCGGCGGTCGCTATGGTTTGTCGTCGAAAGAGTTCGCACCCGATGCGGTGCTGGCAGTGTTTCGTGCCTTGCTGCGCGAAACACCGCCAGCGCGTTTTACCGTCGGCATTTACGACGACGTCACCCATCTTTCGCTGCCGCTGGAAGCCAATATCGTGCCGAATCGCGCACGGCTCGAAGCGCTGTTTTATGGTTTGGGCAGCGACGGCAGCGTTAGCGCCAGTAAAAACAACCTGAAGATAATCGGTAACGCCACGCCGTGGCAGGTGCAGGGCTATTTCGTCTACGACTCGAAGAAAGCCGGCGGCCTGACGGTTTCCCATTTGCGCGTCAGTGAATATCCGATTCAATCCGCCTATTTGATTCAGCAAGCCGACTTCATTGGCTGCCATCAGCTGCAGTTTATCGATAAGTATTCGATGCTCGATCAGCTTAAGCCGGGTAGGATTTTTCTGCTCAATACGCCCTACAGCGCTGAGGAGGTGTGGCCGCACCTGCCGCAGGAAGTGCAGAGCCAGCTCAACGATAAACAGGCGCGATTTTATGTGATCAACGCTGCGCGTATCGCGCGCGAATGCCAGCTGGGCGCACGCATCAACACCGTGATGCAGATGGTCTTTTTCCAGCTGACCCAGATTTTGCCGGGCGATAGCGCGTTAACCGAACTGCAAAACGCCATTGCGCGCAGCTACAGCAGCAAAGGCAAAGAGCTGGTGCAGCGCAACTGGCAAGCGCTGGCGATGGCACAACAAGCGCTGCAGAGGGTGCCGCTGCAACCGGTAGACGTTCGCAGTCCGCATCGCCCGCCGGTGGTAGCCGATAGCGCGCCGGATTTCGTCAAAACCGTCACCGCAGCGATGCTTGCCGGCCTTGGCGATAAACTGCCGGTTTCGGCGCTGCCGCCTGATGGAACCTGGCCAGTTGGCACCACGCAATGGGAAAAGCGCAATATCGCCGAAGCCGTGCCGATCTGGCAGCCCGATCTCTGTACGCAGTGCAACCATTGCGTCGCCGCCTGCCCGCACTCGGCGATTCGCGCCAAAGTGGTTGATCCTGCAGCGCTGGACGATGCGCCATCTTCGCTCGCTTCTCTGGATGTGAAATCGCGCGATATGCGCGGACAGAAATACGTGCTGCAGGTGGCGCCGGAAGATTGCACCGGCTGCAATTTGTGTGTGGAAGTGTGCCCGGCCAGCGATCGCCAGCATCCGGAAATCAAAGCCATCAACATGAAATCACGCCTGGAGCATGTTGAGACGGAAAAGGTCAATTACGCTGCCTTCCTTGCGCTGCCGGAGATCACCGCCGAGCAGCTGGAACGTATTGATATTCGCACCTCGCAGCTGATTACGCCGCTGTTTGAATATTCCGGTGCCTGCTCGGGCTGCGGGGAAACGCCCTATATCAAACTACTGACGCAGCTGTATGGCGATCGCTTGCTGATTGCCAATGCCACCGGCTGCTCCTCCATTTATGGCGGTAATCTGCCTTCCACGCCTTACACCACCAATGCTGAAGGTCGCGGTCCGGCGTGGGCGAATTCGCTATTTGAAGATAATGCCGAATTTGGTCTGGGCTTCCGCTTGAGCGTCGACCAGCAGAAACAGCGCGCGCTCAGACTACTTGATCAATGCGCTGCGCAGCTACCGGCGGCATTGGTTGACGCATTAAAAGGTGACAGCGTCACCATTTCCCAACGACGCGAGCAGATTATACAGCTGCGCGCCCTGCTCGCGGCTTCACCGCAGCCTGAAGCCAAAGCCCTAAACGACACAGCGGATGCGCTGGTGGCGAAATCGGTCTGGCTGATCGGTGGCGATGGTTGGGCGTATGACATTGGCTACGGCGGCCTCGATCACGTGATGAGCCTGAGCGAAAACGTTAACGTGCTGGTGCTGGATACGCAGTGCTACTCCAATACGGGCGGCCAGGCATCAAAAGCGACGCCGCTCGGCGCGGTGACCAAGTTTGGCGAACAGGGGAAACGCAAGGCGCGCAAGGATCTCGGCATGTCGACGCTGCTGTACGGGCATGTGTATGTGGCGCAGATTTCGCTGGGCGCGCAGCTCAATCAAACCGTGAAAGCGTTTCAGGAAGCGGAAGCCTGGCCGGGACCCTCGCTGATCATCGCTTACAGCCCGTGTGAAGAGCATGGCTACGATCTGGCTTATAGCCACGAGCAGATGCGCCTGCTGACCACCAGCGGTTTCTGGCCGCTTTATCGTTTTGATCCTCGACGCGCCGAGCAAGGTAAAGCCGCGCTGGCGCTGGATTCGCGTCCGCCGACCTCGGAACTCGAACAAGCATTAATGAACGAGCAGCGTTTCCGCCAATTGCAAACTCAGCGGCCAGAAGAAGCGTCGCAGCTGTGGCGTGATGCAACGGTAGCCGCCAGTCAGCGTTATCAGCGGCTGGCCGAGTTAGCCGGGAAAACCGAGAAAAGCGAGTAGATGAAAAAGCCCGGCGCGATGGCCGGGCGTTTCTTTGCTGGGTTAATGTTGATGGATTAACACGGCTTGAGCTGAACGATGGCCATCTCTACCGCCCGATTCGGTGAGCCGGTGAGTTCACGATAGCGCAACTGTAGATTGCGCAACTCGCTGGCTAGCACCTCTTTCTCGGTTGCTGCGCCTCGCTGTGCCAGCTCCAGATAACATTGCCCCACCAGCCGACACGCCTCTTCAAAAACCATATCGTACGTTTGCATTTGCCGCTCCTCACCTAAAGAAAGTAAAAAAAGCACTTCGGCCATCCTGTCAGGCCCAGATGAGGTAAATATTTGCCCAGATCAATAAATAGCCAGATTGTTCTGACAAAGTGTGCGCCTTTGTCTCAAGCGCAATGAGTTATCATCAGAAAAGAGATCACTTCAGGCTAGCATTCGCGCCCGCAATCCGTACCATACGCAGTCATGTTTACAGGGTTTATTGCCGTTGAAGATTGCTTCAGCCGCTAACGGCCCTCGCCTTCACTCTCAAGCGTGAAAATAATGTCAGAAAATCAAGAAGTAACAAAAAAAGAGCAGTACAACCTCAACAAACTGCAGAAGCGTTTGCGTCGCAACGTTGGCGAAGCCATTGCTGACTTCAACATGATTGAAGAAGGCGATCGCATCATGGTTTGTCTGTCTGGTGGTAAAGACAGCTACACCATGCTGGAGATCCTGCGTAATTTGCAGCAGAGCGCGCCGGTGAACTTCTCGCTGGTGGCGGTGAATCTCGACCAGAAACAGCCCGGTTTCCCGGAGCATATTTTGCCGGCCTATCTGGAACAACAGGGCGTTGAGTATCACATCGTTAACGAAGACACTTATTCCATCGTTAAAGATAAGATTCCTGAAGGCAAAACTACCTGCTCGCTCTGTTCGCGTTTGCGCCGGGGGATTCTGTATCGCACCGCCACCGAGTTGGGTTGTAGCAAAATCGCCTTAGGTCATCATCGCGACGATATTCTGCAGACCATGTTCCTCAACATGTTCTACGGCGGCAAGATGAAAGGCATGCCACCAAAACTGATGAGCGATGACGGTAAACATATCGTGATTCGTCCGCTGGCATACTGCCGCGAGAAAGACATCATTCGTTTTGCGGAAGCGCGCCAGTTCCCGATCATTCCGTGCAACCTATGCGGTTCGCAGCCGAATCTGCAACGTCAGGTGGTTGCCGACATGCTGCGTGACTGGGATAAACGTTATCCGGGCCGTATCGAAACCATGTTTACCGCGATGCAGAATGTGGTGCCATCACACATGGCCGACATTAATTTGTTCGATTTCAAAGGCATCAAACACGGTGATGCCGTGGTGGATGGCGGTGATTTGGCGTTTGATCGCGAAAGCTTGCCGGTGCAGCCCGCGGGCTGGCAGCCAGAAGAGGATGATGCGCCGAATCTCAGCGTACGTCTTGATGTGCTGGAAATTAAGTAATCGGTTTTGCTGTGAAAAAGGCGCGTCGCTTCGGCTACGCGCCTTTTTTATTAACGGTGCGGCGGAGGATCCTGGATCGGTGGGAATTCGGGATCGTGTGGTGGCTGTGCGGGTGGTATCGGCTGCGGTTGTGGAATCGGTTCGGGAATCGGTGGTGGATCGGTAGGAATCGGTTCGCTGGCAATGATCTCTTGCATGCCCTTCTCCTTGTCGCTGAATGTTCTTTAAGCATAGGAAAGGTTGGCCGAGCAAGCCAGGCGGGCAAAAAAAAGCCGGCGGATAAGCCGGCGTCGTACGAATCAAATGTGCTATGCAGTAATTCAAAAAAGGAAGTAAGACAATATGGAGCGCAACGCCCATCGCTTGACGTTGCATTCACCTGCGGGAAAGAGTTTGCCCCGATTGCGCTGGCGGGATATTGATATCGATCAGGTTTAATCCGCTTTTCTGCCTTACAACCATTTCCGCCGTTTCAGCCATATCGCCACGCCGCCAACCATCACCAATAGCAGCACGCAGAAAGCGGTAAAGCCCAGCGCCCAATTGCCGCCCGGAATGCCGCCGAGGTTGACGCCGAATAAGCCGGTAAGGAACGTGGCCGGTAAAAAAATCATCGCCATCAACGACATGGTATAAGTGCGGCGATTCATCGATTCCGCAAGTATTGACGCCACTTCATCCGCCAGAATCGAAGTACGCGCCACGCCGGCATTGAGATCGTCCAATCCGCGACCTAAGCGATCGGCAACTTCTTGCATACGGCGACGATCGTCGTCGTTCATCCACGCCATCTTCTCGATAGCCAGCCGCGCATAGACATCGCGCTGCGGTGCCATATAACGACGCATCACAATCAGCTGCTTACGCAGCAGCGCCAAATCGCCGCGCGCTGGTACTTCCTGATTCATCAGCGCATCTTCCAGCTCGATAATTTTATCGTGCATCTCTTCGATAAATTCGCTGGCGTGATCGGTTAACGCATCGCACACATCCACCAGCCAGCTGCCGCCGTCAACAGGACCGTTACCTTGTTGTAGATCGGTCAGCACGGCATCAATGGCGTACACTTTGCGACGGCGCGTCGAGACAATCAGCTTGTCGTTGATAAATACGCGCATCGCCACCAGCTGATCGGGACGTGAATCGGCGTTATGGTTCACGCTGCGCAGCACAATCATGAAGCCGTCACCGAGCCGCGCCACGCGCGGCCGCATGCTGTCGCCCGCCAGCGCATCACGCACCGAATCGGGGATCAGCGGCGTGTTTTGCAGCCATTCCGCACTTTGTCGTTGGGTGTAATTGAGGTGCAACCAGCAGGGACGTTCGCAGTTGATGACGTCTTTATCTTCGATGGGGATCATGCCGCCTGCGCCATCCAGCTGACAGGACACAATGGCATCGGATACTTGTAACGCTTTTCCTTCAATGACGTTCACGAACTCGCCTCACTATCAAAATCAATACGATACAGTCTAGCGTGGCGCAGACCAGTTGCAATCATCAGGCTGTGAGCAAAGATGACAGGCGGTGACAATCACCGCCTGCGGATGTGCAGGATTAATGCTTCTCAATCCACAGCTCGCGGCTGTACGCCACGTCTTCAGGATTGGTGATCGGATAACCTTTCACCCACGGCTTGATTAAGCGGCCGTTAGTGTATTGGTAGATCGGCGCGATTGGTGCCTGATCGGCGATGATCTGCTCGGCTTTGTTGTAATCGGTGTTACGCGCCGCCACGCTGGTTTCAGTGCTGGCTTTGGTGATCACCGCATCGTAATCGGCACTGCGGAAGCGCGCGATATTGCCGGTGTGGGTCGAGGTCAGCAGACTGAGGAAGGTTGAAGGCTCATTATAATCGCCGATCCATGAAGCGCGGATCACATCGAAATTGCCGCTGTTACGGCTGTCGATATAGGTTTTCCACTCCTGATTTTGCAAGGTGACATTTACGCCAAGATTCTTCTTCCACATTGACGCCACCGCGATAGCAATTTTCTGATGGCTTTCCGAGGTGTTGTAGAGCAGCGTCAAATGCAGCGGTTTGCCCGGTCCATAACCTGCCGCTGTCAGCAATGCTTTGGCCTGCGCGTTCAGCTCCTGCTGGCTATGTTGCTGCAGATAGCTCTTCATCGGGGTGAAACCGGCGGTAACGTCCGGCGTGAAGTGCCAGGCCGGTTTTTCGCCGGTGCCCAATACTTTCTCCGCAATGATGCGACGATCGATGCTCCACGACAGCGCCTTGCGTACGCGTACATCAGCGGTTGGCCCTTTCTCGGTATTGAACGCGTAGTAATAGGTGCCAAGCTGATCCGGCGTATACACCTGACCAGGCAACTCTTTTTTCAGCAGCGCGTACATGTTTTTCGGGAAGGATTCGGTGATATCGATATCGTTGGCACGATAGCGTTTGGTAGCACTGGATTCTTCATTAATCGGAATAAACGTGACTTTCGTCAGCACCGATTTTTGGTCATCCCAATAGTTAGCGTTGCGCACCAATACAATTTTTTCGTTCACCACGCGATCCTGCAGCTGATAAGCGCCATTGCCCACCAGCTTGCCCGGTGATGTCCAGCTATCGCCTTCTTTTTCAATCACTTGCTTCGATACCGGATACATCGCGGCGTTGGCGACCATGCTCGGGAACCACGGTACAGGACGTGACAATGTCACCTTAAGGTGGGTCGCATCGGTTGCCGTTACGCCCAGCTTATCGGCGCTCATCTGTCCTTTGGTGATTGCTTCGGCGTTTTCAATGCCGCTTAAGGCGGCGAACCAGGCAAACGGCGAACTGTTCTTCGGCTCAACTAAACGTTGCCAGCTATAGACAAAATCCTGCGCGGTAACCGGCTCACCATTTGACCAGCGCGCATCTTTCCGCAGGGTGAAGATCCAGGTTTTGTTGTCGTTGCTGCTCCAGCTTAGCGCTACGCCCGGCACGATGTTTCCGTGGGCGTCCTGATTGGTCAGCCCTTCAAATAGATCGCGCATCACCTGAATTTCTGGCAAACCAACCGCCTTCATCGGATCGAGTGAAGCGGGTTCATCTTTAATATGGCGAACAATTTCCTGGGTGCTGGCCAGCTGTGCGCCCGGCGGCACGTTGGCGGCGAATGCGGGTGAGGCTGCACTGGCTACAATTAAGGCAGTCAGCGTTTTGCTGAACGTTAGTTTCATCACCACTCCTTTACGCGAAAAAAATGGCGACCGCGAAGAGATTGTGTCGCCAGCAACTTTTGGCACTTTATCGCAAATTGCTGATTGATATATAGCTATTTCCCCGCAGGCTATTTACCGTTATGTTGAGGCTGGATTCCCGGTCACATTTTTACCTTGAGCGCCAGAAGGCTTTTGGCGGTGTTGGAAGCATTTCATAGAGGAACGTCATGTCGTCATACCATCCACGTCCGCTGCGCGGCAAGCTGGACGCTGTCTGGCAACAATACGGGCAATCGGTGCTGGGTGCACCGCTGCTGTGGTTTCCGGCACCCGCCGCCGATGCCGAAAGCGGGCTGATTATTGCTGGCACGCACGGCGACGAGAATGCCGCGATTGCCACCTTATCGGGCGCGATGCGCACCTTGCCGGACGGGCTGCGGCGTCATCACGTTGTTCTGGCGGTCAATCCCGATGGTTGTCAGTTGGGGCTGCGCGCCAACGCCAATGGCGTCGATCTCAACCGTAACTTCCCCGCCGCTAACTGGCAGCATGGCGACACGGTGTATCGCTGGAACAGCGAAGCGGATGAGCGTGATGTGGTGCTTTCAACCGGATCAGCGCCCTCTTCCGAACCAGAAACCCGCGCGCTGTGCCAGCTCATTCATCAGATCAAACCGCGTTGGGTGGTTTCGTGGCATGAGCCGCTGGCCTGTATTGATGATCCGCACCACAGCGAATTAGCGCAGTGGCTGGCGCAGCAGACCGCGCTGCCGGTGGTGAGCAGCGTGGGTTATGCTACGCCGGGTTCGTTTGGCAGCTGGTGCGACGACCTCGGCCTGTTATGCATTACCGCCGAGATGCCGCCGATTTCGGTGGACGAAGCCACCGAAGTCTATCTGGAAGCGATGATCAATCTGCTGCGCTGGCAGCCAGCGGCTTGAGTACGCCGTGAGAAAAATGCAGCGACGGTTCAACATCGGCCGCAAGCCAGGTTGGACCGTCGAGATCCGCGAAGGTCGCGCGCGCCGTAAGCGGTAATGCCGCACGAATCGCCCGCGACGTGCAGAGCATGCAGCCGAGCATAATCGCGAATCCCTGCTGCTGCGCCGCCTCTGCCAGCGCCAGCGCTTCCGTTAATCCGCCGGTTTTATCCAGCTTGATATTCACCATCTCATAGCGCCCTTTCAGCTGCGGCAGGCTTTCACGCGTATGGCAGCTTTCATCGGCGCAGATTGGCAGCGGATGGATAAAGTTGCCCAGCGCGCTGTCTTCTGCGGCCGGTAGCGGCTGTTCCAGCATCGCGACATTGAGGTCGGCCAGCAGCTGACAGCGTGCCGCCAGGCCTTCGGCATGCCAGGATTCGTTGGCATCGACAATCAAAGTCGCGTCAGGTACCGCGCTGCGTATCGCCACCAAACGTTCGCTGATCAGGTGATCATCCATTTTAATCTTCAATAAACGCGCGCCATGTTGCCACAGCGCCTGCGCGCTGCTGGCCATCGCATCTGGCGTATCGATGCTGATGGTATGTGCGGTGACAATCTCGTCAGCCAGTTGCACCGCGCACAATTGCACCAGACTTTCGCCCTGCTGCTGTCGTGCCAGATCCCACATTGCGCAGTCAATCGCGTTGCGTGCCGCGCCCGCCGGTAACGCCTGTTGCAGCGCTTCTCGCGTCATGCCGCTTTGCAACGCGCTTAGCTGCGAGGCGATCTGCTTGAGCACCGACTCCTCACTTTCACCGTAGCGCGCGTAAGGCGTCGCTTCGCCAACACCTTTAACGCCATCCTGCTCGATTTCCACTACCACAACATGCGCCTCGGTGCGGCTGCCGCGCGAAATAACAAAAGGCGAATGTAACGGCCAGGCTTCCGGATAACTCTTCACTGTTCTCATTATTTCTCCTTAAATCCGTCGCTTTAATGCGAGCCGGCTCGATTATCGGCAGGAAATGCGCTCGTAAACCCTTAAAAATTATGTCATAAACAAGCGCTATACCTGTTCTGACGTTCCAAAAGTCAGATATTTCATCGTTAAAAAAGGAAATCGCATGTCTCAGACTGTTCACTTTCAGGGCAATCCGGTGCCGGTTGCAGGCCAGTTCCCACAAGTTGGCGAGCAAGCTAAACCTTTCAACCTGGTCGCAAAAGATCTTACTGACGTATCCCTGGCTAATTATGCAGGCAAACGCAAAGTTCTGAACATTTTCCCAAGCATTGATACTGGCGTGTGTGCGGCATCGGTGCGTAAGTTTAACGAGCGTTCAGGTGAAGCGAACAACACGGTTGTGCTCTGCATCTCCTCCGACCTGCCTTTCGCCCAGTCACGCTTCTGTGGCGCAGAGAACGTCAGCAACGTGATCACGCTCTCTTCCCTGCGCGGCGCTGAGTTCAAAGAAAACTATGGCGTGGCGATTGCTGATGGCCCGCTGAAAGGCCTGACCGCACGTGCGGTTGTGGTGCTGGATGAAAACGATAAAGTGATTTACAGCGAGCTGGTGAATGAAATCACCGAAGAGCCAAACTACGATGCCGCGCTGGCTGCGCTGAAGTAAATCTCTCGCCTGCCAGGCGAAACAAAAAGCACCGAATGATTAACGCGTCGGTGCTTTTTTTATGCTCACCTTCAGGATGGCTCAATTTTCAACCTGTTGATTTATCGCGATACGTAGCACTTATTCCCGCCATGTTGCATTTTTACTGTGATTCTTGTTACCCGTATCACATTAATTAAAAAACATAAAACCTGTAACAAATCCCGCAATTGTTCCCATCAGCATCGCTACCTATAACTAACCGTCAATTGCACTTAAGCGATTTAAAGACAGGCGGGAATCTTTATGCAAGCAAGCTTATCCATTAAAGAAAAGTTTAGTTACGGCCTCGGTGATATGGCCAGCCATATCGCCATCGATAACGTCATTATTTTTCTCACCTTTTACTACACCGATGTGGTGGGTTTGCCCGCAATCTTTGTTGGCACGCTGTTTTTACTGGCGCGCGTCGCCGATGCGGTGATCGACCCGGCGATGGGGATGGTGGCTGACCGAACCCGTTCACGCTGGGGCAAATTCCGTCCCTGGCTATTGATGCTCGCGGTACCGTTCGGCGTCAGCTGTATGTTGATTTATGCGGTGCCGGAAAGCCTGTCGCTGACTGGCAAGATGATTTACGCCGCCGTGACCTACAGCCTGATGATGCTGATGTACACCGCCATCAATATTCCTTACTGCTCGATGGGGGCGATTATCACCGCCGATGATAATCAGCGCATCTCCCTGCAATCATGGCGCTTCTTCCTCGCCACGCTGGGCGGCGCGATGTCCACTTTCCTGATGATCCCGCTCGCCACCTGGCTGGGCGGCGGTAACAAACTGGACGGTTACTTCGCAGCAATGTCGATAATGGCGACGCTGGCAACCCTGCTGTTTTTTATCTGTTTTCTCAATACACGCGAACGCATCAATGCTCCCGCTAACCACGGCAACTTTCTTGCCGATCTGCGCGATTTGCTGCGTAACGATCAGTGGCGCGTGGTCGCGTTGCTGGTGTTCTGCAATATCTCATTCGGCGTGGTGCGGCTCGGCGCGATGATGTACTACGTCACCTATTTTCTGGGTGATGCCAGCCTCTTCATGTGGCTGCTGGCCGCGCATATTGTCGGCAAAAGCGTCGGTAGCGTGCTGGCGAAACTGCTGACGCGCCGCCTGAACAAAATCACCGCCTTTACGCTCAGCGCCATTACTGCTGGCGTGCTAAGCATCAGCATCGTGTTCCTGCCCGGCTCGCTGGCGCTGTTGGTTGGCATGACATTCATCGTCTCCAGCTTCTATCAGGTCACCACCACGCTGATGTGGGTGATGATGGCCGACGTGGTGGATTACGGTGAATATCGTCAGGGAAAACGCCTCGATGGCACCGTCTTCTCGACTCTGCTCGCCGTATTGAAAATGGGCATGGCCATCAGCGGTGCGATTGTCGGCTGGACGCTTGGCCTGAGCGGTTACGTCGCTCAGGCACCGCATCAGCAACCCGCCGCCATGATGGCCATCGTGGCGCTGTTTTCGGTGGTTCCCGGCCTGCTGTCGCTGTTAAGCGCGCTGGCGATGCGCGGCTACAAACTTAACGATGCCACCATGCGCACCATCAATCAGCACAAAGTGTCAGCCCAACCGGCTGCCACTGCTTCCCCCCTTTTACAACCACAGGAGTTGTCATGAGTGAATTACGCGCCGAATCCCAGCGTATTATCTGGACATTTGACCGTCAGACGCTGGTTATCGAACCCTGGGGCGCGCATAGCCTGCGAGTACGAGCCACCTGTCAGCCCGAACTGATCGACCATGACTGGGCGTTGTTATCGCCTGCGGCTTGCGAGGTGGAGATCCAGCGCGAGCATGAATCTCTCAGCCTGCGTAACGGCAATATCACCGCCACACTGAATATTCGCGGCCAGCTGGCTTTCTATAATCAGCACGGCGAATTGCTGCTCGAGGAGTTCTGGCGTCAGCGCAGCACCGTGGGCATCGGTGCCAGCGAAAAGAGCCAGGACAAATACATCAGCGCCCTCAAGCTGGATGCGCGCGCCTTTCGACCGATTCCGGGAGGGAAATATCAGCTGAGCGTGCGCTTTGAAGCGCGTGCCGAAGAGAAAATCTATGGCATGGGCCAGTATCAGCAGGATTGTCTCGATCTGAAAGGCTGCACGCTTGAGCTGGCGCAGCGCAACTCGCAGGCCAGCGTGCCGTTTATGGTATCCAATCTCGGCTACGGCTTGCTGTGGCATAATCCGGCCATCGGCGAAGTGACCTTTGGTAAAAACGGCACGCGCTGGCAAGCCGAAGTAACCGATCAGATGGATTACTGGATCACCGCAGGCGACACACCCGCTGAGATCGTGCGTCAGTATGGACGCGCCACCGGCACAGCTCCGATGATGCCCAGCTTCGCGACCGGTTTCTGGCAATGCAAACTGCGCTATCGCACTCAGCAGGAAGTGCTGGAGGTCGCGCGCGAATATCGCCGCCTGCAGCTACCGCTCTCGGTGATCGTCATCGACTTTTTCCACTGGCCAAATCAGGGAACCTGGTGTTTCGATGCGCGCGACTGGCCGGATCCGCGTGCTATGGTGCAGGAGCTGAAAGAGATGGGCATCGAAACCATGGTGTCGGTGTGGCCCACGGTGGATAGCCGCAGTGATAACTATCGTCTGATGAAATCCAAAGGCTTGCTGGTTAACAGCGAGCGCGGCGTATCGGTGAACCTTGATTTTATGGGCAACACCACCTTTTTTGACGCCACGCATCCCGCCGCTCGCGAGTTCGTCTGGCAGGAAGTTAAGCGCAACTATTATGACCACGGCATCCGCACTTTTTGGCTCGACGAAGCAGAGCCAGAATACCGCGCCTACGATTTTGATAATTACCGCTATCATCTCGGCCCGGTACAGGAAGTGGGCAATATCTATCCGCAGCTGTTTGCCCGCGGATTTTATGAAGGTCTGCAACAACAGGGCGAGAGCGAGGTCGTCAATCTGGTGCGCTGCGCCTGGGCGGGCAGCCAGCGTTACGGCGTGCTTGCCTGGTCGGGCGACGTTCACTCCTCGTTCCATGCCTTACGTAATCAGTTTACTGCCGGGCTGAATATGGCGATGGCAGGTATTCCATGGTGGACCACCGACATCGGCGGTTTTCAGGGCGGGAATATTCATGATCCGGCGTTTCATGAACTGTTGATCCGTTGGTTCCAATGGGCGGTATTCTGTCCGGTGATGCGTTTGCATGGTTACCGCGAGCCACAAATTGCACCTGAAGAAGCCTGGCGCGATGGTATTGCGCAGTGTAACAGCGGCTCACCCAATGAGGTATGGAGTTACGGTGAGGAGAATTACGCGCTGATGAAAAGCTGCCTGCTGCAACGTGAGCAGATTCGCCCCTATATTGATGGCCTGATGCGCGAAGCCCATGAGCTCGGTGATCCGGTGATGCGCCCGCTGTTCTATCACTACCCGCAGCAGCCAGAGAGCTGGCAAGTGGAAGATCAGTATCTGCTGGGCCGCGACCTCCTGATCGCGCCGGTACTGCACGCCGGGCAGCGTGAACGTGAAGTGTGGTTACCTGCTGGTGAACAATGGATTACCCGCAATGGTGAGTGCTATCAAGGCGGCCAACGCATCAGCGTCGCCGCGCCACTGAGTGAAATTCCGGTGTTTACGAGAGCAGGAAGTCAGGTAGACATCCGCGTGCCAGAGTAGATGCAGATTTACGAAAGGTCGCCATGAATGGCGTAATGCTTGTCAGTTAGAGAGCATGTTGCTTTAAATCTAGTGCGGGAACTGACACATCTGCTGCGTCATGGGCCGTCCTCGCGCCGCTAGCGCGGTACCTTCGGCTTTCACGTTGTGCCAACGGACCATTCGGGGATCGGCCGTCCTGGCCGGCCCCGAACTGCCTCACGCATCCATGCGTGAGGCTCCTGGCCCAACGTAAAAGCCTCAGCGCTGCGAATGGCCCTTTTGCCGCAGCAGACGCGCCAGCGCCTCTGGCAAATGTGCCCTTTTCAACAACACGCACGGAAGCTCCGGCCAGCGCACTCGTCGTTGGCTTAACTAACAGGCATTACGCCATGAATGGTGAACGTAAACGTAGAACAGCGTTGCGAGATGCACGCGCTCTATTACTCGCTCTCGTTGCGCTTCTGCCCTAACCCATATTCACGCAGCTTATTGGCAATTGCGGTATGCGACACGCCGAGGCGTTTCGCCAGTTTGCGCGTGCTGGGATAAGAGAGATAGAGACGCGTCAGCACCGAACGTTCGAAACGGCTGGTGATATCGTCCAGCGAACCTTCCATCGCCTCTTCGCCCAATGACACATCCAGCGCCTGCTCTGGCAACACAATATCTTGTGGTCCCAGCTCGTAACCTTCCAGCTGCGTCAGCGCGCGGTACAGCGCATTCTTTAACTGGCGTACGTTACCGGGCCAGTTATAACGCGTCAGGAATGGCGTTAGCTGCGATGAGAGGCGCGGACGCGGCAAGCCTTGTTCATCGGCGAAACGCGCGACAAACATTTCGGTGAGCGGCAGAATATCCAGTGGACGTTCGCGCAGCGGCGGCAGATTGAGCGTCAGCACATTCAAGCGATAAAACAGATCTTCGCGGAACTCACCACGCTGCACCAGCTCAATCAAATTCTTCTGCGTGGCGCAAATCACGCGCACATCAACGTGCACTTCATGCTCTTCGCCCACGCGGCGGAACGTGCCGTCGTTGAGGAAACGCAATAGTTTGGTCTGCATGCGTGGCGACATTTCGCCAATCTCATCCAGCAATACCGAGCCGCCGTTAGCCTGCTCGAAGAAGCCTTTCTTGCCTTCCAGCGCATTGGGATATGCACCGGCAGCGTGACCAAATAGCTCGCTCTCCGCCACATCATCCGGCAATGAGGCGCAGTTCAGCGCCAGGAACGGTTTTTTGCCACGCGCGCTACGCAAATGACAGGCGCGTGCCAGCATATCTTTGCCGGTGCCGGTATCACCGACGATCAACAGCGGCGCATCGTGCATCGCCAGTTTGCGCGCCTGATCAATCACCTGACGCATTTTTGGCGTAACCGCCACGATATGATCGAACTCCGATTCATCGGTAACGGTAAGATTTTGCAGCTGTCGGCCCATACGCGCCGTCGATTTCAGGGTGATCATCGCGCCGACCGGCAGATCGCTCTGGCCCTCTTCTTCTGCCAGATAAATCGGTCGCGCTTCCATCAGGAAATCGCGCCCCTGAATCACCACATGCTGCGCCTGTGCGTCAACGCGATCATTCTCCAGCCAGCGCTGGAAATTGAAGCCGGTGATTAGGGTGCCAACGTTTTGATTGCGCAGCTTCTGTTCATCAAGGGTGAACAGATTCTGTGCTGCCGGATTGGCCAGCTCGACTTTGCATTTCAGATCGATGGATAACACCGGTTCTGGCATCGCCACCAGCAGCGCGCTCAATGCGCGATGCTCGCGTTCAGAGGGCATAAACGAAACGGTACGCACATCTGTCACGCCAGGTGTACGGCGGATTTCCGCCATCAGATTGCTGAAGGGTTCAAACTCCAGCGCGGTAAAATTGAGATAAATGCGACCGAGTGGCGCAATTTCGATGCCGCGCAGGTCGATATTGCGGGCAACCAGCAGGTCGAGCAACTCGCGCGCCAGACCGATTCGGTCCTGGCAGAAAACTTCCAAACGCATTGCGATGAGCCTTAGTCAGGTTTTGATTTTAGTGATAATACGCTAACTTGCAGCGCCTCAGAAGAGGCCTGTCAGGAAAAGTTGACAGCCAGAGGCAGGTGATAAAGGGAAGTGTAACGGAGCGACCAACAAAAATCCCGCCGAATATGCGTGGTAACACAGATAATTTTACCTTTCACGCCAGTTGCAGCGTGAAAGGTACGCAAGTGCTGATTATTTAGCAGCCTGCCCTACTTTATCCCCACTTTTTACCAGGGATTCTTTCAACTGACCGATTAACTCGCGACGGAAATCGCCCAGACGCGGCTTATCATCTTCCAGCCACGGTAACGGGCGACACAGCTCCATGGCTTTAATGCCGAGACGTGCGGTGAGCAAACCGGCACCAATCCCTTGCGCAGCGCGGGTTGACAGGCGTGCGGCAAGATCCTGTGACATCCAATCCATCCCGACTTCGCGCACCAGTTCGGAAGCCCCGGCAAACGCCATATTGAGCAGCACTAAGCGGAACAGGCGGATGCGGCTAAAGTAACCCAGCTCAATGCCATAGATCGCCGCGATGCGATTGACCAGCCGCAGATTGCGCCAGGCGATAAACGCCATGTCGACCAAAGCCAGCGGGCTGACGGCGATCATTAACGTCGATTCGGCGGCGTGACGGCTTATTTCCCGGCGCGCCTGACGATCCAGCACTGGCTGCACCAGTTGGGCATATAAGGTGACGATTTCACGATCGTTGTGGGTTTCATGCAGCGCCGCATGCCAGCGCTGCAGTGCAGGATGCGCCTGATCAAGCTGCGCCTGTTGCGCCAGCTTTTCACAGAACGCACGACCTTTTCCGACGCCGTGACTGTGCAGCAATTCGCGGCCAATATCGCGCTCTTCGGCCCGCTGACGCAGACGATATAAACGCCGCCATTCGCCAATCAGCGCACCCGCCCCGGCGGCAACTATCAATGTGCCTGCCACGCCGGTGCCGAGGGTAAACCAGTCGCGCAGCAGCCACGCATCGTGCAGCGTTTGCGCGCCCTGCGCCACCACGCTGACGCCGAAAATAGCGAGGCCAACGCCCACCATTTTACGCCACAGGCTGCGCTTCGGCCGCAGCGCGGCTTCCACCACTTTTTCGCCTTCGCCCTCTTCCAACGGCTCGGCTTCCGCCGTGGCGAGAAAGGCTTTCTCGCTGTCCGCGCTAAAGGTTTGTGCGGCGCGCAGCGGTTTTTCCGCTTCCACCGTCAGCGGACGGGCAAAATCAATGCGTCCTTTCAAAGGTGTTTCGTCGCTCATCGCAATTTATCTCCCAGTAAAAATTCCAGCGCGGCATCCATGCGAATATGCGGCAGCGGGCGATCGACATCCAGCTGCTGCGGCCGGAACTGTTCAAACTGAAATCCCTGCTGCTGCCAGAAATTGTGGCCAGGCAGGCGTGGCGGCACTTCGCCGGGATAAAACGTCAGCGCTTCATTATCGGCTAAACGATGACCGCGCAACGCCGGTAATTTCTCGCCACGATGATCAACCAGCCCACTTTCTGTGGCCTGCACCGAGGCTAAACCGAGGCAATCCATATTGATGCCTTCAAACGCCGCGTTCTGCCACGCGTCCTGCACCAGCTGCTGCAAAAGGGACACCATATTGGCGTGCTGATCCGAAGTCACATGATCGGCTTTGGTGGCGGCAAACAGCAGCTTATCGATCACCGGAGAGAACAGACGGCGGAACAGCGTGCGCTGACCGTAGTGGAAACTTTGCATCAGTTGCGTCAAGGCGAGGCGCATATCGTTGAACGCTTGCGGCCCGCTGTTAAGCGGTTGCAGGCAATCGACCAGCACGATTTGGCGATCGAAGCGCAGGAAATGATTTTTATAGAATCCTTTCACCACGTGCTGGCAGTAATAGTTGAAACGCTGCTGCAGCATGGCGAAGTTGCTGCCTGCTGGCGCTTGCGCCAGCTTGCTAACCTGCATCTCGTCGACCTGCGGCCACGGGAAGAACTGCAGCGCGGGCGCGCCGGCCATATCGCCCGGCAATACAAAGCGGCCCGGCTGGATAAAGTGCAAACCTTCGCTTTTGCATTGGTGCAGATAGTCGGTCCAGGCAGCGGCAATCGCTGCCAGACGATTTTCATCGGCGGGCGCAAAAGGATCGAGATCGGCGCACAAGCTGCGCCATTGTGCTGACCAGCCCGCGCGATCGCCCTGCAGCAAGCCCACCATCTGGCGTGACCAGCTGAGATAATCCTGCGCCAGCATCGGCAGATCCAGCAGCCATTCGCCGGGGTAATCGACAATTTCAAGGTAGAGCGTGGCGGTATCTTTGAAATGGCGCAGCAGCGATTCATCCGGACGATAGCGCAGCGCCAGACGCATTTCGCTCACACCACGCGTCGGCGTCGGCCACATCGGCGGCGTGCCGTACAGCTGCGCCAGACCTTCGTCGTAGGTGAAACGCGGCGTGCCGAGTTCACGCTGCGGCACGCGCTTGACGCCCAGCAGGCGATCTTCGCGCACCACGGAAAACAGCGGCAAACGTGCGCCGCTGTGAACATTGAGAAGCTGGTTAACCAGCGAAGTGATAAACGCGGTTTTGCCGCTACGGCTTAAACCGGTTACAGCCAGGCGCAGATGGCGGTCAACACCGCGGTTCATCAACGCCACAAATTCATTTTGCAGTCTTTTCATCGTTCTCCCTGATGAATCGTGCCGATAAGCGTTTAAACGCTTTGCTCAGCAACGGTTCCAGGGCGGCCGCCAGCAACAGGCGCAGCGGACGGCGCGCCACCGATTTCACCGCCCAGCCAGCGATACCGCCGGGCCCGTAAGTTACTGCACTAATGATGATAAATTTCCCCGCCGACATCAACGCAGGTGTCGCGCGACGGCGCAGAGCAGTAAAACGTTGAGTTTGCATAGAGCCTCTTATCACAATAGAAGAAGTGGGCCCGAAAGCCCGGGAATTTAAATCTGGCGGAAGCGGCTGCGCACGCTAAACGTCTCTGAAGTGACGTAGCGTTCAACTTCACGCACCTTTCGCTCATCGCTTTGCAGCGTTGTTTCCAGCTCGTCGAGCAGTTCACGTGCGCTGGGTGCCCGTTCAGATGTCGCATCAACGGGTTTCTCGTCCAGCACAAAGCCCAGAATAAAATAGGCGACGATGGTGAACATAAACAGCCCAAGGAACAGCGACAGCACCACAATCACACGCAGCAAGCGCACCGGAATGTCGAGGTACTCGGCGATACCCGCGCAGACGCCGCGTACTTTGCCCTGCTGCGGAATGCGCCACAGTTTACGGCCATTCATCATGGTTGCCTCCAGTTTGGATGTTCGGCATCCAAAATGGCTTCCAGTGCTTCAACACGCTCACGCATGCGGCGCGCATCCTGGGTAATTTGTTGCAAACGCTGCAGGTCACTCGACGATAGATCGGCGCCGCCGTTGCGTTTGTTGCTGTAATGCAGCCATAACCAAATTGGTGCGACAAACAGCACGAAAATCGTTAAAGGTATGGCTAAAAAAAGTGCGCTCATTGACTCTCCTTAATCACTAACACCATTTTTAACTCGGGCCCGCAATCAGGCCCGTGGCGATCACTCAGGGCGGTTCATTTTGGCTTTCAGCGCGGCCAGCTGCTGGCTGATTTCATCATCGGCTTTCAGCTCGGCGAACTCCTGATCCAGACCTTTTGGTTTACCAAAACGCTGGCTTTCTGCTTCTGCTTCCATGTGATCGATGCGACGTTCAAAGGATTCGAAACGTGCCATCGCATCATCAATTTTGCCGCTGTCGAGTTGACGACGCACATCACGTGATGACGATGCTGCCTGATGACGCAGCGTTAACGCCTGCTGACGCGCACGGGTTTCAGTGAGTTTTTTCTCCAGCTCACCAATCTCGCCTTTCATGCGGTCCAGCGTCTCTTCAACCTGGGTCGATTCCTGCTGCAGCGCAGCAATCAAATCGGTCAGCTTCTGCTTCTCAATTAAAGCAGCACGCGCCAGATCTTCTTTACCTTTGTTGATTGCCAGCTCCGCTTTTTCCTGCCATTCGGCCTGCTGAATTTCAGCCTGCTCGCTACGGCGCAGCAGCTGTTTCTTTTCGGCCAGCGCACGGGCTGAGGTTGAACGGACTTCTACCAGCGTATCTTCCATTTCCTGAATCATCAGGCGTACCAGTTTCTGCGGATCTTCGGCGCGCTCCAGCAGAGAGTTGATGTTAGCGTTCACGATGTCGGCGAAACGAGAAAAAATACCCATAATGATGTTCCTCAAATTTTGTATGTAGGTGCGCGAGGCGCTCTTCACTAATACAATTCGTGTGCCAACTTTTAATTAATTGATTTTACGCAATTTGTTTATTTTACATCCGCCAGAACATCGCTTAAGGTAGTGAAATTGATTAATCAGTGGCGAATTTCATCATGGCGAACAGTTCAGACAACCTGTTAGGCGAATCGAATAACTTTCTGGAAGTACTGGAACAGGTTTCGCGCTTAGCGCCGCTGGAAAAACCAGTGCTGGTGATTGGCGAGCGCGGCACCGGCAAAGAGCTGATTGCCAGCCGCCTGCATTATCTGTCAAACCGCTGGGAAGGTCCGTTTGTTTCACTGAACTGCGCCGCGCTAAATGAAAACCTGCTCGATTCCGAACTCTTCGGTCATGAAGCGGGCGCGTTTACCGGGGCGCAAAAACGCCATCTGGGACGCTTCGAACGCGCTGATGGCGGCACGCTGTTTCTTGATGAACTCGCCACCGCGCCGATGCTGGTGCAGGAGAAATTGCTGCGCGTGATTGAATACGGACAGCTGGAACGCGTTGGCGGTAATCAATCTTTGCAGGTGAACGTGCGTTTGGTGTGCGCCACCAATGAAGATCTACCGGCGCTTGCCGCCGCCGGTAAATTCCGCGCCGACCTGCTCGATCGCCTCGCCTTTGATGTGGTGCAGCTGCCGCCGCTGCGTGAACGCCGCAGCGACATACTGGTGATGGCTAACCATTTCGCCATTCAGATGTGCCGCGAACTGGGCTTGCCGCTGTTCCCCGGCTTCAGCGATCGCGCTCAGCTGACGTTGCTCAATCACAGCTGGCCCGGCAACGTGCGTGAACTGAAGAACGTGGTCGAGCGTTCGGTTTATCGCCATCACAGCGCCGACGATGAGCTGGATAACATTATCATTAACCCGTTCGCCCCCCGCACGCCGCCCGCCGACGTCATTGCCCAGGCGGACGTATCTGCCTTGCCTTCCCTGCCGCTGGATTTGCGTCAGTGGCAAAATCAACAGGAACGCGAGTTGGTTGAAGCGAGTTTGCAACAAGCCAAATACAACCAGCGCCGCGCCGCCGAGTTATTGCGTGTGACGTACCATCAGTTGCGCGCCATGATGAAAAAGCACGGTATTCAGGCACGCGACGAGGATTAGCCAAATCGCCATAAACGTCGCCTATACGTATTCATTTGATTTTTCTTTTTTAAAGCAAATCGCACGGTGTTTTTTTCTAACTGTTTCGAGTGGATGCAAGGCGGCAAGCGAGGACATCCCTGGGAGCATACATAAGTATGTGACCAGGGTGGACGAGCGCAGCCAACGCGGCAGCCGCTCGAAACAGGACGAAAAAAGGCCCGCGGGTTAACGCGGGCAACTAATACTGGAAGCAATGTGAGCAATGTCGTGCTCTTCTTCGGTAGAGCCACCGTCGAAGCGCAGAAGAATAATAATCATTCTTATTATCATCTGTAAACCCCTAATTGAGAATTTTTCTCATCTCCACACAGAGATTGTGATTACCCCATCGCCAGTTTGGCGAAAAACACAGCAGAAGCGTCGCGAATTTGGGGAGTACGTGGCGTTTAAGATACACTCACGCTATTGCCTCAGAATCGTTGAGTTCTATGCCAAAATTATTCCCCTCTCTGCTGCTGGGTCTCAGCATGATGAGCGCGTCAGCGTGGGCCGCGCCAACGGACAACATCCGCAACAGCGGTTTTGTCTATTGCGTTAACGGCACGGTTAATACCTTCAATCCACAAATGGTTAGCAGCGGCTTAGTCGTTGATACGCTGGCGGCGCAGCTGTATGACCGGCTGCTGGACGTGGATCCTTATACTTATCGACTGATTCCCGACCTCGCCCAGAGCTGGGAAGTGCGTGATAACGGCGCAACCTACCGTTTTCACCTGCGTAAAGATGTCGCCTTCCAGCACACTAACTGGTTTAAACCGACGCGGAAAATGAACGCCGATGATGTGGTGTTCAGCTTTGCACGCATGTTTGATCGCAAGCATCCGTGGCACAACGTCAACGGCGGCAGCTATCCCTATTTTGATAGCCTGCAGTTTGCCGATTCAGTGCAGAGTGTGAAAAAGCTGGATAGCGATACGGTTGAAATCCGCCTGAACAGCCCGGACGCCTCATTCTTGTGGCATATCGCGACGCATTACGCGCCGATTTTGTCGCAGGAGTACGCCAATAAACTCAGCGCTAAAGGCCAGCAGGAACAGCTGGACCGCGAACCGGTCGGCACCGGCCCGTTCCAGCTGAGCGAATATCGTACCGGGCAATATCTCCGCCTGGCGCGTAATCCGCAGTACTGGAAGGGCGTGCCGCGTCTGCAGCAGGTGGTGATTGATTTGGGCGTCGGCGGCACCGGAAGGTTATCCAAACTGCTGACCGGCGAATGCGATGTGCTGGCCTATCCCGCCGCCAGCCAGCTGAGCATTTTGCGTGACGATCCGCGCCTGCGCATGACGCTGCGTCCTGGCATGAACATCGCCTATCTGGCGTTCAACACGCGCAAACCGCCACTGGATCGCCCGGAAGTGCGTCACGCGCTGGCGCTGGCGATCAATAACGAACGCCTGATGGAGTCGATCTATTACGGCACCGCCGAAACTGCCGCCTCCATTTTGCCGCGTGCGTCCTGGGCGTATGACAACGATGCGCGCGTCACCGAATACAATCCGGCTAAAGCGCGTGAAGAGTTGAAAGCGCTGGGGCTGGAAGATTTGCATTTACGTTTAGTGGTGCCCTCTTCCTCGCAGTCGTGGAATCCCAGCCCGCTAAAAACCGCTGAATTGTTGCAAGCGGATTTGGCTCAGGTTGGCGTGCGCGTCACTATCGCGCCGGTGGAAGGCCGCTTCCAGGAAGCGCAGTTGATGGAGATGAACCATGACCTCACGCTCACCGGCTGGGCAACCGACAGTAACGATCCCGACAGTTTCTTCCGTCCGCTGTTAAGCTGCGCGGCGATCCGTTCGCAAACCAACTACGCACACTGGTGCTCGCCCGCCTTTGATGAGGCGTTGCAGCACGCGCTGCTGTCCCAGCAGCTGTCGGCGCGCATTGATAGTTACGACAAGGCGCAGCAGATTTTGGCGCAGGAGTTGCCGGTGTTGCCGCTGGCGTCGTCGCTGCGTTTGCAAGCCTATCGGCATGACATCAAAGGCCTGGTGTTGAGCCCGTTTGGTAACGCTTCGTTCGCCGGCGTTTACCGCGATGAGAGCAGCGAGGAGTAAGCATGATTATCTATATTCTGCGTCGCGTGGTGCTGCTGCTCATCACCCTGTTTTTGCTGTCGCTGGTGAGCTTCAGTCTGAGCTACTTCACACCAAACGCCCCGCTCGAAGGCGCATCGCTGTTTGATGCGTGGTGGTTCTGGTTCAAGGGCTTGCTGCAGTTCGATTTTGGCGTCTCCAGCACCAACGGCCAGCCGATTGATCTTCAGCTGCGCGAAGTGTTTCCCGCCACGCTGGAGCTGTGCGTAATGGCATTTATTCTGGCGCTACTGGTGGGGATTCCGCTGGGAATTTGCGCCGGCGTGATGCGCAAAAAATGGCAGGATAAAGCCATTAGCGCGCTGGCGCTGCTTGGCTTCTCGATGCCGGTATTCTGGCTGGCGCTGCTGTTTACGCTGTTCTTCTCGTTAACGCTCGGCTGGTTGCCGGTGTCCGGACGTTTCGACCTGCTCTATCCGGTGCAAAACGTTACCGGCTTTGCGCTGATTGATGCCTGGCTAAGCCCGTCGCCATGGCGTCATGAAATGCTGGTCAGCGCCTTAACGCACATGATTCTGCCGGTGGTCGTTCTCGCCGTTGCGCCTGCTACCGAGATGATCCGCTTACTGCGCAGCAGCACCAGCGATGTGATGGACAAAAACTACGTCAAAGCCGCCGCCACGCGCGGCCTGTCGCGCTTCACGGTGATCCGCCGCCACGTGCTGCACAATGCGCTGCCGCCGGTGATTCCGCGCCTTGGGCTGCAATTTTCCACCATGCTGACGTTGGCGATGATCACCGAGGTGGTGTTCAACTGGCCGGGCCTCGGCCGCTGGCTGATTAACGCCATTCGCCAGCAGGATTACGCGGCGATTTCCGCTGGCGTGATGGTGGTGGGCGGTCTGGTGATTCTGGTCAGCGTGTTATCCGATATTCTGGGTGCGGCGCTTAACCCGCTGAAACATAAGGAATGGTATGCCCTTAGATAATGTCTACGACGAGAAGCGGCTGCCCAGCACGCTGCGTCGCAGCTGGCAGCGCTTGTATCGCGATACCAGCGGCATGGTCGGCTTATACGGCTTTGGCCTGCTGCTGTTCCTGTGCCTGTTTGGCGGCCTGCTGGCGCCGTATGGCATCGATCAGCAATTCCTGGGTTATCAGCTGCTGCCGCCATCGTGGTCGCGCTACGGCGATGTCTCCTTTTTCCTCGGCACCGACGATTTAGGCCGTGATGTGCTGAGCCGCCTGCTGAGCGGCGTAGCGCCGACCGTGGGATCGGCGATTTTGGTGACGGTGCTGGCGGCAATTTGTGCGCTGGTGCTTGGCGTGTTTGCCGGTATCACGCACGGCATGCGCTCGGCGGTGATGAATCACGTGCTGGATACCTTACTGTCGATTCCCTCGCTGCTGCTGGCGATTATCGTGGTGGCGTTTCTCGGCCCGCGCCTGGAACACGCAATGCTGGCGGTGTTTCTCGCGCTGATCCCACGTCTGGTGCGCGAGATCTATACTGCTGTGCATGATGAGATGGAAAAAGAGTATGTGGTGGCGCTGCGTCTCGATGGCGCGCGCAACCTGAATATCTTGTGGAATGCGGTGCTGCCTAACGTGCTGCCGCTGCTGGTGAGCGAATTTACCCGCTCGCTGTCGATGGCGATTCTGGACATCGCCGCACTCGGTTTCCTCGATCTTGGCGCGCAGCTGCCCTCACCCGAATGGGGTGCGATGCTGGGTGACGCGCTGGAGCTGATCTACGTTGCGCCGTGGACGGTCATGCTGCCGGGCGTGGCGCTGATGGTCAGCGTGTTGATCGTTAACCTGCTGGGCGACGGCATTCGTCGCGCTGTAGAAGCGGGAGTTGAATAATGCCGCTACTGGATATCCGTAACCTGACCATCGAATTTATGACCGCTGACGGTCCGGTCAAAGCGGTTGATCGCATCAACCTGACGCTAAGCGAAGGCGAAATCCGCGGTTTGGTGGGTGAATCGGGTTCAGGTAAAAGCCTGATCGCCAAAGCCATTTGCGGCGTCACTAAAGATAACTGGCGCGTCACCGCCGATCGCATGGTATTTGATGATATTGATCTGCTGCGCCTGTCACCGCGCGAACGCCGTCGGATTGTCGGCCATAATGTGTCGATGATTTTTCAGGAGCCGCAATCCTGTCTTGATCCGTCAGAAAGTATTGGTCGCCAGCTGATGCAGGCGATTCCGCGTTGGACACATAAGGGCCGTTGGTTTAAACGTCTGTGGTTCTGGCGCAAAGTGCGCGCCATTGAGCTGCTGCATCGCGTCGGCATCAAAGATCATAAAGACATCATGCGCAGTTTCCCGTATGAACTCACCGACGGCGAATGCCAAAAGGTAATGATCGCCATCGCGCTGGCCAATCAGCCGCGTTTGCTGATCGCCGATGAACCAACCAATGCGATGGAGCCGACCACGCAGGCGCAAATTTTCCGCCTGCTGAGCCGCCTCAATCAGAATAATAACACCACTATTTTGCTGATCAGCCACGATCTGCGCACCATGAGCCACTGGGCCGACCGCATTAATGTGATGTATTGCGGCCAGACGGTGGAGATCGCGCAAAGCGAAGAGTTAATGGAGTCACCGCATCATCCTTACACGCAGGCGCTGATCCGGGCGATGCCCGATTTCGGTAGCGCGCTGCCGCACAAAAGCCGCCTCAACACGCTTTCTGGCGCGATTCCTTCACTGGAACATCTGCCAATTGGCTGTCGTCTGGGGCCGCGCTGCCCGTATGCGCAGCGTAAGTGCATCGAAACACCGCGCCTGACCGGCAATAAAGCGCATCTGTTTGCTTGTCACTTCCCGCTGAATATGGAGAGCCAGTAAAAATGGAAACGCTGCTGGAAGTGCGCAACCTGAGTAAAACCTACCGCTATCGCACCGGTTTGTTCCGTCGTCAGCACGTTGAGGCGGTGAAAGGCGTCAGTTTTACCCTGCGTGAAAAACAGACGCTGGCGGTGATTGGTGAAAACGGTTCGGGAAAATCGACGCTGGCAAAAATGCTCAGCGGCATGGTCGAGCCGAGCGAGGGCGAAATGCTGATTGACGATCATCCGCTGGAGTACGGTGATTATGGTTATCGCAGCCAGCGCATTCGCATGATTTTTCAGGATCCTTCAACCTCGCTGAATCCGCGCCAGCGCATCAGCCAGATACTCGATTTCCCGCTGCGCCTGAATACGGAGCTGGATGATGACGCGCGTGAAAAACGCATCATCGCCACGCTGCGTCAGGTCGGTTTGCTGCGCGACCACGCCGGATACTATCCGCACATGCTGGCGCCGGGCCAGAAGCAGCGCCTGGCGCTGGCGCGAGCGCTGATTCTGCAGCCAAAAGTGATCGTCGCCGATGAAGCCCTCGCCTCGCTGGATATGACCATGCGTTCACAGCTGGTAAACCTGATGCTGGAACTGCAGGAGAAGCACGGCATCGCCTATATTTATGTCACGCAGCATCTCGGCATGATGAAGCACATCAGCGATCAGGTGCTGGTGATGCATCAGGGCGAAGTGGTCGAGCGCGGCGGCACCGCCGATGTATTGGCCTCGCCGCTGCACGATCTCACCAAGCGCCTGATCACCAGCCACTTTGGTGAAGCCTTAACCGCTGAAGCCTGGCGCCGCGAGCGTTAAGGCGCCGAAAACGCGGTGCGATTTACCGCATTTATAGAGACGTGCTAGACTTCGCACGAGATTAACGTCGGTCGCCTGTTTTTCAACCACCGCGACCGCCAACAACAATGACCAAAAGGATTACAGCTATGGGTTTTCTTTCCGGTAAGCGCATTCTGATTACTGGCGTTGCCAGTAAACTCTCAATCGCCTACGGTATTGCGCAGGCGATGCACAAACAGGGCGCAGAACTGGCTTTCACCTACCAGAACGACAAATTGAAAAGTCGTGTGGAAGAGTTTGCTAAAGATCTGGGTTCAGACATTGTTCTGCCATGCGATGTGGCGGAAGACGAGAGCATCACTGCGCTGTTCACCGAACTGGCAAAAACCTGGCCGAAATTTGACGGTTTCGTTCACTCCATCGGTTTCGCACCTGGCGATCAGCTGGATGGCGATTACGTGAATGCCGTGACCCGTGAAGGCTTCAAGATCGCTCACGACATTAGCGCGTACAGCTTTGTTGCGATGGCGAAAGAGTGCCGTGCGATGCTGAACCCGAATTCCGCCCTGCTGACCTTGTCTTACCTGGGTGCAGAGCGCGCCATCCCGAACTACAACGTGATGGGTCTGGCGAAAGCGTCTCTGGAAGCTAACGTACGCTACATGGCGAACGCGATGGGTCCAGAAGGCACGCGTGTTAACGCCGTTTCTGCCGGTCCAATCCGTACGCTGGCTGCATCAGGCATCAAAGATTTCCGTAAAATGCTGGCGCACTGCGAAGCGGTTACCCCGATTCGTCGTACCGTTACCATCGAAGACGTGGGTAACTCAGCTGCATTCCTGTGCTCTGATCTGGCGGGTGGTATCACCGGTGAAGTGGTACACGTTGATGGCGGCTTCAGCATTGCCGCAATGAACGAGCTGGAACTGAAATAAGATTTACCTAAGGTCGCCTTTCATGGCGACCTCCTCTTCAAATAACGCCCTCCTTATACTCGTAAGCTATTAATTATTCCCCAACATTCTTTTGCCGTGGACAGCCGTTCAGCGACGATAAGCTAGCCCTTTGTTGCATGCCTGCTTTTCAGATTCGCACGCTGTGCAGCAAGTCCGTTTTTAGCGCAAGGAATGACCATGGAACAACGCCGTTCTCCCGGCCATGACCACTGGTTTTATGAAAGCCAGACTCGCCCGAATAGCACCGCCACTGCGCCGCTGGTGCCCGAAGCCGCCTATATCGACGATCGTTTCTTACTCGGTTTGCAACAGGAAGCGACCGCGTTACAGCCGCTGCTGTCGCGTTTTCAGCCTGCGTTATTGGCCGCGCGCGATCTCAGCCAGATTCTGTTTCCCGATACGCTTGCCACCAGTTTGACCCACACCTTAACGCTGTACGATCGTCTCAGCACCGCGCTAACGGTGGCGCAGGTCGCCGGCGTGCAGCGCCTGTGCAATCACTACTCAGCCCGGCTCAATCCGTTGCCGGGTCCGGACTCATCACGTGAAAGCAATAATCGCCTGACGCAAATCACCCAATATGCGCGTCAGCTGGCGATGCAGCCGGAACTGATCACCGCCAATAGCATCAGCGCGCTGGACGCGGTGGGCTTAACCGAGCCCGATATCGTCACGCTGAATCAACTGGTGGGATATGTCAGCTATCAGTCACGCGTGGTGGCATCGCTGCAGGCGATGATGGGCTTGCCGGTGCGCTGGATTCCGGGCGTAACACCGCCGCCGGACGCCAGCGCAGCGCTGTTTACCGGCAACGACGGCTGGCAGCACGCGTTGAAACCGGTTGAACTGCGCTATGCCAGCGCCGATCAACTGGCGGCGGTTACTTTCTGTCAGGGTATTGAGGGATTGGATGATGCCATTTGGCTGCTGGTGCACGATGCGCAAGTGCTGTATGGCTTCGCCACGCTAAAACAGCGGCTGAGTGAACATTTTGCCGGGGAAGAAGCGCTGGCGCAGGCGGTTAGCGCACGCGTGCTGGGTTGTCGACGTCAGTTTGATTTTGTTACCGATGAATGGCGTGACGCACTGCTGCAGGATGTCGAAAGCGCTGGCGCAGCATCGCCAGTGATTTCACTCAGCGCCCAGCTCACTCGCCTGCCCGACCGCTTCAGCGCTGCGCATTTGCAGCCGCTGCTGAACGCGGGCTGGGGCAGCGAACGCATCTTCACGCTGTTGCAAGCGGTGGCTTTCGCCAGCTGGCAGGATCGCCTGCTGATGGCGCTAGGCGAAACCCGTTAATCGGGCAGATGTCGCCGCGCTTCATCAAAGAAATGCTGAGCCAGCGGCGATGCTCTGCCCGGCTCGGCAATCACTAATGCCGCCTGCCGGCCCATCGGCGCCATCTCAATCGGCCGCCGCGCCAGATTCTGCATCAGCTCCGGCAACAGATGTCCGCATGGCGACACCATCACGCCCAAACCAACCTGCGCGCTTTGCAGTAGTTGCATAATCGACGCGCTCTCAACGATCACGCGTGGGATCAAGCCGGTTTCCCGCAACTGCCCATCAAGATAACGTCGAAAATAGCGCGTGGGCTCAGCCAGACACAGCGGCTGGCAGGCAAGCGTGGCGAGCGAGATGTTCTCTTGCTCGAGCAGCGCCGGAAAGTGCGCCGGATTGAACAGCGCCTCGACGCCCGGATCTTTCAACAGCGCAGTTTGAAAATGCAGCTCGCGCAGTGACGTCAGTTCAAAAAAGCCGATACCGCCATCCACGGTGTGGCTGTTAAGCGCTTCCAGCAGCTGATCGGCGCTCATCGCGGCCACGCGATAATCCAGCTGTGGATAACGCGCTTCAACCGCTTTCAACAACGCAGGCAGCGCCACGCTGCACTGCGGCATAACACCCAGCCGCAAGGTGCCGTTGACGCCATGCTTGAGCGACTCCACTTCCAGCTTCAATCCCTGATACACCGAAACAATTTCCCGCGCCCAGGTCAGCACGCGCTCGCCTTCCGGCGTAAAGCCATCGAAATTATTACTGCGGTTGATCAGCGAAAGCCCTAATTCGCGTTCGAGGTTTTTCAGGCGCATCGATAGTGTCGGCTGGCTGACAAAGCTGACCTCTGCCGCGCGGCCAAAGTGGCGTTCGCGTTCAAGATTTGTCAGATAGATTAATTGTTTGATGTCCATGGAAAGCAGAATTGGCTGGAAAACAGCAGTGTATCATGGCGGTTGCCGCTGCGCTGCGTCCACGCGCAGCGGCCATTGTGTTACGCCACACCCAAGGCACTTTTTACGTCGTTGGCGATCTTCTCGACCTGCGGGCCGTAAATCACCTGGATATCGTGTTCGCTGACGCGATTGATGCCGTTCGCGCCGGTGGTCAGTAACGTTTGATCGACCACCTCATTCATCTGTTTGACCCGCACGCGCAGCCGGGTGAAGCAGCAATCGACGTCCTCTATATTGGCTTCGCCGCCCAGCCCGCTGATGATCACTTTGGTGCGCTCATCCGCCGCCACCTGTTCGGGTTTGTGTTCTTCATCGGATTCCCGTCCCGGCGTTTCAACCCGCATCCGCGTGATGACAAAACGGAAGCCGTAGTAGTAAATCGGCACATAAATTACGCCGAGCACAATCGTCCACCACCAATGCGTTTTGCTGCCACCGAGAATGCCGAACACCACCAGATCGATGGCGCCGCCCTGCACGTTGCCAATCATCAAATGCAGCATCGACATCAACATAAATGACAGGCCGGTTAATAGCGCATGCAGGATATACAGCACCGGCGACACGAAGATGAAACAGAACTCCAGCGGCTCGGTGATGCCGGTGGTAAAGGAAGTCAGTGCACCGGCCAGCACCAGCGCTTTAACGCGCTGCTTATGCTCAGGGCGCGCAGTGTGGTAGATCGCCAGCGCGGCGGCTGGTAAGCCAAACATCATTACCGGAATTTTGCCCTGCGCGAGGAACTGCGTCGCGCCGCGCACCGTATCGTCCGGGATGGCGCCGGGATGCGTTAGCGAGGTGTTGAAGATGTTCAGCGCGCCGACGATGCTTTGTCCATCAACCGTTGCCATGCCGCCAATTGGCGTGAAGCGCACGGTTTCGTTGAGGATATGGTGCAAACCGGTGGGAATCAGTAAGCGTTCGCTGGTGCCAAGCAGGAAGGCGCCGTATTGCCCGCTTTTACCAATCATCAAACCCACCCACGCGATGCCTTCGCCGATGGTCGGCCAAATCAACGCCAGCAGCACGCCCACCAGCGGCAGCACCACCACGGTCACGATCGGCACAAAGCGGCGTCCACCAAAGAAGCTGATCGCCGTCGGCAGTTGCTGAGTGTAAAAACGGTTATGCAGCAGCACGGTAATCAATCCAGCAATCACGCCGCCCAGCACGCTCATGTTGTAAGTAAAGATGCCGAGCATGTCGATGTATTCGGCCGACGTCATCATCGCTGCAGTTTGATCCATACCCGCTTTCTGCAGCGCTTCTGGCGTGGTGGTAGCGGCTGTCAAACCTTTCGACGCCAGCGTGGAGCTGATACCAACATTCATGGCGATATAGCCAATTACGGCGGCAAAGGCAGCGGTCGGTTTCTCCGCTTTCGCCAGCCCGATGGCGCTGGCCACCGCAAAGAACAGCGGCAAATTGGCGAACAGCGCGCCCGCCACCTTGCGGATAAACCCGATAATCAGCTGTGGCACCTGCAGACTGGCGAAGGCATCGCCGGTGATGGCCGGATTTTGCATTGCGGCGGCCAGGCCAAGAAAGATCCCTGCGGCAGCAATCACCGAGATGGGCATCATTAAGGCTTTACCGAAGGCGTGAATTTGGCTTGCCAGATTCTTCATGCTGCGTGCCCTTTTCAGAATGGAAAGAGCAATTATTAGTCAGTTATCTCAGCAGCACGTAACTGCCGCCCCTTAACAGCCGGGGAAGTTTGACTTAGGTCACGCTTTGCGTGCGTTTCACGATAAACGCCGCCTATCGCACCATTAAACCAATCAATTAGACAACTTTTAAGGAGAGTCGCACACTTCCCGCTAACAGAAGACATATTCTGATAACAACTCATAAACAAATAAGCCTGCAACTATGAAATTTAAACGTAAGATTCAACCCTATCGCGCTGCTGCGGGCGGCTGGGGTTCATTGGAAGCCACCACCCGTTTCGTCTTTGATAGTAAAGCTGCCCTGAAGAACATGCGAAACCTGATGCGCATGAATAAAGCGCGCGGTTTCGACTGCCCAGGTTGCGCATGGGGCGATGACAACAAAAGCACCTTCAGCTTCTGTGAAAACGGAGCAAAAGCGGTAACGTGGGAAGCCACGCGTCGTGTGGTTGCGCCGGAATTTTTTGCCCAGCACAGCGTCAGCACTCTTTATCAACAGAGCGATTACTTCCTTGAGTATCAGGGACGCTTAACCCATCCGATGCGCTACAACAGCGAGACCGACCACTACGAACCGATCAGCTGGGACGATGCGTTATCCTTGATTGCTCGCCATTTGAAGGCGATGGATCATCCAAATCAAATGGAGCTTTACACCTCCGGCCGCGCCAGCAATGAAGCATCCTGGCTTTATCAGCTGTTTGGCCGTGTGATGGGCACCAACAACTTTCCCGACTGCTCCAACATGTGCCACGAAGCCAGCGGCACCGGCCTGAAACGCAGCATCGGCGTGGGTAAAGGCACCATTCGTCTGGACGATTTTGATCACGCCGACGCGATTTTCGTGTTGGGTCAGAATCCGGGCACCAACCATCCGCGCATGCTGCACAGCCTGCGGCACGCGGCCGATCACGGCGCGAAAATCGTCACCTTTAACACGCTGCGCGAGCGCGGCCTCGAGCGTTTTGCCGATCCGCAAAAGCCGCTGGAGATTGTCACGTCGATGGCGGGCACCATCAGTTCCGCCTATTACCAACCTAATCTGGGCGGCGATATGGCGGCGGTGCGCGGCATGGTGAAAGCCCTGCTTGAGCTACAGCGTGCACGTTTAGCTGCCGGTGAAGAAGGCATTTTCGATCAGGCGTTTATCGATGCCAACACTCATGGCATTGATGCGTATCTTGCCGCCGTTGATAACACCCGCTGGGACGATATCGTGCGCCAATCCGGTCTCAGCGAAGTGCAGATTCGTGAGGCGGCGGCGATCTATCAAAGTGCTGAACGCGTGATTGTCACCTGGGCGATGGGCATTACTCAGCATAAACACTCGGTGGATACCGTTCGCGAGATCACCAACCTGCAGCTGCTGTTTGGTCAGTTGGGCAAGAAAGGCGCAGGCCTGTGTCCGGTGCGCGGCCACAGTAATGTGCAGGGCAACCGCACCATGGGCATCGATGAGAAGCCGGGCAAGCCGTTCCTCGATGCACTCGGCGCGCACTTTGATTTCGAACCCCCGCGCGAGCATGGTCACAACACCGTTGAGGCGCTGAACGCGATGCTACGTGACGAAGTGAAAGTGCTGATTGCGCTGGGCGGCAACCTCGCGGCGGCCGCACCGGATTCACCAGTCACCGAAGAAGCGTTGCAGCATTGCGGTTTGACCGTGCACATCAGCACCAAACTCAATCGCAGCCATTTGGTGCCAGGCCGCGAAGGGCTGATTCTGCCAACGCTGGGCCGTACCGAACGCGATCGTCAGGCAAGCGGTAATCAGTACATTACCGTGGAAGACTCGTTCAGCATGGTGCACGCCTCAGAAGGCGTCGGCATTCCATTGGCGGAGACGCAGCGCTCTGAAACCGCGATTGTGGCTGGCATCGCCCATGCGACATTAGGCAGCGATAAAATCGACTGGCTGGCGATGGCAGGCAATTACGATCTGATTCGCGATCACATCGCCGCCACGATTCCCGGCTTTGCTGATTTCAATAATAAGTGCGACATTCCGGGCGGTTTCTACCTGGGTAGCGCTGCCGCCGAGCTGCGCTTCAATACGCCAAGCAAACGCGCCGAGTTCAGCGCCGCCGCCCTGCCAACGTCGCTGTTCCCGCAGTTGGGCGATGTCGCGGTGCCGTTCACGCTGCAAACGCTGCGTTCACACGATCAGTACAACACCACGATTTACGGCCTCGATGACCGTTATCGTGGCGTGTACGGTCAGCGCGAAGTGGTGTTTATCCATCCGGATGATATGGCGTCGCTGGGCGTCACTGAAGGCCAGTTGGTGGATATCGAGACGCTGTGGAATGACGGTTTAACCCGTCGCGTCAGCGGTTTCAAGCTGGTGCCGTATAACATTCCGCGCGGTAACCTCGCGGCGTATTATCCGGAAACCAACCCGCTGGTGCCGCTCTCGAGTTTTGGCGACGGCAGCGGTACGCCGACCTCAAAATCGGTGCCGGTGAAGCTGGCATTAAGCGCCGCCACACCGTCACAACGTATCGCCTGACCAAAGCGTTATCAGAAGGTAAAAAGCCGCGTAAAGCGGCTTTTTAGCCTGTTTTGGCCTTGCCGCGCGGACCCGATTCGCGTAAAACTGTCAGCCGCTCTTAGGCCACGAAACTATATAAATTATGTTCCAGGATAATCCGCTGCTCGCGCAGCTTAAAGAGAAGCTTCACGCGCAGACTCCGCGCGTCGAAGGTGTTGTTAAAGGTACGGAAAAAGGCTTTGGCTTCCTCGAAGTTGATGCCCAGAAAAGCTACTTCATTCCGCCACCGCAGATGAAGAAAGTGATGCACGGCGACCGTATTTCGGCCGTGATCCACACCGATAAAGACCGCGAGAGTGTCGAGCCGGAAACCCTGGTTGAGCCGTTCCTGACCCGCTTTGTCGGCCGCGTGCAGAAGAAAGACGATCGCCTGTCAATTGTGCCGGATCATCCGCTGCTGAAAGAGGCGATTCAGTGCCGCGCCGAACGTGGCGTGACCCACGATTTCCAGAACGGCGATTGGGCGGTAGCAGAGATGCGTCGTCACCCGCTGAAAGGCGATCGCGGTTTCTATGCTGAGCTGACCGAATTCATTGTCACTGCGGACGATCACCTCGCGCCGTGGTGGGTAACGTTGTCGCGCCATAACCTCGAACGTCAGGCTCCGGACGTCGGTTTTGGTGAGATGCTCGACGAAAATCTGCAGCGTGAAGATTTGACCGCACTGAACTTCGTCACCATCGACAGCGCCAGCACCCAGGATATGGATGATGCGCTGTACGTGGAAGAGGCTGCCGACGGCAATCTGATCCTGACCATCGCTATCGCCGATCCAACCGCTTACGTGGCAGAAGGCAGCGAGCTGGATAAGCTGGCGTCGAAACGCGCGTTCACCAACTATCTGCCGGGCTTCAACATTCCGATGCTGCCGCGCGAACTCTCTGACGACGTCTGTTCCCTGCGTCCGAACGAGCGTCGTCCCGCGCTGGCTTGTCGCGTTACCGTGCTGAAAGATGGCAGCCTGGCTGATGACGTGCATTTCTTTGCTGCGTGGATCGAGTCGAAAGCCAAGCTGGTTTATGACGAAGTTTCTGATTGGCTGGAAAACAGCGGCAGCTGGCAGCCTGAAAACGACGCCATTGCTCAGCAGATTCGCCTGCTGCATCAGGTTTGCCTGGCGCGCAGCGAATGGCGTCAAACCCACGCGCTGGTGTTTAAAGATCGTCCGGACTACCGCTTTGTGTTGGGCGAAAAAGGCGAAGTACTGGATATCATCTCTGAGCCACGTCGCATCGCGAACCGCATCGTGGAAGAGTCAATGATTCTGGCTAACGTCTGTGCCGCGAAAGTGCTGCAGGAGAAACTGGGCTTCGGTATCTATAACCTGCACACCGGTTTCGATCTGGCCAATGCTGAGCAGGCCGCTGGCGTGCTGGCGGGGCATGGCATCACCGTGGATCCGCAGGCGATTACCACGCTGGAAGGCTTCCGCCAGCTGCGTCGTCAACTCGATGCGCAGCCAACCCAGTATCTGGATAGCCGCATTCGTCGCTTCCAGTCGTTTGCAGAAGTCGGCACCGAGCCGGGCCCGCACTTTGGTCTTGGCCTCGAAGCCTACGCGACCTGGACTTCGCCGATTCGTAAGTTTGGCGACATGATCAACCATCGCTTGCTGAAGGCAATTGTGCGCGGTGAAAGCACTGGCCGTCCGCAGGATGAGCTGACCACCATCATGAGCGAACGTCGTCGCCTGAACCGCATGGCCGAGCGCGATGTTGGGGACTGGTTGTATGCCCGCTTCCTCGCACCGTTTGCCGCTACCGATCGCAAGTTCAGCGCCGAGATCATCGACGTGTCTCGCGGCGGCATGCGCGTTCGTCTGCTGGAGAATGGCGCGGTAGCCTTCATTCCTGCGCCGTTCATCCACGCGGTGCGTGATGAGCTGGTGTGCTCGCAGGAAAGCGGCACCGTGCAGATAAAAGGTGAAGTCGCTTACCGTGTCACTGACATCATCGACGTGACCATCGCCGAAGTGCGTATGGAAACCCGCAGCGTGGTCGCGCGTCCTGCCGCCTGAGCATGAAAACTCGCGGGATAACAGCCGTTATCCCGCATTTCTCTCCGCCCGCTTTAGCAAATGTTAAATTTGCATTCCGCTTCACATTTCTAATGCCTTTGTCTGTCGTTAACAATTCATTACATTACTTTTAACTTGTTGTATTCGATCGCCTCTTTTCCCGGTCCCTACAAGGAGTTAACTCATGAACAACGTCAAAACCAGTCTCATCTGGTTAGCGGTGGCGTTAATTGGCGCGGGCGCATTTGCCATGCTGGCCCTCAGCCGTGGCGAACACGTCAACGCGGTGTGGCTGGTGATTGCCTCCGTCGCCTGCTACAGCATTGCCTATCGCTTTTACAGCCTGTTTATCGCCAAGCGTATTTTCGAACTGGACGATCGCCGTCGCACGCCGGCGGAGCGCTTAAGTGATGGCCTCGATTATGTGCCGACCAATAAATGGGTGCTGTTCGGCCACCATTTTGCGGCGATTGCCGGTGCGGGCCCGCTGGTCGGCCCGATTCTCGCGGCGCAGATGGGCTTCCTGCCGGGCACCATCTGGATTCTGGTTGGCGTAATGTTTGCCGGTGCGGTGCAGGATTTCCTGATCCTGTTTATCTCAACGCGTCGTGATGGCCGCTCATTGGGTGAGATGGCGCGTCAGGAGCTCGGCTCATTCGCTGGCGTGGTCACCATGCTCGGCGCGCTGGGTGTGATGATCATCATCCTCTCCGCGCTGGCGCTGGTGGTGGTGAAGGCGCTGGCCAACAGTCCATGGGGTTTGTTCACCATTGCCGCAACCATTCCGATTGCGCTGTTTATGGGCGTGTATATGCGCTTCCTGCGTCCGGGAAAAATCGCGGAAGTGTCGATCATTGGCTTCGTGCTGATGATGGCGGCGATTATTTACGGCGGCAATGTGGCGGCCGATCCCTATTGGGGCCCACTGTTTACGCTGAAAGGCACTGAGCTGACGTGGGTGCTGGTGATCTACGGTTTTGTCGCCTCTTCGCTGCCGGTATGGCTGCTGCTGGCACCGCGCGATTATCTCTCCACCTTCCTGAAAATTGGCGTGATCATCGGTCTGGCCATTGGCATCGTGTTTGCCATGCCCGAGATGAAGATGCCCGCAGTGACCAAATTTATTGATGGTACCGGGCCGGTCTTCTCCGGCGCGTTATTCCCGTTCCTGTTTATCACCATCGCCTGTGGCGCCATTTCAGGTTTCCATGCGCTGGTTTCCAGCGGTACCACGCCGAAACTGGTGGAGCGCGAAAGTCATATCCGCTTTATCGGCTACGGCGCGATGCTGATGGAATCCTTTGTGGCGATCATGGCGCTGATTTGCGCATCGGTGCTTGATCCGGGCGTCTACTTTGCCATGAACTCCCCTGCCGCGCTGATTGGCACCACGGTGGAAAATGCGTCGCAGGTGATTAATGGCTGGGGGTTCGTGGTGACGCCCGAGATGCTGAGCGGCATTGCGCGCGACGTCGGCGAAAGCACCATTCTTTCGCGTGCCGGTGGTGCACCAACCTTTGCGGTCGGCATGGCGCATATCATTACCGAAGTGTTTAACAGCCGGGCCATGATGGCGTTCTGGTATCACTTCGCCATCTTGTTTGAAGCGCTGTTTATCCTGACCGCTGTGGATGCCGGCACCCGCGCCTGTCGCTTTATGGTGCAGGATCTGGTGGGCACCGTGGTACCGTCGATGGCGAATAACCGTTCATGGTTGGGCAACATGGCGGGAACCACCGTCGCGGTGGCTGGCTGGGGCTTCTTTGTGTATCAGGGCGTGGTCGATCCGCTCGGCGGCATCAATACGCTGTGGCCGCTGTTTGGTATCGGCAACCAGATGCTGGCGTCAATGGCGCTGATTCTCGGCACCGTGGTGCTGTTCAAAATGAAGAAGCAGCGTTATGCGTGGGTGACGATTGTTCCAACCGCCTGGCTGTTCATTACCTCGATGACCGCGGGCTGGCAGAAGATTTTCCACGAAAAACCTTCGATTGGTTTCCTGGCGCAGGCCAACAAGTTCCGCAAAGGCATTGATGACGGCATCGTCATCGCCCCGGCGAAGAGTGTTGCTGACATGCAAACCATCGTCTTCAGCAATCAAATTAACGCGGCCCTGTGCGCCTTCTTCATGCTGGTGGCGGTGACCATGCTGGTGGCGGCCTTCTTCGTGATTCGTCGGGCGCTCAACAGCACGGTGCCAACCACCCATGAATCTGAGATCTCACTGCGCAAAGAGGTGCGAAATGTCTGAGTCCATTTATCACTGGAGAAAACCCAACGGGCCGTGGCACATTCAGCAGTGCTTACCAATCGCCCCCGCCACGGCTGGGCAAAATCTTACGCGCTGGCAGCGCATCTGGCGGGGATTGCAGCAAAGTTTTCGTTTAATGGTCGGCGTTCATGACTATCAAACTTATCTGAAGCATATGCGCGAACATCATCCAACGATCGCCCCCATGGATGAGCGCGCTTTTCACCGTCACTGCCTCGATGCCCGCTTTCCCAGCCAGGCCGGAAAACTCGGTAAGTGCCCTTGCTAACAGCGATTAGCCCCGCTTGTCGGGGCTTTTTCGTGCCATTCTTTAATAAAAACAAAAATATATTTGGATTGCATCTTGTGCTGACGCAGGAGGTTGAATACTGTTGCTAAAATAATGAGATACCGCCCGCTGAGCATTCCCCCGGAGGAAGTTTCCATGACCGATGAACAAGGGCAAACATTGCTATATACCTTGTTTGGCACCACCAGCCCTCATTGGCGTTTAACTTCAGATAGTGATGCTCTGCATTTTGCCGAAGATGAGAACGCAAACACCAATATGGCGGTGCCGCTGACTCCCGCACAAGCCAGTTTATTACGTGCGATGACGGTCATTACCTCAAGTATTAACCTCACGCTGTCGCTGCATGGCGAACCTGTTCCGATGCATTTTGTCGGCCGTAAAGTCAATCAATCTACCTGGGCAGGCACCTCGTCAGCCTGGGGCGATACGTCGTCTGTCGCGCGTGATTTGACGCTGGGTTTATCCTTCGCCGAGCAAGTGGTTTCTGAGGCGAATTCCGTCATCGTGATCCTCGATCAACGCGGCAATATCCAGCGTTTCAACCGTTTGAGTGAAGAGTACACCGGGCTGAAAGAGCAGGAAGTGATTGGCCGCAACGTATTCCAGCTGTTTATGACCAAGCAGGAAGCGCAGGCATCACGCCGTAATATCGCCGGTTTCTTCCGTGAAGGCAGTTCTTACGAAGTTGAACGCTGGATAAAAACCCGTAAAGGTCAGCGACTGTTTCTGTTTCGTAATAAGTTCGTTCACAGCGGCAGCGGGAAAAATGAAATTTTCCTCATCTGTTCCGGAACCGACATAACCGAAGAGCGCCGCGCTCAGGAACGTCTGCGCGTGCTGGCCAATACCGATACCGTCACCGGCTTACCCAATCGCAACGCGATCCATCAGCAGATTAGTCTGGCACTGGAGCTGGCGAATGGCAGTCAAACCGGTGTGGTGTACCTCGATTTAGACAATTTTAAGAAGGTGAACGACGCTTACGGCCATATGTTTGGCGATCAGCTGCTGCAAGCCGTGTCGCTGGCCATCCTCAGCTGTCTTGGCAAAGACCAGACGCTGGCGCGCCTTGGTGGCGATGAGTTCGTGGTGCTGGCGGAACACACCAGCCAGGCAGCGCTGGAAGCGATGGCGTCGCGTATTCTTGAGCGGCTGCGTCAGCCATTCCGCATTGGCCTGATTGAGGTTTACAGCGGCTGCTCGCTGGGTATCGCCCTCGCCCCGCTGCATGGTGAAGATCGTGAAAGCCTGATTCGTAACGCCGATACCGCGATGTATCATGCCAAAGAAAACGGCCGCGGCAAATTTTGCGTGTTCGCTAATGAGATGAATCAGCGCGTGTTTGAGTATCTGTGGCTCGATACCAACCTGCGCAAAGCGCTCGAGCTGGATCATCTGGTGGTGCATTACCAGCCAAAACTCAATGCCGAAGGCGAAGTGCTGAGCGCCGAGGCGCTGGTGCGCTGGAATTCTCCAGAGCGTGGTCTGGTGCCGCCGGGCGATTTTATCTCCTACGCCGAAGAGTCCGGTTTGATTGTGCCCTTGGGCCGCTGGGTGATGCTCAACGTGCTGCAGCAGATCATTAAATGGCGCAGCGAAGGCATCTTTCTGCGCGTCGCGGTTAACGTCTCGGCCAAGCAGCTGATCGACCAGAGCATTTACACCGATTTGAAACAGGCATTGAATGAAGCCGGTTTGACCGAGTGTCCAATTGATATTGAGCTGACGGAAAGCTGTTTGATTGAGAACGAAGCTGGTGCGCTGATGCTGATGAAACAGTTTCAGGAGCTGGGTGCGCAGGTGCATCTGGATGACTTTGGTACCGGTTACTCCTCACTTTCTCAGCTGGCGCGCGTCCCGATTGATGCCATTAAGCTAGATCAGAGCTTTGTACGTAATATCAACAAACAACCCGTGGCGCAGTCGCTGGTGCGTGCGATTGTCGCGGTGGCCAAAGCCCTGAAGCTGCAGGTGATCGCCGAGGGCATTGAAACCAAAGCCGAAGAGAAGTTTGTTATGGCCAACGGTGTTGATGGGCGTCAAGGTTATTATTATGCAAAACCAATGCCCGCAGAACAGCTCGGGCATTGGCTGGCTAAGCATCCTGCCCGCGTTTAACGCTGGTCTGCGAGATTAGCCGGCTTTGCGCAAGGATGCGCTATGACGGTTCTGCAGTTGTACCAGTCGTTCCATGTAAGCAATGTCTTTAGGTTCCAGTGTGAAGGCATAATCGACCCAGTCCTCCGTGATATCCATTAGCTCAGCGCGTGATAACTGCAATACGCGTTGACGCGCTTTCAGCATTGCCCGCACGCCGTTCAGTTTTGGACGTAACGTATCGATGAAGGTGCGTGTGGTGCGATAACCATCGCCCGGCTGGAACACCTTGTCGACCAGACCACGCGTTTCATACCATTCCGCGCTGTGTGACTCACCTTCCATAATCAGCTCTTCGGCCAGCTTCATGCCGGACCGACGCGCCACTAACGAGTAGCCGCCCATACCCGGGAACAGGTTGAATGCGATCTCCGGGAAACCCATGCGCGCGCTGTTCTGCGCCAGAATGAAGTGATGTGCCAGCGCCGCTTCAAAGCCGCCGCCGAGCGCACTGCCCTCAATCATCGCCAGCGTGACCGCACCGGTATCGAAACCCCGCGCTGCGGAGTGAATGCAGTCGACACAGGCACGCGCATAAGCGCGCAGTGCTTCACGACGGTTGTTGCGAATGCATTCCACAAAGAAACGCAAATCGCCTCCGGCGTTAAACATCTGTGGCACTAACGAACCCGTCACCCAGAAATCAATCGGCAGACCGGAACGTTGAGCGGAATAGCTCAGGTTCATGATCTCCTCAATTAATTCGTGGTTAAAACTCGGACGGGGTTGCGCACGCAGCATCATCCACATGGTGCGGCGACCCTCTTCATAGTAGGCCGCGAGCTGTGTGGTTTGTCCAACTTCGGTGAACAGTCTGCATGTTGGTTGGTTAATTACTGTCATTGTCTCATCCTCTGTTTATGTTTATGTAGTGCGTTAAACGCCACATCAGCGTAATCCAGAGTGAGGCCAGACCAAATGAGAGATTGATTTATAAAGCAAAATCCAGAGATATCCCCGACCAGCGGCCGGGGAAGCATTAGCGGGCTTACTTGATGGCAGCGCGTTGCCCCACAGCAACATGAGAACGCTTAACGCGTCGTGAATAAACCGCGGTGATGATGGGGACAATGACGGAGGTGACAATGACCGACGTGGCGACTAACGCCGTTGCGGCGGGTGCGACCGGTTTAAACTGTGGCAGCATCTCGGCGATCAACACTGGCGTGGCCACCGCAGCCCCGGCGGTACTCGATGCCGCAATTCCCGCCGTACCATCGCCACCGCCAATCAGGCGATCGGCAATAATCAGCGGAATGCCGGTGACAATGATAACTGCGACGCCCAGCATAATGCCCAGCAGACCGGTTTGCGCGATAACGGTTAAATCAATGGTGTTGCCCAACGCGAAGGCAAAGAACGGAATCAGCGTGTGCACCGCTTTGCCAAAGAACTCGCGCAGTTCGGGATCGAGATTACCCAACGCGAACCCGACGATAAACGGCAGTACCGCGCCAACGAAGACATGTGGCTCAAACGACGCAATGCCTGCGGTGCCGAGAATCACCATCGTCATCAGCGGCCCGGACTCCAGCGACATCAAGACAAACGCACCGGCCTCTTCTTTCGAACCGTATTGCTGCATGATGGATGCGTATAAACCGCCATTGGTCATATCCATCGCCGCCACTAACGCCAGCGTCGAGAGACCGGCAAACATGCCCACTTCCACGCCATTTTCCGGCATCACACGTGAAGCAATCGCCGCTACTACCCACGCCACCGCAATTTTGGTGAGCACGAGCGTGCCCGATTTACGCAGTACTGTGCCGGTGGCGCTGAGTTTGATGGATGCGCCCATGCAGAAGAACCACACTGCAAGAATCGGGACGGTGCCGGTCATCAACCCATTGGTGAACGAACCAAAGTATTTACCTGCGCCCGGAGAGAACGTATGGCACAGCGCGCCCAAAAACAGCGGAATCAGCATCATGCCGCCAGGAATTTTATCGATTGCACGTTTGATATGCATAAAGGTGTCACCTTAACTGAGCCAGAGGGAGGTGTTTTTATGAATTGCCAGATGGCATGGCGAGCAAGATAACGATTGGCAGAAAGGAAAAAAGTGATCGCAAATGCATTTATGAAACGCTGTTTTATTTTTATTGATCGATCATTTTGTATTTATGATACGCATCGCCATACCAGATGATTGGAAGTTAAATGAGAGGCACCGGGAGGCGTTTTTTCTGTAGGGATGGATTATCTGTGCGGGCTTTGACGCATCTGCCCTTGTCAACAACTCGTATTGAAGCTCGTGAGCAGGCCGGTGACACTTTTGGGCCGGCAATCCGCAGCGCTGAACGAAGCGAGGAGGCCAGGAGAGCCCGCAGGACGCAGGCGAAAGGCGGAGCCGGGACAAGGACGTCCCGTCTCCGCCGGTCCGTCAGGCAGACGAACGAAGTGAAGGTACCGCGCTAGCGGCGCGAGGACCGCCGGACCAAAAGTGCCCCCGGCCTGCGCGCTCACCATTAGCTTAATTAACTGGCATTACGCCAGCAGGCGTATATGTTTCAGAATTGACTTTAATTCTGCCCATACCAGGCATTTTTACCGTGCTTACGCAGATAGTGCAGATCAAGCAGTGTTTGCGATATCGGCGGTAACTCAGTGCGCAGCTGCTCGGTATGCAATGCCATATAGGCCACCTCTTCTAATACCACCGCACTGTGTACCGCAGCATGCGCATCTTTACCCCAGGCAAACGGGCCGTGGGAATTCACCAGCACGGCGGGGATTGCCGTTGGTTCAATTCCGCGCTGCGCAAAAGTTTCAATGATCACCTGGCCGGTATTCCACTCGTATTCCTGCTCAATCTCTTCGCGCTTCATCTGCCGCGTGCAGGGAATGGTGCCGTAAAAATCATCGGCGTGCGTGGTGCCTAACGCGATGATTTCACGTCCAGCCTGAGCCCAAATGGTGGCATGGCGCGAGTGCGTATGCACGATGCCGCCGATCTCTGGCCAGGCAAGATAGAGCGCGCGGTGGGTGGCGGTATCCGAAGATGGGCGCATTTTCCCTTCTATCACCTCGCCGCTGGCGAGATCGACGACCACCATATCGTCGCGCTGCATCTGCTCGTACTTCACGCCCGACGGCTTGATCACCAGTAAACCCCGATCGCGGTCCACCGCACTGACGTTGCCCCAGGTAAAGGTGACCAGGTTGTAACGGGGTAAATCGAGATTGGCTTCCAGCACCTGCTGCTTTAACGCTTCCAGCATCTTTTTTCTCCTGCGAACTGTGATAGCTGAATTGTGCGGAGCAGGAAGAAAAAGCGTTATGGATGGAACGGCTGTAAAAGCTGCGGAAAGTGGCTAAGGCGTTAAATGTGTGGCGCGGGTTGGTTTTGATGATTAAACAAGAAGTGGCTTGCAAACTCGCATTTTAGGACCGTTTTACCCTGCCGAGTGCGGTGTAACATCTATACTTATATGGTTACCACGGTGTTAACAATCAAGGAGAAGTTAATGACTACAACAATGAAACGTCTTACTGCTGCCGTATTGGCAACAACACTAGTTGTCGCGCTGAGCGGCTGTTCGAATTGGTCTAAACGCGACCGTAATACCGCAATCGGTGCGGGTGCAGGTGCCATTGGTGGTTCAGTGCTGACCAACGGTAGCGGACTTGGTACCGTTGGTGGCGCAGCTGTCGGCGGCATCATCGGCCACCAGATCAGCAAATAAATTATAATTATCAGGCTACGCAGCGCATCTACTTAACAACGGGCCACCTAAAAGTGGCCCGAACTGCTTCAACCGCCCGCCAGTTTGACTTTCATGCCTTTGGCTTCCAGCAGCGTTTTTATCAAATCGCGTTTATCGCCCTGAATCTCAATCACGCCCTCTTTCACTGCTCCACCGCAACCACACTTTTTCTTCAGTTCAGCAGCCAGTTTTTCGAGAGCGCTATCATCCAGATCGACACCGGTAATCAGACACACGCCCTTACCTTTACGTCCGCTGGTTTGGCGTTGAATACGCACGATGCCATCGCCTTTAGGTCGTGGCGCTTTCTCTTCTTCATGGGTGATACGACCGCTATCGGTCGAATACACCAATCGATTGTCCTGAGCCATTAAGCCTCCTGTAAACTTTGCAGGATTTGCTGCAGCGTGGCGGCCGGATCGGCGGATTGGGTGATCGGACGCCCGATGACCATATAATCCACGCCGGCGTGTTTTGCCTGCTGCGGCGTCATGATACGGCGCTGATCGCCCGCATCGCTGCCGGCCGGACGAATGCCTGGCGTAACCAGCGCGAAATCCTGACCTATCACCTGCTTAAAATGCGCGGCTTCCTGGGCCGAACAAACCACGCCGTGCAGGCCGCAATCGCGGGTCAAACGTGCCAGCCGCTCAGCCTGCGCGGCTGGAGATAAGGTAATGCCCAAACCTTTGAGGTCGTCTTCATCCATGCTGGTCAATACGGTGACGGCAATCAGCAGCGGCGCATCGTTGCCGAATGGTACCAGTGCTTCACGAGCCGCGTTCATCATGCGAGCGCCTCCGCTGGCATGCACGTTCACCATCCACACGCCAAGATCCGCCGCTGCCGCGACTGCATGTGCGGTGGTGTTTGGGATGTCATGAAACTTGAGATCGAGGAACACTTCAAAACCCCGTTCCTGCAGCGTTTTCACCAGCGATGGACCAAACAGTGTGAACATCTCTTTGCCCACTTTCAGGCGACACTGGCTTGGATCGATGCGGTCTACAAACTGCAGCGCGCTGTTGAGATCATGATAGTCGAGTGCCACCAGAATAGGTGAAGTGGTTACAGGCATAACGTTTCCTCAGTAACTGGCACCCGCAGGCGCGATGGACAAACGGCAAGCATTCTACCTGCGCAGGCCGGTGCCGACAATCACGCTACCGCCAGAACTTGCCTGTTTGACTGCTGGCTGCACGATGCCAGGGCAGTTTCTTAATCAAACTCACAAGTATGTTGTAACTAAATAGATGTAACCAGACGCGTGATGCGGCCATTTATTGGCCGTCGAGTCCACGGATGGGTTTAACTGAAGACCAGGCGCGACAAGATGGGCAATGCCAGTACAGAGCATGGGCAGTGAAGCCACATTTCTGGCAGCGATATCGCGGCTTAGTGCGGATCTGCTCGCCGACCATATCGCGCAGCACCATCAAGCTCTCTTTCGCACGTCCGTCTTCCGCTTCGTGTAAGTGGAAATCCATCAAACGATGAAACACACGCATCGTCGGATGACGCTGAAGCTGACGATTGATATACAGCTGTGCCGCTTCCGGTCCCTGCTGTTGCTCAAGAATATCAGAGAGATAAAGCTCTGCTGCGGCGCCAGTATTCTCGTCGACACAACGCTGTAAAAATTGCGCCCAGTTTTCGGGTTGGTTCAGGCGCTGGTAGCAGGTTTCCAGCATGGGTAACGTTTCACTCACCAGCTCTTTGTCCTGCTCCAGCACGCGCTGCAGTCGGCTGGCGGCTTTGGCGTACTCGCCCTGCTCCATCAAAATGCGGCCCATCATGATTGAGACGCGCGCACTTTGATGATCGGCTGACTCGCCCTTCTTCAGCAAGCTCATCGCCCGATCAAGGTCATCACTGCTTAATGCCTGCAACGCCAGCTCACAGTAAAAATGGGCAATTTCCCCTTTCTGCTTGTCTTTGCCGAGCTTAACCAGCTTTTCCGCCACGTCGATGGCTTTTTGCCAGTCGCTGGTTGCCTGATGAATCAACAATAACTGCTGCAACGCGCCAATACGGAAATCGGTCTCTTCAACCAGTTGCCCAAACATATCTTCGGCACGATCGTACAATCCGGCTGCCATGTAATCGCGGCCGAGTTGCTGGATCGCCAGCAAGCGCTGCTCGTAGCTGAGCGACGCACTTTCCATTAGGGATTGGTGAATGCGAATGGCGCGATCAACTTCACCACGCGAACGGAACAGATTGCCAAGCGTCAGATGCGCCTCAACCGTGCCGCTGTCCTCTTTCAACATGTCGAGAAAGAGATCAACCGCTTTGTCCTGTTGATTGGAGAGCAGGAAGTTTACGCCGGTCACATAATCGCGCGACAGGCGGTTCGCTTCCTGTTGCTTATCCTGATGTGCACTGCGGCGGCCCATATACCAGCCATACGCCGCAGCAACAGGAAGAAGCAGAAACAGCAATTCAAGCATCGAAAATTAATCCCGACGACTGGCAGTTGGTGATGGGGTCACTGCAGTAGATTGTTCATTCTGTGCCTGCATACGTTTAAGCTTACGCTGTGCATTTGCCAGAGAAACACGTAAGCGTAACCAGAACAGACCGCAAATCGCCCATCCCAGCAGGAATCCAGCGCCAAACAAGCTGGCGAGCAGTGTTGAAATGCGGAATTCGCCCTGCGCTAGCAGATAGTTAAAGGTGATGATTTGGTCGTTATGCGCTCCGAGCGTGACGGAGATGATGAAAATGACCAATACCACGAGAAAAATAAGCAAATATTTCACAATGCGTCCTGTCGAGAGGTTATCCAATAGAAGTATGCCAAAAAACCGCCGTCGATGCTGCTTATCCCCACATCAGTTAGCGCTTTTTTCTACAAGCACAATCAATCATATGGGGATGAATAGGCTGATTACAATCCATCATCACGTTGCGCGATCTCACGATGTTCCTCTGGTGGAATGGTGAGCGGGCCGCAGAAACGCTGGGCCAGCAGCGTAGCTACGGTCACCAATAACCAGGATATCAGCGTTGCCATCACTAAATCACGCGGCCAGTGCATACCCAGCACTAAACGGCTGCCCATCACCGCGGTCGCCCAAACGAATAATACGGCAACGGTGGCAAAATGACGGCGCGGCCATAACAGGCCGATGGCTAAAAGCGCCCAGCTGGCGGCAAACATGGTATGCCCGGAAGGAAACGCATAACCGGTTTCAAATGCCCAATGATTCTTCAGCCATTGCGGCAGCTGAGTGTCATTGGCCAGCAAAGTTGAGACCATTTCGCCGCGCTGCTGGCGATGAAGCTGATAAAACTCATCACCGTTAATGCCATGACTTTTTTCCAGCCAGATGACGTAGGGGCGCGGTTCCTGCACATGCTCTTTGATTGAGGATTTGGTGTACTGACCAGCAAGAATCGCACCATTCATGATAAGAATGAGCAGAATCGCGGGTTTGAGCCGAAAGCGTAAACACCACAACACCCAGGCGCTGAGGATGATACTGGTGAGGATACCCCACGGACTGGTAACGGTTTCCGTCATCCAAAACAGCACGCGAAGTAGATTGCCGCTTTCCCCGGGTTGCCATTGCCAGTTTGATATCCACACGCCCAACGGCATCAACAACAATAAAAACGCCCCTAAGGTGGTGCGCTGAATGATCTTTAACATTCGCTTCCTTTTAGATCCGGATTAACAGGTGCGTTAAGCATAACTTTAGCTGAAAAAAGAATAACATACCTGTTGCGGCTTGGATAATTGTGCTTTATCACTACAATCACTCTGACCGATTAACGGCAGCCGTTCGGGTTGTGGCACAATAGCGTAAGTTTCATCGGGCCACATGGCCCGTGCGTTATCATGATGATAGCGCATCCTCTGAAGGTTCTGGAGAGTCACATGCAGCTTAAACGGGTAGCAGAAGCCAAACTGCCCACGCCATGGGGAGATTTCCTGATGGTTGGTTTTGAAGAACTGGCAACCGGCCACGACCATGTCGCGCTGGTTTATGGTGATATTAGCGATCACAATCCGGTGCTGGCGCGCGTCCATTCCGAATGTCTCACCGGCGATGCCCTGTTCAGCTTACGCTGTGACTGCGGTTTCCAGTTGGAAGCGGCGTTAACGGCGATTGCGGAAGAAGGTCGTGGCATTCTGATGTATCACCGTCAGGAAGGTCGTAACATCGGTTTGCTGAATAAAATTCGTGCTTATGCATTGCAGGATAAAGGCTACGACACGGTCGAAGCCAACCATCAGCTCGGTTTCGCCGCTGATGAGCGTGACTTCACGCTATGTGCAGATATGTTCAAACTGTTGGGCGTCAATGAAGTGCGCTTGCTGACAAACAATCCGCGCAAAGTTGAGATCCTGAGTGAAGCCGGTATCAATATCGTCGAACGCGTGCCGTTGGTTGTCGGGCGTAACCCGAAAAACGCGCACTATCTCGATACGAAAGCCGAAAAAATGGGTCATCTGTTGCCAAAGTCGTAAGCGGTCTTTATAGCAGATAAAAAAAGCCGGGAAATCCCGGCTTTTTCTTTTAGTTCAGCATATTGCGTATCACATAGTGCAAAATGCCGTCGTTCTGGTAATAGGTTAGCTCGTTACCCGTATCGATACGGCAGCGCGTTTCCAGCGTCTCCTGGCTGCCATCCGCACGCGTCAGAATTACGGTTACCGTGCCACCCGGCTTAAGCTGCGACAGATTTGCCACATCTATAAACTCTTCACCCGTAAGCTGCAGCGTTTTACGCGTCACGCCAGCCGGAAACTCGAGCGGCAGAATCCCCATACCGATCAGGTTAGAGCGGTGAATACGCTCGAAGGATTCGGAGATAACCACGCGCACGCCCTGTAAGCGCGGCCCTTTTGCTGCCCAGTCACGACTTGAGCCTGAACCGTACTCTTTACCAGCAATCACCGCTAACGGCACACCTTCCTGCTGATACTTCATCGCCGCATCGTAAATCGCCAACTGCTCGTTAGTCGGGAAGTGTTTGGTATAACCGCCCTCTACACCCGGCACCATTTCGTTACGAATACGGATATTAGCGAAAGTGCCGCGCATCATCACTTCGTGGTTACCACGACGCGAACCGTAAGAGTTGAAATCGGTGCGCTCAACGCCATGCGACAGCAAATAGCGTCCGGCTGGACTTTCGGCTTTGATGCTCCCCGCTGGAGAAATGTGGTCGGTGGTGACGGAGTCACCCAGCATCGCCAGAATGCGCGCGCCTTTGATATCCTGCACCGGCTTCGGCGTTTTCTCCATGTCGTCAAAGAATGGCGATAAACGAATGTAGGTGGAATCGCCATCCCAATCGTAGGTTGCCGCTTCGCTGACTTTGATCTGCTGCCACTCAGGCGTGCCGTTAAACACCTCGGCATACTCTTTGTGGAACATATCGCTGGTGACTTTTTGCACCGCTTCCGCAATCTCTTCCGGTGAAGGCCAGATATCCTTGAGGAAAACATCGTTGCCCTGGCGATCCTGGCCGAGCGGATCGGATTGCAGATTGAGCTTCATATTACCCGCTAAGGCATAAGCAACCACCAGCGGCGGCGAAGCCAGCCAGTTGGTTTTAATTAACGGATGAATACGGCCTTCGAAGTTACGGTTACCCGAAAGCACCGCGGCAACCGTGAGATCACCCTCTTTAATCGCACTTTCTATCGCGTCCGGTAACGGGCCGGAATTACCGATGCAAGTAGTACAACCGTAACCGACCAGATTGAATCCTAACTCGTCCAGATATGGCGTAAGCTGGGCCACAGCAAGGTAGTCAGAAACCACTTTGGAACCGGGTGCCAGTGAGGCCTTAACCCAGGGCTTGCGCATCAGACCGCGTTCAACGGCTTTCTTCGCCAGTAAACCGGCAGCCATCAGCACACTAGGGTTAGAGGTATTGGTACAAGAGGTAATCGCCGAGATCACGACCGCACCGTCATCAAGCTGATAGCTTTCTCCGGTTTCGCTATCGCGGTAGCTCACGTTTTTATGCGGTTTTTGCGCCTGATTAACTTCCAGTTCGTTGCTGGCATCAAAGGCAGTAGGAACATCACCGAGTGATACGCGATCCTGCGGACGTTTTGGACCGGCCAGGCTGGACTCGACGTCGCCCATATCCAGCGCTAGAGAGCTGGTGAACACCGGCTCATCACCCGCGTTACGCCACATACCTTGTTGCTTAGCATAAGCCTCAACCAGTTCAACCTGCTCCGCATCGCGGCCGGTGAGCGTCATATAACTCAGGGTAACATCATCGACGGGGAAAAAGCCGCAGGTCGCACCATACTCAGGCGCCATGTTAGCGATGGTGGCGCGATCGGCAAGCGGCAGGTCGGCTAAGCCGTCGCCGTAAAATTCTACGAATTTACCCACAACACCATGTTTGCGCAGCATTTGCGTAACGGTTAACACCAGATCCGTTGCGGTGATGCCCGGACGCAATTTACCAGTGAGTTTGAAACCGACTACGTCAGGAATCAGCATTGAGACCGGCTGGCCAAGCATCGCCGCTTCAGCCTCAATCCCGCCAACGCCCCAACCCAATACGCCGAGCGCATTGATCATGGTGGTATGCGAATCGGTGCCCACCAGCGTATCGGGATAGGCGATCTCTTGCCCATTCAGCGTCTCATGCCAGACAGATTTACCGAGGTATTCCAGATTGACCTGGTGACAAATCCCGGTGCCCGGGGGTACTACGCGGAATCGATTAAAGGCTTTTTGCCCCCAACGCAGGAAAACGTAGCGCTCATGGTTGCGCTCCATTTCGAGGTGCACATTTTCATCAAAGGCTTTGTCATCACCGAAATGGTCCACGGTGACAGAGTGGTCGATAACCAAATCTACCGGGGATAAGGGATTGACTTTGGCGACGTCGCCGCCAAGGCGTTTCACCGCTTCGCGCATGGCAGCCAAATCTACCACCGCCGGTACGCCGGTAAAATCTTGCATTAATACACGCGCGGGACGATAGGCAATCTCACGATCGGCGTGAGCATCTTTTTGCCAGGCGACCAGCGCTTCAATATCTTCAAGCGTGACAGAATCACCATCCTGCCACCGTAAAAGGTTTTCCAGCAGGACTTTCATCGACTTGGGCAAGCGATCGATATTGCCCAGTTGCTGAGCTGCTTTGGGCAAGCTGTAGTAATGATATTTTTTTGCCCGAACATCCAGCGTGTCCTGACTCTGCTCGCGTAACGTTAACGACATAGCGCCTCCATGTAAGTGAATCTTTTTTAAACCTCAGTGACTGCAAGGTTTAACTTAAAGATAGACTACATTGCCGTTAACGTTTTGATAACAACACGAATAGACACATTAAAACACAATGAAAAATGCCCCGACGTTTGTCAGGGCATTTATAAAATTCAGTATAATTTGAGTTAGGGCTTAAATCATCGCCCAAAAGGCGGCGGCCCAAAAAGCCAGGGAAAAGGTATAAACGCTCACCCAGGATAATGTTGTTGTATTGATGCTCATAATTCACTCCCTCCCGGATTCCGGGCAAAAAAAGTCCACCGTCTTCAGCGTTGTACTGATGACACCGTTTTTTTAATGCTGAGTGTTAAAGGACGGGCTTTTAACTTGCCCACCGGATAATCCGGCAAAAAGAGGGACTAAACGACTAAATATAGTACGGAACGCATGCTGCGTTATTTCGACTTCATATCCATGAAGGATTCAATAAAGTTGCGCTGATTCTCGCTGAGTTCCCACGAAGTCGGAATGGTGACCTGAGGTTCAGTGGATACAACGTCTTTAACTTTGCACGCAGGCGTTTGCGGCTGACGTGCAGAAACCGGATGCTTACGACTGAGTGTATTTGCCCACATGGCTTAACCCCACATACGCCAAATCATTAACGCCACCACTACCCAGAACAGTGCTGAAGCAGCGAAGACAGTCATCCAAGCTTTGCGACGGGTATTACCAGTACGCTCAACTTTGGTGCTTTTAGTCCGGAAGCCCGGCTGTACAGTTATTCTCGTATTCATAGTTTTTGATAATCACTCTCAATAAAACGATTGATGACGACGATTAAGATTTAGGACGAATCCTAAACTTGTTAAGACCGAAAATCCAGTTATTTTTATTGAGCACAACGATTAACGCTATTTATCAAAACGCCAAAAATTGATGAGATAAATTTAATTACCAACACAACTATTAATTAAATCGTTACATTGTAAATTTGGGTTAACAGCAAATTAGATCCAATCTAAATTTGAGTTTAATTTACCATGCCAGTTAAAAAGCCCTTCTTCATCAACTCTTAACTAGAGTATGGGAATATTCCTGGCGAGCTGCAAAGCAGCATCGTAAAAATTGTGTACTGATTCGCATTTAATAGATAACAATGAAAAAACATGTGACCCATGTTTCATTTACAAAAAAATAATGATTTTTTTTGAAGTACTCGTGGCGCTAAGCGCTAAGGGATTCCGAAGGTGCCCACTGGACACCTTGGCAAAAGAATGAGTTAGGAATTTACTTGAAGGGTAACTTGATGTCGCGGAACATAGCTTCGATGTCTTCATTGGAGCGCAATGCGACCGCCGCATCCACCACATCACGCGTCAGGTGTGGTGCGAAACGTTGAATGAAATCATACATATAGCTGCGGAGGAAAGTGCTACGTCTAAAGCCAATTTTGGTCGTACTATTCGTAAAGATTTCTGAAGCTTCAATACGCACCAAATCGGGGTCTGCAACCGGATCAACCGCCATACTGGCAATTACGCCAACGCCCAGGCCTAAACGCACGTACGTCTTAATGACGTCAGCATCCGTCGCAGTGAAGACGATGCGTGGCGTTAATCCGGCGCGATTAAACGCGGTGTCCAACTCTGAACGGCCTGTAAAGCCAAATGTGTAAGTCACTAACGGGAAATCCGCCAGCTCTTCAATCGTCACATTTGATTTACCCGCCAACGGATGATCTGGCGTTACCACAATGGCGCGGTTCCAGTGATAGCACGGCAGCATAATCAAATCGTCATACAAATGCAGCGCTTCTGTGGCAATGGCAAAGTCTGCATTGCCCTTTGAAACCGCCTCAGCTATTTGCGTCGGCGATCCCTGATGCATATGCAAAGAGACGCGAGGATAGCGCTCAATAAAGCCTTTAATCACGCCTGGCAGCGCATAACGTGCCTGCGTATGGGTAGTTGCTACATACAGCGAGCCTTTATCTGGCCAGGTGTGTTCACCAGCAACAGATTTAATTGCGTCAACTTTGGACAGCACTTCGCGCGCAATCCGGATAATCTCTTCACCTGCAGGCGTTACTTGCGTCAGATGCTTACCACTGCGTGCAAATATCTGCACGCCCAGCTCATCTTCTAACATACGGACTTGCTTACTGATGCCTGGCTGCGAGGTATATAAGCCTTCGGCGGTCGATGAGACATTAAGATTGTGATTAACCACTTCGACGATGTAACGCAACTGCTGCAATTTCATAGTTATATCTTCCTGGTAGCGACAGAGGTGCATTCCCGGCAGGCGTGTTTCCGCTTTAATTGCGGTGAGGGAGGGAAAGCGAGTCAGCGAAACGAAAAGAGTTCTATAACTACTATATCAGTTAAAGGAAGAATGTAGAACGATTAGCTATAAGGATAAGAGAAAGGCCAGCGAATGCTGGCCTTGCGGGGAATTACTTTTTCGCTTCCTGCCATTTGCCATCAACATAGAACATTGACCAGCCAGTGGCTTTGCCATCCTTTTCGGAAGAGACGTATTGCTGTTTGGTCTTGCGACTGAAACGTACCATCGTCTTATTCCCTTCCGGATCGGCGGCTGGCGCTTCTGACAGATATTTCAGCTTTTCTGGCAGGCGGTCGGCAAAGCGTTGCAGCTCTTCCACCAGCGGCGCGCGCGTTTCACGTGATTTCGGGAAGGTATTAGCGGCAAGGAACACGCCCGCTGCACCATCACGCAACACAAAGTAAGCATCCGACTTTTCACACTGCAATTCTGGCAGCGGCACCGGATCTTCTTTTGGCGGCGCGACATCACCGTTACGCAAAATCTTACGGGTGTTTTTGCACTCGTCGTTGGTACACGCCATGTACTTACCGAAACGACCCATTTTCAGATGCATTTCAGAACCACACTTCTCGCACTCAACAATCGGACCGTCGTAGCCCTTGATGCGGAATTCGCCCTGCTCAATCTCGTAGCCGTCGCACTCTGGGTTATTACCGCAGACGTGTAACTTGCGCTGGTTATCGATCAGATAGCTGTCCATCGCGGTGCCACACTTCTGGCAACGACGACGAGCGCGCAGCGCATTGGTTTCAGCATCATCGCCTTCCAGCACGTTGAGCACTTCATTTTCCGGGATCAAGTTGATGGTCTGCTTGCAGCGCTCTTTCGGCGGCAAAGCATAACCCGAGCAACCCAGGAACACGCCGGTACTGGCGGTGCGAATCCCCATCGGGCGGCTACAGGTTGGACAATCAATTGACGTCAACACCATCTGGTTCGGCTGCATGCCGCCCTCTTCCGGATCTTTCTCAGCATCATCTAGCTGCTGACTGAAATCACTGAAGAATGAGTCGAGTACCGCTTTCCATTCGGCTTCATTATTCGCCACCTGATCGAGGCTATTTTCCATGCGCGCGGTGAAGTCATAGTTCATCAGCTCGCGGAAATTAGACTCCAGACGGTCGGTAACAATTTCACCCATTTTTTCAGCGTAGAAACGGCGGTTCTCAACACGCACGTAACCACGATCCTGAATGGTGGAGATAATCGAGGCATACGTCGATGGACGACCAATGCCACGTTTTTCCAGCTCACGCACCAGTGATGCTTCACTGAAGCGCGCCGGCGGTTTGGTGAAGTGCTGGCTTGGCATCAGCTCTTTAAGATCCAGCATGTCGCCAACATCTACCGGCGGCAGCGTCAGATCTTCATCATTTTTACGCAGCGCAGGCATCACGCGCGTCCAGCCATCGAAACGCAGCGTGCGGCCTTTGGCTTTCAATTTGAATTCAGCCGCGCCCACGGTCAGCGTGGTGGAGTCATACTGAGCCGGAACCATCTGGCAGGCAACAAACTGGCGCCAAATCAGCTGATAGAGTTTCTGCGCATCAGCTTCCATATCTTTCAGCTGCTCAGCCACGATATTCACATCAGAAGGACGAATCGCTTCGTGCGCTTCCTGTGAATTATCTTTGCTGGCATAGGTATTCGGCGCTTCTGGCAGATACTTTTTACCGAAGCTGCTCTCAACATAACCGCGCGCCATCGCCACGGCATCCTGGCTCAGGTTGGTGGAGTCGGTACGCATATAAGTGATGTGGCCCGCTTCATACAAACGCTGCGCCATCATCATGGTCTTCTTCACGCCGAAGCCCAAACGCGTACTCGCCGCCTGTTGCAGCGTTGAGGTAATAAAAGGTGCAGAAGGCTTGCTGCTGGTCGGCTTGTCTTCACGATCCAGCACTTCGTAACGCGCTTTCTGCAAAATCGCTACCGCCGCGTGAGTTTGCTCACGATTAACCGGACGGAACGCTTTGTCATTCTGATGCGTCACCTGCATGGCCAGATCGGCGCCTTTCGGCGTGGCGAAATCAGCATCGATTTCCCAATACTCTTCTGGCACAAAAGCTTTGATTTCGTGCTCGCGCTCAACAACCAGACGCACCGCAACCGACTGAACGCGACCGGCTGACAGGCCGCGGGCAATTTTCTTCCACAGCAGTGGCGACACCATGTAACCCACCACGCGATCCATAAAGCGGCGCGCTTGCTGTGCGTTGACACGTTCAATATTAAGCTCGCCAGGCTTGTCAAACGCCTGACGAATCGCATTCTTGGTAATTTCGTTAAATACTACGCGGCTAAAGCGCTTATCGTCCCCACCGATCACTTCCCGCAGGTGCCAGGCAATGGCTTCCCCTTCGCGGTCAAGGTCGGTTGCGAGATAGATGTGGTCTGCATCGGCAGCCAGGTTTTTCAGCTCAGCGACAACTTTTTCTTTGCCCGGCAGAATTTGATAATCCGCTTCCCAACCATGCCAGGGATCTACACCCATGCGGTTTACGAGTGCGGCTTTCTCATCCTTTTTAACCTTTTTTCCAGATTTCGCTTTTTCCCCGTCGGCACTTTTACGGGCAGTTGAACCGCTGGTCGGCAAATCACGGATATGACCGACACTGGATTTCACCACGTAGTCATTACCGAGGTATTTATTGATTGTTTTGGCCTTTGCCGGGGACTCAACGATTACGAGTGATTTACCCATATGTACCTTTACCTAAATGAAACGTCCTGATAAACGGGAGAGAATTGGAGGTCCCAAAACCCAATGGGTTCAATATTGCTGCCGGCATTTCGCATTTCAAGGCAGCAGGGATAATCTCAGGTCAGATTGCGTCGACTTCTGCAACTTTATGATTAGGAGCGAGTTTTCCATCTGACAGAACCACACATCCGGGTGTGATCTCCCTGAAAGCTGAATCGCCCACACTCTACCTGATAAAATCCGTTACGCAACTTAATTAGCATTCTGCCTAATTTTGCGCCAGTTTTGTGACGCCATGCTGATTTGCTGAACGCGATAGCTCGCAAGTAATATAGAAGGAGAAAAATGGCTGTCAAAAAAGAGGTGAAAAATGTCAGTGCCAACGGAATCTATTTCACGCCAGGCGTTACTGGAAATAGCCAATCAGATAATCACGCAGCACGAAAATTATTTTGTCGGATTAGAAGCCAATGATGTGATTCAGCAAGGTGATGTTTTGGTGTTTCGCGGTCCCTATTTTCTCGATGATGAAGGCTTACCCACCGCCAAAACCACCACGGTATTTAACGTGTTTAAGCACCTCGCGGTTGAACTCTCCTCTCAATATCATCTGGCATAAAAAAGCCCGGCAATTGCCGGGCCCGGTTACAACAGCGGCTTCTCGCCGCGCTGCCATATTTTCAGAATCAACCGTTCTGCCGCCAGACTGGCGCTGTTGGTAAAGCGATCCATCATTTTACGCTTACGTGCGTAATGGACGCCCAGCACGGTGAAGCGATCCATATGCTTGATAATCAACGCATCGCTGGTGCCGATTTCATCAATTAAACCCAAATCCAGCGCCTGACGGCCATACCAATGCTCGCCGGTCGCCACTTTGTTCAGATCTAGCGACGGACGCATCTGCTGCACGAAATCTTTAAACAGCTGATGCGTTTCATTAAGATCTTCCTGGAATTTCTCGCGCCCTTCTTCGGTGTTTTCACCAAACAGCGTCAAAGTCCGTTTGTACTGACCGGCGGTATGCAGCTCGACGTCAATATCGTTACGCTTTAACAGGCGGTTGAAGTTGGGAATCTGCGCGACCACGCCAATTGAACCAATAATAGAAAACGGTGCGGCCACAATGCGATCCGCCACGCATGCCATCATGTAACCACCGCTGGCAGCGACTTTATCCACCACCGCCGTCAATTGCAGACCGGCATCGCGCAGGCGTTGCAGCTGCGAAGCCGCCAAACCGTAGCCGTGTACTACGCCGCCGGGGCTTTCCAGGCGAAGTAGCACTTCATCGCCCGGCACCGCAACTGCCAGCACCGCGGAGATCTCTTCACGCAATGAGGTGACTTCACTCGCGTCCATGCTGCCTTTGAACTCCAGCACATACAGCGTGGGCTTCAGCGTCTCGCTCACGCCCGCTTTAGCATTGCGTTTATCGGCTTTCGCCTTTTGCTTCTCTTCTTTCTTATGCTGCTTGAGCCACACTTTTTGCGCCTGTGGCTTCATTTTGGCGAGCTGCAGATCTTCCTTCATCTCACGATAATCATCATCGAGATGCGTCAAACGCAGCTGACCGCTGCTGTGACGTTTACGCAGCGCGGCATTTAGCACAATCAGAACAATAGCTGCGATCGCCACCACCACGGTAACGGCCTTAGCCAGAAATAATCCATAACTGGAGAAAAAATCCATTCTGCCGCCTTATTAAACAGTAAATTACAACAGCTGTAAGTTTACCCGCTTTACGCGCTGTCGTCGCCTGAAATGCCCGCAGGCGGCACAGAATGCGAGGCTCAAGCGTTGCACCGCGCGGCAAATTCAGGCATAAAGCCAAAAACCTTCTGACCCGAGCAAAGGACATCGCTGTGCATTATCAACCGAAAAGCGATCTGCTGGAAAATCGCATCATCCTCGTCACCGGCGCTTCCGATGGCATCGGCCGTGAAGCGGCGCTGACCTATGCGCGCTACGGCGCGCGCGTCATCCTGTTGGGCCGCAACGCCGACACCCTGCAGAAAACGGAGCAGGCCATTAACCAGTTAAATAAGCAGCCAGCCGCTTCTTTATTACTGGATCTGGCCAAAGCTACGCCAGAAAGCTGCCAGCAGTTAGCCGACCAGGTTACTGCGCTGGTGCCGCGTCTGGATGGCGTGCTGCACAACGCTGGCATTCTGGGCGAAATCGTACCGTTGGAGGAGCTCGATCCGCAGATCTGGCGTGACGTGATGCAGATTAACCTTGATGCCACCTTCTATTTAACTCAAGCATTACTGCCGCTGCTGCTGAAATCAGATGCCGGATCGCTGGTGTTTACCACGTCCAGCGTGGGCCGCACCGGCCGTGCAGGCTGGGGCGCGTATGCGGTTTCGAAGTTTGCCACCGAAGGTATGATGCAGGTGCTGGCCGACGAGTATAAAAACCGTCACTTGCGGGTGAACTGCATCAATCCTGGCGGTACGCGCACCAAAATGCGCGCCAGCGCTTTCCCGGATGAGGATGCCAATTTACTCAAAACCCCCGCGGATTTGATGCCGCTCTACCTCTATTTGATGGGTGATGACAGCCGACGTAAAACCGGCACCAGCTTTGATGCGCAGCCGGGACGCAAAGCGGGGCCGGCAACCGCATGAATGATCGCCATCAGCAACGCCAGCAGCGACTAAAAGAGCAGGTTGATGCCCGAATCGCCGCCGCCACCGAGACGCGCGGCATTTTGATGGTGTTCACCGGTAACGGCAAAGGGAAAACCACCGCGGCTTTTGGCACCGCGTTGCGCGCCTGCGGACACGGTAAAAAAGTGGCGGCGGTACAGTTCATTAAAGGCGAATGGCCCAACGGTGAACGTAACTTGCTGGAACAGCACGGCGTCGAATTTCAGGTGATGTCCACCGGTTTTACCTGGGATACGCAGAACCGCGAGACCGACACTGCCGCCTGTCAGTTGGTGTGGCAGCAGGCGCGTCGTATGTTGGCCGATAGCCGCGTCGATCTGGTGATCCTGGATGAAATCACGTACATGGTGAGCATGGATTATCTGGATTTAGCGGAGCTGGTCGATGTGCTGCAACAGCGCCCTGCTCAGCAAAGCGTAATCATTACCGGTCGAGGCTGTCATCGCACGTTGCTGGATTTGGCTGATACCGTAACGGAAATGCGTCCGGTGAAACATGCGTTTGATGCGGGAATTCAGGCACAGCACGGAATAGATTGGTAACACGCTGACGCCGCAGAGCGCGGCGTCAGGCTTAGGATCAGGAACCGCGTTTGGTGTTATTCCGACGCGGATTGTTGCTCACCACACCGTGACGTTTTACCGCACGACGAATTTGGTTAGCTTTGGTGCGACGACGATCCTTTTCAACGGCCACTTTCGTTACCGTCTCTTCCGGCATACTGACTAACGTACGCAGATAGTTGACTGCCGGTAATTCCATCTCGATCCAGCCGCCGCGTGGCAAGCCTTTTGGCAACTGGATATCACCGTAACGCACACGCATCAGTCGGCTAACCTGCACGCCAACCGCTTCCCACAGACGGCGCACTTCGCGGTTACGACCTTCGGTCAGCGTCACGTTGTACCATTGGTTAATGCCTTCGCCGCCGGCAAACTTAATGGTTTTGAACGATGCCGGGCCATCTTCCAGCTGCACGCCTTTGCTCAGCTGACGGATTTTATCGTCATCCACTTCGCCAAACACGCGAACCGCATATTCACGCTCCACTTCACGGCTTGGGTGCATCAAACGGTTAGCCAGTTCACCATCGGTGGTGAACAGCATCAAACCGCAGGTATTCACATCCAGACGACCGACGGCAATCCAGCGTGAACCACGCAGACGCGGCAGACGATCAAATACGGTTGGACGCCCTTCCGGATCGTTACGCGTGCAGAGTTCACCTTCTGGTTTGTAGTACGCCAATACGCGACACACTTCGGTCGCCGACTCAGCGATGGAAACCAGATGGCCATCGATACGAATTTTCAGGGATTTATCACTTTCGATGCGATCGCCAAGCGTCGCCAGTTTGCCGTCAACGCTGACGCGTCCGGCTGAAATCATGGTTTCGATTTCGCGACGCGAACCGTGACCGGCGCGCGCTAATACTTTCTGTAATTTTTCGCTCATGGAGCCTCGTTGTCGCCTTCCCAGGCGTCGTGGTAAGAAGAGGTGCGATACAGGGATTACCAATTCCCATATCAGAATCTGTTACCGCTCTGCATCGCTGCTGCAATCTCAGACGGCCCGCGATTTTACACTAACGCAAGTTTCGTTAACACCTTTTCCTTTGCTGCCGATAACAGAGGGTCTGGTAAAAACATGGCCATTAAGACCATGACGATAAACATTCAGCTGGCTGATAGATCGATCTTATTTGCATCCGCAGCATCCACGCCAAGTGACTGAATTATTATTACTTGTCCCTAACCTTTCCCGCCTGAGCCTGTTATCAACTTAAGACAACTGATACATTAGCGCTTTGAAAGACTGCTTAACCGCTATTGCTCGCCACGCTTAAGGATAATCACAAACTTTAAATCTAAGTAAAAACAATAAAACAGCATAAAAAACTATTTAATAGCATTAAATAAGGTCCATTACAGTAATAAATGCAAACTGATAGTTTATTGGCACTACAGGTTGGATTAAGTCTGTATTTTTGTATTATTTGATTAATATTAAATTTGATGAATTGTTCTGCAGAAAAAACTGTGTAAAATTTAAGCCTGAAATCCAGTGCGTCGTCATAATAACATAGCTTTCATTTACTATTTATATTCGTTCAACTTACAAATCATTAACGAACCACAGTGTAATTTCACTGATATTACAAACCGGCGCGCGCGGGATTAGACGCGTTTATTCATTTACGGAATGAATTTAATTTGCATGTCGAAAGTCTTCACCAGGGATTTTACGGACATGCTTTAAAGAAGATCACAGCCATGAAAACCTCTCTGCTTTGGCCTGCGCTCGCTGCGCTGGCACTGAGCGGTTGTTCCGTGGGCCACACTGAGTACAGTCGTACTGCGATGCAACACGTTGATATGAGCGTGACAGGCATCCCGACCGTGCTGGGTTTGGGCATTCTCGGTACAACCATTCCTTTGACGCCAGAATACAGCCTGACGGCGGCGCACGTGGCAAAAACGGCCGTGCAGCGTGTCAAGGCCTATCATCCTTATTGCGACGTCGCGATTATTTATCATAAAAACAGTCCAGAAACGCTGGCGAAATTCCGCAACGGTGCTATTGGCGAACCGATTAAAATGTACGGTTACAGCTTTATTTCCGCTATGCCGGTGGAATCGAGCGGCGTTAATTTAGCGCGTACCGCCATTACCAATAAATGGAATAAAAAGCCCTGTATGGCGATGGCATCAAATGCTGGCGTGGTGCAAGGGATGTCGGGTGGCGCGGTATATAATGCGGACCAAACTATTGGCGGGGTGATTGTCGGTTACAGCCATGAAATATCTAACGTTCGCAGCAAGAAAGTCATCTTAAAAGATGTCTCGCTATATATTCCGTACGGGGATTTCAAAACCTGGCTGGAATCCAATATTGGTCAGACGCAGGAAGCCACGCCTGACCATGCATGATTACTGGAACGGGCGCGTGTCACCGACACCTTCGCGCACCACCACCGGCGCATCGCTGGTGAGATCGATCACCGTGGTCGGCTGCTGTCCCAGCGTGCCGCCATCGATGATCAGATCCACCAGCTTGCCAATGCTGTACTGAATCTCTTCCGGATCGGACTCGGTGAAATCATTGCCGGGCAGCATCAGCGAAGTCGACATCATCGGCTCGTTGAGGCGCTCCAATAGCGCCAGCGCCACCGGGTTGGACGGCACGCGTAGCCCGATGGTTTTACGTTTGTCATTCATCAGACGACGCGGCACTTCTTTCGTCGCCTTCAAAATGAAGGTGTAGTTGCCCGGCGTGTTGTTTTTCAGGAGGCGAAACGCGGAGTTATCCACCTGCGCGTACGTCGACAGCTCCGAAAGATCGCGGCACATCAGCGTAAAGTTGTGATTGCCATCCAACTGGCGAATGCGACAAATGCGTTCCATGGCATTTTTCTCTTCCAGACGACACCCCAGCGCATAGCCGGAATCGGTTGGATAAACAATCACGCTGCCTTTATTGAGATAATCAACGGCCTGATTTACCAGGCGCGGCTGCGGATTGTCGGGATGAATGTGAAAATATTGACTCATAAAAACCTCATATCACCTGTCTGTAACAGCAATGCTGGGCGCCAATGCGGGGAAGCGTTCCCAAACCGGCTCCACGCCGCCCGGTAGCCATAACTTGCGTCCCAGTTCTATCCACGGACAAGGTTGGTGGAAATCTGATCCCTGCGACCCGGCTAACTGATGGTCACGCGCATAGGTTGCCAGCTGCGTGCGCTCGTTGGGCGCTTGCTGGCACTGCGCGACCTCCATGGCATCGCCACCCACGTCGGCAAAATGCGCAATCAGCCGCTTTAACCATTTAGCCGACAAACCATAACGACCGGGATGCGCCAAAACGGCATAGCCGCCAGAATGATGAATAGCATCAATGGCTTGTTTAATTGTACACCATTGCGGCGGCACGTAGCCGGTTTTCCCGCGCGCCAGATAATTCTTGAATACCTGCGCCATATTGTCGGCTTTGCCAATCTCCACCAGATAACGCGCAAAGTGGCCACGCGTGATCAAGCCGCCCTGCGCCAGTCGCTGCGCACCGGCTAGCGCATCAGGAATGCGAGCGCGCTCGAGGCGTTCAGCAATCTGCTGCGCACGATCAAGGCGTGTCTGATACTGCTGCGCAAGGAATTCAGTCAGCGCGGGATGCTGGCAATCGACATTCAGCCCCACAATGTGGATTTCGTGATTTTCCCATAAGGTTGATGCTTCTAAACCGGCTAGCACGCGGATCGGTAGATCCTGTTGCATCACTGCCGCCTGCGCTTCTGCCACGCCCGCCACCGTGTCGTGATCGGTAATCGCCAGCACACCGACTTTCATCTCAACCGCGCGCTGCACCAGCGCGGTCGGCGTCAATAAGCCGTCAGAAGCCAGCGTATGGCTGTGTAAATCGTAAAGGGGAAAACGAGCGATGTCCGACAAAATAACTCCAGCAACTGCATAAACCGGCAGGCATGATAACGATTTTGCCCCTGGCTGAAAAAGAGTATTGACATTTTTCGCCCGAACCAGTTAACTAGTACACAAGTTCACACGTAACGGGTATTTAATCATGACTATTTTTGGTACGCATCTAAATGGTTGGTGGCGCGAAGATCCCTTTATCGGGCGACGTCGTCGTGCACAATTTGCGTAACCGCAGTGCAGATTGATACCTAAGCCCGCCGCCGAGCGGGCTTTTTTTTGAGCGAAATTCAGAGAATCCATTATGGCTATTGCGAAACCTACATTGAAGTTGATAACCGGTACCGCGCCCTACCGCGAAGATCCGGCCGCAGTGTTTCATCAGTTATGCGGCGCACGTCCAGCAACTCTGCTGCTTGAATCCGCAGATATCGACAGCAAACAAAACCTGAAAAGCCTGTTAATCGTCGATAGCGCGCTGCGCGTCAGTGCGCTGGGCAACATCGTCACCATCAAAGCGCTGTCGGAAAATGGTCGCGCCATCTTGCCGCTGCTGGACGAGGCGCTGCCCTCTGAGGTGCGTATCGAGGTGCGCCCTGATGGCCGCGAGCTGCATTTCACCCAGCCGCAAGGCATGCAGGACGAAGATTCCCGCCTGAAGGCCCTTTCCGTATTTGATGCGCTGCGCCTGATCCCGCAGCTGGTGAACAGCCCGGAAGAGGAGCGTGAAGCGATGCTACTTGGCGGCTTGTTCGCTTATGACTTAGTGGCCGGTTTCGAAGATCTGCCGCAACTGCGCAACGAACAGCGTTGCCCGGATTACTGCTTCTATCTGGCCGAAACCTTACTGGTGATCGACCACCAGCAGCGCACTGCTCGCCTGCAGGCCAGCTTATTCAGCCCATCGACCAGCGAGTTCCAGCGTCTGCAAGGCCGCATCGAACAACTGCGCGGCCAGATGACGCAAGCAGCGCCCGCATTGCCGGTCCAGCGCGTCGAGCACATGACGCTGAGCACCAGTCAGAGCGATGAAGAGTACTGCAACGTGGTGCGTGAGATGCAGGAAGCGATTCGCATTGGCGAAATCTTCCAGGTTGTCCCTTCACGTCGCTTCTCGCTGCCGTGCCCTTCTCCACTGGCCGCTTACGACACGTTGAAAAACAGCAATCCAAGTCCTTACATGTTCTTTATGCAGGATCAGGATTTCGCGCTGTTTGGTGCCTCGCCAGAAAGCTCACTGAAATATGACGCGACGTCGCGTCAGATTGAGATCTACCCGATTGCCGGTACGCGTCCACGCGGCCGCCATGCCGATGGCTCGCTGGATCGCGATCTCGACAGCCGCATCGAACTGGAAATGCGCACCGACCATAAAGAGATGGCTGAGCACCTGATGCTGGTGGATTTAGCACGTAACGATTTGGCGCGTATCTGTGTGCCGGGCAGCCGTTACGTGGCAGACCTGACTAAAGTTGACCGCTACTCGTTTGTGATGCATCTGGTGTCACGCGTGGTCGGCACGTTGCGCGCAGATCTCGACGTGCTGCACGCCTACCGCGCCTGCATGAACATGGGCACGCTGAGCGGCGCACCGAAAGTGCGTGCGATGCAACTGATTGCCGGGAAAGAAGGCACACGTCGCGGCAGCTACGGCGGCGCAGTCGGCTATTTCACCGCTAACGGCGATCTTGATACCTGCATCGTTATCCGTTCCGCGTGGGTTGAAGACGGCGTAGCCACCGTGCAAGCCGGTGCCGGCGTGGTGCTGGATTCCCAGCCTCAGGCAGAAGCGGACGAGAGCCGCAATAAAGCGCGCGCGGTATTGCGTGCAATCGCAACAGCCCATCACTGCAAGGAGATTTTCTGATGGCCGATATCCTGCTGCTCGATAACATCGACTCCTTTACTTACAACCTCGTTGATCAGCTGCGTACCTTTGGCCATAACGTGGTGATTTACCGCAACAACGTGCCCGCTGAGGTGCTGATTGAACGCCTGCAACAGATGGAAAACCCGATTCTGATGCTGTCGCCGGGTCCGGGCGCGCCGAAAGATGCCGGATGCATGCCAGATTTGCTGCAAGCGCTGCGCGGTCGTCTGCCGATTATCGGCATCTGTCTCGGTCATCAGGCGATTGTTGAAGCTTACGGCGGCCATGTCGGCCAGGCCGGCGAGATCCTGCATGGCAAAGCCTCTTCTATTACCCACGATGGCGAAGGCATGTTCGCTGGCCTGAGCAATCCGCTGCCGGTGGCGCGCTATCACTCGCTGGTCGGTAGCAATACGCCAGCCGAATTGACCGTTAACGCCAGCTACAACGGCATGGTGATGGCCGTGCGCCACGATGCCGACCGCGTCTGTGGCTTCCAGTTCCACCCCGAATCCATTCTCACCACTCAAGGCGCGCGCTTATTAGAACAGACGTTAGCCTGGGCGCTGGCGAAGTAATAGGGAGATTATGATGCAAACTATTCTGGAAAAACTTTATCAGTCTGAGACGCTGAGCCAGGGCGAGAGCCACCAGCTATTTAGCGCTATTATTACCGGTCAGCTGGAGCCGACGCAGTTAGCCGCCGCGCTGATTGCCATGAAAGTCCGTGGCGAGCGTCCGGAAGAGATCGCTGGTGCCGCTTCCGCGCTGCTGGCCGATGCAAAACCGTTCCCGCGCCCGGATTACACCTTTGCCGATATCGTCGGTACCGGCGGTGACGGCAGCAACAGCATCAATATCTCGACCGCCAGCGCCTTTGTTGCGGCAACCTGCGGCCTGAAAGTGGCAAAGCACGGTAATCGCAGCGTCTCCAGCAAATCGGGTTCTTCCGATCTGCTGGCGGCATTTGGCATCAATCTGGATATGCCTGCGGAACAAGCACGTGAGGCGCTGGACGATCTCAACGTCTGCTTCCTGTTTGCTCCGCAGTATCACAGCGGTTTTCGTCACGCGATGCCGGTACGTCAGCAGTTGAAAACCCGTACCATCTTTAACGTGTTGGGTCCGCTGATTAACCCTGCGCGTCCACCGCTAGCGGTGATTGGCGTGTATAGCCCGGAGCTGGTACTGCCAATCGCCCAAACGCTAAAAGTGCTCGGCTATCAACGTGCGGCTGTGGTTCACGGCGGCGGCATGGATGAAGTGGCGCTGCACAGCCCAACGCAGGTCGCCGAGCTGCGTGATGGCGAAATCACTGGCTATCAGCTGACGCCAGAAGACTTCGGTTTTGGCTTCCATGATAAAGACGCGTTGGCAGGCGGCACGCCGGAAGAAAACCGTGACATTCTGACCCGTTTACTCCAGGGTAAAGGCCAGCCCGCCCATGAGCAGGCGGTGGCGGTGAACGTCGCAATGTTACTGAAAGTGTTCGGAAATGAAGATTTGCGCGACAACGCACAGCGCGCCATCGCTGCCATTCGCAGCGGACAGGCCTACAAGCGCGTTGTCGCTCTGGCAGCGAGAGGATGAGATGAGTATTAAGGGCACTGTTTTAGAGAAAATCGTACAAGATAAAGCCGTCTGGGTTGAAGCGCGCAAAGCACAGCAGCCGCTGGCCACCTTCCAGAACGATTTGCAGCCTGCGGAACGTCATTTTTACGATGCACTGCGTGGCTCACGCACCGTATTCATCCTGGAATGCAAAAAAGCATCGCCCTCCAAAGGGCTGATTCGCGAGGATTTCGATCCCGCCACCATCGCTGGCGTATATCGTCATTACGCTTCTGCGGTGTCGGTGTTAACCGATGAAAAATACTTCCAGGGCGATTTTGCGTTCCTGCCGATTGTTAGCGCCGCCATCACGCAACCGGTGTTGTGCAAAGACTTCATCATCGATCCGTATCAAATCTATCTGGCACGTCATTATCAGGCCGACGCCATTTTGCTGATGTTGTCGGTGCTCGATGATGAGCAATATCGTCAGCTCGCCGCCGTGGCGCACAGCCTGAAAATGGGCGTGCTGACCGAAGTCAGTAATGAAGAAGAGATGGAACGCGCGATTGCGCTGGAAGCCAAAGTCGTCGGCATTAATAACCGCGACCTGCGCGACCTGTCCATCGACCTGAATCGCACGCGTCAGTTAGCGCCGCGCCTCGGACATGGCGTCACCGTCATCAGCGAATCTGGCATTCACAATTATGCGCAGGTACGTGAGCTGAGCCACTTCGCTAACGGCTTCCTGATTGGCTCCGCGCTGATGGAAGAAGCCGATCTCACTGCTGGCGTGCGACGCGTATTGCTCGGTGATAATAAAGTCTGCGGCCTGACCCGCGCCGAAGATGCACGCGCAGCGCAGGAAGCCGGCGCCATTTACGGTGGCTTGATCTTCGCTGAAGGCTCACCGCGTAAAATCAGCCGCGAGCAGGCGCAGATTGTGCAGGCGGCTGCCCCGCTGAAGTATGTTGGCGTATTCCGCAACAATGCAGCAAGTGACATTGTCACGCTAGCGGAAAGTTTAAAACTTTTTGCGGTACAGCTGCACGGCGATGAAGATCAGGCGTTCGTCGCAGAATTGCGTCAGGCGCTGCCAGCAGACACCAAAATCTGGAAAGCGCTGAGCATTAAAGAGCAGTTACCTGCGCGCGACTGGCCGCACGTCGATCGTTACGTGTTTGATAATGGCCAGGGCGGCACCGGCCAGCGTTTCGATTGGTCACTGCTGCAAGGCCAGGATCTCAGCAATGTGCTGCTGGCCGGTGGCCTAAGCGCTGACAACTGCGTAGAGGCCGCGCAGCTGGGCTGTGCCGGCCTCGATTTCAACTCCGGCGTAGAATCTGCGCCAGGCATTAAAGATGCCAGCAAAGTCGCGGCGGTATTCCGCACGCTGCGCGCCTATTAATTTCGCTTGCCCGCCATGGCGCGGGCCGAATAAGGAAGATGAAAAAATGACCACGTTATTGAATCCCTATTTTGGCGAGTTTGGCGGCCAGTACGTACCACAAATCCTGATGCCAGCCTTGCGCCAGTTGGAAAATGCGTTTGTTGAAGCGCAGCGCGATCCCGAGTTTCAGGCCGAGTTTACTGACCTGCTGAAAAACTACGCTGGACGCCCAACGGCTTTGACGCTGTGCAGCAACCTGACTAAAGGCAGCAAAACCCGCCTTTATCTTAAGCGTGAAGATTTGCTGCACGGTGGTGCGCATAAAACCAACCAGGTGCTGGGTCAGGCGCTGTTGGCTAAGCGCATGGGCAAAAACGAGATCATCGCGGAAACCGGCGCCGGTCAGCACGGTGTCGCGTCAGCGTTAGCCTGTGCCCTGCTGGGTATGAAGTGCCGCATTTATATGGGTGCCAAGGATGTTGAGCGTCAGTCGCCAAACGTATTCCGTATGCGTCTGATGGGCGCGGAAGTGATTCCGGTGCATAGCGGCTCAGCCACGCTGAAAGATGCCTGTAACGAGGCGCTGCGCGACTGGTCTGGCAGCTATGAAACCGCGCACTACATGCTCGGCACCGCCGCTGGCCCGCATCCGTTCCCGACTATCGTGCGTGAATTCCAGCGCATGATTGGTGAAGAGACCAAAGCGCAGATTCTGGAGCGCGAAGGTCGCCTGCCGGATGCGGTGTTAGCCTGCGTGGGCGGTGGTTCGAACGCTATCGGCATGTTCGCTGATTTTATCGAAGAAGAAAGTGTTGGCCTGATCGGCGTAGAGCCGGCCGGTCACGGGATCGAAACCGGAGAACACGGTGCGCCGCTCAAGCACGGTCGCGTGGGGATCTATTTCGGTATGAAAGCGCCGATGATGCAGACCGAAGAGGGGCAGATTGAAGAATCCTACTCAATTTCTGCAGGTCTGGACTTCCCGTCAGTGGGTCCTCAGCATGCGCATCTTAACAGTATCGGCCGCGCGGAATATGTTTCGATCACCGATGACGAAGCGCTCAGCGCCTTTAAAGAGCTGTGCCGTGCTGAAGGGATTATTCCTGCGCTCGAATCCTCACACGCGCTGGCACATGCACTGAAAATGATCCGCGAAAATCCGGAAAAAGAGCAGCTGCTGGTGGTTAACCTTTCTGGTCGCGGCGATAAAGACATCTTCACCGTTCACGATATTTTGAAAGCCAAGGGAGAGATCTGATGGAACGTTATAATCAGCTGTTTCAACGTCTGTCGGCGCAGCAAGAAGGCGCGTTTGTCCCCTTCGTTACTCTCGGCGATCCGTCACCTGAACTGTCGCTAAAAATTATCGATACCCTGCTGGAAGGCGGTGCGGATGCGCTAGAACTCGGTATTCCGTTCTCGGATCCGCTGGCCGACGGCCCAACCATACAGGGCGCGACGCTGCGTGCCTTTGCTTCCGGCACCACCGTGGCGCAGTGCTTTGAAATTCTGGCGACCGTGCGTCAGAAATATCCCGAGCTGCCGATTGGCTTGCTGATGTACGCCAATCTGGTGTTCAGCAAAGGTATCGACAACTTTTATGCGCAGTGTGAAGCGGTGGGCGTCGATTCCGTGCTGGTTGCGGATGTGCCGCTGGAAGAGTCTGCTCCCTTCCGTCAGGCTGCGCTGCGCCACAATGTGGCGCCGATCTTTATCTGTCCACCAAATGCTGACGATGAACTGCTGCGTGAGATCGCTGCGCACGGTCGCGGTTATACCTATTTGCTGTCACGCGCAGGCGTCACCGGTTCGGAAAATCGTGCCAGCCTGCCGCTGCATCACCTGATCGAAAAGCTGCGTGAGTTTAACGCTGCGCCGCCGCTGCAGGGCTTTGGTATCTCTGAACCCGGCCAGGTGAAAGAAGCCATCGCCGCCGGTGCGGCGGGTGCCATTTCCGGGTCGGCAATTGTGAAAATTATTGAGCGTAACCAGAACGATCCGGCAACGCTGCTCAGCGAACTGAAAGCCTTTGTGAGCAGTCTGAAAGCAGCCACCCGCTAAAATCTTCAGGGCCTTATTCGCTGGTGCGGATAAGGCCTTTTTATTGCCACAATTATCCCCAAACTCAAATTCCCGTCTACTCTCAGATTTTCATGCCCAGCGAAAACTGCGATTGGATCATTAAGTGGTAAAAATGCCCTCTTTCTGACTTTTTCGCGCGCGCCGATTTGCTGATTTCGCATCTCCAGACCACAATTAACTGCGCCGCCCCATTGCGGCGAAACATCATCTAAGACAGGGAGATAACCAATGAAATTTTTCAAAGTCGTTGCAGGATTTATGATGGCTGCGGTAATGGCGCTGGCACTTAGCGCGTGTGCACCCACAGCAACCAAAGAAGGCACTGGCGGTTACATCGACGATACCGTGGTAACCACCAAAGTTAAGGCTCAACTGTTAAATGACGAGTCGCTGAAATCGACCGAAATCAATGTTGAAACCTTCAAGGGTAAAGTTCAGCTGAGCGGTTTTGTCAGCTCACCGCAGATGGCAAATCGCGCGGTGGCCGTAACGCGTAGCGTGGCGGGCGTGAAATCTGTGGTTAACAATATGCAGATCAAATAACACAACGGGCGACCTTTTGGTCGCCCGCTTCATTTCTGGTTGCCGATTAGAATCGATATCCCGCACCAAAGAAGAACACCCACGGATCAATACGCGTGTTGATGTTTTGCTGCTCACCGCCAGCTTTAAATTTCACTTCGGTATCAATATCCATGTACCACAGCGATGCATTCAGCATCCAGTCGCGGTTGATTTGATAATCCAGACCAACCTGGCCCGCCATGCCCCACGAGTCTTTCACGCTCAGGTCGCTTAATCCGGCATCCTCACCCGTTTGGTTGAATTTGGCATCGTAGAAGGTGGTGTAGTTGATACCGACGCCAACGTACGGGCGGACTTTACTTTTGCTATCAAAGAAATAGTACTGCGCCATCAAGGTTGGCGGCAGCTGACGCACGGTGGCTAGATTACCGGTGGCGCCCAGTCCAACCTTATGACGGAACGGGGTTGCAGCCAGCAGCTCAACGCCGATGTTATCCGTTGCCATATAGGTGAAGGTCAAGCCCAGCTGCGTATCGTTGCTAACGTTAAAGCCGCCCATACCCAGCACATTGTCAGAGCCTTCGGTCGGACGAACGGTGGCGCTACCTGCACGCATAAAGAAATCACCGGCTACATGAGCCAGAGCCAGTTGCGGAATTGCCAGCGCCATCAGCAGTGCGCATTTTGCCAGTTTCATAATCACTCCTTTGCCAAATAAAGATGGGTCACAATGTTGAATGCGGCACAACATTTACCCCTTTTTTGGTAAAAGATCATCTGCATCAATCTAAATTAATCACTTAAAAAACAATGAATTGATTCAGATCAATTTTGGCTTTACAGCACGTAATAAAAGTCCGCTTGCGAAAATTTTTCGCCGTGACTATTTTAACTTTCCCCTGTGTGATTTTGGTTCGATACCTTAAAGGTGGCGGGCGATCAGATGAGCGATTCACTAAATCCTTGCGTGACCTGTGGCGCATGCTGCGCGCACTTCCGTGTCTCATTTTACTGGGCCGAAGCCGATGATGGCGCCGGTGCTGTTCCCGTTGAATTAACCGAACCGTTAACCCCGTTTATGCGCAATATGCGCGGCACCAACCAACGCCAGCCGCGCTGTATTGCGCTGCAGGGCGACGTCGGCGGCTGCGTATCCTGCGGCATTTATCAGCAGCGCCCTTCGCCCTGTCGGGAGTTTTCGATGTCCGGCGAGAACGGTGAACAGAACGAAGCTTGCGATCGCGCCCGTGCTCGCTACGGTCTTCCTGCGCTTTTTCACCCTTCTTTACCTGTTATGACAGAAAGTTATCCCAATGCGGGTGCCAGCACGCCAGTAGAACATGTACAATCGCCGGGTTAATTAATCCGGTTCTTTCAAGGAGTTTACATGTCTATCACGGCAAGCTCGTTATACCGTGACACAGGAAATTTTTTGCGCCATCAGTTGGTTACTATTTTACTGCTGGCGCTGCTGACCTCGTTCATTACTGTGATCGTCGGCCACGCGTTAACGCCAGGTGAAGACCAGCTCTCGTTGTTGAGCCAGTCCGATGACAGCGCATCGTCGCTGTTTGAGCTGGTACAAAATATGTCTCCGGATCAGCAGCGCATTTTGCTGCGCGCTTCCGCTGCAGGCACGTTCGCTGCGTTGATTGGCAACACGCTGCTGCTGGGTGGCATGCTGCTTCTGATCCCTATGGTATCGGGCGGACAACGCGTCAGCGCGCTGCGCGCTATTGGTGCATCTGCGCCCATCCTGCCAAAGCTGCTGCTGCAGACCTTCCTGATTACCCTGCTGGTTCAATTGGGCTTTATGGTGCTGATGGTACCGGGCGTGATTCTGGCGATCCTGTTTTCACTGGCACCGGTGATTCTCGCCAATGAGAAGCTCGGCGTGATTGGCGCGATGCGTGCCAGCATGCGTCTCGCCTGGAAGAATATTAAGGTTATCGCACCGGCTATTGTGCTGTGGCTGCTGGCCAAAATTGTGCTGATGTTCTTCTTCTCATCGCTGACCGTGCTGCCCGCCAATATCGCCTCCGTGGTGTTGAACGCGCTGGGTAACCTGGTCTCCGCAGTGCTGATTATCTACCTGTACCGGCTGTATATGCTGTTACGTTAATCGTTATGGCGCTCACCCGGGCGCCATAACTGTACGCTCCTGCCTACTTGGAAACGCTATGAAGCAGTTACTCGATTTTCTTCCCCTGGTGGTTTTCTTCATCTTCTACAAGCTGTACGACATCTTTGTTGCTTCTGGCGCACTGATCGTTGCCACCGGTCTGGCGCTGGTCGTCAGTTGGGTGCTCTACCGCAAGCTGGAAAAGATGACCATTTTTACCTTTGTGCTGGTCGCGGTATTCGGCACGCTGACGCTGGTATTCCATAACGATGAATTCATCAAATGGAAAGTCACGGTGATCTATTCGCTGTTTGCCGTCGCGCTGCTCTACAGCCAGTGGTTTATGAAGCAACCGCTGATCCAAACCATGCTGGGTAAAGAGTTACAACTGCCTTCAGGCGTGTGGCGCAATCTCAACATTGCCTGGGCAATTTTCTTCCTCGCCTGCGGCTTAACGAATATTTATGTTGCGTTTTGGTTATCGCAGGAATTTTGGGTTAACTTTAAGGTGTTCGGTCTGACCGGCCTGACCCTACTCTTTACCCTGTTAAGCGGCGTGTATATCTGGCGACAGATGCCGCAACAAGAACAAAAATAATGCCACTCCGCCCGACAGCGTCGGGCTTCTCTTCACCTGCAGAAGAACTGAGCAATGGACGAAAAACATAAGTCGCCGCAAGGCGAGATGGTGTTGCGTACCCTGGCCATGCCAGCGGATACCAATGCTAACGGAGATATCTTTGGTGGCTGGTTGATGTCGCAGATGGATATGGGCGGCGCAATTAAGGCGAAAGAGATTGCCGAAGGACGTGTCGTCACCGTGCGCGTGGACGGAATGACGTTCCTTAAACCGGTGGCGGTTGGCGATGTGGTGAGCTGCTACGCACGCTGCATCCGCACCGGCAACAGTTCCATGACCATAAACGTCGAAGTGTGGATCAAGAAAGTGTCGTCCGAACCGATTGGACAGACCTACTGCGCAACCGAAGCGGTGTTTGTCTACGTCGCTGTGGACAATACCGGTCAATCTCGCCCGTTGCCGCCCGGCAGAAGCAATTTAAGCGATCTGTAACATTAAAAAAGCGGTCATCTGACCGCTTTCTTATTGCCTCTCAGCCACGAGTGCTTATTCGATATTGGCGCCACCATTTATGCGGAATACGATGTTCATGGTGAGATTCTTGCCCGGACGACCTGGCTGATAACGCCACTTCTTCATCGCCTGCTTCACTTCGCGCTCGAACATGTTGCGCGGTTCTGCCGACAAAATCTGGACGTTATCCACACGACCGTCGCTATCAACGTCAAACTGCACCCGCACACGTCCCTCAACACGCAGCGCGAACGCACGTGCCGGATAGGCAGGCTTGCTGACGCTCATCGCTTTCGGACCATCTGAAATGCTCGGCGTTGCGGTCGGATTGGCTTTCGGCGCGGTTGTTGGACGCGTCTGCGTGGTTGGCGCTTCCTGCTTAAACGGATTTTCCTGCGGCTTCACTTGCTGACGCGGTTTCGGCTCAACCTTCTTTTCAACCTTTGGCTTCGGTTTAGGTTTTGGCTTCGGCTTAGGCTCCGGTTTAGGAATCGGTACCGGCTCAACCTTCGGCGGCTCTGGCGCCACTTCAGGCTCCGGCTCAGGTTCAGGTGGCGGCGGCGTGACCTGGGCAGGCGCAGGTTCGGGTTGCACTTCCGGAGCCACCAGCGAAACGCTGATAGGCTGGGACGCTTTTGGAACTTCAATCACCTGATGAAACGATGCATAGAGAATGCCAGCGATCAACGAACCGTGAAGTACCACGGATAAAATTACAGCAATGGGGGTACGTGAAGGTAAAGGCGTAGTCAACGTGGTCATATCATTCATGTTCATTGAGTGAAGCGCAGATTTTAAATGCAAATAGCAATCAGTTTCAATAAGCGATGTGCAAGCGCCCCGCAGAAAGGTCTTTTTTAACCCTGATTGCGCTGAATGACAGCGTATTTATCTTTCGTTTGCACTCTGATCAACGATCACTTAACGTGTCACGCAATTTCGGCAAGTCTAACGGGAGTATCCCATCGTGCTTTACGTCATTTATGCGGAAGATACCGCTGATTCACTGGAAAAACGCAACTCGGTACGTCCCGCGCATCTTGCTCGTTTGAAGCTGTTGCAAGATGAAGGTCGACTGATTGCTGCGGGTCCGCTGCCAGCAGTTGACAGCAACGATCCAGGCCCGGCCGGTTTCAGCGGTTCCGTGATCATCGCCGAATTCTCTTCACTGGAAGTCGCGGAATCATGGGCCAAGGATGATCCCTACATTGCCGCAGGCGTGTATGAGAAAGTCGCGGTCAAACCGTTCAAACGCGTTTTCTAATCTATGTGGCTGTCAGTTTTACTGCTGGTGATAGCATTCGCTCTCATCGGCAGAGCACTTTGGCTATGGCGTCAGTAAGGCTGGCGCAACGCTCGTCAGCACATTGTGATGTTGATTGTGCTGGCAGCGGCAGTAGAGATGGTCAATGTCATCCGGGTGCTACGCGGCGCATGATGGCCGCGTAAACCCATCAGTCCATTTGCGAGATAAACAGGATGGAGCGGCGATGTTGCTGCGCCACCTGATGACGAATGGTATGGATGCGCTTATAACGACGCGACTGCCCTTCCAGCCAGCGAGAACGACGACGGTGTACCTGACGTAACATTCTCCAGCGCGCCACTTCATTTTTGCTGCGTCTCATCACATCCTCTCAGACAGGCTAAACTCGGCAGGCATTATAAAGATCTGCCAGTAAATGCCAAATCGAAAGCTTCATCGAAACGTCATTCACGATTAAAGGTTTCACTCCCTGTGATCAGCACGTAAACTTTGCACAACAAAGCGCGAACAGGACGTCCACTTAATGACCACATTTTATACCCTAATCAGTTGGTTGCTGCTGTTTGGTTACTGGCTGCTGATTGCGGGTGTCACGCTACGTATTCTGATGAAACGCCGCGCAGTCACCTCAGCAATGGCCTGGCTGCTGATCATCTACATTCTACCGCTGGTGGGTATAATCGCTTATCTCTCTTTTGGTGAGCTGCATTTAGGTAAAAGGCGTGCTGAACGAGCGCGCACCATGTGGCCCTCCACCGCCAAATGGCTCAACGATCTCAAACAGTGCCGGCATATCTTCGCCACTGAACACAGCGACGTGGCGCGGTCCCTGTTTGATTTGTGCCGCCATCGTCAGGGCATCGCCGGCGTGAAAGGTAATCAGCTGCAGTTGCTGACCAACTCCGATGACGTGATGCACGCACTGATCCGTGATATCCAGCTGGCACGGCATAATATCGAGATGGTGTTCTATATCTGGCATCCCGGCGGGCTGGCCGATGAAGTGGCGGAATCGCTGATGGCTGCATCGCGTCGCGGTGTACATTGCCGTTTGATGCTGGATTCAGCGGGCAGCGTCACCTTCTTCCGCAGTCCGTGGGTCAATATGATGCGCAATGCCGGCATCGACGTGGTTGAAGCATTGCAGGTAAGCCTGCTGCGCGTGTTCCTGCGCCGCATGGACCTACGTCAGCATCGCAAAGTGGTGCTGATCGATAACTACATCGCTTATACCGGCAGCATGAATCTGGTCGATCCACGCTTCTTTAAGCAGGAAGCCGGCGTGGGCCAATGGATTGACCTGATGGCGCGCATGGAAGGCCCGGTGGCCACCACCATGGGCATTGTGTATGCCTGCGACTGGGAGATTGAAACCGGTAAACGCATTCTGCCGCCCGCGCCGGATGGCAACGTGATGCCCTTCGAACAGGAGAGCGGGCATACCATTCAGGTGATCGCTTCTGGTCCCGGCTTCCCGGAAGATATGATCCACCAGGCGTTACTCACAGCGGTCTACTCCGCGCGTCAGCAGCTGATTATGACCACGCCCTACTTTGTGCCGAGCGATGACCTGCTGCACGCCATCTGTACCGCAGCGTTACGCGGGGTGGAAGTGAGCATCATTGTGCCGCGCCATAATGATTCGCTGCTGGTAGGCTGGGCGAGTCGTGCCTTCTTCACCGAACTGCTGGAAGCCGGCGTGAAGATTTACCAGTTTGAAGATGGCCTGTTGCATACCAAAAGTGTGCTGGTTGACGGGCAGCTGAGTTTGGTCGGCACGGTAAATCTGGATATGCGCAGCCTGTGGCTCAACTTTGAGATCACTCTGGTGGTTGATGATGACGGCTTTGGCAGCGATCTCGCTACCGTGCAGGATGATTACATCGCCCGCTCACGCTTACTGGATGGTGCTCGCTGGGCTAAACGTGCCTGGTGGCAACGCATCGTTGAACGACTGTTTTACTTCTTTAGTCCTTTACTGTAAAACGAGCGAAAATATTACCGCCTCAAGGCAAGCAGGAATGACCATGGATTTAAATAATCGCCTTACTGAAGATGAAACGCTGGAGCAGGCTTACGATATTTTTCTTGAGCTGGCTGGCGACAATCTCGATCCCGCTGACATAATTCTGTTCAATCTGCAGTTTGAAGAGCGCGGTGGCGCAGAACTGTTCGATCCTGCAGAAGACTGGCAGGAACATGTTGATTTCGATCTCAACCCAGACTTCTTCGCAGAAGTGGTGATTGGCTTAGGTGAAGCCGACGGCGAGCCGATCACTGATGTGTTCGCACGCGTCCTGCTTTGCCGCGAGAAAGATCACAAACTCTGCCACATCCTGTGGCGCGAGTAAGCGACAGACAAAAAAACGCCGGGCAATCGCCCGGCGTTTTCATTTACAGCGGATCGACTTTTAAACAAGAGACCGCATGACGGAAGCTGCCTTCCAGCAGCGGCCGGGTTTTCGCGCACTCTGGTCCGGCAATCGGGCAACGGGTGCGGAACACGCATCCCGATGGCGGATTGATCGGCGATGGCAGCTCTCCTTCCAACAGCTGGATTTGCTTGTTCTTCTCCAGGTCCGGATCGGGAATTGGCACCGCTGACATCAGCGCGCGGGTGTACGGATGCTGCGGATTGTTATACACCGCATCGTAAGTACCCAGCTCAACCGCATGCCCGAGATACATCACCAGCACGCGATCGGAGATGTGTTTTACCACCGCCAAATCGTGCGCGATAAAGATCAGTGACAGCCCCATTTCTCGCTGCAATTGCTGCAACAGGTTAACGACCTGCGCCTGAATCGACACGTCCAGCGCCGATACAGGCTCATCGCAGATGATCAGCTTCGGCTCGAGAATCAGCGCACGCGCAATGCCAATACGCTGACACTGGCCGCCCGAGAACTCGTGCGGATAGCGGTTGATGAGGTTAGGTAACAACCCGACCTTCATCATCATGGTTTTCACCTTATCCTTCACTTGCTGGCCCGGCATCTTTGGGTAATAGGTGCGCAGCGGTTCCGCAATGATATCGCCAATGGTCATACGCGGATTGAGCGATGCCAGCGGATCCTGGAAGATCATCTGGATATCGCTGCGCGCCTGACGCCATTGCTCCTGGCTTTGCCCGAGCAGATCGCGTCCTAACCAGGCGACGCGCCCTTCTGTGGCTTTTACCAGGCCAATGATGGCACGGGCCAGCGTTGATTTACCGCAGCCTGACTCGCCTACCACGCCCAATGTTTCACCTTCGTACAAACGCAGACTGACGCCGTCGACCGCTTTCAGGGTATGCGGTGGCTGCCAGAACCACTGTTTGCCATCCTTAATCTCGAAGTGCACCTTAAGGTCGGCGATCTCCAGCAGGACTTTTTTCTCTTCGACTACGGTGCTCATACTAACTCCTCCACCGGCTTGAAGCAGGCACGTAAGCGCCCTTCAGCGAAAGGCTCCAGCGGCGGTGCCTTGGCACAAATGTCCATGGCGTAGGCGCAGCGAGGCTGGAACGGACAGCCTTGCGGCAGGCGCAGCAAATTTGGCGGGTTGCCTGGAATGGTGGTCAGCGACTCGCCCTCCTCAGCATCCAGACGCGGCACCGCACTCAGCAAGCCAATCGAGTATGGATGGGCAGGATGATAGAACACATCGCGTGCGCGTCCATATTCCATGGTACGACCGGCGTACATCACCAGCACTTTGTCACAGATACCCGCTACCACGCCGAGATCGTGGGTAATCATCACAATCGCGGTATTGAATTCGCGCTTCAGCTCATTCAGCAGCGTCATGATCTGCGCCTGTACGGTCACGTCGAGCGCCGTAGTCGGCTCATCGGCAATCAGCAGCTTCGGCCGACACAGCAGCGCCATCGCAATCATCACACGCTGACGCATACCGCCTGAGAACTCATGCGGAAACATCTTCATACGCTTACGCGCTTCCGGCATTTTCACCGCATCCAGCATGCGCACCGACTCTTCGAACGCCTGCGCGCTGTTCATGCCTTTATGCAGCTTCAGCACTTCCATTAACTGCTCGCCGACGCGCATGTAAGGGTTAAGCGACGTCATTGGATCCTGGAAGATCATCGCAATCTGCTCTGCGCGAAGTTTGTTGAGCTTGTTTTCCGGCAGATTGAGGATCTCTGCGCCGTTAAATTTCGCTGAACCGCCAATGCGCCCATTTTTTGCCAGCAGGCCCATTAAGGCAAACGCGGTTTGCGATTTCCCCGAGCCGGATTCGCCAACAATGCCCAGCGTTTCACCCGCATGCAGTGAAAAGTTGAGGTCGTTCACAGCGGTGACATCGCCATCGTGGGTGCTGAAGGTGACGCGCAGGTCTTTTACATCAAGCAGCAGGTTATTGTTTCCCGCACGTGCAGCCAGGGCTGGCTGAAATTCATGAATGGTCATCGGGAAACTCCTTAACGATCTTTCGGGTCGAGGGCATCACGCAAGCCATCGCCGATAAAGTTAAAACAGAACAGCGTGACCACGAGGAAACCTGCCGGGAACATCAGTAACCACGGCGACACTTCCATCGAGTTGGCGCCATCGCTTAGCAATGCGCCCCAACTGCTCAGCGGTTCCTGAGTGCCGAGGCCAAGGAAGCTGAGGAAAGATTCGAACAGGATCATGCTCGGCACCAGCAGCGAGGCATACACCACCACCACGCCTAATACGTTTGGCACAATGTGACGCAGCACGATTTTGAAGGTGCTCACACCGCCGACCTGCGCCGCTTCGATGAACTCTTTGCGCTTCAGGCCCAGCGTCTGCCCACGTACGATACGCGCCATATCCAGCCACGACACCATGCCGATCGCCACAAAGATCAGCAGAATGTTGCGACCAAAGAAGGTTACCAGCAGGATAACGAAGAACATGAACGGGAAGGAGTTGAGGATCTCCAGAATACGCATCATCACCGAGTCGATTTTACCGCCCAGATAACCCGCCAGTGAGCCATACAGCGTGCCCACCAGCACCGCGATCAGCGCGGAGGCAATGCCCACCATCAGCGAGATACGGCCACCAATCGCAACACGCACCAGCAGGTCGCGACCCGATGAATCGGTGCCAAACCAGTGGCCGGAGACGGTATCCGGCGCGGCAGACATCATCGCCCAGTCGGTGTCGTCATATTTGAACTGCGACAACATCGGGGCGAACACCACGAACAAAGTGATCACCAGCAGCACCAGCAGGCTGATGAAGGCTGCGCGGTTGTGAATAAAGCGGCGACGCGCATCCTGCCAGAGGCTGCGCCCTTCGACTTCCAGTTTTTCACTGAAGGCATCCAGAGCTTCGCTGTTTTTCTTACTTAACATCATGGGCGAGCTCCACAATCAGTAACGGATTTTCGGATCGATCACGGCGTACAGCACATCAACGATCGCGTTAAACAGAATGGTCAGCACGCCAACCAGAATGGTCAGACTCATCACCAGCGAGTAGTCACGGTTCAATGCCCCGTTAACGAACAGCTGGCCGATGCCCGGCAAACCATAGATGGATTCAATCACCATGGAACCGGTGATGATGCCGACAAACGCCGGTCCCATATAGGAAAGCACCGGCAACATGGCAGGCTTAAGCGCGTGACGCAGCACGATACGACGCAATGGCAGTCCTTTAGCGCGCGCGGTACGGATGAAGTTTGAATGCATCACTTCAATCATCGAACCACGGGTAATACGCGCGATGCTGGCGATGTAGGCCAGCGACAGCGCCACCATCGGCAGCAACATGTAATTCCATTGGCCGCCGTTCCAGCCGCCGCCTGGTAGCCAGCGTAAGGTAATCGCAAACACCAGCACCAGTAACGGTGCCACGACAAAGCTGGGGATCACCACGCCGGTCATCGCGACCCCCATCACGGCATAATCCCACAAACTGTTTTGCTTCAGGGCGGCGATCACGCCAGCCGTTACGCCCAGCACCACGGCGAGGAAGAAGGCAGCCAGACCAAGTTTGGCTGACACCGGGAAGGCGTGGCCGACCAGATAATTGACCGAGTAATCTTTGTATTTAAACGAAGGGCCAAAGTCGCCATGTGCCAACTGCACCAGGTAGCTCAGGTACTGCTTGCCAATTGGATCGTTGAGATGGTACTTCGCTTCGATATTCGCCATAACTTCCGGCGAGAGGACACGTTCGCCGGAAAATGGACTGCCGGGTGCCAGTCGCATCATAAAGAAAGAGATGGTGATGAGGATAAACAGCGTCGGGATGGCTTCAAGGAGCCGACGCAGGATGAATTTTAACATTGCCGTACCTACCAGGCTGTTGCTTCACAAAGTAAAAAGGCGGTGCCGCAGCACCGCCACTGTCGATAGCCTGAGTGCTATTAATGTTTAATGATATACAGGTTTTTATCGACGGTTTTATCCAGCGGATCGTTGCCGGTGTAACCGCCCACGTAAGGTTTCACCAAACGCGCATTGACGTAGTAGTAAACCGGTACAATGGTGCTGTCTTTATCCAGAATCTGCTCAGCTTTCTGATAATCCGCTACGCGCGCTTTATCGTCTGTGGCTTTAACCGCATCGTGAATAACTTTATCGAAGTCAGCGCTTTTGTAATGCGAGGTGTTACTGCTGCTGTCAGACAGCATGATGTTCAGGAATGAAGTCGGTTCGTTGTAATCCGCACACCATGCCGCACGAGAGACATCAAAGTTGCCCTGATGACGCGTGTCGAGGAAGGTTTTCCACTCCTGGTTTTCCAGCTTAATGTTCACGCCGATGTTTTTCTTCCAGATAGAAGAGGCGGCGATCGCCAGTTTTTTGTGCAGATCGGAGGTGTTGTACAGCAGGTTGAAGGTCAGCGGTTTATCCGCGGTGTAACCCGCTTCAGCCAGCAGCTTTTTCGCTTCTTCGTTACGCTTGTTCTGATCCCACTTGAACCAATCCGGCGGCAGCAGTTCCATGCCATCGGTGGCTGGCGGGGTGAAGCTGTAAGCCGGTTGCTGACCTTGTGCCAGAACCTTGTTCACCATGATGTCGCGATCCAGACCGAGTTTCAGCGCGGTACGCACGCGTGGATCGGTGAATGGCGCTTTCTGGTTATTGATTTCGTAGTAATAGGTGCACAGGTATGGCTTGACCATCAACTCTTTGCCGTTGTCCCGCTGCAGTTTTTTGAACAGCTCGATAGGCATGTTGTTGTAAGTGATATCGCTGCCGTTCTCAGAGAAGTAACGGTTAACGTCGCTGACTTCGGAGTTAATTGGCAGGAAGGTGACTTTGTTCAGCACGGTGTGCTCGTTATCCCAATACTGCGGGTTACGCACCAGCGTTACGCGTTCGTTGATCACGTGCGATTCAAGTTTAAAGGCGCCGTTACCGACCCAGTTTTGCGGTTGAGTCCACTGATCGCCAAATTTGTCGATCGCCGGCTTATACACCGGAGACATCACGGAGTTGATCAGCAGCTTATAGAAGTAGGGTACGGGCTCGCTCAGCGTCACTTCCAGCGTGTGATCGTCGATGGCTTTTACGCCCAGCTCGGAAGTTGGCTTTTTACCGGCGATGATGTCGTCAACATTGACGATGTGGCCGTATTGCGGATAGCTGGCGTAAGGCGATGCGGTTTTCGGATCGACCAGGCGCTGCCAGCTATATACGAAATCTTGTGCAGTGACCGGCTCACCGTTGGACCATTTAGCGTTCTTGCGCAGGTGGAAAGTCCAGACTTTGAAATCTTTGTTTTCCCAGCTTTCTGCCACGCCCGGTACCGGTTTGCCATCGCTGTCGCTGGTGATTAAACCTTCATACAGGTCACGCGCGATGTTGTCTTCGGGTACACCTTCAATCTTGTGGGGATCCAGCGACTGTACTTCATCGCCGTTACCGCGAACCAGTTCCTGTTTTGCTGCCAATTCAACGCCTGCTGGCACTGTTGCTGCCAGCGCGGCATTCCCTGCCAGCGCGCCGATTGCGGCTAATACGCCCGCGGCAATCAGGCTTTTTTTTGTGATGTTGTTCATTATTACGCTCCAGTTTTATTATCTTTACCGGGTCGATTTAACGCCCGGCGTACCCCGTTTCCAGGTGATCTTCGCGTGTCTGAACGAAGACCCTAATCACCCTTCAGGGTTTACCACGGTAAAGTGCCGCCCGACTGTAGCGCCGGATCGGCCCATTACTCAATGTTTCTTTATGTAATAGTATTTCAACGCCAGCATGTCCTGCGGATCCTTGCCGGTAAAACCACCCACCCAGGGTTTTACCAACCGCACGCTAACGCGGTAATAGACCGGTACGATTGGCGAGTCTTTATCGAGTTGCGCTTCCGCCTGCTGATAAAGCGAGGCGCGCTTTGCTTCGTCTGCGCTGGTTAATGTTTGCTTCATCAACTGGTCAAACGCCGGGCTGTGGTAAAACGCGGTGTTATTGGACGAACCGCTCAACAGCATATTCAGGAAGGTAGAAGGTTCATTGTAATCCGCGCACCATGTGGCGCGCACCACGTCATACTGCGCCTGATGGCGCGTCTCCAGCAGCGTTTTCCACTCCTGGTTCTGCAATGTAACCACCGCCCCCAAATTTTTTTGCCACATCGAGGCCGCAGCAATCGCCTGTCGCTTGTTTTGTTCGGAGGTGTTGTACAGCAGCGTAAAACGCAGCGGGTTTTGCTGATTAAAGCCGGCATCGGCTAATAACTGTTTGGCGCTGGCATTACGCTCGGACTGCGTTTGTTGCGCCCAGGCCGGTGGGGAAAGCGTGATACCGTGGGTAAACGGCGGCGTCAATCCGTAGGCAGGAATCTGGCCCTGGCCCATGATCTTCTGCGCAATGATGTCGCGATCGAGGGTTAACTTTAGCGCGGCGCGTACGCGCGCGTCATCGAATGGCGCTTTTTTGTTATTGATTTCGTAATAGAAGGTGCACAGCAGCGGACTGATTTTGACCTCATCGCCGAGATCCTGCTGTAACTTTTTGAACATTTCCGGCGGCACAACGCTGTTGGTCATATCAGTGCCACCGCTGCGATAGCGGTTGATATCGCTGTTCTCTGAGGAGAGCGGTAAAAATACGCCCTCTTCCATCACCGTGTGGGCATTATCCCAATACTGTGGATTGCGTTTCACCACGATTTTTTCATTTACCACCCACTCCGCCAGCGTAAAAGCGCCGTTGCCAACATAATGTTGCGGCTGCGTCCACTGCTCGCCCCATTGTTCTATCGCCGGACGGTAGACCGGTTGCATCGCGCTGTGAGCCAGCATGGCAACAAAGTAGGGAACGGGTTCAGAAAGGGTGACTTGCAGATGACGATTATCGAGGGCTTTAACGCCGAGTTCAGAGGGTGCGGCTTTGCCAGACAGAATGGCGTCAACGTTCGCCACATGCGCAGCCTGTAAGTAGCTGGCGTAAGGCGAAGCTGTTTTAGGATCGGCCAGGCGCTGCCAGCTGTAGACGAAATCCTGAGCAGTAACAGGCTGGCCGTTACTCCAGCGCGCATCGTCACGCAGCGTGAAAATCCAGATGCGCCCTTCTTCGCTTTGCCATTGCTTAGCCACGCCGGGGACCAGTTGACCGTTATTATCGGTTTCAACCAAGCCTTCCAGTAAATTACGCATGACATTGGATTCCGGCACGCCTTCTGCTTTCTGCGGATCAAGCGTTGCCACCTCACCGCCATTATTAATCACGATACGCTGTAATTCTGATAATTGCGTGCCCGCGGGAATTTGGGCTGCCTGGCTTGCTGCCAGTGCGTCTGTAAGGCAGAAGGCAAGCACTGAAAGTACGGCCGTTTTCGCTACCATGCATTTCATCAACAAATATCAACCTTAATCATAAGCCTGATAGCCTGTAAGCAAGAAGCGTACACATTTGTCACTATCAGATAAAAAATTTGTGATGTGCCGAAAATTATCAGAACCGATGCCCGCACGCCAAAGCTAAACTGCAAAAATGTTAGCAGATTCTCTTTTATCACGTTCGCGAGAGTAGGAGAAGTGTTAATTCTTTTATTGAATTATCGATTAACCAAATGATTTTAAAGTTATTTGTAGGATAACTGCATGTATTTTACTCGTTATTGTTCTTTCAATATGATTTTTACGAATTCGACTATAAAAATAGCCATTATCCGCATAAAGAGTCATCGATTAACTTATCAACTTTTCTCAAATGCTAATTTCAAAGTTATATGCAGAACAATTATCTGTGACAATTATCACAGTTTAGTGTGAGGTTTTACTCGGATGGGATGAGGATAGTAGTAAAAGTGATGCTGGACGTTTGCAGTTAAGGTTAATGAATAAATTAACCAAAATGGTGCAATAAAATGAAGATATGCACCATTTTGGATCGTGAAATCTCTTAAAAGAAAAAAATAACTTCGTTTAATTCAGCAAACCAGGAAAAATAGATTTCATACCTGTAACAATAAACTCGATGCCCAACGCCATTAACAACAAGCCCATAATACGGGTAATCACGTTAATCCCGGTTTGTCCAAGCACCCGCACCATCAGCGGTGCTGCGCGGAACAGCAGCCAACAGCAAAAGGCGAAAATGGCAATCGCGATACTAAAACCAATTAAGTTCTGCCAGCTGTGATAACGCGTACTCCAGACAATGGTTGAACTAATTGCACCGGGACCAGCCATTAACGGTAACGCTAGCGGTACCACGCCAATGCTTTCGCGAATAGCGCTCTCTGACTTCTCCTGCTTGTTCTGCTTATCCTCACCCAGTTTTCCGCTGATCATCGACATCGCGATAGTGACCACCAGAATACCGCCAGCAATACGGAATGAATCTATCGAAATGCCAAACAGATGCAGGATGCCATCGCCAAGAAACAGTGACGTCCAGAGGATGATGGCCACGGCCAGGTTGGCGGTAAGATTAGTTTTATTACGTTCAACCACCGCCTGATAGCTGGTCATGCTGATAAAGACCGGGATGATACCTACCGGATTTACCAGGGCAAACAAACCGACAAAAAACTTAATGTAGCCGGAAAGATCGAGTAGCACGGGATTCAAAGTAGGCTCCGGTAAAGTCTGAGTAGAAAAGCGCGCTTAATGTAGTGCATAAGCCGGGCGAAAAACCAGAGTTGACGGCAGAAATTTATGCTATACGTCTGGCTTTGAGCCAGTTTTTTCAACTGCTGTTAACCGTTGGTTATTGCGATGCAGCCGATGCGTGCAGAATATGTGGCACATCGCGCTAACTTTACTTGCGAAAGTTAGTGCTGAAAGGTGTCAGCTTAGATCCGGATTGATCTGCATCAAAATTTACCTACCTCATCAGGGGTAATCTTACCCCGTCGAAACAACTTCCTGACGCTTAAGTATCTTGACCAGGAAACCCTTTTAGTAAGCAACGGCAAAACAGACGCCTACCTGCCCAATATATAAGCATAGCGTGACTATACTTCTGGATTCAGGCTTGTTTACTAAAAGAGTTTAACTTCCTTCAGGAGAGCACTATGGCCGTTACTAATGTTGCCGAACTTAATGCACTGGTTGAACGTGTAAAAAAGGCACAGCGTGAGTACGCTAATTTTAGTCAGGAACAAGTTGATGCAATCTTCCGCGCTGCCGCCCTCGCCGCTGCAGACGCACGAATTCCACTGGCCAAGCTGGCCGTTGCCGAATCAGGTATGGGTATTGTTGAAGATAAAGTCATCAAGAACCACTTTGCTTCTGAATACATCTATAACGCCTATAAAGATGAAAAAACCTGCGGTATTCTCGCCACTGATGACACCTTCGGCACGATTACTATTGCTGAACCGATTGGCCTGATCTGTGGCATCGTTCCTACCACCAACCCAACTTCTACGGCGATTTTCAAAGCACTGATCAGCCTGAAAACCCGTAACGGCATTATCTTCTCTCCGCATCCACGTGCGAAAGATGCCACTAACAAAGCCGCTGACATTGTGCTGCAGGCAGCGATTGCGGCGGGTGCGCCAAAAGATATCATCGGCTGGATCGACACCCCATCCGTCGAACTTTCTAATCAGTTAATGCATCACCCTGATATCAACCTGATCCTTGCAACCGGCGGTCCGGGCATGGTCAAAGCCGCTTACAGTTCCGGTAAGCCCGCAATTGGTGTTGGTGCCGGTAACACGCCAGTCGTAATTGATGAAACAGCGGATATCAAACGCGCTGTCGCATCCATCCTGATGTCGAAGACCTTCGATAACGGTGTGATTTGTGCGTCTGAGCAATCCGTAATTGTGGTTGATTCGGCCTATGACGCGGTACGTGAGCGTTTTGCCAGCCACGGCGGCTATCTGTTGCAAGGTAAAGAGCTGAAAGCGATTCAGGATATCATTCTGAAGAATGGCGCGCTGAATGCGGCGATTGTCGGCCAGCCGGCGACTAAGATTGCCGAATTGGCGGGAATTAGCGTGCCGGCAACCACCAAGATTCTGATTGGTGAAGTGAAACTGGTTGATGAATCAGAGCCTTTCGCGCATGAAAAACTCTCTCCAACCTTAGCGATGTACCGGGCGAAGGATTACCACGACGCGGTCGATAAAGCTGAAAAACTGGTAACCATGGGCGGTATTGGCCACACCTCATGTCTGTATACCGATCAGGATAATCAGATCGAGCGTGTGCATTACTTCGGCGACAAAATGAAGACCGCGCGTATTCTGATTAACACGCCGGCGTCACAAGGTGGTATCGGTGACCTGTACAACTTCAAATTGGCTCCATCACTGACGTTGGGCTGTGGTTCATGGGGCGGTAACTCCATTTCTGAGAACGTGGGACCAAAACATCTCATCAACAAGAAAACCGTGGCCAAGCGAGCTGAGAATATGTTGTGGCATAAACTTCCGAAGTCTATTTACTTCCGTCGCGGCTCACTGCCGATTGCTCTGGAAGAAGTGGCAACTGATGGTGCCAAACGCGCCTTTATCGTTACCGACCGCTTCCTGTTCAATAATGGCTATGCCGATCAGGTGACTCGCGTACTGAAATCTCACGGTATTGAAACCGAAGTCTTCTTCGAAGTAGAAGCTGACCCAACGCTGAGCATCGTCCGTAAAGGTGCAGAGCAGATGAACAGCTTTAAACCTGATGTGATTATCGCACTCGGCGGTGGTTCACCGATGGATGCAGCAAAAATCATGTGGGTGATGTACGAACATCCTGAGACGCATTTCGAAGAGCTGGCACTGCGCTTTATGGACATCCGTAAACGCATCTATAAGTTCCCGAAAATGGGTGTTAAAGCGCGTATGGTGGCCATCACTACCACTTCCGGTACGGGTTCTGAAGTAACGCCGTTTGCCGTGGTGACGGACGATGCGACCGGCCAGAAATATCCATTAGCGGATTATGCGCTGACGCCAGATATGGCCATAGTTGATGCCAACCTGGTGATGGATATGCCGCGTTCACTTTGCGCCTTCGGTGGCCTCGATGCGGTAACGCACTCACTCGAAGCCTATGTCTCCGTATTAGCGAATGAGTATTCTGATGGCCAGGCCTTGCAAGCACTGAAACTGCTGAAAGAGAACCTGCCAGCCAGTTATCGCGATGGCGCAAAAAATCCGGTAGCACGTGAACGCGTTCACAATGCGGCAACTATCGCGGGGATTGCGTTCGCAAACGCCTTCCTGGGTGTGTGTCACTCAATGGCGCATAAACTGGGCTCGGAGTTCCACATTCCACACGGTCTGGCAAACGCCCTGCTGATTTCAAACGTCATTCGCTATAACGCCAATGACAACCCGACTAAGCAAACGGCTTTCAGCCAGTACGACCGCCCACAAGCACGTCGTCGTTATGCTGAGATTGCTGACCATCTGGGACTCTCCGCCGCTGGCGACCGCACCGCGCAGAAAATTGAAAAACTGCTCGCCTGGCTTGAAGAGATGAAAACGCAGTTGGGCATCCCAACCTCAATCCGCGAAGCGGGCGTGCAGGAAGCTGATTTCCTCGCGAAAGTGGACAAACTGGCTGAGGATGCATTCGATGACCAATGTACCGGTGCGAACCCACGCTATCCGCTGATTGCTGAGTTAAAACAAATCATGCTGGATACCTTCTACGGCCGTGAATTTTCTGAGTCATTAAGTGAGAATGCTCAAGAAGTTAAAGCCGAAGTGAAAATTGATAAGAAAACCAAAAAAGCGTAAACCGCTTTAAACAAAAAACCCGCTACGGCGGGTTTTTTTATGGCTTGCTGATGAGTTAAACCTGCGGCGATTGTGAGCCATATATCGCCTGAAGTGAACCCTCATCGATTGCCTGCTTATAGTGTTTACGACAGACCGATATATAACGCTCATTGCCACCAATCACCACCTGCTCACCTTCGCTGAAAGGTTTACCCTTAGCATCAAGACGAAGCACCATGCTGGCTTTTCTGCCACAGTGGCAGATGGTTTTAAGCTCAACCAGCTTATCCGCCCATGCCAGTAAATATTGGCTGCCAACAAACAGCTCTCCACGGAAATCGGTGCGCAGGCCATAGCAAAGCACCGGAATATCCAGATTGTCGACAACATCAGATAATGCTTTGACCTGTTCGCGCGTAAGGAACTGGCTTTCATCGACTAACACGCAATGCACGGGTTGCTTCGCATGTTCTGCAGCTATTTCCTCATCGAGCTTTGTCTCATCGTTATATAAAAATGCAGGAGACGAAAGCCCGATACGTGAACTGACTTTGCCTGCACCAAAGCGGTTGTCGATCTCGGCGGTATAAACCAACGATCGCATACCACGTTCATGATAATTATAAGAAGACTGTAGCAAAGCCGTTGATTTACCCGCATTCATCGCAGAGTAATAAAAATAAAGTTGAGCCATTAGAAAATCTCATCGCAGCCTATATCTGTTGCGGCGCAGTTTACCATAAACCTGTATAGCTGTAGCGATGCATTATTTTTATCATCTGCTCAAAATAACATCACCATTAAGATGGATATCACAGTCACTATTGAAAGAAAGCACGTTTTGACAAAATAACGATTACGCCGATATTTTATTCATTTAAATTAAAGCCGAAGCGTCAGGTTCAGCGTTCAGTCTGGTCAGCAAGTTAGAAAAGATTACCAAATAAGTAAATATATTCTGAAGAGCGTTATCAATCTGCCCTTCTTTTTTATTTTTACGTTTTGCTTTTAAATCTGGCTATTGCAGTTATTTTTTTGCACCATTATTATGAGTCGGCAGAACAACTCCCATTTATTATATTTTGAGATTAGGACAATGAGCGAAGCACTTAAAATTCTTAATAATATCCGTACATTGCGCGCACAAGCTCGGGAATGCTCTCTGGAAACATTGGAAGAGATGCTTGAAAAACTCGAAGTTGTGGTCAATGAGCGTCGTGAAGATGATACTCATGCACAAGCGGAAAATGCAGAACGCACACGCAAACTCGAACAATACCGCGAGATGCTAATTGCCGATGGTATTGACCCAAATGATCTGTTACAGGCATTATCTGAAACGAAAGTTCCGGGCAAAGCTAAGCGCGCTGCGCGTCCAGCTAAATATTCTTACGTTGATGAAAACGGTGAAAACCGTACCTGGACTGGCCAGGGCCGCACTCCTGCTGTGATTAAAAAAGCAATTGAAGAACAAGGTAAACAACTGGACGATTTCCTACTGTAATCATTCCAGCGCTCAGCATTGTAATTAGTTCATCGCTAATTCACTTTGACCAGGTAAGAAAAAGGAAGCCAATGGCTTCCTTTTTTCATGCTTAATTATTGTTGATAGAAGCGGCGATACCAATCAACAAAATGCTGAACACCTTGCTCTACGCTAGTTTGAGGACGGAAATTGATCGCGTCGTACAAAGGTTGCGTGTCAGCGCTGGTGCCCAGTACGTCGCCAGGTTGCATGGGCAGCATATTTTTTTTCGCTTCAATGCCCAATGCTTTTTCCAGCGACTCAATATACGTCATTAAGCTGGTCGGCTGGCTATTACCAATGTTGTAAACGCGGTAAGGAGCCGAGCTGCTGGCGGGAGAACCTGCTTCCACCGTCCACTTTTCATCCGGTTGAGGAATCACATCCTGCAAGCGCACGATTGCTTCAGCAATATCATCGATATACGTAAAGTCACGCGTCATTTGTCCGTTGTTATAGACGTCAATTTGCTCACCCGCTAACATCGCGCGTGTAAATTTGAACAATGCCATATCCGGACGGCCCCATGGGCCATACACGGTGAAGAAACGTAATCCCGTAGTGGGCAATTGATAAAGGTGTGAATAGGTATGCGACATCAATTCGTTGGCTTTTTTTGTGGCCGCATAAAGTGAAACCGGATGGTCAACGGAATCGTCCGTTGAAAAAGGCATTTTGCGATTCAGGCCATAAACTGAACTGGATGAGGCATACAAAAGGTGGCCGATTTTATGATGACGGCAACCTTCAAGAATATTGAGGTGGCCGATTAGATTTGCTTCGGCATAAGCATGGGGATTTTCGATTGAATAACGCACGCCGGCTTGAGCGCCCAAATGAATAACGCGTTCAAACGCATGCTCAGCGAATAAAGAGGAAATGGCCTGGCGATCCGCCAGGTCCATTTTTACGAAAATAAAATCAGGATGTTGGGTGTTCTGGTCTAAACGAGCCTGTTTAAGGCTGACATCATAATAGTCATTCAGGTTATCGATACCGACAACCTGGTGACCAGCGGCCAGCAAACGCTGACTGACGTGAAATCCAATAAAACCTGCCGCGCCGGTGACCAGAAACTTCATACATCCCTCATTATTCTATGATTTTAATTGACGCTCCGCGGCCGATTGCATAGTACGTGAAACCGCGCTTGCTGATACGCTCAGGATCATACAGGTTACGACCATCAAAAATCACGGGTTCTTTTAACGCACTTTTGATGACGTCAAAGTCTGGCGCACGGAAGTTTTGCCACTCAGTACAGATCACTAAGCCATCCGCACCCTGCAGCGCTGCTTCCTTGGTACCCATCAACTTCAGATCGTTACGATGGCCGTAAATGCGTTGCGCTTCGTCCATCGCTTCTGGGTCGAACGCCTGAACCGTTGCCCCTGCTTCCCACAGCGTCTCCATCAGCACGCGGCTGGAGGCTTCACGCATATCGTCAGTGTTCGGTTTGAACGCCAGTCCCCACAGAGCAAAGGTTTTGCCGCGCAGATCGTCGCCAAAATGGCGTTTAATAAAGGTTGGCAGCTTGTTCTTCTGCGAATCGTTGACGTCTTCAACCGCCTGCAGTAGACGCGGAGTGTAACCAATTGACTCAGCAGTACGAATCAGCGCCTGCACGTCTTTCGGGAAACAAGAACCGCCATAGCCGCAGCCAGGATAGATGAAGTGATAACCAATACGTGAATCTGAACCAATACCCTGGCGAACTTTCTCAACGTCGGCTCCCAGACGTTCTGCCAGGTTAGAGATCTCGTTCATGAAGCTAATTTTGGTTGCCAGCATGCAGTTAGCCGCATATTTGGTCAGCTCTGCACTGCGGATATCCATCAAAATCATACGATCATGATTACGGTTGAACGGCTCGTACAGCTCGCGTAACAGCTCAACCACTTCATCATTATCGGTACCGACAACGATACGTTCAGGACGCATGCAGTCATTGACTGCCGCACCTTCTTTGAGGAATTCCGGGTTTGAAACCACGTCAAAGGCGATGTTTGCATCACGCTTTTGCAGGGTTTCCGTCATTACCGCTCGCACGCGATCTGCGGTACCCACTGGTACAGTAGATTTGTCGATAACAACTTTGTGATCGTTCATGTGCTGCGCAATCGTGCGCGCAACGGCAGTCACATACTTCAGATCGGCAGAACCGTCTTCATCCGGTGGCGTACCCACGGCGATAAATTGCATCACGCCATGATTAACGCCTTCTTCCGCATTCGTACTGAACTTCAGGCGACCCGACTCGTAATTAGACATAACAAGCGGCGTCAGGCCTGGTTCAAAGATCGGAATATTGCCTTTCTTTAAGTTCTCGACTTTCTTTTCGTCGACATCAATGCAGAGAACGTCATGTCCGACTTCGGCCAACACCGCAGCCTGAACCAGACCGACATAGCCGATACCAAATACAGTGACTTTCATTGAATTATCCTGTGTTTATTGAGTTACTTTTTGTTGCCTACCGCGCCTTCAAGCCACTGGGTGAAATCTTTACCCAGCACTGGATGGCGAACGCCGTACTCAACAAACGCTTGCATGTAACCCAGTTTGTTACCGCAGTCATGGCTGACACCGTTCAGGTGATAAGCTTCAACGGTCTCTTTTTCCATCAGCATCGCAATGGAGTCAGTCAGCTGAACTTCGCCACCTGCACCTGGAGGCGTTTTCGCCAGCAGCGGCCAGATTTCAGCAGACAACACGTAACGTCCTACAACGGCCAGGTTTGATGGGGCTTCTGAAGCTTTAGGCTTCTCAACCACGCCAACCATTGGCGCGCTCTGACCTGCAGAGAGTTCAGCACCCTGGCAATCAACTACACCGTAAGCGGTTACATCAGCAACCGGCTCGACCATGATCTGGCTGCGGCCGCTCTCTTCGTAACGAGCCAGCATCTCTGCCAGGTTGTCTTTGGTTGGATCAGATTCGTATTCGTCGATGATTACGTCTGGCAGGATTACGGCGAATGGCTCATCACCAATCAGCGGATGTGCGCACATTACTGCGTGGCCCAGGCCTTTCGCGATACCCTGACGAACCTGCATGATGGTGACGTGTGGAGGGCAGATTGACTGGATTTCGTCCAGCAGCTGACGCTTAACACGTTTTTCCAGCATAGATTCCAGCTCAAAACTGGTATCAAAGTGGTTTTCGATGGCGTTTTTAGAAGAGTGCGTAACCAGCACAATCTCGTTAATGCCTGCTGCAATGCACTCATTTACGACATACTGGATCAACGGCTTATCGACCAACGGTAACATCTCTTTTGGAATAGCTTTGGTCGCAGGCAGCATACGCGTGCCGAGGCCTGCAACTGGGATTACCGCTTTTTTAACTTTAGTCTTATAGGCAGACATCAAAAATACCTCTCTTAATAGGCCGTTCAAGTTAATACTTGATATGTCGGTTTAAAAACGAAATGAGTATATCAGTTACTATCAGGTGGAATTATCCTGGAAGAAGTTAATCCACGGAATTTAGGACTATTACCCAAGTGTAAAGCTTGCTCCTGGTCCTGTCTTTAACCCACGGAAAAATTAAATCTAACCGGTTATTCTTCGGCTGAAAGCATCAAACGTAACCTGCCTCCGGCGCCCCAAATATGACACTGCCAGGCGTCGGCACGTTGGCTGATTTGATTAAGATGAGTGCTGCCCATAGTACCAAGCGGCACACCATTACTGAGTTGGATTTGATGAGTATTGACATGCAACGTCGCGTTGAGCCCTGCTGAAACCAGGATTAGGTTTTTTAACTGGCGATGATAATAGCCCACCAGCAACGGGAACTGCCCGCTGAGATTCGCCTGCCTTAACAGCATGTTGACCTGACGCAGCAGCCCATTTAACTCAGGCAGTCGCTGCTTCTGGCCGGAGAGCTGCTCCTGCAGCAAACCATTAAACAGTGCGCGCAGTAACAGCGCGGCTAACACGCCATTATCGCCAGCGCGCGTCACATCAAGGCAATAGAATGCCAAATCGTTATCTGATAGCGCCGCGATATCCAGTACTAAACCCGGCTGTTCCGCCATGGTGAGCTGACGGTAATTGATACGGCAATTGGCAATGGTTTGCTGCACCGGCGGCTGGAGCTGTTTAAGTAATTTAGATGCCGCCAGCGGATCGCTGACCAGCGCATCCCAATCCTGAAAGAGCTGTTCATCCTCCTCGACTTTGGAGGTAAACATGGATGGATAGAGACACTCAAACACCGCTTCACGGAAACGTTCCATATTTTTGAGCGGTTTTAGCAATACGTCCTGCACGCCCAAACGCAACACATGCGCGATATCCGCCATATTTTGTGTGGCGGAGATAATCAGAATGGGCACATTGTTGCCGCGCGTGCGAAGACGCTCAACGAACGGGATACCGCCCATACGCGGCATTTCAAGATCGCAAATAACCAGATCCACTGATTGCGCCGACAACAAGGTTAAGCCATCAACACCATCACCTGCCTCAAGCGTTGTTGCACCTAAGCTGGTTAATAAATTGTCTATCAATGAACGGAAAACGACCTCATCTTCGACAATGAGTATCTTTTTGCCGATTAGCGGTTTTTCCATTCTCTCCCCCTGCGTACCAGATAATTCAATAGTGGTTCATAAAATGCCGTTGCGCCTTTCAGAATTGGCTGAAGTCGCAACACCTGTGAATGAACAACCTGACTATCTGCCACGGACCAGCGGTAATAGTTCATCCATTTTTTTCTCAACGGCGGCCTTGCCAGCCGCAATGGCTTCTTCTGCACGATGGAAGTCCAGTGTGGAAATTTGTGGACAAAACGGCTGAATCAGCACATCCGGCGGATCGCCCGCCATGCGGTTACGTTTCAGGCGATTTTCCAGAACCTGGATTGATGTCGACATAATCTCCATCGCACCCGGCGTTTGATTAGCACGGCGATGCGTCAGGCCAATCAGGCGTTGACGCAGTTTCTTTCCCCAGCTCAGCGCTTCTACTGCCGCCGCTTCTTCACCGCTCTGCGGCGTAACTGACAATAAATCCTGTTGCATCAGATGTGCGTCATGCTGTAAATCCACGGCGATAACGATGTCAGCACCCAATGCGCGGGTTAATGAGATCGGCACGGGATTCACCACCGCGCCATCCACCAACCAGTATCCATTGTAAGCAATGGGTGGCAATAAGCCTGGCATACTACAGGACGCACGCACAGCTTGATGCAAATCGCCTTCGGTCAACCACACTTCTCGTCCGGTACTGAGATTGGTCGCGACGACGCCAAATGGCTTATCGCACTCATCGATGAGGTCGTTGGGAATCAGCTGGCGGATGTGGCTAAACACCCGGTCGCCGCGCAATAAACCACCGCGCTGCCACGACAGGTCCATTAATCGAATGACATCCCAATAACGGAATGCACTCACCCACTTCTCCATCACGCCCAGCCGTCCATTCACGTAAGCCGAACCGACCAACGCGCCAACAGAACATCCGGCCACCACATCGATTTCAATCCCTGCGCGTTCCAGCGCATTGATCACGCCGATGTGCGACCAACCTTTGGCAGCACCTGAACCCAGTGCCAGCCCAATCCTGACCTTTCTCATCTCACCTCATGATTGGCATGGTACGTAGCATCACGCCTGACAGTCGGCTACCATAGCGCACGCTTAAATTTACTTTAATCACTTCCAGGAGATGACGTGTCTGAAAAGTGCCCTTGCTGCAGCGGAAAGGAGTATAGCGTATGTTGCCAGCCCTTTCTGAATGGCCAAGCGAACCCGTCCAGCGCGGAACAATTAATGCGCTCACGTTACACCGCTTACGTCGTGAAAGATGCCGCGTGGCTGGCGAAAACCTGGCACTCCAGTAAACGCGTGGCCGACCTTGAGACGTTATTATCCGAAAGTTTTGCCGGTACTGAATGGCTGGGCTTGAATGTAACTCGTTGTAATCATGGAAGCCATGAGAATGAAGCCTTCGTGACGTTTTTTGCGCGTTACCTCGAAAAAGGCCGCACTTCAGCCATCTATGAATGTTCGCGCTTTCTTCGCGAGGATCAACGCTGGTACTATGTCGACGGAACAACGCCTGAGTTGGGACGTAACGATCGCTGTCCTTGTGGCGCCGATAAAAAATACAAAAAATGTTGTGGGTAATCTGGACAGATACACAACAGCTTTACCATTCATCGCTTTGACAGGACTCTGATCGAGATGCAAGCGCAAACCATCCAACGAAAAGTTTTACGAACCATTTGCCCTGATGCGAAAGGTTTGATCGCCAAGATCACCAACATTTGCTACAAGCACGAACTCAACATTGTGCAGAACAATGAGTTTGTCGATCACCGCACCGGACGCTTTTTCATGCGCACCGAGCTGGAAGGCATTTTCAACGACAATACCTTGCTGGCCGATCTCGATAGCGCGCTACCCGTCGGTTCAGTGCGTGAACTGCAAAGTGCCGGTCGTCGCCGTGTCGTGATTCTGGTGACCAAAGAGGCGCATTGCTTGGGCGATCTGCTAATGAAAAGCGCGTTTGGCGGTCTGGATATGGAGATTGCTGCAGTCATCGGTAACCACGAAACGCTGCGTTCACTGGTTGAACGTTTCGATATTCCGTTTGTGATGGTGAGCCACGAAGGCCACACGCGTGAAGAGCACGACAACCGCATGGCGGATGAAATTGACCGTTATCAGCCTGATTACGTGGTGCTGGCAAAATATATGCGCGTGTTGACGCCCGCCTTTGTGCAACGTTATCCAAACCAGATCATCAATATTCACCACTCCTTCTTGCCGGCGTTCATTGGCGCGCGTCCGTATCATCAGGCTTATGAGCGCGGCGTGAAAATCATCGGCGCTACCGCGCACTACGTGAACGATAACCTCGATGAAGGTCCAATTATCATGCAGGACGTGATCAACGTCGATCATAGCTACACCGCAGAAGAGATGATGCGTGCAGGACGAGACGTTGAGAAGAATGTGCTGAGCCGCGCGCTGTATAAAGTGTTAGGCCAGCGCGTGTTCGTTTACGGCAACCGCACGATCATTCTTTAACCACTTCGGCGCTGAACTGCACAACTCTTCAGCGCCACGCATAAAAAGTGGGCAAACAGTTTTTATTTTCAGTGACGGCGCTTTACAGGCTGAGCGCATTTGTTATGATGCGCCCCGCTTTAAGACGCAATGATTCAGGCCAGTGGTGGGATTCCCGAGCGGCCAAAGGGAGCAGACTGTAAATCTGCCGTCACAGACTTCGAAGGTTCGAATCCTTCTCCCACCACCATCTGAATCGTCTCTGCCTGAAGCCACAATATGTCATATCCCCGGTGGGATTCCCGAGCGGCCAAAGGGAGCAGACTGTAAATCTGCCGTCACAGACTTCGAAGGTTCGAATCCTTCTCCCACCACCATCAATACCATTCTCCTGTTTTTCCCACTTGTTTTAATCGTTGTAACCTCCTGATTCACACCATGACTTTTCCCCAAAAACTCGTTACCATCGCGCCATACTTTTGCGGATAAAAATGGCAGCGAAATGAAATTTGTCTCTTTCAACATCAACGGCTTGCGTGCGCGTCCTCATCAATTAGCCGCGCTGGTTGAACAGCATCAACCCGATGTCATCGGCTTGCAGGAAACCAAAGTGCATGACGATATGTTTCCGCTCGAAGACGTCAGCAAACTGGGTTATCACGTGTTTTATCATGGACAGAAAGGTCATTACGGCGTCGCGCTGCTGACCAAAGCTGAGCCTGTCAACGTCTACCGTGGTTTCCCTGGCGATGAGGAAAATGCACAGCGTCGTTTGATCATGGCGGAAATCCCGAGTCCGATTGGTGATATCACGGTGATGAACGGTTATTTTCCGCAGGGTGAAAGCCGCGACCATCCCACCAAGTTCCCGGCGAAAGAGAAGTTTTATCGCGATCTGCAAAGCTATCTTGAGCAACAGCTAGCCGTGGATAAACCGGTATTGATCATGGGCGACATGAACATCAGCAGCACCGATTTTGACATCGGCATTGGTGAAGACAATCGTAAACGCTGGCTGCGTACCGGAAAATGCTCGTTCCTGCCTGAGGAGCGCGAGTGGATGGATCGCTTGCTAAAGTGGGGTTTGGTTGATACCTGGCGCGCTAAGTTCCCGGAAACCAACGATCGTTTCTCATGGTTTGACTACCGTTCGAAAGGCTTTGACGACAACCGTGGTCTGCGCATTGATCTGCTGCTGGCAAGCCAACCGCTTGCCTCGCGCTGCATTGAGAGTGGCATCGATTACGATATCCGCAGCATGGAAAAACCGTCGGATCACGCCCCGGTTTGGTCGACATTTAAGCTGTGATGAAGCAGCGTGGCGTCTGGCGCCACGCGCTTTTATTTGATGATTTTCCAGATAAGCGGATTAGTGCCTAATACCTTCTCATCCCTGCCGCACTGCAATAACACGCCTTCTGCTTTGACCACCGCACCTTCAGAATAACTGCGGTTCTCATAGGTACAGCACTGCATGCAATTGCTCTGACGATTGTTTTGCCCTTGTGTCCAAGCTTCTGGCGGCAGATCCACCACCACATCGGTATTGCCCATACGATTGTTTTCCGGCTGGCGGTTGGCCAGCGCCGAGGTGCTGCATAACAACAATCCGCCCAGCAACATCATTGCATAACGCATCACTCTGTCTCCTTGGTTTTGCGACGAGCCGTTTTCGGTTTGGCTTTCTTTTTGGCCCCAGGCGCTGTCAATCCGCGAAAGGCCTGTAACGACGGCCGCTGGCGTGCTTCACCAATCAGCCCAATCAAGGTGCTGACCAGCGGCTGCATAAACTCATCATAGCGACAAGACTTCTCGCTAATCCGGGTAAGCGTCGATTCCCATTGCGCCGTCATATCGGGCCGGGCGGCCATTTCTGGCAGTGCATGGATCAACGCCCTGCCCGCATCCGTTGAATGAATATAACGGCCTTTTTTCACCAGGAAAGTGCGGCGAAACAGCAATTCGATAATGCCCGCACGCGTCGCTTCCGTACCTAAACCATCGGTTGCACGCAGCACTTTCTTTAATTCTTTATCCTGCACAAAGCGAGCGATGCCGGTCATCGCAGATAACAGCGTCGCATCGGTAAACGGACGCGGCGGTTGCGTCTGCTTCGCCAGCACTTCGCCGCGCTCGCACAGCAGCTCATCACCTTTAGCGACGACCGGCAGCGGCGTGCCATCGTTCTCCTCGTCACGCTCTTTGCTGCCGAGCAGCGCACGCCAGCCGGCTTCGGCCAGAAAACGCGCTTTGGCGATAAATTTTCCGCCGCCGATATCAAGTTCAATAACGCATTTGCGGAACACCGCATCCGGGCAAAACTGCATTAGATACTGGCGGGCGATCAATCCGTAAATATTGGCCTCATTTTCGGTCAGACTAACCTTACTGGCACGCGCAGTGGGAATGATGGCATGGTGCGCATCGACCTTTTTGTCGTCCCAGCAGCGGTTCTTCTGATCGGGATTGAAATCCGCTGGCGGTGTCAGATTGGGCTGATGCGCCTGAATGGCGTTCAGCACCGCATGGCGTCCGGCAAAGTGCTCATCGGGCAGATAGCGGCTATCGGAACGCGGGTAGGTGATCAGCTTATGGGTTTCATACAGCCGCTGACAGCAATCCAGTACGTTCTGCGCGCTGAGGCCAAAGCGCTTACCGGCTTCGATCTGCAGGCCAGAAAGCGAAAATGGCAGCGGTGCGGTATCGGATTCACGTTTGTCGTTATATCCGGTGACCAGCGCCGGCTTACCATTAATGCGCTCAAGCACGTGATCCGCCAGCGGACGATGCAGCAAACGCCCCTCTTCATCCTGCCACGGCTCGCAAGCATCGCTTGGCACCCATGTCGCGACAAAACGCTCGTCTTTTGGCGTGACGATGTGCGCTTTAACTTCGAAATAGTCCTTAGGGATAAAGTTTTCGATCTCTTCATCGCGGCGCACCACTAAACCCAGCACCGGCGTCTGCACGCGGCCAACCGACAGCACGCCGTCGTAACCGGCGTTACGGCCCAGCAAGGTAAAGGCGCGCGTCATGTTGATGCCGTACAGCCAGTCGGCGCGCGCACGCGCTAACGCAGACACACACAGCGGAATGAATTCGCGGTTCTCACGTAGGCGCCCAACCGCACGTTCAACCGCCGAGGGATTAAGATCGTTAATCAGGCAGCGCTGCACCGCTTTGCGTTTCTCTGGTGCGAGCTGCAGATAATCCAGCACTTCATCCACCAGCAGTTGACCTTCACGATCGGGGTCACCCGCATGCACCACCATGCTGGCTTGTTGCAGCAGGCCTTCAATCACTTTTAACTGCTTAGCCACGGATGGACGTGGCTGCAAGCGCCATTTTTCCGGAATAATCGGTAAATCAGCCAGATTCCAGCGCGCATAGCGGCTGTCATAACTGTCGGGCTGCGCCTGCTCCAGCAGGTGCCCTACACACCAGGTCACAACCTGGTCATTCCCGCAGGCAATATAGCCGTCTCCGCGTCGATGCGGTTTTGGCAACACGTCGGCAATCGCACGCGCTAAGCTGGGTTTTTCGGCAATAAACAAACGCATGGATGGCGTCGTTCCTTAACGTCAGGTAACTACGGTAATCAGTGGACGATCGGCTCTAGCGGCAAACAGTTCGCCAATCGACGTTGCTTGCACGCCTGCTGCAGAGGCGCAGCGCTGGAATGCCTCAATGGCGCTGGGTTGAACCGCCACCAGCAGACCACCGGAGGTTTGTGGATCGCACAGCAACGCGCGGGTGGCGTCATCTAAGGGTGAAACCTGCTCGCCATAGCTGGCGAAGTTGCGGCTGGTGCCACCGGGCACCGCTCCCGCAGCGATATAGTCATCGACGCCCGCCAGGCGCGGTACCTGCGCTGCAATCACTTCGGCACGCAATCCTGAACCCTGGCAGATTTCACTTAAATGGCCGAGCAAGCCAAAACCGGTGACATCGGTCATCGCGCTGATGCCCGCCAGTTTGGCGAACTCCGCTCCGGCTTTATTCAGCTGGCACATCACATCGGCAGCCAGCGAACGGTGTTCAGGCCGCAGCAGGCCTTTTTTCTCGGCGGTAGTGAGAATGCCAATGCCTAATGGTTTGGTGAGGAAAAGCTGACAACCGGCCTGCGCCGCGCTGTTCTTTTTCACCCGCGCCACATCGACGATACCGGTTACGGCCAGGCCGAAGATCGGCTCTGGCGCATCAATCGAATGGCCGCCCGCCAGGGCGATTCCCGCCGCCTGACAAGCGGCACGCCCGCCCTCGACCACCTGCTGCGCCACTTCCGGACTCAGTAGATTCACCGGCCAGCCTAATATAGCGATCGCCATGATTGGTTTCCCGCCCATGGCGTAGATATCGCTGATGGCGTTAGTGGCGGCGATACGACCAAAGGTAAAAGGATCGTCGACGATCGGCATAAAGAAGTCGGTGGTGCTTACCACCGCAGTACCGTTGCCGAGATCGTAGACTGCAGCATCATCACGCGTTTCATTGCCAACCAGCAGTTGCGGATCGTGAAACGGACTGAGCTCACTGCGCAGAATGGTTTCCAACACCTGCGGCGAAATTTTGCACCCACAACCCGCACCGTGGCTGTATTGCGTTAAACGAACAGGTTCACTCATGGCGACTTCCTTATGCGATGAACAGAAGGCGCTATGTTAGCCTGGCTGTCAGTTGGGAGTAAGTGTTGCACGACCTAACCTCGATCTTTCGCACAGGCTCTGTGCAATCTTTGCAACGGCGCCTAACCTGCCGCAAAAGTCCAGCATTGTCTGTCAGAAATAACTGACAAACTGCGCGGTGTCCGGCGCAACCACGGTGGTGTTGGCTTTCAACTGTGGCGTGCCGAGATAGAGGAAACCAACAATCGCATCTTGCTCGCGGCAGCCAAAGGCTTCGCGCACGGACGGATGATCAGTCCACGGACCGCTGCGCCAGATGCCATTAAAACCTTGCGCCACGGCGGCCATCTGCATCGCCATCACTGCACAGCTGGCAGACGCCAGTTGCTCCCACTGCGGCACTTTGGCGTTCTCTTCACAATGCGCCACCACGGTGATGATCATCGGCGCGCGATAAGGCGCGGAGGCTGCTTTGTCAATCGCCTTCTGCTCAAGATTGCTGTCACGCGCGGCCTGTTCCAGCAAGTTAGCAAAGCGCTCGCGCCCCTCATTTTCGACAATAATGAAACGCCATGGCTGCAATGTGCCGTGATCGGGGGCGCGCATCGCGGCGTGCAGAATATTTTGCAACGCTTCACCTGCCGGAGCCGGTTCTGCCAGACGAGACGCCGAGCGGCGATTAACTAATAAATCCAATGCATCCATTATTCTTCTCCCGTGAATAAAAAGCGTGGGCTAATCCTGGCACAGCACGATCTTTTGTAACAGTCTGGCGCGATTTCCTGCTGACTTTTCGCACGCCGCTCTTTAGGATGAACCCGACATCGGGGCAGACCGCGTGCTGGCTGCCCTGCTACGTGAATATGGAGAGTTTATGCGCACTTTGTGGCGAATTATTTCCGGTCTGTTCCGCTGGACCTGGCGGGTACTGAATTTTATTCGGGAATTTATTCTTAATTTATTTCTTATTGTTTTGATCCTGGCGGGCGTCGGGATTTGGCTGCAGGTTTCCAGTTCCAACAACAGTGAGCCTGTACAGCAAGGCGCATTGAAAATCGATCTGAGTGGAGTGCTGGTCGATAAACCTTCCGTCAGCAATCGTCTAAGTCGTATCAGCCGTCAACTGTTAGGCGCAAATAGCGATCGCCTGCAGGAGAATTCCCTGTTCGATGTCGTCGATGCGATCCGCCAGGCAAAAACCGATAAAAACATCACTGGCATCGTGCTGGAGCTGCGTGACTTTGCCGGTGGCGATCAACCTTCGCTGCAATATGTGGGTAAAGCACTGCGCGAATTCCGTGACGCCGGCAAACCTATTTATGCAGTCGGCGACAGTTACAGCCAGGCGCAATACTACATCGCCAGTTACGCCAACAAGGTGTATCTCTCACCTCAGGGCACGGTTGATCTACACGGTTTCGCCACCAACGGCCTGTACTACAAGACTTTGCTGGAAAAGCTGAAAGTTAATTCGCATGTATTCCGCGTAGGCACTTATAAGTCTGCGGTTGAGCCGTTCCTGCGTGACGATATGTCACCGGAAGCGCGCGACGCTGATGGGCGCTGGATTGGCCAGCTGTGGCAGAATTATCTGAATACTGTGGCAGCCAATCGTCAAATTACACCAGAACAGCTGTTCCCAGGTGCAGCCGGCATCATTAGCGGCTTGCAAGCGGTGCAAGGTGATACCGCGAAATATGCGCTGAATAATAAATTGGTGGATGTACTGGATACGCGTGCAGCCGCCGATCAGGAACTGGTGAAAACCTTCGGCTGGGATAAGGCGAATAACGATTACCGTAGCGTGAGTATCTACGATTACACCGTTAAACAGCCGCTGCAGAGCCAGGATGGCAATATCGCCGTGATCCTCGCCAGCGGTGCGATTATGGACGGTGAAGAGAGTGCCGGAAACGTCGGCGGTGATACCACGGCGTCGCAAATCCGCGATGCGCGCCTGGATGCTAAAATCAAAGCCATTGTGTTGCGTGTCAACAGCCCTGGCGGCAGCGTCACGGCATCGGAAGCGATTCGTGAAGAGCTGGCGGCAGCCCACGATGCGGGTAAACCGGTGGTCGTCTCAATGGGTGGCATGGCGGCTTCCGGCGGTTACTGGATTTCAACGCCTGCCGATTACATCGTGGCGGCACCCAGCACGCTGACCGGTTCCATCGGTATCTTTGGCGTGATTAACACCGTTGAAAACAGCCTGAGTTCGGTGGGTGTGCATACTGACGGCGTTGCCACATCACCGCTGGCGGACGTCGCCACCACCAAAGCACTGCCAACTGAAGTGCAGCAGCTGATGCAGCTGACCATTGAGAACGGCTATCGTAATTTCGTTGGCCTGGTGGCGGCCTCGCGTCACAAAACGCCTGAGGAGATCAATGCGATTGCGCAGGGTCACGTCTGGACCGGTAGCGATGCGAAAGCCAATGGTTTGGTCGATGCGTTGGGAGACTTTGATGATGCCGTGGCGAAAGCTGCTGAGCTGGCGAAAGTCGCTAAGCCGGAGTTGAGCTGGTATCAGGACGATCCGGGCATGATCGATCTGCTGCTGAATCAGATGAACGCGTCGGTTCAGTCGGTGTTGCCGGCTGCGCTGAAAGTCTGGCTGCCTGCGCCAATGCTGGACGTAATGAGCGCACTGAAACAGCAACCTGGCTTACTGAATAACCTCAACGATCCGCAAAATCGCTACGCTTTCTGCCTGAACTGCGGCAACGTACGCTAATCTTTACAGCCCGGCCGCTGGTCGGGCTGCTTTTCGTTCGCAATCCCCTTATACTGCGCGTTTTACGGCAAGTCTGAGTTCCTTCATGCAAAAGAAAAATATCTACGTAGCCTACACCGGCGGCACCATCGGGATGCAGCGCTCTGCGCAGGGCTACATTCCGGTATCGGGTCATCTGCAACAGCAGCTGGCAAACATGCCCGAATTCCATCGGCCTGAAATGCCGGATTTCACCATCCATGAATATCAGCCGCTGATGGACTCCTCGGACATGACGCCGCAGGATTGGCAATCGATTGCGAACGATATTAAGCAAAACTACGATCGCTACGATGGCTTTGTGATTTTGCATGGTACCGACACCATGGCTTTCACCGCTTCGGCGCTCTCCTTTATGCTGGAGAATCTCGCTAAACCGGTGATTGTCACCGGCTCGCAAATTCCCCTGGCAGAGTTGCGTTCTGATGGGCAGCAAAACCTGCTGAACTCGCTGTATGTGGCGGCCAATTATCCGATCAGTGAAGTTGCCCTGTTTTTCAACAACACGCTATTCCGCGGCAACCGTACCACTAAGGCACATGCTGACGGCTTTAATGCCTTCGCATCGCCAAACCTTGCGCCTTTGCTGGAAGCGGGTATTCATATCCGCCGGTTAAATACCCCGCCCGCACCGCAAGGTCATGGCGAGCTGATTGTGCATCCGATTACGCCACAGCCGATTGGCGTGGTGACGATTTATCCGGGTATTTCTGCCGACGTGGTGGGTAATTTCCTGCGTCAGCCGGTGAAAGCCTTGATCCTGCGCTCTTACGGCGTTGGCAACGCGCCGCAAAATGCCGAGTTCCTTTCGGAACTGCAACAGGCCAGCGATCGCGGCATCGTGGTGGTGAATCTGACACAGTGTATGTCCGGCAAAGTGAATATGGGCGGCTATGCCACCGGCAATGCGCTTGAGCATGCGGGCGTGATCAGCGGCTTTGATCTCACCGTTGAGGCCACATTAACCAAACTGCATTTTTTATTGAGTCAGAACCTTACCAGCGCGGAAATTCGTGCCAAAATGCAGCAGAATTTACGCGGCGAACTGACCGAAGATTGATACGGAGCGAAACCAATGAAGCGGGCATTGATAATCATCGATATTCAGAACGATTTTTGCCCCGGCGGCCCAATGGCGGTGCGTGAGGGTGACCAAACGGTTGCCGTCGCCAATCGATTTGCGCGTGAGTTTCACGATCGGGGTGAATGTGTGGTGGCATTGCAAGACTGGCATCCAGCCAATCACGGCAGCTTCGCCTCGATCTCCGGCGAGCCGGTCTACACGCTCGGCGAATTAAACGGTTTAGCGCAGATCTGGTGGCCCGATCACGGTATTGAGAATTCTGTCGGGGCGGATTTTCATCCCGATCTCGATCGCTCTCTGATTGATGCCGTGTTTCATAAAGGGGGCGATGTTGAGGTGGATAGCTACAGCGCCTTCTTCGATAACGGCCATCGACGCAAGACAGAACTCGACAGTTGGCTGCGCGAGCGCGGCATTAGCGATTTAGTGATGCTGGGTATTGCGACCGATTACTGCGTCAAATACAGCGTGCTGGATGCGCTGGAGTTAGGTTACAACGTGGAGGTGGTTAAAGAGGGCTGCCGCGGTGTGAACCTGAATCCGGATGACAGTGAAATTGCTTTCGCTCAGATGGAAGCACAAGGTGCGGTATTAATCTGAAAATAAGGGGCTGGTGAGAACCAGCCCTTTTGATTTTTAGTGCAGGTTGATGCGCGTGACGTCGGGCTCAATGCCAAACTCTTCTTTCAGCTGTTTCTTCGATTTCATCACCATATCCCCACCTTTGCTAATGGTCATATGTTGCGGATCGTCATTGTGCCGAGCCTGCCACAACATCACCAGCTGCAGACAATTCTCTTTCTGCTCTGGCGTCAGCGCGACGCCATCTGGCCATTTGCCGATTTCAACCGCTGTGGAGAGCCGCTCGTACACTTCCGGCGTCATCGCCTCCAGCATCGCTTCCAGTTCCTGTTTCATGCTTAGCCCTCTTGCTGATTGCCCTGCTCATCAGTGAAGTTTAGCGAGGCGGAGTTCACGCAGTAGCGCTCGCCGCTCGGTTGTGGGCCATCCGGGAACACATGTCCCAAATGCGCATCACAGTTGCCACAGCGAATCTCAACCCGGTGCATGCCGTGTGAATCATCTTCCAGATAGCGGATAGCGTCGTCACTGAAAGGCTGATAGAAACTTGGCCAGCCACAGCCTGAATCGTATTTGGTTTCGGAGAGAAACAGCGGCGAATTACAAACTAAGCAGTGGTAAATCCCTTCCTGCTTGTTGTGCAGCAAGGCGCCCGAGAAAGGGGGCTCCGTTCCACGATGCTGAGTGACATAGCGCTGCATTTCGGAAAGCTGCGCAATTTTTGCGTCGGGTGCGGTGTATTTAGCCATTTTGAGTTCCGGAGTGTCATTCTGAAAAAATCGACTAGTATTCTAACAAACGTACAACATCTATCGGGTCTTTTTTCGTGCTAACGCCTCTGACATCTGTTCCATAGCACGATTTTGTGATGGCGATCACCCTTTGCAAAAGTCATCCCTTTTCAGCCCGCATTCGGCGTAACATAGGCGCGCAATAAGGGTGCTGCGTAAGCGATTGCGCAACGAATTATTCCTGGTGTTGGAATTGACCTGTCGCAACAATTGACACGATTCCGCTTGACGCCTGGTAAGGTTTTTGTAATTTTACAGCCAACCTTTTATTCACTAACAAATAGCTGGTGGAATATATGACTATCAAAGTAGGTATTAACGGTTTTGGCCGTATCGGTCGCATCGTTTTCCGTGCTGCGCAGCAGCGTTCTGACATCGAAATCGTCGCGATCAACGATCTGCTCGACGCCGATTACATGGCATACATGCTGAAGTATGACTCTACTCACGGTCGTTTTGACGGCACTGTAGAAGTGAAAGACGGTGCACTGATTGTTAACGGTAAGAAAATCCGTGTTACCGCTGAGAAAGACCCGGCTAACCTGAAGTGGGACGAAGTGGGTGTTGACGTTGTTGCTGAAGCGACCGGTATCTTCCTGACCGACGAAACCGCACGTAAACACATCACCGCTGGCGCGAAGAAAGTGGTTCTGACTGGTCCATCTAAAGACAGCACCCCGATGTTCGTACGTGGCGCTAACTTTGACAAATATGCTGGCCAGGACATCGTTTCTAACGCGTCTTGCACCACCAACTGCCTGGCTCCACTGGCTAAAGTTATCAACGACAACTTCGGTATCGTTGAAGGTCTGATGACCACCGTTCACGCAACCACCGCGACGCAGAAAACCGTTGATGGCCCGTCTCACAAAGACTGGCGCGGCGGCCGTGGCGCAGCGCAGAACATCATCCCATCTTCTACCGGTGCAGCTAAAGCAGTTGGCGTTGTTCTGCCAGAGCTGAACGGCAAACTGACCGGTATGGCGTTCCGCGTTCCTACTCCAAACGTGTCTGTTGTTGACCTGACTGTTCGCCTGGAAAAACCAGCGACCTACAAAGAAATTTGTGCAGTGATCAAAGCTGAGTCAGAAGGCAAAATGAAAGGCGTTCTGGGCTACATTGAAGACGACGTGGTTTCTACCGACTTCAACGGCGAAACCCTGACTTCAGTATTCGATGCTAAAGCAGGTATCGCTCTGAACGACAACTTCGTGAAACTGGTTTCCTGGTACGATAACGAAACTGGTTACTCACATAAAGTTCTCGATCTGATTGCACTGGTTGCTTCTAAGTAAGCTAACCGGCTTAACGGACAAGGGGTGACTTCGGTCGCCCCTTTTTTTCGACTGGATAAAAGAGAAGGTCTGACCATGCAAGATACGCTTTATACCCTTCCGGTAGTGAATCAAATCACCCCTTATCTGTCACAGCGCCAGCAGGATGATTTGCCGATTGTGGTAATCAGCCATCCTAAAGTGCGTGCGGCGATTGCCCTGCAAGGTGCGCATCTGCTTTCGTGGCAGCCTAGCGGCCAAAAACCGGTGATTTGGCTCAGTGAAAAAACCCCGTTTACCACAGGTAAAGCAATCCGCGGCGGCGTGCCGATTTGCTGGCCGTGGTTTGGTCCGGCAGGTGAACCGGCGCACGGTTTTGCACGCAATATGCCGTGGACGCTGACCGCCCATGACGAAAACGAAGATGCGGTAATGCTGACTTTTACGCTGGAAAGCAACGCACAAACCAAAAAGCTCTGGCCGCACGATTTCACCCTGCTTGCTCGCTTCCGGATTGCTGAGCATTGTGAAATTGAGTTGGAAGCTTACGGCGACTATGAAGCCACCGCAGCGCTGCACAGCTACTTCCAGATTGCGGATATCTCACAGGTCGAAGTGAGCGGATTGGGCAATAACTTTATCGATAAGGTTAACGATAATGCGATTGGCGCATCCGACGGCAAGCAGACCTATCCCAACCGCGTAGATCGTATTCACACCGCAGCGGATGACTGCAGCGTGATTCACGATAAAGCGGGCAAACGCCAGATTGAAGTCTATCACCATTATCAGAGTGACGTTGTCACGTGGAATCCAGGTCCGGAGTTATCATGCAGCATGGGGGACATGCCAAATGAAGGCTATAAAACCATGGTGTGCGTGGAAACGGCGCGCATTAGCAAGCCGTTAAAAAGCGCGGGTGAATCCCCTGCGCGTTTGGGCACCACAATTCGTATCGTTAATAAGTAATAAGATGCGGCGCCGTTGCGCCGCTAAACCACATCTAATGCAGTTTTAGATTGAGGCGCAGGAAACGCCCGATCAATGATGCTCAGCTCTTCATCAGTCAAATTGATGCTAAGCGCGGCCGCGTTTTGCTGCACATGTGCAACGCTGCTGGCTTTAGGAATGGCCAAAACGCCTTGTTGACGGATCACCCAAGCCAATAGCACTTGCGCCACGCTGATGCCCTTCTGTTGTGCAATCTGTTTAAGATGCGCATCGTCAAACAGCGCCTGTCGCAGTCGTCCAGCCTGCGCTAACGGGCAATAGGCCATAATCGGCATCTCGCGCTGCTGACACTGCGGCAACAAATCGTACTCGATCCCGCGTGACGCTAAGTGGTACAGCACCTGATTGATTAAACAGGATTTGCCGCCGGGCTCTTGCCACAGTTCCAGCATATCGTCATGGTCAAAGTTCGAGACGCCCCAATAGCGGATTTTGCCCTGCTGCTGCAAGGATTCCATCGCGCGAATGGTTTCTTCTAAGGGCACATTGCCGCTCCAGTGCAGCAGGTAGAGATCGAGGTAATCGGTTTGCAGACGACGCAGACTGCGCTCGCAGGCCTCGATAGCATCGACTTCACCGGCATTCCAGGGATACACCTTCGATACCAGCCAGGCTTGATCGCGACGGCCGCGTAATGCTTCGCCGACCACCTCTTCGGCTGCGCCTTCCGCATACATTTCCGCCGTGTCGATAACCTTAAGTCCAAGATCTAAACCCGCCTGCAGTGCCGCCACTTCCTGGCTGCGCAGCGCTGCATTTTCACCCATATACCAGGTTCCCTGACCAATAGCGGGTAAAGCTGATTCACCGTGAAATTGGATAGTCTTCATCACTCCTCCTGTTGCGCTGATATGGGGCTCTGAATTGGTGCAATGTAAGAAAAACGCCTCATTACGAGGCGTTTATTTAATCGTCAGAAGCTGTAACTGATGCCGGTCCAGAGTGTGAACTGGCCACTCTTATCGACCATCGGGCTGTCTTTGATTTCGCTGTCGAAGCGCGTGTAACGACCAGACAAGCTGGCGTTCCAGCTTTGGCTGATTTGGTAGCTGGCATTCATCTCGACATACGGCGACCAGCTGTCGTCTGGATGATACTCAGCGATGCCGGTTCGCGCACTTTCATGGGATGAAACACCGTAGTAATAACGGTTCTGATTGGCGCTGTTCCACATTGCACCAATGCCCGGCGTCAGGCTGAATGCGCCGAAATCAAAGCGATATAGATAGGTGAGATCCCAGATTAACCCATTGCTGTTATTGAGGACATCACCCAGCAGAGCGGTGCGCACGATACCCCAATCGGCAACATGGCGATAGTTGGCGCCGGCCATCAGCGTCATACGGCGCTTATCCAGCGCTTTCATGTCACCCAAATCGTTGTCTTTCGGATCGTACTGCTGCGGCGATCCCAGCACCGTCAGCGACAGCTGATTCTGCGGGTCTTTCCACAGGTAATAGCCGCCTTGCAGGCTACGGAACCAGAAGTTTTCACCTTCATAATTAATCACCGGAATCGGCAGATAGCGGTCTTGTCCGCCCCGATAAGGTGACTGCGCATAAATCACCGAAGCGCCAAGAGATAAGGGTTCTGCATGAGTGCCGAACGCCGCAAAATAACAAGGAATAGCCAGAGTAAGCGCTTTAAGTTTGAATTGGTTCACAATTTATTCAGTCCATTAATATAACAATCACACGCAGAGTCTAACCAAATTTTTGCTATCGGTTAACGTTTAATGATGCTCTCTAACCAGCATAGCGAAATATTCTCAGTGGCTTCATCGCTCTCACGGCTTAGGTTGATTGCCTCAGTGCTTATGAGACTTTGTTATTGATATATCGCCGAATAAGGAGAAAAGTGGCTGCAGGTTTTCTGAATGCCTTCTACAGTTAAATGTAAGACGAGACTTTTTGTACGAGCAGAGTAACCATAAGAATTGTGTATCCCGATAAAAAAACGTCAGGTTGGCATAAGGGTTGCTGTACTCAATAAAGAATATCTTCCGGGAGCTGCTACAAACTTTTATTACGCTCCTTTACCTGTGCTAAAAACGAAAGGACGGGCATCGCTATGAATATATTCGATCACTATCGTCAGCGTTATGAAGCTGCCAAGGACGAAGAGTTCTCATTGCAGGAATTCCTCGCCATCTGTAAACAGGATCGCAGTGCATACGCCAACGCTGCCGAGCGACTATTAATGGCCATCGGTGAGCCGGTGATGGTTGACACTGCGCAAGAGCCTCGCCTTTCCCGAATCTTTTCCAACCGAGTCATGGGACGCTACCCGGCCTTCGAAGAGTTTTACGGTATGGAGGAAGCGATTGAGCAAATCGTCTCCTACCTGAAACACGCCGCGCAGGGTTTGGAAGAGAAGAAACAGATCCTTTACTTACTGGGCCCGGTGGGTGGCGGTAAATCCTCATTGGCCGAGCGCCTGAAAGCGCTGATGCAGCGTGTGCCGATCTATGTGCTGAGCGCCGACGGCGAGCGCAGCCCGGTAAACGATCATCCGCTCTGCCTGTTTAACCCGCAGGAAGACGCCAATATTCTGGAAAAAGAGTATGGCGTGCCACGGCGTTATCTGGGCACCATCATGTCGCCTTGGGCGGCGAAACGCCTGCATGAGTTTGGCGGCGATATCACCCGCTTCAAAGTGGTGAAAGTGTGGCCGTCAATTCTGGAGCAGGTAGCAATTGCCAAAACAGAACCAGGCGATGAGAACAACCAGGATATTTCTGCGTTGGTCGGCAAAGTGGATATCCGTAAACTGGAAAATCACGCGCAAAACGATCCTGACGCATACGGCTATTCAGGTGCCCTTTGCCGCGCAAACCAAGGCGTGATGGAATTCGTTGAGATGTTTAAAGCACCGATTAAAGTGCTACATCCACTGCTGACCGCCACGCAGGAAGGTAACTACAACGGTACCGAAGGGATTTCTGCCCTGCCGTTCAACGGCATCATTCTGGCGCACTCTAACGAATCAGAATGGGTCACCTTCCGTAATAACAAAAACAATGAGGCCTTCCTCGACCGTGTTTACATCGTCAAAGTGCCTTATTGCCTACGCGTTTCCGAAGAGATCAAGATCTACAACAAACTGTTGGATCACAGTGAGTTGACCACTGCGCCATGCGCGCCGGGCACGCTGGAAACCCTGGCCCGCTTCTCGATCCTATCGCGTTTGAAAGAGCCGGAAAACTCCAGCATCTACTCCAAAATGCGCGTCTATGATGGCGAAAGCCTGAAAGATACCGATCCAAAAGCCAAATCCTGGCAGGAGTATCACGATTACGCGGGCGTTGATGAGGGCATGAACGGTCTTTCAACCCGCTTCGCGTTTAAAATACTGTCGCGCGTGTTTAACTTCGACCATGCCGAAGTAGCGGCCAACCCGGTGCATCTGTTCTACGTGCTGGAGCAGCAAATTGAGCGCGAGCAGTTCCCTCAGGATCAAGCCGAGAAGTATCTGGAGCACCTGAAAGGCTATTTGATTCCAAAATACGCCGAATTTATCGGTAAAGAGATTCAGACCGCGTATCTGGAGTCCTACTCGGAATACGGTCAAAACATCTTTGATCGCTACGTTACCTACGCTGATTTCTGGATTCAGGATCAAGAGTACCGCGATCCCGACACCGGACAGCTGTTTGACCGCGAATCGCTGAACGCCGAGCTGGAAAAGATCGAGAAACCTGCCGGGATCAGTAACCCGAAAGATTTCCGTAACGAGATTGTCAACTTTGTGCTGCGTGCCCGTGCGCAGAATAGCGGACGCAATCCGAACTGGACCAGCTACGAAAAACTGCGCACGGTCATCGAGAAGAAAATGTTCTCGAACACCGAAGAGTTGCTGCCGGTGATTTCGTTCAATACCAAAACCTCAACGGACGAGCAGAAAAAACACGATGATTTTGTCGATCGCATGATGGAAAAAGGCTATACCCGCAAGCAAGTACGCCTGCTGTGCGAGTGGTATCTGCGCGTGCGTAAATCTTCATAATCGTTATCTGTAAGCGTCGCGGTGCTACGGTGCTGCAACAGGAGGCCGGGTTTTCCCGGCCTAAGCTTGCAATGCAGTTTGGGGGATTTTTATGGCCTATTTTATCGATCGGCGTCTCAACGGTAAGAACAAAAGCGCCGTCAATCGGCAGCGCTTTCTGCGCCGTTATAAGTCGCAAATCAAGCAATCGATCTCCGAGGCCATCAACAAGCGTTCGGTGACCGATGTCGAGAGCGGCGAATCGGTCTCGATTCCAATTGACGATATCAACGAACCGAGCTTCCATCAGGGCCGCGGCGGCAGTCGCCATCGCGTGCATCCTGGGAATGATCATTTCGTGCAAAACGATCGCATTGAACGTCCGCAAGGTGGCGGCGGCAGCGGCGGTAGCGGCCAGGGCAACGCCAGTCAGGATGGTGAAGGCCAGGATGAATTCAGCTTCCAGATATCTAAAGATGAATATCTCGATCTTCTGTTCGAAGATTTGGCGTTGCCAAACCTGCGTAAGAATCAACATCGTCAGTTAAACGAGTACAAAACCCATCGCGCGGGCTACACCTCAAACGGTACGCCGGCTAATATCAGCGTGGTGCGCTCGCTGCAGAACTCGCTGGCTCGTCGTACGGCGATGACGGCGGGTAAACGCCGCATGTTAAACGAACTGGAAGCTACGCTATCCGAAGTGGAAACCAGCGAACCGGCGCAGTTACTGGAAGAGGAGCGTTTACGTAAAGAGATCGCTGAGTTGCGTGCGCGCATCGACCGCGTGCCGTTTATCGATACCTTTGACCTGCGCTACAAAAACTTCGAGAAGCGACCAGAACCTTCCAGCCAGGCCGTGATGTTCTGCCTGATGGACGTGTCAGGTTCGATGGATCAAGCCACCAAAGATATGGCGAAGCGTTTCTACATTCTGCTGTATCTGTTCCTGAGCCGTACCTACAAGAACGTCGACGTGGTTTACATCCGGCATCACACTCAGGCGAAAGAGGTCGACGAACAGGAGTTCTTCTACTCGCAGGAAACGGGCGGCACCATTGTTTCCAGTGCACTGAAGTTGATGGATGAGGTGGTTAAAGAGCGTTATGACCCGTCACAGTGGAACATCTATGCGGCGCAAGCGTCGGATGGTGATAACTGGGCCGATGATTCACCGCTCTGCCACGAGATCTTAGCCAAACATATTCTGCCGGTTGTGCGTTATTACAGCTATATCGAGATCACGCGTCGCGCGCACCAGACCTTATGGCGCGAGTATGAACATCTGCAGGCAATGTTTGATAACTTCGCAATCCAACATATTCGCGAGCCAGAAGACATCTATCCGGTATTTAGAGAACTTTTCCACAAACAGGCTGCAGAAGCCTGAGTCCATAAGCCGGTCACTGACCGGCTTTTTCTTTGCAGCAGCCCCGCTCACTTCGCGCCATTTCCTGTTGTTTTTTCATACAAATTTAGCTGTATATGGGATGCGGCCCCACAGAATGAAAAAATGTGCAATTAAGCGCTGACAAGCTATTGATAAGGCATTATCTTTCCACCTTGTCTGTGTGAATCGCCCGCAGTTTGTCTTTTTTGCCCCACCGCAGGAGAACGCCGTTGAATACCAGCATGATTTACAGTTTGTTCATTATTGGGTCCGTGCTGGTAGCAGCAAGTATTTTGCTCAGTTCCTTTTCATCACGCCTTGGCATTCCGATTCTGGTGATCTTCCTCGCTCTCGGCATGTTGGCCGGGATTGATGGTATCGGTGGCATCGCCTTTGATAACTATCCCGTCGCCTATCTGGTCTCCAACCTCGCTTTAGCCATCATCTTGCTTGATGGCGGGATGCGCACCAAAGCGTCTTCGCTAAAGGTGGCGCTCGGCCCGGCATTATCGCTGGCGACGGTTGGCGTGATGATCACCGCAGGGTTAACCGGTGTTGCCGCTGCCTGGCTGTTTAAGCTCGATCTGATGCAGGGCTTTCTGATTGGCGCGATTATCGGTTCTACCGATGCCGCCGCCGTATTTTCGCTGCTGGGTGATAAAGGCCTCAACGAACGTGTCAGCTCCACGCTGGAGATTGAATCCGGCAGCAACGACCCGATGGCGGTGTTTCTCACCATCACGCTGATCGACATGATTCAGCAAGGCCAGTCCGGCCTGAGCTGGATGTTTGTGGTGCATCTGGTGCAGCAGTTTGGTCTTGGCATCGTATTAGGCCTGGGCGGCGGCTGGGCGCTGCAGCAGTTGATTAACCGTATCAATCTGGCGCAAGGTTTATATCCGCTGCTGGCGGTGAGTGGCGGCATCATCGTGTTTGCGCTCACCACCGTGATGGAAGGCAGCGGCATTCTGGCGGTGTATCTTTGCGGCTTCCTGCTGGGCAACAGCCCGATTCGCAACCGCCACGGTATTTTGCAAACCTTTGACGGCATGGCATGGCTGAGCCAAATCGGCATGTTCATTGTGCTGGGCTTGCTGGTGACACCCTCCGATTTGTGGCACATCGCGGTGCCGGCGATGATTCTGTCGCTGTGGTTGATTCTGGTAGCGCGCCCGCTGTCGATTCTGGTTGGTCTGTTACCGTTCAAAGGCTTCACCGGACGCGAACGTATCTTCATCAGTTGGGTGGGCTTACGTGGCGCAGTGCCAATCATCCTCGCCGTATTTCCGATGATGGCCGGGCTGGAGAACGCCAAGCTCTACTTCAACATCGCTTTCTTTGTAGTATTGGTGTCGTTGATGCTGCAAGGCACGTCGCTGGGCTATGCCGCCAAACGCGCCAAAGTGGTGGTGCCACCAACCGCCTCGCCGATTAGCCGGGTTGGGCTGGATATCCATCCGGAGAATCCGTGGGAACAATTTATTTACCAGCTAAGCGCCGACAAATGGTGCGTCGGCGCAGCGCTGCGTGATTTGCAGATGCCGCGCGAAACCCGCATCGCCGCCCTGTTCCGCGATAACGCGTTAATGCATCCCAACGGCAATACGCGCCTGAAAGAAGGCGATGTGCTGTGTGTGATTGGCCGTGAACGTGATCTCCCCGCCTTGGGTAAAATGTTCAGCCAATCGCCGCCGGTATCGCTGGATCAGCGCTTCTTCGGCGACTTTATTTTGGATGCCGAGGCGCGCCTGCGCGACGTGGCGCAAATTTACGGCCTGGAGTTAGATGAACAGACCAACGATCAGCAGTCGCTAGGACAGCTGGTAATGAGTTTGCTCGGCAGCACGCCAGTGGTTGGCGATCAGGTGGAATGGAAGCAGTTAACCTGGACGGTGGCAGAGAAAGAAGATAACCAGATTGTGAAGGTCGGTGTGCGCGTCAGCGAAGACAAGGATTAATCCGAGGCTTTATCGCTCGTAAACTGCGTGTGAACGACTATGCTCACTATTCAACCCAGCAAATACGGGAGAATGTAATGGGACGCGTGGTGAAGATTGGTCAATATGAAATCGTTGATGCAGAGTTCAATAGTGACAATGGCGACACTGTCAGTATTCCCTGCCATACCAATCCCGGCCTGAGTGACCAACTCGACGGCTGGGATGTGGATACCAGTGTACCGGCATGGATTGATGAAGAGGCTGTCGATCTGCAAATCGGACACTATGACAAGCAGCAGGACCTGTGGGTATTAAAAAAACCCGCCTGATTGGCTGGCGCCGCCATTGATGTGAATGGCGGTCATTCCGAAAAGGTGTCTTAAAATGAAGCGTAATATTCGCGATTAATTAACTTTTAACCATACATTTCAATTAAATAGCCAATTATTTCTTTAGTCATTTATTTCCTTTTCAGACTATTTCCATATTAACTCTGTCAAATAACTCCTGCATACTCTTAAACGTTGCTGCAGCTTTTCGTGACGTGCATCACGTCTCAAACGGTCCTTTCCTTGCAGCGCTTATGGCAGCACTGACTTATATCTCGCTGAAAGAATTATTCTTTCCATTTTTCAGCGGACCACTCCTGAGCGCGTACTTGATTCTGGTCAGGCCATCTTTTACTTAAGAAAAGAGAGCAGGTTTTATGGCAAGTACTTTGATAATGAATGATGCAACCCGCTCGTGGAGCGGACTGCGCAAAAACCTCATCGCAAAAGTCGCACTTAGTTTCTCGGATTTAATTGCATTAAATCTGGCATTGTTTTTATCTGCCGCCACCGTTCAAGGTATTTGGGGCGAACTGGATACCTTTATTCCGCCCCAGCAGATTGAATACCGGTTTATTGCCCAATTTAGCCTTTCTATTCTTTGCACCGCCTGGTTCTGGGTGCGTATGCGTCACTACACTTATCGCAAGCCGTTTTGGTTTGAACTGAAAGAAGTGATTAAAACCCTGTTCGTCTTCTCTCTGCTTGATCTGGCGTTGATTGCCTTTTCAAAATGGGACTTCTCGCGCATGGTTTGGGTATTTAGCTGGACTTACGCCCTGCTGCTGCTGCCGCTGATGCGTGCCGTGGTAAAACGCGCCATCAACCGCGCAGGTCAGTGGCAGAAGGAAACCATCATCATTGGTTCCGGTAAAAATGCCATGGAAGCTTATGCGGCGCTGCAGAGCGAGGAGATCCTCGGTTATAACGTGCAGGCGTTTATCTCGCTGGATGATGACCAACAGCATGAGAAGGTTAATGGCGTTCCGGTGATCACCTGGAAAGACATCAACTGGCAAACCATGGACCGTGACAACACCCAATTTATCGTCGCCACCGAATTTGAGCAGCAAGTGGTGCGCGATAAATGGCTGAAGTTCCTGTCCAAAATGAAGTGCCGTTCAATCTCCGTGATCCCAACGCTGCGCGGCGTGCCGCTGTATGGCACCGATATGTCATTCATCTTCAGCCATGAAGTCATGATTTTGCGCGTCAGCAACAACCTGGCGAAACGCTCTTCGCGCTTCCTGAAACGCACCTTCGATATCGTGGTGGCATCCATGCTGCTGCTGTTCCTCGGACCAGTATTTGGTCTGCTGTGTGCGATGGTGAAACGTGACGGCGGCAATGCGATTTATGGTCATGAACGCGTTGGGCAAGATGGCGTGAAGTTTAAGTGCCTGAAGTTCCGCTCAATGGTGACCAACTCGCAGGAAGTGCTGCAAAACCTGCTGGCGACCAGCGAGGAAGCGCGTGCCGAATGGGACCGTGATTTCAAACTGAAAAACGATCCGCGTGTGACCAAAATTGGTAACTTCCTGCGCAAAACCAGCCTTGATGAGCTGCCACAGTTGTGGAATGTCATTCGTGGCGAAATGAGTCTGGTCGGTCCGCGTCCGGTGATTGAAGCAGAGCTGGAGCGTTATGCCGGTGATGTGGATTACTACCTGATGGCGAAACCGGGCATGACCGGCTTGTGGCAGGTCAGCGGACGTAACGACATCGACTACGATACGCGCGTCTACTTCGATTCCTGGTACGTGAAAAACTGGGCGTTATGGACTGACATTGCAATTCTGTTCAAAACCGCTGGCGTAGTGGTTCGTCGCGACGGCGCTTACTAATACCCTCGAGGCGATGCTTGTGCATTTCGGCAGGCATCGCTTTTATTATCCCTTTCTTTTTCCCCTAAGAGTCATTACCCTTCCGGATTGTTTAACAGGTCGTCCGGTTCGTAATGCAAAAATTCACCTTAATACTTCTTAGCCTGGTGCTGCTGGCGCCGCTTGGCATTGATCTTTACCTCCCGACATTGCCGCAAATCGCCGAAGGTCTTAACAGCCCGGTGAGCCTCATCCAAATCACGATTCCTCTGTTTTTATTGGTGATGGGCATTGGCCAATTGATTACCGGTCCGCTGGTGGATAATTTTGGTCGTAAGCCGCTCGCGTTAATTGGTCTTGCGCTTTACATCATTGGCAGCGCGATTGCCGCCACGAGCACGCTGTGGCCGGTGTTCTTTCTCGCCCGCATCATTCAGGGTTGCGCGGTGTGCTGCACGGCGGTGGTGGCCTTCAGCGGCGTGCGTGACCGTCTCAGTGGCGAGGATGCCGCACGCGCTTACGGCTTTCTCAATGGTGCGCTGAATATCGTTCCCGCGCTGGCGCCACTGCTGGGTGGGATCCTCGCCGAAGCCTACGGCTGGCGGATGCCGTTCTGGTTCCTGTGCGGCTATGCGGTGGTGATCGGCTTGATCGTCCTGCTGTGGCTGCCCGAAACGCGCCCGGCGGACACCTTACGCGTTAAAGGTTTACCGCTGACGCAGTATGCTGCCATAGCCCGTGAACCGCGCTTTCTCGCCTTTGCCTTTGCCAATGCCGGCGCGCTGGGCATGGTGCTGACCTATGTGTCGCTGGCGCCACACGTGCTGATGACCGAAGGCGGCCTGACGCCGTTGCAATTCTCTTTCGCCTTTGGCGCCAACGGGTTTTGGATCATGCTGGTTAGCGCGTTCGTAAACAAAACCATTCGCAAAGCGGGACGCCCGTTCTGCCTGGCGATGGGTTTCGCCACCATGTTGATCGGCGCAATTCTTCTGATGATGGGCACCACGCTGTTACCGGCGGCGTGGCAAAACCATTGGGCGCTGTACATGATTCCCGTGGCGGTTTCCGTTGCTGGCCTGGCGTTCACGGTCGGTCCCGCCACCAGCTACGCGCTGGAGCCGTATCAGCAGCAAGCGGGCGTGGCCTCAGCACTGCAGGGATTTATTCAGATGGCGTGTGGTGCGGGCGGCAGCATGGCAATCGTAGCATTGCCCGTTGCTGAGAAGTCGTCACTGGCATTGATGATGCTGCTGGGTGCAGCGCTGGCACTGACCGCCTGGCGCTGCAGTAAGAAAATGCACGGTCGCGTGACCGCGCTTAAATAACCTCAACCGGAACGCGTGGCGCGAGCGCACACATCAGCTCGTAGCCCACCGTTCCGGCGACTTTTGCCACCTCATCGATCTTCACCTGATTGCCCCACAGCTCAACCTTTGAACCGATGCCGGCCTGCGGGCAAGGTTCTAAATCGATCATCATCATGTCCATGGAGATGGCGCCCAGCGTTTGCGTGCGTATGCCATCCACGCTGACTGGCGTGCCGGTGGGCGCATGACGCGGATAACCGTCGGCGTAACCACAGGCGACAATGCCGATACGCTGGGTGCCGCTGGCGTGATAGCGATAACCGTAACCCACGCCGTCACCGGCATTCAGCTGCTGCACGCCAATGATTTCGCTGGTGAGCGTCATCACCGGCTGCAATCCGGTGCTGGCGATATCCTGCCAGTCGCCGCTCGGTGACGCGCCATAGAGAATAATGCCGGGACGCACCCAGTCAAAATGCGCTTCAGGATGCCACAGCGTAGCCGCAGAGTTAGACAGAGAACGCGGACAATTGAGCCCTTCCGCCGCCAGTTCGACGCGCTTCATCGGCTCAACGACTCCTTGCGGATTCTCCGCATCAGCGAAGTGCGCCATCAACGTCATTGCACCGACGTTCGGCAGAGCGTGCAGTTTTTGCCACGCCGCATGAGCCTGCTCAGGACGGAAGCCAAGCCGGTTCATGCCGCTGTTGATTTTGAGGTACACATCGACCGGTGCCGACAGCTGCGCTTTCGCCAGCGCCTGAATCTGCCAGTTGCTGTGCACGCTGGTGGTGAGGCGGTAACGATCGATTAGCGCTAAATCCTCGGCATGAAAGAAACCTTCCAGCAGCAGGATCGGTTTTTTCCAGCCCTGCTCACGCAGCAGGATCGCCTCTTCCATATTCAGCAGCGCGAAACCATCGGTTTCTGCCAGGCTTTGCCACACGCGAGCCACACCGTGACCATACGCATTGGCTTTTACCACCGACCAGACGCGTGATTGCGGGGCCGCCCGGCGAACAACGGCCAGATTATGACGCAGTGCCTGTTGATTGATGGTGGCACCGGTTGGACGTGACATGCTTTTACTCTCCCTGAGGTCTCAGCGCGCCGCGCTGGCGTTACGCAGTGGCGAAGAATGTGGCTCAAAACCTGGCAGGTAGCGCAGCACTGACAAATCATCTGCGGCAATCGCCGGTTTCTGACCAGAAATTAAATCAGCCAGAAGCTGACCGGAACCACAAGCCATCGTCCATCCCAGCGTACCGTGACCGGTATTGAGATAGAGATTGGAGAGCGGCGTGCGCCCGACAATCGGCGTACCGTCTGGCGTCATTGGACGCAGTCCGGTCCAGAACGTGGCCTGTTCGACAAAACCGCCTTCAGGATAGAGATCGCGGACCACCATCTCCAGCGTTTCGCGTCGTGCCGGCAACAGTTTGGTGTTAAAACCAACAATTTCTGCCATGCCGCCCACGCGAATGCGATCGTCAAAGCGCGTTACCGCCACTTTATAAGTTTCATCGAGGATGGTGGAAACCGGTGCGGCATCGGCATTCTTGATTGGAATTGTCAGCGAATAGCCTTTCAACGGGTAAACCGGGATGGCCAGAATGTCTTTCAGCAGCGCGGTTGAATAGGAACCGAATGCCACCACGTAAGCATCGGCTTTGATCACTTCATCGCCACACTTCACGCCATAAATGCGATTGCCCTCACGCAACAACTGATCAACCGAGGTGTTGTAGCGGAAGGTTACGCCCGCCGCCGCTGCCATCGCAGCCAGACGTTGGGTGAACAGTTGGCAGTCGCCGGTTTCGTCGTTAGGAAGACGCAAACCGCCGGTGAGTTTATGCGCCGTGGCCGCCAGCGCAGGTTCGACATTTTTGAGCTGATGCGCTTCCAGCAGCTCATAGGGCACGCCCGCATCGCGCAGCACGGCGATATCTTTGCTGGCACTTTCGAACTGTTGCTGCGTGCGGAATAGCTGCAGCGTGCCACCCTGCCGACCTTCATAGGCGATGCCGGTAGTGGCGCGCAGCGTTTTCAGGCAGTCGCGGCTGTACTCCGCGATGCGCACCATGCGGCTTTTATTCTCTTGATAGTGCTGCATGTCGCAGTTTCGCAGCATATTCCACATCCATTCCAGCTGGAATTTGCTGCCATCGAGACGTACCGCCAGCGGCGCGTGACGCTGGAACATCCATTTGACCGCTTTCAGCGGAACGCCCGGCGCCGCCCAGGGCGCAGCATAGCCCGGTGAAATCTGTCCCGCATTACCGGCGCTGGTCTCCAGCGCGGCGGCAGGTTGACGATCGATAACCGTGACCTCATGTCCGGCCTGCGCCAGATACCATGCGCTCGCTACCCCAACCACACCACTACCAAGAATCACTACGCGCATAAGCCCCTCGTCGCAGCAAAAGAATAATTAACTATTAACCCAGCCCAACACAGCATAACCCGACCGCTATTGAAATCTTACATTCGACCGACTTATTTCACATGTTTTTTACCTGACTGCACACTGAAATCATGCAACAGCGGCAAAATCAGGATTTTTTATGCCTTAAATCCCTTAATCAGCCATTTATTATGCGGAAGGGAGCGGTTTTGACTTTTTTCAGGAGAAAGCGCCGCAGTCATACAATCCACTTATAAACAGAGCATTATTCTGCTAAATGAATAATACCCAACATTTGCCATCAGTATTGGCTTAACTAACGCTTTTTGAATGATTTTCTGCCAAAAGAATTCGATTGAGATTCAGTTTCGGATAGGCGACAGTGGACTATCATTGAAGTGTTCGCTCAGTTTTTTGGGCCATCTTTACTCAGGATGAGGCCTTAAACGATCGTGACAGGTAACTCCTGCCGCTTGCAAAACAGAGGTGCGCTATGACGACAATCTTTGACGAGCCAACCCGCAACAGTAAACGACTCAGTGATGGTCCCGACTGGACCTTCGAACTGCTGGATGATTATCTGGCGGAAATTGACCGCGTAGCCAAAAGTTACGGACTGGAAACCTATCCGCACCAAATTGAAGTGATCACCTCCGAGCAGATGATGGATGCCTACTCCAGCGTGGGTATGCCGATCAACTATGCGCACTGGTCGTTCGGCAAGAAATTCATCGAAACGGAACAGCGCTACAAGCATGGTCAGCAAGGCCTGGCGTATGAGATCGTCATCAACTCCAATCCGTGTATCGCCTATTTGATGGAAGAGAACACCATGACCATGCAGGCGCTGGTAATGGCGCACGCCTGTTACGGTCACAACTCTTTCTTTAAAAATAACTATCTGTTCCGCAGCTGGACTGATGCCAGCTCGATTGTGGATTACCTGCTGTTTGCGCGAAATTATATTACCGACTGCGAAGAGCGCTATGGCGTGGAGGAGGTTGAGCGGCTGCTCGATTCCTGCCATGCGTTGATGAACTACGGTGTGGACCGCTATAAGCGTCCGCAGAAAATTTCGCTGCAGGAAGAGAAGGCGCGCCAGCAGAGCCGCGAAGAGTATTTGCAGAGTCAGGTGAATACGCTGTGGCGCACCCTGCCGCGTAAAGAGAAAGAGTCGGTGCACGTTGAGGCATCGCGCTACCCTTCTGAACCGCAGGAAAACCTGCTCTATTTCATGGAAAAAAATGCGCCGCTGCTGGAATCCTGGCAACGTGAAGTGCTGCGCATTGTGCGCAAAGTTAGCCAGTATTTTTATCCGCAGAAACAGACGCAGGTGATGAACGAAGGCTGGGCCACTTTCTGGCACTACACCATCCTTAATCATCTGTATGACGAAGGCAAAGTGTCGGAACGCTTTATGATGGAGTTCCTGCACAGCCACACCAACGTGGTGTATCAGCCACCGTATAACAGCCAGTGGTATAACGGCATCAACCCGTATGCGCTGGGCTTCGCGATGTTCCAGGACATTAAACGCATCTGTCAGACACCGACCGAAGAAGATCGCTACTGGTTCCCGGACATTGCCGGTTCCGACTGGCTGAAAACCCTGCATTTCGCGATGCGTGAATTCAAGGACGAAAGCTTTATCAGCCAATTCTTGTCACCAAAAGTGATGCGTGATTTCCGCTTGTTCACGGTGATGGATGATGACCGCAACAATTTCCTCGAAATTGCAGCGATCCATGATGAAGCGGGTTACCGCGCCATTCGTCAGCAGCTGTCGGCGCAGTACAATCTGAGCAATCTGGAACCTAACATTCAGGTCTACAACGTGGATTTGCGTGGCGACCGCTCACTGACGCTGCGTTATGTGCCGCAACAGCGTGCGCCGCTCGATAAGAGCCGCAAAGAAGTGTTGAAGCATGTGCACCGTTTGTGGGGCTTTGATGTGATTCTGGAACAGCAGAATGAAGACGGCAGCGTCGAGTTGCTGGATCGTTCGCCCACGCGCGGCCCAACGTTGTAAGGAAAAAAAAACCGGACTGTCGAAGTCCGGTTTTTCTTTTATCGCTTGCTGGCTAAATCGTCCGGCATGCTTTTCTGCATCTTGTGCCAAATCTCACCGCTGCGGCGTCCGTATTCACGCACGCTATCGACAATCTGCTCCTGCGAAGGATTAGCCACGCACAGGTCAGCCAGCTGGCGATAGAAGTTACGCGCCAGTTCACGCGCTTCCAGACTGGAGAAGTAGTGACGACCCACGCGGGTATACAACCCTTTCAGGCCATTCAAAATCAGACCATAAATCGGGTTACCTGATGCAAACGCCAGGCCGCGGAACACGCGATAATCCAGCTCGGTATAGGCTTCGGCTTTGTCTTCCTCGATCAGTGCATTTTCCAGCACTTCGCGCGCTTTATCAGGATGATGACGCAGCGCACGGCTGATAAAAATCGAAGAGATGTTAGTCCGCACCGACAGCAGATTATCAATCAACTGTGGGACACTATCGTGATCGAGTCGGGCCAGGGTTTCGAGGATGTTTAAACCGGAGGTTTCCCAAAAATCGTTAACGCGCGTCGGTTTACCATGTTGAATGGTCAACCAGCCATCGCGCGCCAGACGCTGCAATACTTCACGCAACGTGGTGCGGGTCACGCCAATCAGTTCAGAAAGCTCACGTTCGGCAGGTAGAATGGATCCCGGCGGAAAACGACTGTTCCAGATGCTTTCAATAATATACTCTTCCGCAAATCCCGCGGGGCTCTGCGCCTTAATCACCATAGCATTTATTTCTCGTTGCTTTCTTTATCGTAATGCGACTCATCATACCAGAGCGGCTATAGCGGAAATAGCCTGCCAACCGATTAAAAGCGCGCGCTGTCGCAAAATTCAGCCGTGAATTCAGATGAAACAACGTTGGCAAGCACACGTTTGCGCTGCGTCCGTGGCTTGCACTTATCGGATGAAGCGCATGGCCGGATCTTTTTTGGCCTCAACGCGACTTAAGTCATTTTTGTACATGATTTTTTCCCTTTACCTGGCTGGCACGGTTGCGCTTTTGGTTTACACTGCGAAACATTAACGGTTACAGGAAAAGCAATATGTTGCGATATTTGAATCAATGCTCGCGTGGACGCGGTGCCTGGCTTCTGCTGGCCCTGACGGCGCTAGCGTTTGAATTGACGGCGTTGTATTTTCAGCACGTCATGGGGCTGCAACCCTGCGTAATGTGTATTTATGAGCGTTGCGCGCTGTTTGGCGTGATGGGCGCGGGCATCGTGGGTGCGATTGCACCGAAAACCCCGCTGCGCTGGGCGGCGATCCTCATCTGGATTTATAGCGCTATTGAAGGCACTCGCCTCTCTTACGATCACACCATGATTCAGCTGCATCCCAATCCGTTTGTCACCTGCGACTTTGCCGCACGTTTCCCAGCCTGGTTGCCACTGGATAAATGGTTGCCTTCGGTGTTTGTGGCCAGCGGTGACTGCGCCGAGCGCGGCTGGACTTTCCTGACCTGGAGCATGCCGCAGTGGATGATCGTGATTTTCGGCGCTTATCTGCTGGTGGCGCTGCTGGTGTTGATTGCACAACCGTTCAAACCGAAACGCCGCGATCTGTTCGGACGTTAAACACAAAAAAACAGGCAGCCCTGGCTGCCTGTTGTATGTTTAACCGTTGCGATCAGGTCGATCGATTATATGCTCTTCCCAATCCCGCACTTCACTCTCACGCACCGCAATAAAACGCACTGAAATGCGCTGCGCATGCATCGCCTTTTTAGAACCGGCGATCAGCGGATGCCAGGCCGGCAAGGTTTTGCCTTCCCCTAACACGCGATAGGCGCAGGTACGAGGCAGCCATTCAAAGCTGGTGAGGTTTTCACGCGTCAACTTGATGCAATTCTCTTCTAACTCAAAACGATGCTCGTAGTTACGGCATTGGCAGGTTTTGATATTCAGCTGATTGCAGGCCACGTTGGTGAAGTAGATTTCGTCGGTATCCGCATCCTGCAACTTATTCAAGCAACATTGGCCGCAGCCGTCGCACAGGGATTCCCACTCTGCGTCGTTCATTTGGTCAAGGCGTTTAGTCTGCCAGAAAGGTTGTTCAGTCATGATGGCGGTCCGGGTTAGCAAAGAGACCGCACCTTATAAAGGTTCAGGTGCGGTGATGCAAGTTTTACAGAACGCGCGTCGAAATACCGTGACCCGCCAGCGATACTTCCAGCTTATCGCCAGAACGCATCGGGCCAACGCCTTCAGGCGTACCGGTCAGCACCACATCGCCCGCGCGCAGGGTGAAATACTGGCTCATATAGGCAATCAGCGGCAGAATTTTGTGGATCATATCGGCGGTCGTCCCGTGCTGACGCACTTCGCCGTTAACCATCAGCTTCAGTTCGGTGTTCTGGGGATCGCCGCTGAACTCGGCAACCGGAATAAAACCTGACAGCGGACACGAGTTATCGAAACCTTTGGATTTTTCCCACGGTTGGCCCGCTTTCTTCAACCCGGCCTGCACGTCACGTAAGGTCAAATCCAGCGCGACGCCATAACCGGCAATCGCCTTCGCCACATGCTCTTCGCTCGCCTGCTTCAGCGTCGAGCCAATCAACACCGCCAGCTCCACCTCATGATGCACTTCACCAAAATTTGCCGGGATTGACAGCGGCTGGCGCAGATCACACACCGCGGTTTCCGGTTTGATAAACACTACCGGTTCGGTTGGCGTGGCACTTCCCATTTCCTTTATGTGCTTCGCATAGTTGCTGCCGACGCAAACCACTTTGCTGACCGGATAATCCAACAGAGCGCCCTGCCAGTTACGATGCTGATACATGCTATTCCCCTGCTTTGGTTGTGTTTGCCGCCAGTGCATCTGGCGATGAAGTCTGGCTCAGTGCCGGAACGCGGCACGCTGAGGTGGAATATATTAGCGGGTTTATGGCAGCAGGCGTGGCGGAAATTGTCAAAAGTCGTTAATCGTATACAACAAAATCAGCTAAACGCCGGGATAATTGCCCGCAATAAAGGGTTAAAGCGGGCAGTTAATTAACGCAAATAGCACTGATTATTTCTACAGGATATATTTACAGAGGAATCTGAATTAATCTTTTTTACCCTGATCGAGATGAATGTTGAGCAGACTTTCAACCGGTGGTGGAATTTGCAAATAAAAGCCGTGTTCGCTTAAACCTTGCTTAACTTTATTGATATCCGCGTTAGCCAGCTTGTCACGCTTATCCAGTGACAGCACCATGGCCAGCTGGGGTTTGCCGAAGCCACGCAGCAGTTCTTCCGGCACCCGTGAGAAATCGTCTTTTTTTTCAACATACAGATAAGTCTGTTCACGTTGCGGGCTTCTGTAGATCACACAAAACATATTTTTTACTCGAATTAACCGATGGCGTCACTTGCCTGAATATAGCAGTAACTATAACATGCTTGCAGAACTTCGAATATTGACCGTTTGATGTTATTGCCGATTTTATCGGCGAGCATTTTAGGGTCGTAAAACAGGACTGAGTCAGCACAGATGTCGCAAACGCCAATCGAATTCAAGGGAAGCAGTTTTACCCTGTCAGTCGTTCATCTGCATCATTCGCAACCCGAGGTGATTCGTCAGGCGCTACAGGACAAAATCGATCAGGCACCGGCCTTTTTGCTGAATGCGCCGGTGGTGCTAAATGTATCAGCGTTAACCGGCGACATTAACTGGAAACAAATGCAACAAGCGGTGATGGCGACCGGTCTGCGTATCGTGGGTGTCAGCGGATGCAAAGATGAAGCCCTGAAAAAAATGATCGCCCGCGCGGGCTTGCCGGTCCTTTCTGAAGGTAAAGAGAGCCGCAAACAAGCCGCGGCGCCGGTCGCTGAAGCCGCACCGGTTGTTGCGGCAGTGGTGGCGGATGCCGCCAGTAAAACCCGCATCATTAATACGCCGGTGCGTTCGGGCCAGCAAATTTATGCGCGCAATGCCGATCTCATCGTCACCAGCAGCGTGAGCGCCGGGGCCGAACTGGTCGCCGACGGTAACATCCATATTTACGGCATGATGCGCGGTCGCGCGTTAGCCGGCGTCGGCGGACAACGCGACAGCCAGATTTTTTGCACCAACCTCGCCGCAGAGTTGGTCTCTATTGCCGGAGAATATTGGATGATCGATCAAATCCCGGCGGAATTCTTTGGTAAAGCGGCGCGCCTCAGCCTGATAGAGGGCGCGCTTTCCATTCAGACTCTTAATTAAGCCCCTTTTCTTTCGTTAAGGAAATCAACATTTATGGCACGCATTATTGTAGTTACATCGGGTAAAGGGGGCGTTGGCAAGACCACGTCAAGCGCGGCCATCGCTACCGGGTTAGCGCAGAAAGGCAAGAAAACCGTCGTCATCGATTTTGATATCGGTCTGCGTAACCTGGATTTGATCATGGGCTGTGAACGCCGCGTGGTATATGACTTTGTAAACGTCATTCAGGGCGATGCAACGCTGAATCAAGCGCTAATTCGTGACAAGCGCACAGAGCAACTCTACATTCTACCGGCTTCACAGACGCGCGATAAAGATGCACTGACGCGTGAAGGCGTTGAAAAAGTGCTGAACGATCTGGCGGCGATGGAGTTCGACTTTATCGTCTGTGACTCACCAGCAGGTATCGAAACCGGCGCGCTGATGGCATTGTACTTCGCCGATGAAGCCATCATCACCACCAACCCGGAAGTCTCTTCAGTACGTGACTCCGACCGTATTCTCGGCATCATCTCTTCGAAATCCCGTCGTGCAGAGAACAGCCAGGATCCGGTGAAAGAGCATCTGCTGCTGACCCGTTACAATCCTGGCCGCGTAACCCGTGGCGATATGCTGAGCATGGAAGATGTGCTGGAAATTCTGCGCATTCCTCTGGTTGGCGTCATCCCGGAAGATCAATCTGTCCTGCGCGCCTCTAACCAGGGTGAGCCGGTGATCCTCGACGCAAACGCTGACGCCGGTAAAGCCTATGCTGATACCGTAGATCGCCTGCTTGGCGAAGAACGCCCCTTCCGCTTTATCGAAGAAGAGAAGAAGGGTTTCCTTAAACGCCTGTTCGGGGGATAACCAATGGCATTACTTGATTTCTTTTTATCCCGTAAGAAGAACACAGCCAATATAGCCAAGGAAAGGCTGCAGATTATCGTAGCCGAACGCAGAAGGGGCGACAGTGAGCCCCACTATCTGCCGCAGCTGAAGCGCGATATTTTGGAAGTGATCTGTAAATACGTAAAAATTGACCCGGATATGGTGACCGTTCAGCTGGATCAGAAAGGGGATGATATCTCGATCCTCGAGCTCAACGTGACACTGCCGGAGCCGGAAGACGTTCCTAAATGATTAAAGCGGTTTCCTGATTTTCCCCTGCGGTGTTGCGCAGGGGAAAATGCTCGCATTAAAGTGCCTGCAGAATCTCGCTGATACCCGCTTTCAGTAAGTCGCCCCGCCAGCCTGTCTGTAACTCGGGTGTGCGCGACGCGTTTTTCAATCCCCAATGCACACTCAGCACCTGATTAATCTGGCGACGTGATGCCAGCAGTTCCTGGCTGAAGCCACTCTCTTCACTCACCTGTTGCACCAGCGCTTTGATGGCTTTGAATGCCTGCTTGTAGTGCGGATGATCGATCAGATTGGGCAGCGGCTGCGGCAAGGTCGCTTCATCCTGCGCCTGCGCTTCAGCCACCAGCGCCACCATCGCTTTACCGTGGAAGCGGATTTCGTGGCCGTTCAGCCCTAAATGATCCAGCTCGCCAAGGCTGCCCGGCATAAAGCGCGCCACTTTCCACAGATTCTCTTCGCGCACCACGAAGTTCACCGCCATATCTTTCTGACGCGCAAGGTTTAAACGCCACGCGGCCAAGCGTTGCAACGCCGCCAATTGACGCGGACGCAGTTGCCACGCATTGGTGATGTCGCGCCAGGCTTCTTCCGGTTGCAGCACATCCAGGCGGCGCTGGCACAGCATATTGCATTCGCTTAGCGCCGCCGCCATGTTGCCGGCTTCTTCAGTTTGCGCCACCAGCTGATGGGCAATCGGCAGCAGATAGGCGACATCGGCAGCGGCATATTCACATTGACGTTCGGTCAACGGACGCGCCAGCCAATCGGTACGCGATTCGCTTTTATCCAGCTCGATTTGGTTGAAATGCATCACCATCGAGGCAAAGCCCCACGACAACGCCTGGCCGGTAAATGCCGCCAGAATTTGCGTATCAATCATGGGATCGGGCAGGCATTTAAAGCGATGCAGGAACACTTCCAGATCTTCGCCGCCGGCGTGCAGGAATTTGGTGACCTGCTTGTCCTGCAACAGCGCCACAAACGGCGTCCAGTCACTGATATTAAGCGGATCGATCAGGATCAGCTGGTCGCCATCAAACAGCTGAATCAGGCCGAGCTGCGGATAGTAGGTGCGGGTGCGCACGAATTCAGTATCCAGCGCCACGGCGGCGTGCTGGCGTGCTTTCTCGCACACGGCGGCCAGTTGGTCATTTTGGTCGATCAGGGTGTAATTCACGTTGTCTTTCTCGCTGCGGCAAACAACGCGCAGCGCTCCATGTTAAAAGCAATAAAAACGCCGGACTGTGCCGGCGTTAACCTGAGGAGAATGGCGCGTTACTGCCCTTCTCGCTTCGCCTCATCACGCAATTCGCGACGCAATATTTTGCCGACGTTGGTCTTCGGCAACTCGTCACGAAACTCGATAATCTTCGGCACTTTGTAGCCGGTGAGCTGGCGACGGCAATGATCCAGCACTTCTTCTTTCGTCAGTGACGGATCTTTCTTCACGATGCACACTTTTACCGCTTCGCCCGACAGATCGCTGGGAACGCCAATCGCCGCGGCTTCACGCACTTTCTCGTGCTGCATCAGCACATCTTCGATCTCGTTAGGATACACGTTAAAGCCTGACACCAGAATCATGTCTTTCTTACGATCGACGATGCGAATAAAGCCTTCGCTATCAACGGTAACAATATCACCGGTATGCAGCCAGCCATTTTTCAGCACTTCATCGGTAGCGTCGGCGCGCTGCCAGTAGCCGGTCATCACCTGCGGTCCGCGAATACACAACTCGCCCGGTTCACCTGGCGCCACATCCTTGTCTTCATCATCGACGATGCGCACATCGGTGGAAGGCACCGGCAAACCGATGCTGCCGGTATGACAGGTAATGTCATAGGGATTCACTGACACCAGCGGCGAACACTCGGTCAGACCGTAACCTTCCAGCAGATAGTGTCCGGTGAGTTTTTCCCAACGCTCGGCGACCGCTTTTTGCACCGCCATGCCGCCGCCGGCTGACAGGCGCAGCGTAGAGAAATCGAGCTTATTGAAATTGGCATCATTCAGCAGCGCATTGAACAAGGTGTTCACGCCGGTAATGGCGGTAAATGGGAACTTGCTGAGCTCTTTAACAAAGCCGGGAATATCGCGCGGATTAGTGATCAGCAGGTTGGTGCCGCCAAGGTCAAGGAACAACAGCCCGTTCACCGTCAGCGCGAAGATGTGATAGAGCGGCAGCGCGGTCACCACTTGCTCTTTGCCCGGACGCAGCAGCTTGCCGTAAGTAGCTTTAGTCTGTTCCAGATTGGCCTGCATATTGCGGTGCGTCAGCATCGCGCCTTTGGCCACGCCAGTGGTACCGCCGGTATATTGCAGGAAAGCGAGATCGTCATTGGTCACGGTTGGGCGTTGATAGGTCATCTGTTCGCCCTGCGACAAGGCGCTGCGGAACGGGACCGCGCCCGGCAGATGGTATTTTGGCACCAGCTTTTTCACGTATTTAACGACGAAGTTCACCAGCGTGGCTTTCACCGGCGCCAGCTGATCGCCCATACGCGTTAACATCACATGTTTGATCGGCGTTTCGGCCACCACTTTTTCCAGCGTGTGGGCAAAGTTCGAGACGATCACTATGGCGCTGGCGCCGCTATCAACGAGCTGATGCTTGAGTTCACGCGGCGTATAGAGCGGATTGACGTTGACCACCACCATGCCAGCGCGCAGTACGCCAAACAGCGCGACGGGATATTGCAGCAGATTGGGCATCATTAGCGCCACGCGATCGCCCTGCTTCAACCCTAAACCTTGCTGCAGCCAGGCGGCAAAGGCGCGGCTTTGCTTTTCCAGCTGCCGATAGGTCATCGGCTGGCCCATATTGATGAAAGCCACCTGATCGGCGTATTGCTCTGTTGCGTGCTCGAAAAGATCGACCAGAGAAGCGTAACGATCCGCATTAATTTCCGCAGGGACATCTGCCGGATAGCGTTTGAGCCAAACCTTATTCAAAGAATCACCCCGATAATCCTGTTGCGTAGCCATCGCCGCCTCGACAATCAATGTTGTTAACAATATTTTAACTGATTGTACCAGTTTGCCTGTTTCGGCATTTTCAGGTTGCGAAGCGCATCACTAAATTTCGCGCATCGGTTGCGCGCCCAATAAAAAGGCCCGTTCGCACGCACCGCGACCGGGCCGTAAATAACACCATTAATAGCTTATTCGGTGAGGATAGTTTGTACCTGCGCCGGTTGGCCGAGGTTCATACCCCAATACGGATTGGGTCCCCAATATCCCGGACGATGGCGCGTTGGGCCATACCAGATGTAGGGATCAATCGGCTGCGGCGGCGTCATCACCTGTTGCGTCAGATGCCAGCGCTGATAGCCGCGCACATCGATCACCACAAAGTTGTAGCTGGCCTTACCAATATCGCCTTTCTCGGTGCCTTTGATGTTGCCCAGCACCGTGATGTATTGGTTATTCAAATCGACCGGATCGACAAAGCCGCGGATGTCAGCAAAGATGCGGCCAACCGAAGCTGCGCCTAAACGCGGACGCGCGCTCTCATCCAGCGGCTGGGTCGCAATTTCCACGCGTGTTAAGCCGTTGAGATTGGTGACCTTCACCACTTTCCCGCCGAAGCGTGATTCCTGACCGACAAACAGTTGCGGCGCGTTCATCACGCGCAGTAAATCTTGCTGTGGAAGCTCAGAACTTCCTTTAATTGAATCTGGCACCGAAACACAGCCGCTGATCAGCATTGCGCAGGCTAACAGAGCGCCAGACATCCCTTTACGACTTATTGGCATAGCACTTCTCCTGTTATTTCTCTGATTAGACTGAGCACGCGAAGATAAGTTGCGCGCGGCCTAGCGTCCCGGCAACTTTTTCCATGCCACTTCATTGCGCAGATAAACCGGCTCGGCATTCTCCACCGCAACTGCTTCATCACGCTGCCAGGCGCTGAGCGCCAGCGGCAGCATATCTTCCGCCGCCGGTAACAATACCTCTGAGGCAATAAGCTGCGCGCCTGGCGAGGTGAGCAGATGCGGATAGGCTTGCCAGCCGGTGCCAACAGCCGTCCATTCGCCACCTAATGCGGCAATACGTTGCTGCGCCACGTCGGGTTTGATCACCGCTTCGGTTTCCGCACCCTGCCATTCACCGTTTTCGTCGCGCTGATATTCAGCCCAATAGAGTTCGCCCATGCGCGCATCGATTGCAGCCAGCACGCGCGTCGCGCCGGTCAAACGCCACGCGCCCTGCGCCATGGTCGCTAACGAGGAGACGCCAATCATCGGCAGATTCGCGCCAAGCGCCAGCCCTTGAGCAATGCCAATGCCGATGCGCACACCGGTAAAACTGCCCGGTCCACGGCCAAACGCCAGCACGTCAAGCGCGGTCAGCTCCAGCTGCTGCGCCTGCAACAGCTCCTGAACCAGCGGCAGAATACGTTGGGTGTGATCGCGCGGGGCGATTTCAAAGCGGGCATCAATCTGCTGCAGATTTTGCAGCGCGGCAGAACAGGCTTCTGTCGCCGTGTCCAGGGCTAAAATTCGGGCGGACATAACAACCTCAGAGAGTCAAAATGGCGCGCATCTTATCACAGCCTGGCACAATTAGTGATCCACTGGCTGACGGACAAATTCGATGGCACGCGCAATATCGCGGGTGCGCGGCGTGGGTGGCAAACTGTTCAGGAACAGGCCGCCGTAGGGGCGAGAAACCAGGCGCTGATCGCAAATCACCAGTACGCCGCGATCTTCGGTATCACGAATTAAACGCCCCACGCCCTGTTTCAGGGTGATTACCGCATCAGGCAGTTGCACATCATTGAAGGGATCGCCGCCGCGCAGGCGACAATCTTCCATGCGGGCTTTGAGCAGCGGATCTTCCGGCGAGGTAAATGGCAGCTTGTCGATGATTACCAGCGACAGCGCATCGCCGCGTACGTCAACACCTTCCCAGAAGCTGCTGGTGGCGACCAACAGTGCGTTACCGGCTTCCAGGAACTGCTTTAGCAGCTGTCCTTTACTGGTTTCACCTTGCAGCAATACCGGCAACGTCATGGAAGCACGAAACTCAATGGCTAACTCGCGCATCATCTTGTGCGAGGTGCAGAGGAAGAAGCAGCGCCCTTTGTTGGCATCAATCAGCGGCTTCATCATGCGCGCCAGCTGGCGCGCGCCGCCGGGATGATTGGGTTCCGGCATGTTGCGTGGCACACACAGCAGCGCTTGCTGGGTGTAATCGAACGGGCTGTCGAGGATCATCGTAGTAGCGTTATCCACGCCAAGGCGGCTGGAGAAATGGCTCATCTGCTCATTCACCGCCAGCGTGGCAGACGTGAAAATCCACGCGGCTTTGCGGTTATCCATCACTTCCCGGAAGCGTTCCGCCACCGACAGCGGCGTCAGCGCCAGCGTGAAATGGCGGCTATTGCACTCATACCAATAGCTGAAGCCGGGCTCGTCAATGGCGCGCAGCCGTTTCAGGCGCGTGCGATACAACGCCGCGCGCTCAAAGGCGGCGTCCAGCAGCGCAGAGCGCCCCAGCGACAGTTTGATCACGTCGTAACAGAGTTCGAGCGCATCATCCAGCAAGGTAAACATGCGCATGATGTTGTTATCGCTCAGCAGATCGCGCAGATTGCCGCGAAAACCCGGTTCGCCGAGCGTCAAACGAAAATCCTGCGCGCACTGCGCCAGACGATCGGCAGATTTTTGTAGCTGCTGCACATCCCGCACTTCGGTGCGATAGGCGATGATGATGTCTTTGGCGAGGTCCTGCAGTTGACGGCTCGACAGCTGCTGACCGAAATACTGGCTGGCGATATCGGGGAGCTGATGCGCTTCATCGAAGATCATCACATCGGCCTCCGGGATCAGTTCGCCAAAGCCGCCCTCTTTCACCACCAGATCGGCAAGAAACAGATGATGGTTCACCACCACCACATCGGCGTCCATGGCTTTTTTGCGCGCTTTGACCACGAAGCAATCTTTATACAGCGGGCAATCGCTGCCGAGGCAGTTATCGTTGGTGCTGGTGACAAACGGCCAGATCGGGCTGTCTTCGGCCACGCCGTTGCAGTTGCTGACGTCGCCATCGGTGGTTTCTGACGACCAGCCGCGCACGCTGATCAAATCGCCCAGCGCCTGAACGCTGAGATCGCCGCCGGTTTGATTCTGCTGCTCAAGACGTTCGAGGCATAAATAGTTGGAGCGTCCTTTCAGCAGCGCAGTTTTGCCGCTGAACTTCAGGGCACGCGCGATGGTAGGCAGATCGCGATTATAGAGCTGATCCTGCAACGCTTTGGATCCGGTGGAGACAATGACTTTTTTCTTTGCCCGCAATGCCGGCGCCAGATAGGCATAGGTTTTACCGGTTCCGGTGCCCGCTTCTACTACCAGCTCGCCGCCTGTTTTCACCGCCTCGGTTACCGCTTTGGCCATTTGGCGCTGTGCTTCACGCGGTTTAAAGCCCGGAATTGCCTGCGCCAGTGCGCCATCAGCTGCAAAATCGTCTGCCACACTTCCTCACATCAAAAATTAAAACCACTGTAATTATGTCAGGATTCCCGGCGGGCAACCACAACAGATGACATGCGCCCCTGGGATATGGCAGGCTAGCGCAGCAAAATTAAAGGAGAACAGCATGACCATTACGCGTATTGATCCAGAGCACCGCATGTCGGAAGCCGTGGTGCATAACCAAACCGTCTATTACACCAGCGTACCGGAAAACCTGGATGAAGATACGGAAGCGCAAACCGCCAATGCGTTGGCGGTGATTGACGCCATTCTGACGCGCGTGGGATCGGACAAGAGCAAGATCCTCGACGCCACCATTTTTCTGGTGGAGAAAAGCGATTTTCCGGCGATGAATCGCGCCTGGGATGCGTGGGTTTCGCCAGGCAATGCGCCGGTGCGTTGCACCGTGCAGGCCGGTTTGATGAACCCGAAGTATAAAGTCGAAATTAAAATCATCGCCGCGCTGTAAAATCCGTTCGGGCGTTATTCGTTGTCGTCTTCTTCATCCTCGTCGTCTTCGAACATCGCCCGAATGGCTTCACCTTTATAGGTTTGACGAATCTCCTGCGCCACCTGCGCAATCGCCTGTCCGCTCGACATACCGCCCGCCATCAATTCCTGGATGCGTTCAACCGCTTGCTGCTGTTGCTCATGGGATAACGCTGGAAGACCTGTAAACATAATTCACTCCTGGTGCATGGGGGACGCATTATTACCACGTGGAACAAACGGGTGCCAGCAACAAAAAAATATGTCAGGCTAGCGACCTGCTTGCTGAAGTGATTTGTCCCATGATGGTAAAAAGCCTCGTTCTGAAGTATACGCCCGAAACGCTGTTACACCTTTTTGCTCCGCTAGCCCACCAACGCTGGGCGATGTTGCTGACCTCCGGCCAGGCCGATCACGCGGATAATCGCTTTGATATCCTCACCGCCGATCCGCGCGCGACGCTGACTACACGCGGTGCCAGCACTGAAATTATCTGCGGTGATGACGTCATTCACTCCGCCGCCGATCCGCTGCTGCTGGTGCAACAGCAATGTGCCGCGCTGGGCGTCACGCCGGCTTTTGATGCCGGGTTACCGTTTCAGGGCGGCGCCCTTGGCCTGTTCGGTTACGATTTAGGACGACGCTTTGAAGACCTGCCGCAGCGCGCGCAGCAGGATCTCACCACGCCGGATATGGCGGTGGGCATTTATGACTGGGCGCTAATCGCCGATCACCATCTGCAAAAACTGACGCTGGTTTCGCTCACCGATGCCGAGCAGCGCTGGCACTGGCTGCAAGCACAAACCGCGTCGCCCGCCGAGCCTTTCGCCTTGACCAGCGAGTGGCAATCCAACCTCAGTTATGACCAGTATGCGCAGCGCTTCCACGCGGTGCAGGCCTATATTCAAGCCGGTGATTGCTATCAGGTGAATCTGGCACAGCGTTTTCAGGCGGGCTATCGCGGTGATGAGTGGCAGGCATTTTTGCGTCTTACGCAGGCGAATCGCGCGCCGTTCAGCGCCTTCCTGCGTTTGCCGGACAGCGCGCTGCTAAGTTTATCGCCTGAGCGCTTCCTCGCTTTACAGCAGCAGGAAATTGAAACGCGTCCGATTAAAGGTACTTTGCCGCGTCTTGCTGATGCCGAGGCCGACCGTTTGCAGGCAGAGAAGCTCGCCAACTCGCAGAAAGATCGCGCTGAAAACCTGATGATTGTGGATCTGCTGCGCAATGATATTGGCCGCGTGGCCGTGCCCGGCAGCGTCAGCGTACCGGAACTGTTCGTGGTTGAACCTTTCCCGGCGGTGCATCATCTGGTCAGCACCGTGCGTGCACGTTTGCCTGAGACGCTGAGCGCAACCGATCTGCTGCGTGCTTGCTTCCCCGGTGGTTCCATCACCGGCGCACCGAAGATCCGCGCGATGGAGATCATCGAAGAGTTAGAGCCGCATCGCCGCAATGCGTGGTGTGGCAGCATCGGCTACATCAGCCTGTGTGGCCGTATGGATACCAGCATCACCATTCGCACGCTGATTGCGGAAAACCATCAGCTTTACTGCGCCGCCGGTGGCGGATTAGTGGCAGATAGCGACCTTGATGCCGAATATCAGGAAACCTTCCATAAGGTGAACCGTATTTTGCCCAGCCTGCGTGATGGGACCTGAAATGAATTTAACCCTTGAGCAGTTCCTCAGCCGCTTTGTCCTGCAACCGCCGCTGCATGCGCCGAAAAGTGCCATCAGCGTACGCCGTGCGGCGGTACTGGTGCCGGTAATCGACGGCGCAGAACCTGGCTTGCTGCTCACGCGTCGCTCATCACACCTGCGTAAACACGCCGGGCAAGTCGCCTTTCCCGGCGGCATGCAGGATGCCACTGACACCTCGCTGATCCACACCGCACTGCGTGAAGCGCAGGAAGAAGTGGGAATTCAGCCGGAACAGGTGCAGATCATCGGTGTTCTGCCGCCGGTGACCAGCAGCACCGGTTTCGCTGTGACGCCGGTAGTGGGCATTATTCCGGCTGATTTTGCTTTGCAGCTCAATCCGGACGAAGTGGAAAGCGCCTTTGCCATGCCGCTGGCGGAAGCATTGCGTTTGAGCCGCTACAGCGATCTCACCTTGCGCCGTGGTCATCGCCAACATCAGGTTTGGTTATCCTGGTATGAGGATTATTTTATCTGGGGCATGACCGCCGGGATTATTCGTGCGCTCGGTCAACAAATCGCCCTGCCGTAAATCGCCTAATGCTTGCCAGTTAAAATATCTTTTTGCTTTGGATCTGATGCGAGCTCAGGCAAAGGTGCCCTCTTCAGCAGCACACACTGAAGCTTCGGAGCAGGCCGGGGCCACTTTTGGGCCGGCAATCCGCAGCGCTGAACGTTAGCCTTTCGCCGGGAAAACCGATCCGCTTCACAACTGTACAAACGGATAACTATTTCTGGGGTTTATAATTAGTTTATTTCATGCGAAAAGCTGCTCGTTATACGGCATGGGCGATTACTATTAGCCGCATAAACGGCTTATGCCGTGCAGAATAAGATTTGTGAGGAGTGTCACCGGTGATTAGTGTTTTTGACATGTTTAAAGTGGGCATCGGCCCATCCAGTTCACATACCGTCGGCCCGATGAAAGCGGGCAAGCAGTTTGTTGATCTGCTGGCCGAACAAGGCAAATTGCAGGACGTGACGCGCGTGGCGGTTGACGTCTATGGTTCGCTGTCGCTCACGGGCAAAGGTCACCACACTGATATCGCGATTATCATGGGCCTGGCGGGCTTCGAACCGGCCACCGTGGATATCGATGGCATTCCTGCGTTCATTAAAGACGTGGAGCAGCGCGAGCGTCTGCTATTAGCCAACGGCGCGCGCGAAGTGGATTTCCCGCGTGAAGGTGGCATGGTGTTCCGCAGTGAAAACCTGTCGCTGCATGAAAACGGCATGACGGTGTTTGCCTTCGCGGGTGATCTGCTCATTCTAAGCAAAACCTACTACTCCATCGGCGGCGGTTTCATCGTCGATGAAGAGCATTTCGGCCAACCGGTGTTGAACGAAGTTTCCGTGCCGTGGCCTTTCCACTCTGCTAAAGAGCTGCTCAGCCACTGTCGCGAAAGTGGGCTGTCGCTGTCCGGTTTGGTGATGAAAAACGAACTGGCGCTGCATACTCGCGACGAGATTTATGCCTATTTTGGCAACGTGTGGCAAACCATGCAGGCCTGTATCGATCGTGGTCTGAATACCGAAGGCGTGCTGCCGGGTCCGTTGCGCGTACCTCGTCGTGCGGCTTCACTGCGCCGTCTGCTGGTGTCATCCTCAAAGCACTCGAAAGATCCGATGGATGTGATCGACTGGGTGAATATGTTTGCGCTGGCAGTGAATGAAGAGAACGCGGCCGGCGGTCGTGTGGTGACGGCGCCTACTAACGGTGCCTGCGGCATCGTGCCAGCGGTGCTGGCCTATTACGATCACTTTATCGAACCCGTTACGCCCGATATCTTCATCCGGTACTTCCTCTCTTCTGGTGCGATTGGCGTGCTGTATAAAATGAACGCCTCTATTTCGGGTGCCGAAGTGGGTTGTCAGGGCGAGGTAGGCGTGGCGTGTTCCATGGCAGCCGCCGGTCTGGCGGAACTGCTGGGCGGCAGCCCGGAACAGGTGTGCGTGGCGGCGGAAATCGGCATGGAACACAATCTGGGATTAACCTGCGATCCCGTCGCCGGCCAGGTTCAGGTGCCGTGCATTGAGCGTAACGCCATCGCTTCCGTAAAAGCCATTAACTCCGCGCGCATGGCGCTGCGCCGTACCAGCGAACCACGCGTGTCGCTGGATAAAGTGATTGAGACCATGTACGAAACCGGTAAGGACATGAACGCTAAATACCGTGAAACCTCTCGCGGCGGATTAGCGATTAAGGTCCAGTGCGATTAACGCTTCGCTGGTGATTTAAACAACAGTTGGCTATTTTTATTCATCTGTAGCTACCTCCAACTGAGTAAAACAGATACATTGATTTTGAGCGCGGCCCTTTGTGGCCGCGCTTTTTTTAGTGCCGTATTTTTTATTCAGCCGCGCTAAACCTGGCCGCCTCAATGCCGATAACCTACACGTTAATTTGGCTTCAATCTTTGTTTTGCAAGGTGGTTACTGATGCTCATTCCCCAGCAATTTGTGGGTCAATTTCGCCGTAAGCGACTGCTTATTGCGTTAGTGATCGCCTCGCTGGTTCTGGTCCTGACGCTAACTTTTCGTTATATCGAAGAGAAATCGCGTATTGAGCAGCAGTCGCTGAATTTCGCCACCCGCGCGATTGAACGCTTTGATCGTATGTTCTCGCCGCTGGATGTTTCCGCCAACAACACACTCGGTCTGGTTGGCGTACCTTGTGCGCAAGTGCGTTATCCGCTGATTGAGAAAATTGCCGCGCTGCAAACCGTGCGCACCGTGCTGCTTGTTAAGGACGACGCGCTCTACTGCTCCAGCATTTTTGGCCCGCAAAACCTCTCCTTCAGCCAAACCTATCCTGAATTAGCTATCAATAATCAGCGCATGATGTTGGCCACGGACAGTGATCTGTTGAAAGGCTCGCCGGTGCTGCTGCTGTGGACGCCAAAATCGCTGGATAATCGCGAAGGTCTGCTGCAAGTCATTAATATTGAATTGATGACCAATTATCTGCTGGAGCCGCAGTTGCCGTGGGTTGAGCGCGCCATATTCAATGTGGGTGGTCAGAGCCTTGAATACGGTAATCCGCTGATTGAACAAACTGAACCGTCTGAAGATGAAGTGGCGTACGATCAGGCATCACTGCGTTATCCGTTTAGCATCACCTTGTACGGCCCTTCTCCCGCCCGGTTGGCGCTTAACACGCTACCTTCACAGCTGCCGCTGGCGCTGATGCTCAGCCTGCTGATGGGGTACATCGTCTGGCTGGCGACCGCCAATCGCATGAGCCTCAGTTGGCAGATCAGTTATGGCATCACCGCTAACGAATTTATGGTTTATTGCCAGCCGCTGATTAACGCCAAAAGCGGCGAGTGTGACGGCATGGAGCTGCTGCTGCGCTGGCATAACCAGCGTCAGGGCTGGATTGCGCCGGACGTGTTTATTCCGCTGGCCGAGCGGCAAAACCTGATCGCGCCGTTGACCCGCTTCGTGCTGGCGAAAGTCGTGGCTGAGCTGCCCAATCTGCCGCAATGTCCGTCGTTCCACATTGCGATTAACGTTGCCGCCAGCCATTTTCGCGATCGCGCCATTGTGGAAGATCTGCAAAATATCTGGTGGCCGGCCAATCCCATGCCAAAACTGGTGGTTGAGCTGACGGAGCGTGATGCCCTGCCAATCATCGATCAATCGGTGGTGTCGCAACTGCATGAAATTGGTGTGCGTCTGGCGATTGATGATTTCGGTACCGGCCACAGTTCGCTGGCTTATCTGAAAGACCTCCAACCGGATGTGCTTAAAATCGACAAGATTTTCACCGCCGCCATTGGCACCGATGCGATTAACGCGACCGTTACCGATATGGTGATCTCGCTGGCGCAGCGCCTGAATATTTCACTGGTGGCGGAAGGTGTGGAAACTGCCGAGCAGGCACACTATCTGCGTGAGCGCGGCGTCGACCATCTGCAAGGCTATTTCTACGCGCGCCCGATGCCGATTGAGGATTTCCCGCAATGGCTGGAGCAGCATCAGGCGCAGCTAAGCGCATAAAAAAACGGCCACTCCTTTTGGCGTGGCCGTTATTGTTTACTTCATTCCGATGACTTACCCGGCGTGTTCTTCGTGATCGAATGGCTTATCTTTGGTGATGCGCACCAGGTCGATACGGTAATCGGTCGCCTCAATCACCTGGAAGTGCAGCGGCGGTAAATCAATCACTTCGCCGGGCAGCGGCAACTGGCCTTTCTGTGCAATCAACAAACCGGCTAGCGAGGCGTGATCTTCATCGGCTTTCACCAACTCGTGATGATCCAGCAGCTGTTGCAGCGAGTGTAAATCGGTCCCGCCCTTCACTAACCAACCGTCACCATCGGCAATGATATCTGGCGTTTCGTCTTCATCCGGGAACTCACCGGCAATCGCTTCCAGCACGTCCAGCGGCGTGATTAAGCCCTGCACCACACCGAATTCGTTGGTGACAATTACAAAGCTACCTTTAGCACGGCGCAGCACGCCCAGCAGATTGATTGGGTCCAGGGTTTCCGGAACCACTATCGCCGGCGTGTTAGCCGCAAAGGTCGCCACATCCATGCCGTGTTCCAGCGCCACCAGCAGCTCTTTGGCACGCACCACGCCGATGATTTCATCCAGCTCACCGCGACATACCGGGAACAAGCTGTGTGGCGTATCCAGGAGCTGAATACGAATTTCATCCAGCGGACGCGAAACATCCACCCACGAAATGTTACCGCGCGGCGTCATGATGCTACGGATTGAACGCTGCGATAACGTCAATACGCCGTTGATCATGTAGCGCTCTTCGTCCTTAAACGCTTCCTGCGGCATCGCTTCGGTCAATGAGGTTTCTTCAGTTGTCGTCGCTTGCTTACGCTGGCGTCCACCCATCAAACGCAGAATCGCTTCTGCGGTGCGTTCACGCATCGGGCGGTGTTCCTGATGCTTAATAAAGTTACGGCGCGCAATCTGGTTAAACAGCTCAATGATGATCGAGAAGCCGATCGCAGCGTACAGGTAACCTTTGGGAATGTGGAAACCAAAACCTTCGGCCACCAGCGACAAACCAATCATCAGCAGGAAGCTCAGACACAGCACCACCACAGTTGGGTGTTCATTCACAAAACGCGTCAGCGGTTTCGAGGCCAGCAGCATGACGCCCATGGCGATCACCACGGCGGTCATCATCACCGGCAGATGGTTCACCATGCCGACCGCGGTAATCACCGCATCGAGTGAGAACACCGCATCCAGCACCACGATTTGAATCACCACCGCCCAGAAGCTGGCGTAGCTCTTATTGCCCTGATGTTCGAGCCCGCGGTTCTCGAGCCGCTCATGCAGTTCCATGGTTCCCTTGAATAACAGGAACAAACCACCAAACAACAGAATTAAATCTCGTCCGGAAAAGCTGAAATCGCCTACGCTGAATAGGGGCCGCGTCAGCGTCACGATCCAGGAGATCAGCGACAGCAAGCCAAGACGCATCACCAGAGCGAGCGACAATCCGATTAGACGGGCTTTATCGCGCTGCTTCGGCGGCAATTTGTCCGCGAGGATGGCGATAAACACCAGGTTATCAATGCCGAGAACAATTTCCAGCACGATCAGCGTGAGCAAACCCGCCCAAATTGAGGGGTCGAAGAGAAATTCCATCAATGACTCCTTAACGGACGTGAAGGCGCACGAAGTTGAGTCTGCACCAGAGGGCGAGACGAGAGATCGTTACAGGCGGTGATAACGCTGAAGAGCGTGGAAGCGGGCGCGGAAAAGCGCTGAGAACATGTTGAGCGACGTCGGTGACGGTCCATAAAGGTGAGCTGAAGCCCGGTACTCCTGAATAAAAAACAGAACGCTAATGTATCAGTTACATCAACGACGTCAAAAAAATTTATTACATTTACAAATATCTACGTTAACGCAGGAATATCGAACAAAAGTGCACATTAGCGCCGTTACGCGCGAAATAGCTGACAAACATCACATAATTTATTTTTTCGATCACTAAAATAAATCGCGACCTTATCGCTGTGCAGCGGATTGTTGCGTTTTATTTATTGATGCTTTTTCTCTATCACATCATCAACGATCCACCTGAAACACTAACGGTAATATTCAATGATTCCCGGCAATGCCAGAGAATCTCTCACGCGAACGGAGGTAGCAAGTGACCATTGCTATTGTAATTGGTACACATGGCTGGGCGGCAGAACAGTTGCTTAAAACAGCAGAGATGCTGTTGGGTGAGCAGGAAAATGTCGGATGGATTGATTTCGTTCCCGGCGAAAATGCAGAAACGCTAATCGAAAAGTATCAGGCACGGCTGGCCGATCTCGACACGTCAAAGGGCGTGTTGTTCCTGGTCGATACCTGGGGTGGCAGTCCATTTAATGCGGCCAGCCGCATTGTGGTGGATAAGGATGGCTATGATGTCATCGCTGGCGTCAACATCCCGATGCTGGTGGAAACCTTGATGGGACGTGATGACAACCCATCGCTGGAAGAACTTATTCACATCGCGGTGGAAGCCGGTCGTGAAGGCGTTAAAGCCCTCAAAACTGAAACGCCAGCGCAAGCCGCAGCTGCGCCTGCTCCGGTTGCAGCGAAAGCGCCTGCTCAGCCGCAAAAACCAATGGCTGCAGGCGATCACATGAAAATTGGCCTGGCGCGTATTGATGACCGCTTGATTCACGGGCAAGTGGCCACGCGCTGGACAAAAGAGACCAACGTTACCCGCATCATCGTGGTGTCTGATGAAGTGGCGAACGATCATGTGCGCAAAACGCTGCTGACGCAGGTGGCCCCGCCGGGCGTTACCGCGCACGTGGTGGATATCGATAAGATGGTTCGCGTGTGGAACAACCCGAAATATGGCAATGACAAAGTGATGCTGCTGTTCACCAATCCCACCGATGTGGTGAGGATTGTTGAGCAAGGCGTGGACATTAAGTCGGTCAATATTGGCGGCATGGCGTTCCGTCAGGGCAAAACGCAGGTGAACAACGCGGTATCGGTAGATGAAAAAGATATCACGGCGTTCCGCAAACTTAACGAGCGCGGTATCGAACTGGAAGTACGTAAAGTGTCCAGCGATCAGCGACTGAAAATGATGGACCTGATCGCCAAGGTCAATCCGTAGTTCGCCCTTTGCCTGCATACGTGGGCGAATTTTAGAGACCTTGCAGAGGAGAAATGCAATGGAGATAACCACGCTACAAATCATTTTGATATTTATTGTGGCCTGTATTGCCGGGATGGGATCGATTCTTGATGAGTTCCAGTTCCACCGTCCGCTGGTGGCTTGTACCTTAATCGGTGCGGTCCTCGGTGATATGAAAACCGGTATCATCATCGGCGGTACGCTGGAGATGATTGCACTGGGCTGGATGAACATCGGTGCGGCCGTTGCACCGGATGCGGCGCTGGCTTCGATTATCTCAACCATTCTGGTTATTGCCGGTGGTCAAAGCGTGGGCGCCGGAATCGCGCTGGCGATTCCGCTGGCTGCGGCCGGTCAGGTTCTGACCATCATCGTGCGTACCATCACCGTGGCCTTCCAGCACGCCGCCGATAAGGCAGCCGAGAAAGGTAACCTGACGGCGATCAGCTGGATCCACGTTTCCGCGCTGGTACTGCAGGCGATGCGTATTGCCATCCCAGCACTGATCGTGGCAATTTCTGTCGGTACTCACGTGGTTCAGGAACTGCTGAACTCAATTCCTGACGTGGTCACCAACGGCCTGAACATCGCCGGTGGCATGATCGTGGTGGTGGGTTACGCGATGGTCATCAACATGATGCGCGCGGGCTACCTGATGCCGTTCTTCTACCTTGGCTTCGTTACTGCAGCCTTCACCAACTTTAACCTGGTTGCGCTTGGCGTGATTGGCGTGGTGATGGCGGTGCTGTATATCCAGCTGGCACCGAAATATAACCGCGTTGCAGGTGCTGCAACCAGCGGTCCTGCAAACAATGACCTCGATAACGAACTCGACTAGGAACAGGTGAAATCATGGTTGATACAACTAACACTCCAAAGAAACTCACCCCCGGCGATGTCCGCGGTGTGTTCCTGCGCTCTAACCTGTTTCAGGGTTCGTGGAACTTTGAACGTATGCAGGCGCTGGGTTTTTGCTACTCAATGGTGCCGGTGATTCGTCGCCTCTATCCAGAAAACAACGACGAACGTAAACAGGCGATTAAACGTCACCTCGAGTTCTTCAACACCCATCCTTATGTAGCTGCGCCGGTGCTGGGCGTTACCATGGCGATGGAAGAGCAGCGTGCCAACGGTGCGCCCATTGATGATGCGGCGATTAACGGCATCAAAGTGGGTCTGATGGGTCCGCTGGCGGGTGTGGGCGACCCGATCTTCTGGGGTACCGTGCGTCCGGTGTTTGCTGCGCTGGGTGCCGGTATCGCGATGAGCGGTAGCCTGCTGGGTCCATTGCTGTTCTTCATCCTGTTTAACGCCGTGCGTCTGTTGACGCGTTATTACGGTGTGGCATATGGCTACCGTAAAGGCGTGGATATCGTCAGCGATATGGGCGGCGGTTTCCTGCAGAAACTGACGGAGGGCGCGTCGATTCTCGGCCTCTTTGTCATGGGGGCCTTGGTTAACAAGTGGACGCATGTGAATGTGCCGCTGGTGGTGTCACGCATCACCGACCAGACCGGTAAAACCACGGTTACCACGGTGCAATCTATCCTTGATCAGCTGATGCCAGGCCTGATTCCACTGCTGCTAACCTTTGGCTGTATGTGGCTGCTGCGTCGTAAGGTGAATGCGTTGTGGATTATCGTCGGCTTTTTCGCCCTCGGTATCTTCGGTTACTGGATCGGCCTGCTCGGTCTGTAATCATCCCGCCGGGAGCCCTGCTCCCGGCTAATATTGAGCGGCATTATCTGAGCGCCCACGTTGAGATAATTTCGCTTGAGGAAGAACACCTAATGTCACTGACTGACACCCTGATCGCGCTGCTGATTGCAGGCTTCATTCTGTTCGCCATCTATGATGAAGCGATCCTGCCGCGCCGCAATGGCCCGACAAAACTGCGCGTCGCACTGCGCCGTCGCCATAAAATCGATAGCGCCATTTTCGTGGTGCTGCTGCTGATTCTGCTGTGGAACAACATGGATAAACATGGCACACAACTCACCACCAATTTGCTGATGGTGCTGTGCTTTATGGCGATTTGGTTATTCTGGGTTCGCAGCCCGAAGCTGTTGATGAAAGAAAATGGACTGTTTTTTGGCAGCGTGTGGATCGACTACGGTCGCATTCAGAGTATGAATCTGTCAGAGGATGGCATTCTGGTGATGCAACTGGAGCAGCGCCGCCTGCTGATTGCTGTCAAACAGCTTGATGACCTGGAACGGATCTACAATACGCTGGTGGAAGCGCGTTAATCGCGCTGCCATAACGTCAGCATAAAGTCGGCATCACAGTTAAACTCGCTGGATGCCGCCAGGTTCTGCCACACTTCTTCGCGTGCACGCCAGGCAAATGGCGTCATCTGCAATAAGCTCACCGCCTCACTTCCGCTCAACGTCATGCTGTAATGCAGATTTTGTTGATCGACCTGCCTGAAGCCAGCATACACTTTCTCTTCCGCCGCGTGCAGCTGCACTTCGCGATAAATCAGTGCCTTGAACTGCTGCAAGTGATGCGGTCCCGGCGTCACCGTTAGCAGGTAACCCCCCGCTTTGATCGCGCGGCTCAGCTCATCTTCATTACAGGGCGCATAGATGCGCACCACGCCATCCAGAGAAGCATCGGCAAAAGGCAAACGCTGGCTGGACGCCACGCAGAATTTCACCGCACGATAGCGTTTAGCGGCCATGCGAATCGCTGCTTTCGCCACATCCAGACCAAAGAGTTGCGCCTGCGGTAACGCATCGGCCATCGCCGCAGTGTAATAACCTTCTCCGCATCCGAGGTCTAACAGCTGCGCACCTTGCTCACCCAGATGCTGAGCGAGGATCCCGGCGACACCCGCGCGCAACGGCTGATAGTGTCCGGCATCGAGGAAGGCGCGTCGTGCCTGCAGCATCTCGGCGCTATCGCCCGGTTCGCGCGAACCTTTGTGCTGCACCGGCAGTAAATTAACGTACCCTTCTTTCGCCTGATCAAACTGATGACCTGCATCACAGCGGAAGCTATTCGCCTGCTGCAATAAAGGCTGATGACAAAGTGGGCAAATCAAAGACATAGACAACTCCGGGTTAGCAATTCGCGGCGCAGTTTACCCTGATCATCTGGCTACAGAAAGAATAAAAGAAAAAGCCCCGTTCAGTGAACGGGGCTTTAGGATTCGTTTCAGTGGTGCATGGCACCGAGCCTGAGGGCGAAATCAGATTGGGGTAACGTTGACCGCAGCAGGACCTTTCTGGCCATCCTGGATTTCGAACTCAACGCTTTGGCCTTCGGCCAGAGTTTTAAAACCATTGCCCTGGATTGCAGAGAAGTGTACGAACACATCTTTGCTACCATCAGCAGGAGTAATAAAACCAAAACCTTTAGACTCGTTGAACCACTTAACCTGACCTTTAATCTTTGCCATTTCGCAAATTTCCTTTCAATGATTATATTGCCCGCAGGCAGACTTACAGATAAACCAGAGACATTACTGAATGAGGCACTAATTTAAGGTTCGGCAAGGAAGCGGTATTCAACGTCAACGTCTTTACTCGTAACTTCTTTACTGAAGATGCCATACATAAACAGAACTGTACCTCGTTTGACCTACGATTTGTTATCACATATCCGTAAATTAATGGCAAGCCATTTTTAAACGGTGATCGACGTGACGCACATAATTAGTTAATTGGCGCGGCACTTCATCAATCAACATATTGACACCCAGCGCGGAAGGTGCGCAAAAAAAGGTTATCAGTCAGTATAGTTAGCGCTTGATTGCCGCTTAGTCAAGCGCAGCGGTAATGTCTATATTGGTACAATTTTAGGGGTTAACAGTACGACAAAAATATTGCACTAATATGGCATCAATAAGATATTCCACTGAAAACTTCGCTCGCCACACAACAACTGCGCGCCGTTCAAATCTTGTACAAATAGTTTTCTCAGGTATAAGTTATTAATTGCTTTGCACCAAAATCAGGAGAAACCAATAATATGCGCCCCATATAAACGCATTAACATTAGGTGGCATTTATCTCAATTTTAACTATCTACCCAACAATTAAATGTTAAAAAGAACATTGAAGAGCTTGATTTAACAAAAACTCCTTAGGATAAATCTTAGTTGAAATTCTTTCTGGCAGGTATGGTTGCTATTCACACCGGGCTTAGAAGGGAAATTATTAGAAGCCATTATCCCGCCACGCACCATTTCAGTGCGCAGCGGTTGCCATAACGACGATTATTTTCCCCCTTTTAACGGCTTAACGTTCCGGGATCATCCGAATAAAATCGCGTTTTTCATCCGCGTCTTCATCCGCTGTTGGTTTTGCTGTGGATGGCTGTGCGTCAACCAGACGGCGAAGGAGCGCATTCTGTTTCTTTTGCTCTTCGATAACGGCTTCCAGCAAACGAATCTGCTCACTGGCACGCACGCTTGCCCGGTTGACAAAGAACCAGACAATAAAGGCCACAAGAATGATGATGGCCAGAACGCCATAGTTAAACAGCGGGCTGGTGTTTGCGGCTAATTCGTTCATAACTGCCTCTATAGTCAAAAATCAAACATCTACTCCGCCGCTGATTCTACTCGCTGCCGACGCAAAAGATAATGGGTAGCGACGGAAAGCAGATTATCCCGCCTGCCCTCTCTTTCAGTTATCTCTGATCGATTCGATGGCTAAAGCGCGGCATGCTGCTACAGTAGATTCGCAGCAACGTTGGATGCGCTGCGTTGTGTATCACAAGGAGATAAGATGAAACTACTTATTCGGACGATTATGCTGGTGGCATTAATTTGGTTAGCGATGCTGCTGACCGGCTATGGCGTACTCACCGGCAGCAATAAGAATGCGGCGGGATTGGGGCTGCAATGCAGCTATCTGACCGCACGCGGTATGATTACGGCACAGTATCTGCACACAGACAGCGGTATCGTCGGCGTAACGGATTGTCCACTGCTGAAGAAAAGTGGCGAAGTGGTCGACAATTAAGCGTTGAAACGGGCTGGCAACAGCCCGTTTTTCATTTCAGAAAGGATAGTTGTGGTAGCCCATTTGTTCAGACAGATTGCGCGCCGCACGATGCAGCATCGCCACGTACTCATTTTTGGCTTCTTCAGAAAAACGAATGGTGGGGAACGAGATGCTTAGCCCCGCAATCACCACGCCAAAACGGTCAAATACCGGCACCGCGATGCAACGTAAGCCTTCTTCCTGCTCTTCATTATCTTCGCCAAACCCCTGTACTTTTACCTGATCCAACACCGTCAGCAATGCTTCTGCAGTGACAATGGTTTTCGCGGTACTGCGGCGGAATTCCACTTCGCTGAGGATCTCCTGCACTTCAGCGCGATCGCGCCATGCCAGCAGCACTTTACCAATCGCGGTGGTGTGCAGTGGATTGCGGCGGCCGATGCGCGAATACATACGCAGGTTATAAAGAGAATCGATTTTATGGATGTAGACGATGCTGTCTTCTTCCAGCGCGCCGAGGTGAATGGTTTCTTTAGTCAGACGCGACAGCTCACGCATCTCAATATCGGCGCTACGAATCAGATCGACGTTCTGCAACGCTTTGGCGCCGAGTTCGAACAGCTTGAGCGTCAGCGAGTATTTCTCACTTTCTCCTTCCTGCGCCACATAGCCAAGCGATTTCATGGTCTGTAAAAAGCGATAAACGGTACTTTTTGACATCATCACGCGTTGGGACAATTCGGTGATGCCGTGATCGCGCTCTTCGCCCAGCGCCTGCAGAATGCCAAACACTTTCATCACTGATGAAACCGAGTCTGGCTGTTTATCATTATCACTGCTCGCCATGGCGCGTATCCTTTTTGACAGTGTTTCAAAAAAAACGGAACAGAAGCGCCAGTATATGCGTTTCAGCCTGATGGCGGCAACGACTGACGCTAAGTGACACATCCACACGTAATTTTATGTCAATGAATGCGGTGCTTTTCGGCAGCGAATTGATTAGCATGATGATATTCACTCTCTTTACTTACTTTACTTATGCCTTCTACTGTTGCCCAGGATGGATTACCCCTTCCACAGCGCTATGGCGCGATCATCACCATTGCACTCGGTATTATGATGGCGGTGCTGGATGGAGCTATCGCCAACGTGGCCTTACCAACCATTGCGCGTGAATTGAATGCCAGCCCAGCCGAATCGATCTGGATTGTTAACGCCTACCAAATCGCCATCGTTATTTCGCTGCTGTCGCTGTCGTTTCTCGGCGATATGCTCGGCTACCGCCGCGTCTATCAGGTTGGACTCGCGCTGTTTATCGCTACCTCACTGTTTTGCGCCCTCTCCTCAACGTTGAATACGCTGACCGTGGCGCGTGTGCTGCAAGGCTTTGGTGGTGCCGCGTTGATGAGCGTGAACACGGCGCTGATCCGCATCATCTATCCGCAGCGCTTCCTCGGGCGCGGTATGGCGATCAATTCGCTGATTGTTGCGGTCTCCAGCGCGGCCGGTCCAACCGTAGCGGCGGCGATCCTGTCTGTTGCCAGCTGGAAATGGCTGTTTCTGATCAACATTCCGCTCGGCATTGTTGCGCTGTGGCTGGCGTTGCGTTTCCTGCCGGATAACACCCAGAAAGCCAAACAACAGAAATTCGACGTGCCAAGCGCCGTAATGAATGCGCTGTTCTTTGGCCTGCTCATATCTGCACTGAGCGGTTTCTCGCAGGGACAAAACGGCTGGCTGATTGTGGCCGAATTGGTGGCATTGGTGTTGGTGGGCATTGTTTTCGTTCGTCGCCAGTTAGCGATGCCGGTGCCATTGCTGCCGGTGGACTTGCTGCGCATTCCGATCTTTTCGCTGTCGATCGGCACCTCAATTTGCTCATTCTGCGCGCAGATGCTGGCGATGGTGGCGTTGCCGTTCTTCCTGCAAAACGTGCTGGGCCGGGATGAAGTGGCAACCGGCTTGCTGCTCACGCCGTGGCCGCTGGCAACCATGGTGATGGCACCCATTGCAGGTCGCCTGATCGAGAAGTTCCATGCCGGATTATTAGGCGGATTGGGATTAGCGATGTTCGCTGCCGGGCTATTCCTGCTGGCGCTTTTACCGACGCAGCCAACTGACGTGGATATCATCTGGCGCATGATGCTGTGCGGTGCCGGTTTCGGCCTGTTCCAGTCGCCTAACAATCACACCATCATCACCGCAGCACCGCGTAACCGCAGCGGTGGTGCCAGCGGAATGCTGGGTACCGCGCGTCTGGTGGGACAAAGCAGCGGCGCGGCGCTAGTGGCGCTAATGTTTAATCTGTTCAACGACAGCGGAACACACGCCTCACTGCTGTTAGCGGGCAGCTTTGCCAGCGTCGCTGCCTTGGTGAGCCTGGCGCGCATGACGCAGTCGCGGCAGGCTGCTGAGTCATAGAAACAGCAAGGGCGCCATCTGGCGCCCTTTTTTCTGTCTATTACCGACTACTTCAGGTATTCGCCGCTACGCAGCGCTTCGATACGTTTATCGAGCGGCGGATGCGACATGAACAGCTCGCTCAACGATTTGTTTTTACCGTTGATGCAAAACGCCATCATGCTGCTTGGCTCCTGCGGCTCGTAACTGGTTTTCAGACGCTGCAGTGCGGCAATCATCTTCTCGCGTCCAACCAGTTTGGCAGAACCCGCATCGGCGTGGAATTCACGGTGACGTGAGAACCACATGGTGATGATGCTGGCGAGGAAGCCAAACAGCAGTTCCAGCACCATCGAGACCGCGAAATACACCATCGGATTTCCGTTGCTGCTCTCTTCACCGTCGCGGTTACCCGACAGGAAGCCGGAAGCGATCTGCGCCAAAATGCGCGAGATGAAGATGACAAAGGTGTTCACCACACCCTGAATCAGCGTCATGGTGATCATGTCACCATTGGCGATATGGGCGATTTCGTGCGCCAGCACCGCTTCAGCTTCATCACGGCTCATGTTTTGCAACAGGCCGGTGGAAACAGCGACCAGCGACGCGTCACGGCGTGCGCCTGTCGCAAAGGCGTTAATGTCGGGCGCGTGATAAATCGCCACCTGCGGCATCGCAATGCCAGCCTGTTGTGCCTGGCGGCCGACGGTATCCATCAGCCAGCGTTCCGTCTCATTACGCGGTTGTTCAATGACTTCACCGCCAACGGATCGTAACGCCATCCATTTAGACATCAGCAGTGAAACAAACGCACCGCCGAAGCCAAACAGACCTGCCATAATCATCAGACCCATAACACTGCTTGACTGGATTCCTGTCAGACTCAAAATCAGTCCGAATACCAACATCACCGCCAGGTTGGTGAGCAGGAAAAGAGCAATACGCATCATAAACGTTAATCTTCCTCAGTTGTGCACGCGCATATGCGCGGATATCTATCCTATGGTCATCGCCGCGCATTTCAAGCAACCTTAATCTTTAAGTGCCTAAAAAGACATAACTTTACATTAGGCAGTGAAGTGCGAAGTTCGCTGCATCAGTAACGCTTAACAACGATTTTAGCGTAAAAAAAAGCACCGCCGAAGCGGTGCTATTTCACAAGCCAGACGGTTACTTCGCGCTTGCGGCAGCAGGCTGAGATTTCTCCAGCTGCGCCATATCGTTAGCGATTTTCACCGTTTCATCCAGATACGGATCCGGCTCTTTATAGTCTTTCGGCAGATCTTCGATGCTCTTCAGCGGCGCTTTACCTTCCGCCTGATAGCGCGCGTTAATGCGCTCCAGACGCAGTGCATCATCTTCACGGTTCTCTTTCTCACGTTGGGCAAGATTGAGCGACACGATATTACGCTTGTCTTTCATCGCATCGAAACGCGCAATATCTTTCATGATGTACTGGAACTCGCGATCTTTAGCGATGCGATCGGCATGCTCTTTGGTCAGCTGCGGTACCAGCGGCGCGATATCGCCGGTTTTGGTGTAGCTTGCCGCATTCACACTGTCCCAAGGCAGCGCGTTGTCCTCGAACTTCTCGCCGGTTTCTGCCGCTTCAACGCCGGTTGGCATCAGCAGATCTGGCGTTACGCCTTTACGCTGCGTGCTGCCACCGTTAATGCGGTAGAACTTCTGAATGGTGTATTGTACAGAACCCAGCGCTGGCCACTCTGGACGCAGCATCTGATCGTAAATACGGTTCAGCGAACGATACTGTTGCACGGTGCCTTTACCGAAGGTCGGCTCACCGACAATCAGCGCACGGCCGTAATCCTGCATCGCCGCAGCGAAGATCTCAGAAGCCGAAGCACTGAAGCGATCGACCAGCACCACCAGCGGACCTTTGTAATAGACGATGCCGTCGTTATCGCTGTCTTCACGCACGCGGCCATTGTTATCACGCACCTGCACCACCGGACCGCTTGGAATAAACAGGCCCGAAAGTGAAACGGCTTCGGTCAACGCGCCACCGCCGTTGGTACGCAGATCGATCACCACGCTGTCGACGTTTTGCTTCTGCAGCTTCTGCAGCTGCACCTTCACATCGTCAGTCAAACCAACGTAGAAGCCAGGAATGTCGAGAACGCCAACTTTCTGTTTGCCGACGTTATGCACGGTGCCTTTCACAGCGCGATCTTCCAGACGGATTTTTTCACGCGTCAGCGTGACGGTGCGGGTTTTAGTGCCCTTGCCCGCTGGCAGGATTTCGAGGCGTACTTTGCTGCCTTTCGGTCCTTTGATTTTAGAAACCACATCATCCAGACGCCAGCCAATCACATCTTCCATCGGTTTGCCCGGCTGAGCGACACCGACAATGCGGTCGCCTACGCTGATCGCTTTACTCTTCGCCGCCGGACCGCCTGCGACCATTGAGTTGATCACCGTGTAATCGTCATCCATCTGCAGCACTGCGCCGATACCTTCCAGCGACAGGCTCATTTCGGTGTTGAATTGCTCGGTGTTGCGCGGCGAAAGATAGTTCGTGTGCGGGTCGATTTCATGCGCGAACGCAGTCATCGCCAGCTGGAACACATCTTCACTGTTGCTTTGCGCCAGACGACGGATGGCAAAGTTGTAACGCTTGGTCAGCGTTTCGCGGATCTCTTTCTCATCTTTACCGGCCAGTTTCAGGCTCAGTTCGTCATATTTAACTTTGGCATCCCACAGCGCGTTGAGCTCATCGACGCTCTTTGGCCATGGCGATTTTGCCCGGTCAATGTCAATGGTGTCATTGCCGGTGAAATTCATTGGGCGATTCAGCACGCTCAGCGCATATTGATAGCGCTCAAAGCGGCGTTTCTGCGCCAGATTGTAGAGATCGTAAAACACATCCAGCTTACCGCTGCGGAACTCATCACCCACGGTGGTTTTCTTATCGGCGAACTGCGCGATATCCGATGCCAGCAGCACGTTATGGCTGTAGTCGAGCAGATTCAGGTAGCGATCAAAAATTTTCGCGGAGAAGTCCTGATTCAAATCGAACTGACGATAGTGAGAGCGGGTGAAACGCGAGGTAACGCGTTCGCTGACGGTGGGATGCTGTGGCTCTTCGTGTAGCTGGGGAATCTGGTCGGCGCGGGTAATATTATCTGCACCAAAGGTGGGGCCTGCTAAAAGCAGGCCCGCGATCATACCGATCTTTAAAATGTTGTTCATGCCAGGGTCAGCCTCCGTTTCAGAACTGCAAATGTTCTGCGCGCACAATCATAGCCATGCCGGAAGCGAGCTGAACCCGAACGCCATCTTTAGTAATTTCAAGAATGGTAGCGTCCATTGCACCTTTGCCTGCAGTCACTTTGATGTTCTGGCCGGGCTGCAACGTTGAGGTATCAGTGACAGGTTTGGCCCGCGGTGGCTGCGGTGCGGCTGCACGCTCAGTCGCGGCCGCACGCGGCGCCTGAGGACGTGGCTTACGCGCTGCATCACCTTCGGCAGCTTTACGCGGAGCAGGCTTGCGCGGACGACGTTCAGCGGTCTCTTCACCGGCTTCACGCTTCTTCGCTTTCTGCTGATCGCGCTGCGCCTGAACGCGGGCTTTCGCTTCTTCCAGTTGCTTGCGCGCATGTTCTACGTGTTGCTCATCCAGCACGCCACAGGCGTTGCCATCGAGATCGACACGAATGGCACCCGCTTTGATGCCATAAAGATAACGCCAGCTAGAGGTATAAAGACGTAAGGCAGAACGCAGTTGCGTCTTGCTCAGGCTCAGTTCGCCTTGAACACGCTCGACCAGATCTTGAAAAATGCCGATTTTGAGCGGACGCGCCTCGCCTTCGGCGCTAAAGCATTGCGGAAAACGTTCCGCCAAAAAGGCGATGACTTCTTTACTGCTATTCAACTTAGGTTGATTTTCCATGAAATTTCCTGATTACAACGGATTTGCCGACCAGAGCAGGCATGAACAGGCGACATTATAATGACAACATCGCCAAATGCTATGTGATCCAGTCGATTAGCTGTGCGTCAGCTGAATAAATTTTACGATGTCGCTGCCCGCCAGCACTTCACAAAGCCCGTCGGTAAGGGCCATCAGCCCCGCTTCGTCCTCGCTATCGAAGCGAGAATAAACCGTACTATCAATGTCTAAAACACCCACGAGGGTGCCATTTACTTTCAGAGGAATCACGATTTCGGCATTGCTGGCGGCGTCACACGCGATATGGCCAGGGAACGCGTGCACGTCTTCCACCAATTGCACTTTGTCCTCGGCTACCGCGGTTCCACACACGCCTTTACCAACCGGAATACGTACGCAGGCGATTTTGCCCTGGAACGGGCCCAGCACCAGCGTGTTCGGTTCCGTCAGTAAATAGAATCCAGCCCAGTTCACGCCTTCCAGGCGTTCGAAAAGCAGTGCACTGCAATTGCCGAGCGCGGCCAGGAACGAGGTTTCACCCGCCAACAGAGCGCGGACATCGCGATTCAAATCCTCGTAAAAAGCTTTTTTGTTCATTGTTCAACCATAACTCGTCACTGGGGTGACCTTGTTGTCACTCAGTTGTTAAAATAAGCACTAATAATCCAGGCGCAGAAGGTGAATCATTCTGTTAGTTACTATACCCTTAGCAGTCGGTGGATAAGCGTATTCTGGTACCACCGAATATTGCAGGCAACTTTGCGCTACTCAGCATGCCGGTAACCGTAACGAACGATGGGCACTTGCGTCACCTATGAAAATTCACGCTATCAGCCAGACGTTGCCCCACGCACGTTATCAGCGTTGTCCGCAATGCGATACCCTTTTTTCCTTACCGGATGTGAAATCGCATCAGACAGCCTATTGCCCGCGCTGCCATGCACAAATTCAGAGCGGTCGTGACTGGTCGATGACGCGACTCACCGCCATGGCGGTGGTCATGATCGTGCTGATGCCGTTCGCCTTTAGCTTGCCTTTGGTTGATATTCGTCTGCTTGGCATGCGCATTAACGCCAGCCTGCTGGAGGGCGTGATCCAAATGACGCAGCAAGGCAACATCCTCACCGCTTCAATGGTGGCGTTTTGCACCATTGGCGCGCCGGTCACGCTGGTCATCGGCATTCTCTATCTGTGGGTGGGCAACGCGCTCGGAATGAACCTGCGCCCGGTCCTGTTGATGATGGACAAGCTCAAAGAGTGGGTGATGCTGGATATCTATCTGGTCGGCGTGGCGGTGGCATCGATCAAAGTGCAGGATTACGCCTCACTGGAAGTGGGCTACGGTTTAGTGGCCTATATTGCACTGACGGTGCTGAGCCTGCTGACGCTGATCCACCTGAACGTCGAGCAACTGTGGGAACACTATTATCCGCAAGCGATGCCCACCTCCCCGCCTGAAGAGTGGCAAGTGTGCCTGAATTGCCATCAAACCGGTGTAGCCGATGAGCGTGGGCGCTGCACGCGTTGCCACACGCCGCTTGACTACCGCCGACGCCACAGTTTGCAGAAATCCTGGGCAGCGCTCATCGCCTCGATTGTGCTGCTGATCCCCGCCAATTTGCTGCCGATTTCGGTGGTCTATGTTAATGGCGCACGCCGTGAAGACACCATCTTCTCCGGCATTCTGGGATTGGCATCGGGCAATATACCGGTGGCCGCGGTGGTGTTTATCGCCAGCATTCTGGTGCCCTTTACCAAAGTGTTAGTGATGTTGACTCTGTTACTCAGCATTCACTTTAAATGCGAACAGGGCTTAAAAACCCGCATTCGCCTGCTGCGCGCCGTCACCTGGGTGGGCCGCTGGTCGATGCTGGATCTGTTCGTCATTGCTGTAACCATGTCGCTGGTCAATCGTGATCAGCTGCTGGCTTTCACCATGGGACCGGCCGCCTTCTATTTTGGTGCCGCCGTTGTCCTGACCATTATGGCTGTAGAGTGGCTTGATAGCCGCCTGATCTGGGATGCACATGCAACAGGAAACGCCGACTACACCGACTAGCGCCAATCTGCGCAACAAGCGCAAGATTTCGCCATTCTGGTTATTGCCCATCATCGCCCTGCTGATTGCTGGCTGGCTGCTATGGACAAACTATCAGGAGCGCGGTACGACGATCACCATTAACTTCCAGACTGCCGACGGGATTGTGCCAGGCCGTACGCCGATTCGTTATCAGGGCGTGGAAGTGGGTACGGTGCAAGGCATTGTGCTGAGTGATGACTATCGCAGCATCCAGATTAAAGCCAGCATCAAAAGCGACATGCGCGATGCACTGCGTGAAGACACTCAGTTCTGGCTGGTGACGCCGAAAGCGTCACTGGCGGGCGTCTCCGGGCTTGATGCGCTGGTCGGCGGTAACTACATCGGCATGATGCCGGGTAAAGGTAAAGAGAGCGATCACTTCACCGCACTCGATACCCAACCGAAGTATCGCGTTAATACCGGCGAACTGCTTATCCACCTGCGCGCGCCCGACCTCGGCTCGCTCAACACCGGTTCGCTGGTTTATTACCGCAAAATTCCGGTGGGTCGCGTTTACGATTACAGCCTCAACAACAGCACCGACGGCGTTACCATTGATGTGCTGATTGAGCGCCGCTTTATCAATCTGGTGAAAAAGCAGAGCCGCTTCTGGAATGTTTCCGGCGTTGATGCGGATGTCAGCCTGAGCGGTGCCAAAGTGAAGCTGGAAAGCCTGGCCGCGTTAGTGAATGGCGCGATTGCCTTCGATTCACCCAATGACGGCGAGCAAGCTCAGGTGGATGCCAACTACCAGCTCTATCCGGATTTGGCGCGCAGTCAGCGCGGCGTGCAAGTGAAACTGAACCTGCCGAGCGGCGATAACCTGAAAGCCGATAGCACACCGCTGATGTATCAGGGACTGGAAGTCGGCACCTTGACCAAACTCAACCTGCTGGATGGCGGCAAAGTCACCGGCGAGCTGACGGTTGATCCTTCAGTAACCGGTTTGATGCGCAGCGGGACGCGCATTGAAATGCGCACGCCGAAGATCAGCCTGACCGACACCAATCTCAGCAGCCTGTTAACCGGTAATACTTTTGAACTGGTGCCAGGCGAAGGCGAGCCGCAGGATCACTTTACCGTGTTGCCAGCCAGCGAAACATTGCTGCAGAAACCTGACGTGCTGACGGTAAAACTCAGCGCGCCGGAAACCTACGGTATCGATGCCGGCCAGCCGGTGATGTTGTATGGCATGAAAATCGGTCAGGTGATTTCACGCACGCTGGATGAAAATGGCATCAGCTTTGTGGCGGCCATCAATCCGGAGCACCGTAATCTGGTACACGCTGACAGCAAGTTTGTGGTGAATAGCCGCCTCGATGTGAAGTTTGGACTTGACGGGATGAAAGTGCTGGGCGCCAGCGCGCGCGAGTGGGTTGAGGGCGGCATTCGCCTGATTCCTGGCGCGAAGGGCAATCCTTCCAGTCGTTATCCTTTATATGCGGATGCGGAACGTGCCGAAGAAGGCATCGTGGGTGAACAGCCGCCAACCACGCTGAAACTTACCGCCAAAAGCTTGCCGGATGTACAGGCCGGTTCAGTGCTGCTGTACCGCAAATTCCAGGTCGGTGAAGTGGTGGATGTAGTGCCGCGCGCGGATGCGTTTGAAATCTCGATTCATATCCAGCCGCAGTATCGCAAGTTGCTGACCAGCGAGAGCGTGTTCTGGGCCGAAGGTGGCGCCAAAGTGCAGCTCAACGGCAGCGGTTTGACGGTGCAAGCGTCCCCGCTCAACCGCGCGCTCAAAGGCGCGATCAGTTTCGATAATCTCACCGGCGCGCAGGCGGCGAAAGGCGTGAAACGCGTGCTCTACTCGTCAGAAACCGCGGCGCGTGCAGTTGGCAGCCAGATTACGCTGCACACCTTCGATGCCAGCAAACTGGCGGCGGGCATGCCGATTCGCTATCTCGGCATCAATATTGGCCAGGTTGAATCACTGGCGCTGAGTTCTGATAACAATCAGGTTGTCGCCAAAGCGGTGCTTTATCCGGAATACGTGCAGGACTTTGCGCGCATCGGCAGCCGCTTCTCGGTGGTGTCGCCGGAGATTTCTGCGGCGGGCGTTAACCATATCGAAACGCTGCTGCAGCCTTATCTCAACGTCGATCCGGGCAAAGGTTCGCCGGCGCGCACCTTTGAACTGCAGGAAAGCACCATCACCGATTCACGCTACCTGAACGGCTTGACAATATATGTCGATGCCGCTGACGCGGGATCGCTGTCGGTGGGCACGCCAGTGCTGTTCCGGGGCGTTGAAGTGGGCACCGTCACCGGAACGTCGCTGGGCAATATGGCGGATCGCGTGCAGATCGCGCTGCGTATCAGCAAAAAGTACCAGCATCTGGTGCGCAACAATTCGGTGTTCTGGCTGGCTTCCGGCTATAACTTCGATTTCGGTCTGATCGGCGGCGTGTTGAAAACCGGCACCTTCCAGCAGTTCATTCGCGGCGGCGTACAGTTTGCCACCCCGCCGACGGTGCCATTAGCACCGCAGGCCGGCGCCAATAAACATTTCCTGCTACAGGATGAAGCGCCGAAAGCGTGGCGCGACTGGGGCACGGCGATTCCGGACCCTCATCAACCTTAAGCAAATCGGGCAGCCTGGCTGCCCGATTCTTTTTCGCGTGTTACACTTCGCGCTCATTTCGTTTCCCGGTAGATGCCCGTGTCCGATCGCTTTCCCGAAGATTTCCTCGCGCTGATGCGCGCCAGCCTTGCTGACGACGCCGAACTGCAGCGCTTTCTCGCCATTAGCCAGCAACCGCTGCGTCGCAGCTTACGCGTCAACACCTTAAAAATTAGCGTGGATGATTTCCTCGCCCGCACCGCCGACTATGGCTGGCGCTTATCGCCCATTCCGTGGTGCGCCGAAGGGTTTTGGATCGAGCGTGACGACGAATCGCTGCCGCTGGGTAGCGTGGCGGAGCATCTGAGCGGACTGTTCTACATTCAGGAAGCCAGCTCGATGCTGCCGGTTACCGCGCTGTTTGACGCCGCACCCGATGCGCGTCAGGTGATGGATGTGGCTGCTGCGCCCGGTTCTAAAACCACCCAGATGGCCGCGCTGATGCGCAATGAAGGCGCCATTCTGGCGAACGAATACTCGGCCAGCCGCGTTAAAGTGCTGCACGCTAACATCAGCCGCTGTGGCGTCAGCAATGTTGCGCTGACCCATTTTGATGGCCGTGTATTTGGCGCCGCGCTGCCGGAGCGTTTCGATGCCATTCTGCTCGATGCGCCCTGCTCTGGCGAAGGCGTGGTGCGCAAAGATGCTGATGCGTTGCGTAACTGGACGCTGGCCAGCACTGAAGCGATTGCGGAAACCCAACGCGATCTGCTCGACAGCGCTTTCCATGCCTTACAGCCAGGCGGCACGCTGATTTACTCTACCTGCACACTGAATCAAATCGAGAATCAGCAGGTGATTAATTGGTTGCAGCAGCGTTATCCCGACGCGGTTGAAATCGTGCCGCTGAACGGTTTATTCGACGGAGCCGATCAGGCGTTAACCGCCGAAGGTTTCCTGCACGTATTCCCGCAGATTTTCGATAGTGAAGGTTTCTTCGTTGCGCGTCTGCGTAAAACCGCCAGTATTCCCGCGCTGCCAACGCCAACCTACAAAGTCGGCAAACTGCCCTTCTCTCCGGCCAGCCGCAAGCTGAGCGCCGAAGTGCAACAGGCCGCGGCCAAAGTCGGCTTGCAGTGGGATGAAAATCACACGCTATGGCAGCGCGATAAAGAGCTGTGGCTGTTCCCCGCGGCGCTGGAGGGTTGGCTGGGTAAAGTGCGCTTCTCGCGCATCGGCCTCAAGTTGGCCGAAACCTTCCCGAAAGGCTATCGCTGGCAGCATGAAGCGGTCGTGGCGTTGACGCAACCAGGCAGTGCGCTGGATTTCGAACTCACCGATGCAGAAGCGGAAACCTGGTATCGCGGTCAGGATATTCATCCGGACACGTTGCCCAGCCGGGATGAGGTGATCGTCACTTACCAGCAGCAGCCGCTGGGATTGGCGAAGAAAGTGGGTAATCGGATTAAAAACAGTTATCCGCGTGAACTGGTGCGCGACGGACGTCTGTTCCGCTAAGCGTTACTGCAACTGCACCAGGGTGAGGCGATTGCCGAAGACCGCGCCGGTATCGATGTAATGCTGATTCGCCACATTAAGCGGTTGTTCTAACGGCGTGTGGCCGAAGTAGAAATCACTGGCGCCATCGATGCGGGCTGAACTGCCGCGTTGATGGCGTCCCAGTCGATCGCGACTCCACACCACTTGCTGCCAGTCAACCTCTTGCCCTAACGCATAATGACTGGCGGGATAATCGGCGTGGGCAATCACCACCACGCGATCGCCGAAATCCAGATGCAGGATTAACGGTAACTCAGCACAGCGCTTCAACGCATGGCGCGCAGCGATCAACGCTGCGCCTTTGAGTTGCCAGAACCACTCGCCGCCGTTCATCATCCACAAGGTTTGGTCGCGCCCATCCAGCGCAGCGAGCGCCATCTGCTCATGATTGCCGCGCACGCAGCGAAACCAGGGCTCCTGCATCAGCGCTAAACAGCCGGGGCTGTCCGGGCCACGATCGATTAAATCGCCCACAGACAGCAGTAGATCCTGCTGCTTATCGAAATCCCGCTTGAGCAGTTGCGCATCGAGTTGGGCGCGGCAACCGTGCAGATCGCCAACCACCCAAATATTTCGCCACATTTGCGCGTTCACCTTTTGGTAAAGCATGTAATCTTTCCCGGTTGACTGGAAGTTTAGTGAGCCCGGCTTAAAGTATAGTCCGGCAAGGTTAGCCAGCGGAGGGAACAGCATGAGCGGACGGAAGCAATTCATTGGTGTATTAATCGTTATTTTCATCGGTAGCTTGCTGCTGCTGGAATCACTCGCTCGTCTGGTACATCTGTTATTTGTGGGATAATTACGCGACTTTACATTCCGCGCTAAACGCCTAAACTCCTTTGCGCATCATATAAAGGAGCCTGTATGAGCCAGAATATTTACGACAACCCCACTTTTTTTGCCGGTTACGCCACCTTGCCACGTTCCGTTAAGGGATTAGACGGCGCGCCAGAGTGGCCCGCACTGCGTGCGCTACTACCCGACCTGCATGATAAACGTATTCTGGATCTCGGCTGCGGTTACGGCTGGTTTTGCCGCTACGCGCAGCAGCAAGGCGCGCGTGAGGTGCTGGGTCTGGACGTTTCCGAGAAGATGTTAGCGCAAGCCGCGACCATGACGCAGGGAACCGGGATTCGCTATCAGCGCGCCGATTTAGAATCGCTGCAACTGAACGAATCCTATGATCTCGCCTACAGTTCGCTGGCGCTGCACTACCTCAGCAATATTGACGCACTCTTCGCAACCGTGTTTGAGGCGCTAACGCCGGGCGGCGCGCTGGTGTTTTCCTGTGAGCATCCGATTTACACTGCACCTACTCAACAGCAGTGGATTGTGGATGAACAGCAGCAGCGCAGCTGGCCAGTTAATCATTACCAGCAGGAAGGGGAACGCATCAGCAACTGGTTTGCCGATGGCGTGAAGAAGCAACATCGCAAGCTGGCAACCTGGATCAATGCGTTAATTGGCGCAGGATTTGAGATCGTGCATCTTGATGAATGGGGCCCGAGCGAAGAGATGGTTGCACTCAATCCCGCGCTGGCGGAAGAACGCGATCGCCCGATGATGTTCTTGCTAGCCGCGCGTAAACCGCTCTGAATATTCTCGTGGCGGCAGGATGCTGCCACGTCGTTATTCCATCTATCGCCATTCTTAATTATCAGACAAATTGGTCGCCTGTCTTGGGCGAATTCCTTCTCTGAGCCGCTGACCGTGACTGATTGCATTTTTAATTTTCGCCCTCATCTCGATATACACTATCGCTATAAACCGGCTTCAGTAGACAATCAGCATTTATTGATTGTGATGTCAGGGTTTAACCTTCCTGATCCCACCATCTACGATTTCACCCTTTTGGAGCATACTCAATCGGCGGTGTTGTGGATTAAGGATGATTTCAACGGCTTGCCCGCTTACTATCTGTGCAACAATATGAATTTTGAAATTGAGCATGGGGTAAGCCAGCTTATTCGCTCGGTAATTGAGCTGACAACACCCTCAAACGTTTCCATAGTTGGCGCCTCAAAAGGTGGCAGCGCGGCGCTCTATTTCGGTGTTAGGCATAATATTAAAAATATCATTACTGCCGTACCACAGTTTTATCTCGGGGATTATGCAGCCACAATGTGGCCGAATGTGGGTGACGCAATGATGGGATCGACAACGCCCGCAGCCATCTCGCTATTAAATAAGCTTTTGCCGAACGCTATTCGACGCGATCGCCAAACGGACAAGAATATTTACCTATTTACTGCTCTCGCTGATTATCAGCGTGAACAGGAGATTCTGCCTCACCTGGAGTTGCTTGAAAAATATCAAAACTTCAATTTGATCGAATCAGCATCGCCTTGCATCACTCATCATAATGAAGTCACGCGATATAATCTTAATCTCATCCTTGCTCTGATTTATCAGTTAGAACAGGAGATTATCCCACGCTGGGGGCACATCCGTAATGGTAGTCGCTGGGACACTGTACAGAAATGATCCCAGCAAATATTGCTCGTTACAGCGTTCAATGCTTTAGCGAGTAATTAAAAATATCGCCACTAAGAAGAAGGCTAATAAACCCGCGAAAGTCATTGTTCCAATACGCGGCGTTTTTGCCCGCCCAACGACCACACCAATAAAGATACAAAGCAGAGTTAACGTGCCAATCATTACCCAAAGAAGATATTGTGTGTTTGCCATGAAGGATCCTTATTAACCGGCAATAAAACAGATGCGCCAACTTTATACCATTTTTCATGCATGCTGGCTGCAGCTATTTGACCGCAAAATTGTCGGGGTAGATGCTCAGAAGGCTAATTATTAAGTTGCACCGTGCGCGCAACGCACTGATTGCAGTTTCTGCAACTGCTCCAGGCGCGCCTTCACTTTGCTGTTAGCGCTGACCTTTGCAATGCCGTTACCGATACCAAAATCCCCGACGAATCCTAATACCGTTAGCGCATCAAACTCACCGGTTTTATCAATCTGCTGCTGAACGCTTTGGCTTTTAGCGATCTCCTGATTCAGTGCTGCACAGTCATAGGTTTGCGCTTCGGCATCGCTCACTTTGGCGGACTGCGGATACTGTTTCAGTGCGCAACCACTCAGCAGCAAGGCGATCAGGATAACGGGCTTGTGCATCTCGCAAGATTCTCTCTACGACGGTAATTTATTTCGGAATAAGAGAAAAAGTAGCATGTGGGTAAGAGGGTAAACGTGGGAATAAGTGAAGATGTGCGGGGGTATTTAAAATAAAAAAGCACTGCCTGAGCAGTGCTAATGATTCTGATATCAGGCAATTGCCTGATAAGCCCTGATAATTATCAGGGCAGAATATCCGCTATTACGCAGTTTTCAACACAATCATTGATGATTTGCAGAAAATACATTTAGCGCCATGTGGGTTCATTTTCGTAATATCGAACGCGGAGGTGCGATATTGTGAACTCTGGCAATGCGGACATCTTAAACGATTATAAATGCGAATAATTACAGACCTAATACATTTGTTGCAGACGGACCTTTTGGACCATCTTCAACTGAAAACTCAACACGCTGACCTTCATCAAGTGAGCGATAATCAGTGCCCTGAATGGCTGAGAAGTGGACGAAAACGTCCTTGCTGCCATTTTCAGGAGAAATAAAGCCGAAGCCTTTTTCTGAGTTGAACCATTTTACCGTTCCAAGAATTTTATTAGACATAATTTTTACCTTTTAAATGAGCCTATTGGCGTAAGGGCCGAGTTGCAGATACGAATCAGAACTTAGGATAAGACTCAAAGAGAAAGGGCTTGAAGCGGCACTAACCGGGATGAGAAATACAATGGGAACTAACCTTCTAACTGTCTGCTATTCAGACCGACGACGCATTAACGCATTTATCTTACCAGGTAGCAAGGTAAAAAAATTTTTATTTCATATAAAAAAGAAAGGCAGAAAATAAAAAAACCCACCGAAGTGGGTTTAATCATCAATCAGGCTGCTTGTCGCCCGACTCCGGTGCCAGACTCTCATCGTCTTTTTCATGCTCATCCGGCTTCACCTTAGTATCTTCTTCAAGCTCATCCGCTTCAATCGGTCTATCAGACATAAATCCTCCTGAGTTGCTTAGAGAATTAAGTGTAGATGCCAGCATAAAGGTAAGCCTAACGCGTGCAGACAATTTATTATTATACAGATAAAAAAAGACCCAATACGATTCCTGTATCGGGTCCAGGGAAATGGCTCTTTGGGAGCCGTGCGCTAAAAGTTGGCATTTTTGCAGGCGAGGACGCCTTGCCATTTAAAGGTAGACCAGGATTGCTGGTTTTCCAGCCAATCATGCGGTTTGGTTGCGAAAGGTGACAACTCTGTGATCGTGGTGACAGAACGAGGAAGCAAGCGTAGCGGCAGAATTGTGCGCTACGCCTGAGAATATAGGGATTACTTACCGCACAGTTGCTGCGCGCGGTCGATGATCGGTTGCAGACTCATTTTCTGGCCTGGATGGGCTTTATCAACAGCGACAATGGTGTCGATCGATTGCAGCGTGCCCTGCCCGGCCGTTTTGCGCGCAAAGGCTTTATCGTTGAGCGGATACTGCAACAAAGTGCCTGGATTAATCGCGAACAGCGCGCCGTCTTTCTCGCAGGTCAACATCACCTCTTCACGGGTGAAGGGCCATTTGTCTTTTCCAATCTCAAAACGGCTGACGGTAATAATCTGTGCCGCCATCGCCTGGCTGCACAGCGCCATCAATACGCAAGCTGGAATCAGTTTCTTCAGCAAAATATCGACCTCATTTATCTTCTTGAATGTTACATTCAGGCCGGTGACAGCGTGGCAAACACGCTCACCAACCCAATTACAATAATGGCCAGCAGCAGCTCAAGCTGCGTCAGGCGAATAAACAGATGCGCTGCGTTACTGGCCGCCAGGCGAAAGTGCGGCACCAGCAGATAGCGATTGGTCAGCGCAATAGCGATCATCAGAATGACCAGCAGCACTTTCACCACCAGCAGTTCGCTCCAAAGCGTGGCTTGCCAATGCAACGGCGAACCGGCAATCAGCACGCTATTAATGATGCCCGTCAGCAGCGCGAGCGCCACCGCCAGGTGACCGTAACGCGAGAAGCGCATCATGCAGCGAATCGCATCGGTGCGAAAAGCGATCTGCCGCGCTTCACGCATCAGTAATAACAACGGCAGTAATCCGCCCGCCCAGAATGCAGCCGTAATTAAATGCAGCGCGTGATTGCCTTGTTGCAGCAATCCGGGCCAGCCATCGCGCATCGCGGCATGCCCAACACCGGCTAATGCCACCAACTGCAACAGGCCGCTGCACAGCAGCAGATTTTGCCGCAGTGTGCCACGCAGCAGTAGCGCTAACGTGCTCAGCAGTGCGAACGCGATTTCCCAACGCCAAACCCGGCCGAAGCGCGTGCTGAGCACCGCCTGCCAGGTTGCGCTGTCACTGACATTACGCCAGTCGCCGCTCATCAAGCCGGTTTGCGTTGCCAGCATCAACAGGGCGCTGAATAAACTCAGCAGCGCGCTGGTACGGAGAAGTAAAGCTAAACGCTGTGATAGCAGCGGACGATAGCGGCGCGGCGCCAGTAGCGCGGTATAAAAGGCGCTACCGGCGAGCAGCAGCACCGACATAAAATGCAGCGCTCGCAGTCCAATCCACAGCGTGCTCAAACTCATCAATCACTTCACGCTGAAGGTATAGCTGCCTTTGGTTTTATGCCCATCAACGGACAGCACATGCCAGTTCACTTGGTAGTTGCCCGACGGCAGCGGCTGGCTGATCGGTACAATCAGCTGATCGTGTTGTTTATCGTTGAGTTTGGCTTTTCCAACCGCCATCGGTTGATGTTGTGCATTGAGCACATCCACGCCACTGAATGCCGCTTCAACATCCTCGGTAAAGGTCAGCGTTAAATTCTGCGGGGAGGTTTCCACCACCGCTTTGTCGGCTGGGACCGGGGTTTTCAGGTGAGCGTGTGCCATAGCAACCTGGCTGAAGGCCAGCGTTGATGACGCCAGAAGTAGCGCGACGACAGCGTTGAACGCAGTTTTCTTCATGACTTCTTCCCTATTAAATGCGGCAAACCACCGCAAACGTGGCAGCAGGATACGCCGCCGATCCGCAGGTGTCGAGACTTGCGGTGCGATCCAATCCGCTTGATCCCAGGGTCCGAAACCATTACTTTTGCCCCTGTTTATCAGGAGAAAAGCATGAGCCAAAACCTTGCCCTGCTCTCGCAGGAAGAGAAAGACAAAGTCAATGTCGATCTGGCCGCCGCGGGCGTTGCATTCAAAGAGCGCTACAATATGCCGGTGATTGCCGAAATGGTGGAGCGCGAGCAGCCTGAAGCGCTGCGTGACTGGTTTCGTCAGCGCTTAATGAACTATCGCCAGGCTTCGCTTAGCCTGTCGCGCCTGCCCTACGAACCGAAGCAGAAGTAATTTATGTTACGTGTAATTGATACCGAAACCTGCGGCCTGCAGGGTGGCGTGGTGGAAGTGGCGTCGGTGGATGTCATTGATGGTCAGATCGTCAATCCGATGAGCGACTTAATCTGCCCGGATCGCCCCATCAGTCGTCAGGCGATGGCGGTACATCGCATTACGGAAGCGATGGTGATGGGAAAACCCACTATCGAAGAAGCGATTGGCCGCTATCACGGCAGTCCGCATTACGTGGCGCACAACGCCAGTTTTGATCGCCGCATGTTGCCCACTATGCCGGGCGAATGGATCTGCACCATGACGCTGGCGCGGCAGCTGTGGCCAGGCATCAAATATGGCAATCAGGCGCTGCGCCACAGCCTGAAGCTGGATGTCACGCCACCGGCCGAACTGCATGCGCACCGCGCGTTGTATGACTGCTACGTCACCGCTGCGCTGCTGATCCGCATTATGGAAACCTCCGGCTGGAACGCCGAGCAGATGGCGAATTTGTGCCAGCCCGCGCCCGTGAGCGGCGATGTGTTCCCGTTCGGCAAATATCGCGGTCAGAGTATTGGCAGTATCGCGCGTAAAGATCCCGGCTATCTGCGTTGGGTGCTGGAAAATGTGCGTGATTTGCGCCCACCGTTACGGCAGGCGCTGCGCAAGTATGTGAAGAGCGATCAGTAATCGACGCGGTCTGGCAAGCTGCCCTGCGCCAGGCCAATCAGGAAAGTGAACTCCTGCGCCACCCCTTCATACGCTTTGAAGCGGCCCGATTTGCCGCCGTGGCCAGAATCCATCTCGGTGCAGAGCAACAGCAGTGAATCGTTGGTTTTCAGCTCACGCAATTTCGCCACCCACTTAGCCGGTTCCCAATACTGCACCTGTGAATCGTGCAGACCGGTGGTGACCAGCAAATGCGGATAGGCTTTGGCCTCGATGTTGTCATACGGACTGTATTTGCGAATGGTGTGATAGAACTCCGCCTGTTCGGGATTGCCCCACTCATCGTATTCGCCGGTGGTCAGCGGAATTGTCGGATCGAGCATCGTCGTCACCACATCGACAAATGGCACCTGCGCCACCACGCCATGGAACAGCTCCGGCGCCATGTTCACCACGCCGCCCATCAGTAATCCGCCAGCGCTGCCGCCCATCGCGTAGAGCTGCTGGCGATGACCATAACCCTTCGCCACCAGCGCTTCGGTGACATCAATAAAGTCGGTGAAGCTGTTGATTTTATTCTTCAGGCGGCCACCGTCATACCATTGCTGGCCGAGCTCGCCGCCGCCGCGCACGTGAATGATGGCGTAGACGAAGCCGCGCTCCAGCAAGCTGATGCGGCTGGTGCCAAAGCTGGCATCCATGCTGCTGCCGTAAGCACCGTAACCGTACACCAGCAACGGATTGCTGCCGCGCTGGAAATGCTTGCGGTGATAGACCAGCGAAACAGGAACCTCTGTGCCATCACGCACCGTGATCCACAGATGCTCACTTTTGTAATCCTCCGATTTGAAGCCCGGCACCGGCGTGCGCTTCAGCACGCGACGATCGCCGGTTTCCATGTTCAGTTCAAACAAGGTGGTCGGCGTGGTCATGGAAGAGTAGCCGTAGCGCAAGGTGTCGCTTTCTGGCGAAGGATTGTAGGCAAGCCAGGTGACATAGGCGGGATCGTCGAAGGCGATACCAAAGCTTTCGCCGCTCTCCCAGTTTATCTGCCGCAAGGTGTTTACGCCGTGCTGACGCTCTTCGACTACCAGCCAATGACGAAACAGCTGAAAATCTTCCAGCACCACGTTGTCACGCGCCGGGATCAGCGATTGCCAGCGTGCTTCCGCCAGCCACGCGCTGCGATAGAGCCCGAAATTTTTGCCATCACGATTCGAGCGGATATAGAACTGATGATTGTAGTGATCGATGCTGTATTCGTGGTCGCGGCGACGTGGACAAAAGGTTTGCGGCTGCGCATCCGGATATTCGGCGTCGATCAGCAGAATCTCGCTGGTGTTGGTGCTGTACAACGCAATCAGAATGAAGTGCTCGGAGGTGGTTTTATGCACGCTGAGGTGAAAAGAGTCATCCTTCTCTTCATACACCAGCTGATCGTCAGATTGCGGATGGCCCAGCTCATGGCGCCACACCTGATACGCCAGCAGCGTTTTCGGATGCTTACGCACGTAATAGAGCGTGCGGGAATCGTTGGCCCAGGCAACGCTGGATGACGCATTGGTCAGCACTTCCGGATACCAGCTACCGCTCTGCAAATTACGGAAGCGAATGCCGTATTGGCGGCGCGACAGGAAGTCTTCCGCTAAGGCCATCACCTGATTGTCCGGTGTAATCGCCAGCGCGCCCATGGTGTAAAAATTACTGTGCGCAGCCCGCTGGTTTCCATCCAGCAATAGCTGCCAGGGCTCATCAGCTGGCGCGTCAACGGGCTGCCGGAAATAAGCCGGATACTCGTTGCCCACTTCATAGCGGCTTTGATAGCGATAACCGTTTTTAACATAGGGCACCGAGTGATCCTGCGGTGGAATGCGGTCAACGATCTCTTTCAGCACCCGTTCCTGCAGCGGATTCTGCGACGCCATCATCGCACGGCCGTAATCATTTTCGGCGTGCAGATGGGCCAGCACCTCTGGATTCTCGCGGTCGTCATCACGTAACCAGTGATAATTATCGATGCGCGTTTCACCGTGCAGCTTCATGACATGGGGAATTTTTTTCGCGTGTGGCTGATTCATTAGGCTCTTCTCCCTGAAGGACAACATTCAGCAAGCGTGGCACTAATCACGCACGATGCCAAGCTACACGCAGCATCACTTTACGCAGGGTAAGCAAAAGATGAAAAGCGAAGGCTGCGGATGCAACCTTCGCACGGAATTAAGCAGCTTTTTCCGCGTCGATATCGCGCTGAATACCGTCGCGCACATCCTGGGGAATTTTCAGCGCATCGCCGAGCGCGGAGAGATAGCTACGCTCCATAAAGTGGTCGACATCAATGGCTGCACAGCTGAGGAAATAGAGTTCCAGCGCCTCTTCTTCATTTTTTACGTCAGCGGCCAGCCAGTTGGGATCGAGCGGGCGATTCATCGCCTGCTTAATCAGCGCTTCGGCTTGTGCGCCGTAGCCGGCCTGCTGGATATTTTGCTCAATGGCGGCACGCTCTTGATCGTCAATGTGACCATCACTTTTCGCCGCGAACACCAGCGCCGTGACTAAACGCTCTGCGCGTTGATCCATCGGCGTTTGCAGCTGGCCAAAGCCCGCATCGTCCTGATGGGTTTCACGTATGCGCTGTTTGTATTTGTTCCATAACAGCGCGCCCGCCGCCGCGCCACCGCCCAACAGCAAGGCTTTGCCGCCATATTTGGTCAGCAGCTTACGCGTGGATTTGCTGCCTACCAGCAATCCCGCCAGCCCGCCCAATGCGCCCGGGGCCAGCATGTCACTTAAACCGCCCGACTTTCCGTCTCCACCCTTTTTCGCCAGCACCGATTGAATTTGCTGCAGCCAATTGCTCATCGTTTAACTCCTGTTTACTTTTCCGTTCTCCATGCTGCCGCAGGCTGTGTCAGTTAACGTCAGAGCGGGAAAAGTATGGCAAACCTCATCGCGGCGAAAGCGTGAGTACGCAAACGTTTTCGTTTATACTGCGCGCGCATTTTGACTGCTAAGGTGAAATTATGACGACTCTCGGAACCGCGCTGCGCCCTGCCGCTACGCGTGTCATGCTGTTAGGTTCAGGCGAATTAGGCAAAGAAGTGGCACTTGAGTGCCAGCGTCTTGGTGTGGAAGTGATCGCGGTGGATCGTTACGCCGATGCTCCGGCGATGCACGTTGCGCATCGCAGCTATGTGATCAACATGCTGGACGGCGACGCGCTGGCCGCGCTGATTGCCGAGGAAAAGCCGCACTTCGTGGTACCAGAAATTGAAGCCATTGCCACCGAAAAACTGCTGGAGCTGGAAGCGCAAGGTCAGAAAGTGGTGCCGACCGCACGCGCCGCACGTCTGACCATGAACCGCGAAGGCATTCGCCGTCTGGCGGCGGAAGAGTTGTCCTTACCGACCTCGACTTACCAGTTTGCTGACAGCAAAGAGAATTTTGTGGCCGCGGCTGAGGCGATTGGATTCCCGTGCATCGTTAAGCCGGTGATGAGCTCATCCGGTAAAGGCCAGAGCTTTATTCGCGAAGCCAGCCAGCTAGATAAAGCCTGGGATTATGCGCAGCAAGGCGGACGTGCCGGTGCGGGCCGCGTGATCGTTGAAGGCGTGGTGAAGTTTGATTTTGAAATCACCCTGCTGACCATCAGCGCCGTAGACGGCATTCACTTCTGCGCGCCGATTGGTCATCGTCAGGAAGATGGCGATTATCGTGAATCATGGCAGCCGCAGCAAATGAGTGAACTGGCGCTGCAACGCGCGCAGGATATCGCCGCTAACGTGGTAAAAGCGCTCGGTGGATACGGCCTGTTTGGCGTGGAGCTGTTCGTGTGCGGTGATGAAGTGGTGTTCAGCGAAGTGTCACCGCGTCCGCATGATACCGGCATGGTCACGCTGATTTCGCAGGATCTGTCCGAATTCGCCCTACATGTGCGCGCTTTCCTCGGCCTGCCGATTGGCGGCATTCGTCAATACGGTCCCGCTGCGTCGGCAGTGATTTTACCTGAGCTGAACAGCCAGAACGTTGTGTTCGGGAATATCGAAGCCGCGCTGGGTGCCGGATTGCAGCTGCGCCTGTTTGGTAAGCCGGAAATCGCCGGTCAGCGACGTTTAGGCGTGGCTTTGGCAACCGGTGAAAACACCGATGACGCTATCGCGCGCGCCGTGGCGAGTGCGGCCGCGGTACAAGTCGAAGGTTAAGTAAGATTAAGTGGTCGCCATCAATGGCGACCAATTCATAAACTTATGCGCGTGCCCCTTCAACCGCTTCACGCGCCAGACGCGTAATACGATCCCAGTCACCGCTTTCCAACGCATCATTCGGTACCAGCCACGAACCGCCAATGCACAGCACGCTTTTCAGCGCCAGATAGTCTCGATAGTTGGCTGGCGAGATGCCGCCAGTTGGACAGAAACGCACCTGCGGGAACGGACCGCCAATCGCGGATAATGCTTTCACGCCACCATTGGCTTCCGCCGGGAAGAATTTGAACTCCCGCAGGCCGTAATCCATGCCAGTCATAAGTTCTGAAACCGTGCTGATACCTGGAATCAATGGCACCGGACCTTCAACCGCGGCTTTCAGCAGCGATTCCGTCAATCCTGGGCTGATGACAAACTGCGCACCGGCGTCAGTGACTTCTTTCAGTTGCTGGGTGTTGATCACCGTGCCCGCACCGACAATCGCTTCCGGTACTTCTTTAATCATGGCACGCAGCGCGTCCATCGCCACCGGGGTACGCAGCGTGACTTCCAGCACGCGCACACCGCCAGCCACCAGCGCTTTCGCCATCGGCACCGCGTGTTCCAGCTTGTTCACCACGATGACCGGCACGACCGGGCCAGTTTTCAGGATCTGTTCAGCACTTGTTTTCCAGTTCTTCATCACGTTTCCTTGGTTGCATCAGCCCGGCGTTTGGCCACGCTGTCAATTATTGGGCTCTACCATACAAGATCGGCTGGAGCGGCGTCCATTGGATATCAGAATTTTTTGAAACTCTGGTTCACTTTTCAGAAAAATGAATTCTGGACGTAAAAAAGCCCGCACATTTGGCGGGCTCAATATTAGGTTTCTATTCGAACTCGTTCCAGGAACGGCCATCGCGAGTAATCATCGCGACAGAGGCAACCGGTCCCCATGTTCCCGCCTGATACGGCTTCGGCGCTTCGGCATCGGCGCTCCAGGCATCAATGATCGAATCCACCCAGCCCCACGCTGCTTCAACTTCATCACGACGCACAAACAGCGCCTGAATACCGCGCATGGTTTCCAGCAGCAGACGCTCGTAAGCATCGGCCAGATGCGACTGGTTGAAGGTTTCGGAGTAGCTCAGATCCAGCTTGGTGGTCTGCAGTTTATGCTTGTGGTCGAGTCCCGGCACTTTGTTCAGAATTTCAATATCCACGCCTTCGTCCGGCTGCAGACGAATGGTCAGCTTGTTCTGCGGCAGTTCAGCGTACGAATCCTTAAACAGGTTCATCTCAGGATTCTTGAAATACACCACCACTTCAGAGCATTTGGTTGGCAAGCGCTTGCCGGTACGCAGATAGAACGGCACGCCAGCCCAACGCCAGTTATCGATATCCACGCGAATAGCAACAAAGCTTTCCGTGGCGCTCTGCTTGTTAGCGCCCTCTTCTTCCAGATAACCTGGCACTTTCTTGCCCTGCACAAAGCCGGCGGTGTACTGACCGCGTACGGTTTTCTCGCGCACGTTGGTTTGATCGATACGACGCAGTGAGCGCAGCACTTTCACTTTCTCATCACGAATCGCATCCGCGCTCAGATCGGACGGCGGCGACATGGCAATCATGGTGAGGATCTGCAACAGGTGGTTCTGAATCATGTCACGCATCTGGCCGGCTTTGTCGAAGTAACCCCAACGGCCTTCGATGCCCACCTCTTCTGCCACGGTGATCTGCACGTGATCGATGGTGCGATTGTCCCAGTTGTTGACGAAGATGGAGTTGGCAAAACGCAGCGCCAGCAGGTTGAGCACCGTCTCTTTACCGAGATAGTGGTCAATACGGAAAACCTGGCCTTCTTCGAAGTATTTGCCGACGCTGTCATTGATCTCTTGTGAGGTTTCCAATGAGGTGCCGAGCGGCTTTTCCATTACTACGCGTGCCGGTTTGGCGTTCAGCTTGGCGGCGCCCAGACCGTCGCAAATCGCGCCAAAGGTGCTTGGCGGCATGGCGAAGTAGTTAATGGTGACGCGGTTTTTCTGGTCAAGCATTTTGCCCAGTTTGGTGAAATGCGAGGTGTCATTTACGTCGAGGTTACAGAAGTCGAGACGGCTGCTGAGGGTATCCCACAGCGCTTCATCGATCTTCTCTTTCATGAAGGTTTCCAGCGCTTCACGTACCACTTTGGTATACGCGGCTTTATCCCAATCCGCGCGACCCACGCCAATAATGCGAGTGGTTTCATGAATCTGACCGGCTTTTTCCAGCTGATACAGTGATGGCAACAGTTTACGGCGCGCGAGATCGCCTTTGGCACCGAAAATCACCAGATCGCATGCCTGGGCTGTTTGTGTAACCGCCATTTTCCTCTCCTCGTTGCAGGATATACCCGGCTTGAGCGTTCTCATCACGCCAGGTCCTTATTGTAATTTTCTTACAGCACAATGTACGTTTTTAGCGGGTTTAGGACAACCCGAACGCAGTGTTTTGCTGGCGTTAACTGTGAACGTAATAAAGGTGTTAAGTGTGTTGTAGCGTGCCATTTGAGCACATTTTCTGTTTCGATATTTGTCGTGGCAAAACACGTCAGCGATCAAAGTATCGCAAAAAAATCGCGTTTACATTTGTCCTCCGCTGCGTGCGAGGGGCTATTACACGGTATATTCTTGTGAATTGGCAGCGATTTCATTGATTGATGAACGCGAAAAAGTGATTGACGCTCATTAGGTTAAACCATGCTGGAACAGATTCAGGCGCAACTCGATGCGTTAAGCAAATCAGAACGTAAAGTCGCAGAGCAGATTCTTGCCGCGCCGCAACAGGCGATGCACTCCAGCATCGCCACGCTGGCACGCGCCGCTGACGTCAGCGAACCGACGGTGAATCGCTTCTGCCATCGTATGGGCACGCGCGGCTTCCCTGACTTCAAATTGCAGCTCGCGCAGAGCCTGGTCAAAAGCCCGAACTGGGTGAGTCGCGATGTGGAAGAAAATGACAGTGTGGAAAGCTATAGCCACAAAATTTTTGATTCCGCGTTAGCCGGCCTCAGCCGCGTCCGCCAGCAACTTGACTCTCAGGTGATTCGTCAGGCGGTTCAGGCGCTGTCAAAGGCGCATAAAATTGCTTTTTTTGGCCTTGGTGCCTCCGCCGTGGTGGCACATGACGCCACCAACAAATTTTTGCGATTTAATCTGCCGGTCATCTGGTCAGAGGATATTGTGATCCAGCGCATGAGTTGCATAAATAGTGGTCCAAACGATGTGTTTGTTCTCATCTCACATACTGGTCGCACCAAAAATATGGTAGAACTGGCTCGCCTGGCGCGTGTAAACGCTTCCACTGTGCTGGCTATCACTTCTCCGGGTTCCCCGCTGGCGGCGGAAGCCACGCTGGCTTTGACGCTCGACGTACCCGAAGATACCGATATCTACCTGCCAATGGTTTCCCGCCTCGCACAATTAACCGTGATTGATGTTCTGGCGACAGGGTTTACCCTTGAGCGCGGCGCTGCTTTCCGTGAAAATTTAAAACGGGTGAAAGAAGCGCTGAAAGATTCACGCCTGGAGAAACAGGCGCAGGAAAATAATTAACATCACATTCACAATGTGAGTCGAATCACAGCCCATCGATCATATAGAATAGATGAACACTACGTGTCACTTGAGAGCGACACGATACTTTGCTAACGGAGTCCTTCATGTCCAGACGTCTCAGAAGAACCAAGATCGTTACAACCCTCGGTCCAGCCACCGATCGCGACAACAACCTCGAAAAAATCATCGCGGCGGGTGCTAACGTTGTACGACTCAACTTCTCCCACGGCACACCGGAAGATCATCAGCAGCGCGCCAATAAAGTCCGTGAAATCGCGGCGAAACTGGGTCGTCACGTAGCGATCCTGGGCGACCTGCAAGGCCCAAAAATTCGCGTATCGACCTTCAAAGAAGGCAAAGTGTTCCTCAACGTCGGCGATCGTTTCCTGCTGGATGCTGATTTAACCAAAGGCGAAGGCGATAAAGAAAAAGTCGGTATCGACTATAAAGGCCTGCCAGAAGATGTAGTGCCCGGCGATATCCTGCTGCTGGACGACGGTCGCGTGCAGCTGAAAGTGCTGGAAGTTCAGGGGGTAAAAGTGTTCACCGAAGTCACCGTCGGCGGCCCGCTCTCCAACAATAAAGGCATCAACAAACTCGGCGGCGGTCTCTCTGCCGATGCGCTGACCGAAAAAGACAAAGTTGATATCGTTACAGCCGCGAAAATCGGCGTGGATTATCTGGCAGTCTCCTTCCCGCGTAACGGCGAAGATATGAATTATGCCCGCCGTCTGGCGCGCGACGCTGGCTGCGACGCCAAACTGGTGGCGAAAGTGGAACGTGCTGAAGCCGTTGCCTCACAGGAAGCGATGGATGACATCATCCTCGCTTCTGACGTGGTGATGGTTGCACGTGGCGATTTGGGTGTGGAGATTGGCGATCCTGAGCTGGTGGGTATTCAGAAAGCGTTGATCCGTCGCGCTCGCCAGCTGAACCGCACCATCATCACCGCCACGCAGATGATGGAGTCGATGATTACTAATCCAATGCCAACGCGTGCCGAAGTCATGGACGTGGCGAACGCCGTGCTGGATGGTACCGATGCGGTGATGCTGTCGGCGGAAACCGCTGCTGGCCAGTATCCGGCTGAAACCGTCTCAGCGATGGCGAAAGTGTGCCTCGGCGCAGAGAAAATCCCGAGCGTTAACGTTTCTAAGCACCGCCTGGAAGTACAGTTCGATAACGTCGAAGAAGCGATTGCCATGTCGGCGATGTATGCTGCCAACCATCTGCAAGGGGTTTCAGCGATCATCACCATGACCGAATCGGGCCGTACCGCGCTGATGACCTCACGTATCACGTCCGGTTTGCCGATCTTCGCCATGTCACGTCACGAACGTACGCTGAACCTGACGGCGCTGTACCGTGGTGTTACGCCAGTGTTCTTCGACAGCAACAACGATGGTGTTGCTGCCGCGCACGATGCAGTGAATTTGCTGCGCGAAAAAGGTTTCCTGGTTTCAGGCGACCTGGTGATTGTCACCCAGGGCGACGTGATGTCGACCACCGGTACCACCAATACCAGCCGTGTACTGCGCGTAGATTAATACGCACCACCGACAGCGGCTGTAACAACATGGACAAACGCGACTGCCTGGCAGTCGCGTTTTTATTTTTTTGACAAGGAGGCCAGATGGCCCGCTATCAACCTATTACTCAACTCACTGGGCGCGTGCTGCTGTTCCCGCTCGCGCTGGTACTGTTTGAGTTCGCCACCTATATCGCGCATGACATGATTCAGCCCGGCATGCTGCTGGTGACGTCTGAATTCAGCGTCGGCCCGGAATGGGTTTCGACCTCGCTGACCGCGTATCTGATGGGCGGCGTGGTACTGCAATGGCTGCTCGGTCCGCTCTCTGACAAATATGGCCGCCGGCCGGTGCTGCTGTTTGGCATCCTGTTCTTTGCCGCCGCCTGTATTCTGACAACGTGGGTGAGCAGCATTGAGGAGTTTGTCGCGCTGCGCTTTGTGCAGGGTATTAGCCTGTGCTTTATTGGCGCCGTCAGCTACGCAGCGGTGCAGGAAGCCTTTGACGAGGCGCTGGCAGTACGCATGATGGCGCTGATGGCCAACGTCGCGCTGCTGGCACCGCTCGCTGGTCCGCTGGCCGGAGCCGCGTGGCTCACCGTTGGCGAGTGGCGCAGCATGTTCTGGCTGTTTGCCATCTGCAGCGTGATTGCGTTTGCCCTGCTGTGGCGCGTCATGCCGGAAACCGCTGGCGATCGCAGTCACTCTATCGCCCTGCCAACGCTGGCGCGCGGCTATGCGCGTTTGGCGCGCGATCGTCAGGTGATGTACGGATCTTTTGCCATTGGTTTAGTGTTTATTCCGATCCTGACGTGGGTAGCGCTATCGCCAGTGATTCTGATGCACGATGAAGGATTGTCACGCATGCAGTATGCGCTGCTGCAGCTACCGGTGTTTCTGGCGATGATTGCCGGCAACATCACGCTCGGCAAACTGGCTGGACGCGTGCCGATTGAGCAGCCGGTGAAGTTTGCCGCCTGGCCGATTCTGATTGGTTTGAGTATTTCGCTGCTGGCTAATTTGCTCGATAGTCACACCTATCTGCTGCTGACAGCCGGGTTAAGCTTGTACGCTTTCGGCGCAGGCATGGTGAATGCCGGTCTGTACCGTTTGACGCTTTACTCCAGCAACGAAGGCAAAGGCAGCGTGGCGGCGATGCTCGGTATGATCAGTATTCTGACCTTAGCGGTAGGCATTGAGCTGGCGAAAAGTAGCTACTTCAGCGGCGGCACTCCGTGGTTTAGCGGGGTTAACTTCGCCGCTGGCGTGCTGTGGTTTGGTCTGGTGACCCTGTTCCTGCGCGAACGTAAACGTCGCAGTCATGTGGCGGCAATAGAATGATAAAGGGGCCAGACGGCCCCATGTTTATTTCCTACGAGGATAAAGATCTTTGCGCGCATAAGGTTCGATATCCCCTTCCTTACGCGTTTTCAGCAGCTTCAGAATCCAGGTGTACTGTTCCGGATGCGGGCGCACGAACACTTCAACTTCTTCATTCATGCGACGCGCAAGCGTATTGTCATCGGCATCCAGCAAGTCATCCATTGGCGGACGCACATAGATTTCCAGACGATGGGTTTCACTGTTATACACCGGGAACAGCGGCACAACGCGTGCGCGGCATACTTTCATCAGGCGGCCCACTGCGGGCAGTGTGGCTTTGTAAGTAGCAAAGAAATCCACAAATTCGCTGTGTTCCGGGCCGTGATCCTGGTCCGGCAGATAATAGCCGTAATAACCCTGACGCACCGACGCGATAAACGGCTTAATGCCGTCATTCCGCGCATGCATACGGCCACCAAAACGGCGTCGCACGGTATTCCACAGATAATCCATTAACGGATCGCTTTGATTGTGGAACATCGCCGCCATCATCTGACCTTCAGACGCCAGCAGCATCGCTGGAATATCCACGCCCCAGCCATGCGGCACTAAAAATATGACGTTTTCTTTGTTGGCCTGCAGTTGCTCAATGATTTCCCGTCCGTGCCAGTCAACACGTTTGCGAACATGCTCGGGATTACGTATGCCCAATTCGGCCATCATCGCCATCGCCTGCGGTGCGGTGGCAAACATACGATCAGCAATCTCTTCGCGCTGCGCTTCACTCAATTCCGGCAGGCAATAATAGAGATTGATCAGCGCACGGCGGCGCGCACTTTTCGCCAGCTTACCGGCGAACTTGCCCAATCCGCCCAGAATCGGATCGCGCACTTTAGCGGGAAGCAATGCCATGCCGGCCAGCGCGCCCACCGCCAGCCAACTTCCCCAGTATTTCGGCTTTAAAAAAGAACGTTGAAAAACGGGAATAAACTCGCTGTTATTTTTCTTTCGGGTTTCCATGCACTCGCCTCTGACAATGACCGGTCAATAATAGTGACGGTGGTTAATTTTGCAATCTTCATGCGCCAGATAGCAAAAAACCGACGAAGAATCCGTCGGTTTTTAGTGTTACGCGCAATAATGCGCTATTTCAGCGTCAACTGCGGCAACCAGGTTTTGACTTGCGCCATGTAAGTGCTGCGATCTTTACCCGTCAGACCCTCCATGCGCGGCAGTTTTGCCGTCAATGGATTCACCGCCTGATTGTTGATCCATACTTCATAATGCAAATGCGGACCGGTCGAACGTCCGGTGTTACCCGACAACGCAATACGATCGCCGCGTTTCACTTTTTGCCCCGGTTTCACCAACGCTTTACTCAGGTGCATATAACGCGTCATGTACTGACGACCGTGACGAATTGCCACGTAATTCCCGGCAGCACCGCCGTTTTTCGCCATCACCACTTCACCATCGCCCACGGCTAACACAGGCGTACCAATAGGCAGCGCGAAATCGACACCTTTATGCGGTGCAATACGGCCGGTTACCGGATTAAGGCGACGCGGATTGAAGTTGGAAGAGACACGATACTGCTTAACCGTAGGGAAACGCATAAAGCCACGCGCTAAACCAGAGGCGTTGCGATCGTAGAACTTGCCGTCTTCCGCACGGAACGCGTAATAGTCTTTACCGCCGGTGCGTAAACGCACGCCAAGTAATTGGCTTTGGGCACTTTTGCCATCGAGCATTTCACGAGACATCAGCACACTGAAGTCATCACCGGCGCGTAGTTTGCGGAAATCCATCTGCCACTGCATCGCTTTGATGACGTTACTGGTTTCTGCGCTGGTCAAGCCTGCACGCTGGGCACTGGCAGCAAAACTGCCGCGCACTTCACCTTTCAGTACGTTGTTTTGCCACTCACCCTTTTGCAGCTCCTGCTGCATCTTAAAGCTGCCGTTGTCGGCGCGCTGATAAGTACGGGTTTCACGACGATCGATTTCCCAGCTGAAGGTTTGCAGTTGTCCATCGGCATCCAGCGTCCAGCTCAGTTGCTGACCAACGCGCATGTTACGCAGATCTTTATCGCTACTGACTAATGCGTTGATATCGCCCATCTCAATACCGTACTGATTTAACGCGCTGCTCAGCGTATCACCCGAAGAGACGGTGTACTCATGTACGTTGGGATTGTCCGGAACGTCATTATCAATGTCGTCAGCAGGAATATCGTCGGACGGTTCTTCCGTTGTCTGGTCAATCGGCTCGCTGGCTTCGGGCAACAGCGTGCGCAGTTCGTCTTTATCCAACGTAATGGTTTTCACGATGGGGGCAACATCACGCGGATGGTAAACGTAAGGCCGCCATACTGCGACGGCCAACGTGACAACGGTTAATGAACCCAGCATAACGCGGTGGGGGCGCGGCAAATTGTTAAATGCGAGGGCGACAGAGCGGGCTATCTGCTGCACTTTTACCTATTCCTCATGCTCCATTCAGGCAGCTCGCATACTGGCTCGACAGTTGTGAAAGAAATTTCACGTAGCTGTCTTTGGATAAGCTGATGTCCATACCCAACGGATCTAACGTGCCTTTACGTACGGAAGTTCCACGGGACACGGCATCGATGACGGCCGGTCTGAATTGTGGTTCAGCGAAAACGCAAACGGCTTTCTGCTCAACCAACTGTGTTCGTATTTGATGTAAACGCTGGGCGCCCGGCTGGATTTCAGGATTGACGGTAAAATGACCTAAAGGTGACAAACCGTAATGTTTTTCAAAGTAGCTGTAAGCATCGTGAAAAACGAAATAACCCTTGTTCCGCACAGGCGCGAGTTGCGCGCCGATGTGTTTGTCTGCATCGGCTAATTCTGCCTTAAATTCCTGCAGATTAGCGTCAAGTTTGGCTTTGCTTTGCGGCATAAGTTCCAATAATTTTCCATGGATTGCAACCGCAGATTGTAAGGCCATGTCAGGGGACATCCACAGGTGCATATTAAACTGTCCGTGGTGGTGATGCGCATGAGACCCGTCCTGGTCTTCGGAATTTTCTGAGTCGTGATCGTGATCGTGACCATGCTCATGTTCCTCATCTTCATCATCGCCGCTAATCAATAGCGGTTTAATGCCCGGCAATGCGGCAATTTCGAGGTTTTTACTGGCAGGTAATTCGGCCGCTGACTTAGTAAGAAAGGCTTCCATCTCTGGGCCTGTCCATACTACTAAGTCTGCGTTTTTAATACGTTTTACATCAGAGGGACGCAAGGCATAATCATGCTCTGAGGCGCCATCAGGCAGCAATACTTCAACCGGCGTAATACCCTCTGCGATAGCCGCTGCGATAAATCCGATAGGTTTGATTGAAGCGACAACTGCGGAGTGCGCGGGTAATGCGCTTGCCGCGCCAATTGCCGCAGCAGTAAGGGTGAAAATCAGGCGCTTTTTATTGTGTAACATAATACGTCATTCCATCGTGAACCGTTGATGGAATGTGATATTATAACATTCGAAATTCTATGCAACCCGTAAATAACATGTCGCCACTTGTTACCCTTGAAAACATTTCTGTGAAGTTCTCCCAGCGTCCGGTGCTTGCAGGTATTAGCCTCGCACTTGAGCCGGGGAAAATTCTCACCCTGCTCGGCCCGAACGGCGCCGGTAAATCCACGCTGGTTCGCGCGGTGTTGGGGCTACTGAAACCCACCAGCGGCAGCGTCACGCGCGCCGCTGATTTGCGTATCGGCTACGTGCCGCAAAAACTGCACATCGACCCCACGTTGCCGATCACCGTGGAACGCTTTATGCGCCTGTCGCGCGGCACCAAACGCGATGCCATTTTGCCGGCGCTCAAGCGCGTGCAGGCCGGGCATCTGCTGCATGCAACGCTGCAAAAACTTTCCGGCGGTGAGACACAACGTGTTTTGCTGGCGCGTGCATTACTCAATGAACCGCAGCTTTTGGTACTGGATGAGCCGACACAAGGCGTTGATGTCAACGGCCAGGTCGCGCTGTACGATTTGATCGATCAGCTGCGCCGCGAACTGAACTGCGGTGTGCTGATGGTTTCACACGACCTGCATCTGGTGATGGCGAAAACCGACGAAGTGCTGTGTCTCAACCATCACATCTGCTGTTCCGGCACGCCGGAAGCGGTGTCACAACATCCCGAGTTTATTGCGATGTTTGGCCCACGCGGCGCGCAGCAGCTAGCAATTTATCGTCATCATCATAATCACCGTCACGATTTACAGGGACGCATTGTTCTGCGCAAAGGAAATGGCCCGTCATGATTGAACTGTTATTACCTGGCTGGCTGGGCGGCGTGTTGCTGGCGCTGGCGGCCGGTCCACTTGGCTCGTTTGTGGTTTGGCGCCGCATGTCTTACTTCGGCGATACGCTCGCGCATGCGTCCTTACTGGGCGTGGCCTTTGGTTTGCTGCTCAACGTGAATCCTTACTATGCGGTGATTTTGGTGACCGTGTGTCTGGCGTTGGGATTGGTGTGGCTGGAGCGACGCCCGCATCTGGCTATTGATACGCTGCTCGGCATTATGGCGCACAGTGCGCTGTCGCTGGGTTTAGTGGTCGTCAGTCTGATGCAAGGCGTGCGTGTCGATCTGATGGCTTACCTGTTTGGCGATCTGCTGGCGGTGACGCCCGATGATTTGTGGATGATGGGCGGCGGCGTGGCGATTGTACTGGCGGTGATGGCGTGGCAGTGGAATTCGTTGTTGTCGATGACCATCAGCCCGGAGCTGGCGCAGGTGGATGGCGTTAACATTCAGCGCACGCGTTTGATGTTGATGCTGGTCACCGCATTAACCATCGGCGTAGCGATGAAGTTTGTCGGTGCTTTGATTATTACGTCGTTGCTGATTATCCCGGCGGCGACGGCACGTCGCTTCTCGCGCTCGCCGGAACAGATGGCCGGTTTTGCGGTAATTGCCGGTATTATCGCAGTGACCGGTGGACTGACCTTCTCCGCCAGCTACGATACGCCAGCCGGTCCTTCAGTGGTGTTATGCGCGGCAGTATTGTTCATCATTAGCATGGCAAAAAAACCGGCGGCATAACGCCGGTTTACTCTTCGCGACTGATACCAAAGTGTTTGTAAGCATGCTGCGTGGCCATCCGGCCACGCGGCGTGCGTTGAATGAATCCTTGCTGGATCAGGAAGGGTTCAATCACATCCTCAATAGTTTCCCGCTCTTCGCCAATCGCCGCTGCCAGGTTATCTAAGCCAACCGGACCACCCGAGAACTTATCGATAATCGCCAGCAGCAGTTTGCGATCCATGTAATCGAAACCTTGGCTGTCGACGTTAAGCATATCCAGCGCGCTGGCTGATACTTCGCCGCTCAGATTGCCGTTGGCGCGCACTTCCGCAAAGTCACGCACGCGGCGCAGCAGGCGGTTAGCGATACGCGGCGTTCCGCGTGCACGACGCGCTATCTCCAGCGCGCCCTCTTCGCTCAGCGCCAGGCCAAGACAGGCCGCGCTACGACCCACGATATGCTGCAGATCGGGCACGTTATAGAACTCAAGGCGCTGCACGATGCCGAAACGGTCGCGCAGCGGCGAAGTTAAAGAACCGGCACGCGTCGTGGCACCAATCAGGGTAAACGGCGGCAGATCGAGCTTAATCGAACGCGCTGCCGGACCTTCACCAATCATGATATCCAGCTGATAATCTTCCATCGCTGGATACAGCACTTCTTCCACCACTGGCGACAGTCGATGGATCTCATCAATAAACAGCACATCATGCGGTTCGAGGTTAGTGAGCATCGCCGCCAGATCGCCGGCTTTTTCCAGCACCGGGCCGGACGTGGTGCGCAGGTTGACGCCCATTTCGTTAGCGACGATGTTAGCCAGCGTGGTTTTACCCAGTCCCGGCGGGCCGAAAATCAGCAGATGATCGAGTGCATCGCCACGCAGTTTCGCAGCCTGGATGAAAATCTCCATTTGCTCGCGCACCTGCGGCTGGCCAACATATTCCGTGAGCAGCTTGGGACGAATGGCACGGTCGAGCGTTTCTTCTTCATTAAAGGAACTGCCCGAGACCAGACGATCGGCTTCAATCATGCTTTACCTCAAATAGCAGCGCGCAGGGCTTCACGAATCAGGGTTTCGCAATCCGCATCCGGTTTACCGACTTTGCTGATCATACGGCTGGCTTCCTGCGGTTTATAGCCCAGAGCCACCAGCGCTGAAACCGCTTCGGCTTCAGCATCGTTATTGTCTTGTGCAGCGGATGGCGTGGTCAACGTAAAGGTTGAATCACCACCAAACAGATCGCCGTGCATGCCGATAAAGCGGTCTTTCATCTCCACAATCAAACGCTCGGCGGTTTTTTTACCCACGCCCGGCAGTTTGATCAGCGAGGCAATCTCTTGTCGCTCAACGGCGGTCACGAACTGCTGGGCCGACATGCCAGACAGAATTGCCAGCGCCAGTTTTGGCCCAACGCCATTCACCTTCACCAGCTCGCGGAACAGCGTGCGTTCCTGCTTGTTATTGAAACCGAACAGCAGCTGCGCATCTTCGCGTACCACAAACTGCGTAAAGATAATCGCTTCCTGATTGATCTCCGGCAGCTCGTAAAAGCAGGTCATTGGCATGTGCACTTCATAACCGACACCGTGCGCCTCAATCAACACCAGCGGCGGCTGTTTTTCCAGAATGTTGCCTCGTAAACGACCAATCACCTGAGCAATTCCTTAATCTGATAAGTAAGCCTGTTTATATACCATAAAAAAGGCTGGATGAATATCCAGCCTCATACCGCGTTTCGTTTCCGCTAACCGGATCGCATACGCCCGCGCGTCATCACCAGTTTCGTATCGCTGATACGCGCCGCGTTTTGGCTCATATGGCAATGCGTAATGGCGATGGCCAGCGCATCGGCGGCATCCGCCTGCGGATTGGCCGGCAGTTTTAGCAAGGTTCGTACCATATGCTGCACCTGACTTTTCTCAGCGCCGCCGGTACCGGTAACGGTTTGCTTCACCTGGCGCGCCGCGTATTCAAACACCGGCAAATCATGATTTACCGCCGCGACAATCGCCGCACCGCGCGCCTGGCCCAGTTTCAGCGCTGAGTCCGCATTCTTGGCCATAAATACCTGCTCGATGGCGAAATAGTCGGGTGAGAACTGGGTGATAATTTCGCTGACGCCCGCGTAGATCAGTTTGAGGCGCGTCGGCAGATCGGTGACGCTGGTGCGGATACAGCCGCTGCCCAAATAGGTAAGCTGGCGGCCGGTTTGGCGAATAACACCGTAACCGGTGACGCGCGAGCCGGGATCGATCCCAAGAATTATCGCCACGGCGCGTCTCCGGTGAGTGGGGTTTTAAGCAACGCCATTACAGCGTTTCTGCGATCTCATCAGAGATTTCACCGTTATGGTAAACTTCCTGCACGTCGTCACAGTCTTCCAGCATGTCGATCAGGCGCAGCAGTTTCGGCGCGGTTTCGGCATCCATTTCGGCTTTAGTGGAAGGGATCATCGAGACTTCAGCCGAGTCGGCTTTCAGACCGCCCGCTTCCAGCGCATCACGCACCGCACCCATCTCTTCCCACGCGGTAAAGACATCAATCGCGCCGTCGTCATAGGCCACAACGTCTTCTGCACCTGCTTCCAGCGCCGCTTCCATCACCGCATCTTCGTCCTGACCTGGCGCGAAGGAGATTACGCCCTTCTTGCTGAACAGGTAAGAAACCGAACCATCGGTACCGAGGTTGCCGCCGGTTTTGGTGAAGGCATGACGCACTTCGCCCACGGTACGGTTGCGGTTGTCGCTCAGGCACTCAATCATCACTGCTGAGCCGCCCGGGCCGTAACCTTCATAAATGATGGTTTCCATGTTGGAATCATCTTCACCGCCCACGCCGCGTGCGATGGCACGGTTCATGGTGTCGCGCGTCATGTTGTTAGACAGCGCTTTGTCCATCGCTGCGCGCAGACGAGGGTTGGAACCCGCATCGCCACCGCCCAGTTTCGCGGCGGTGACCAGCTCACGAATGATTTTGGTGAAGATTTTACCGCGCTTAGCATCCTGAGCAGCTTTACGATGCTTGGTGTTCGCCCATTTACTGTGTCCAGCCATCTTACTTTATCTCCGATCTTTTACTGGGTGCAGGCTATCTTACTTGCGATCTTGTCCCCCGGCAGTGCTCGCAATCCTCACGTACATAAGTACGCTCCGGTTGCTGTGCGCTGGCGGTGAACAACCTCGCGGCGCCGATTACGCCTGACTGTTCGATATTGTTAGGTGCGTTCATTGAAAACTCACCAGATTCATAAAACTTAATGCATTCGCCACCGGAAAAACGCGCGGCGGCAAGCATTCAGATAAATTCTTCAATCGCCTGGCGGTTACTCCAGGACTTGGTGAGGGCTGCGGCAGCGGCGGGTTCGAGCCAGCGCGCGGCGAGATGCTCGGTGAGCAGCAGGTCGCGTTCTGCGGGTATAGCCAACCTGAACCAGTGTTCGCGATTGTGCGTGGTGCCCGGTGCGTAACGATGACGATAGTGCGGGAAGATCTCAAACTCGATTTGCTTGTGGCAATCGTCCAGCACTAGCTTTTCGTGCGCAATATCGATGGCGAGTTCTTCTAACACTTCGCGCTGAGCTGCCTGGCGCGGGGTTTCGCCCGCTTCCAGGCTGCCAGTGACCGATTGCCAGAAGCTGTCGTCATCACGTCGCTGCAGCATTAACACCCGGCCGGTATCGCGGGCAAAAATCACCACCAGCACCGAAACCGGATGTTTAAAGCCCATTATTTGTTCTCTGTTTTTTCTTTTTTCGGCGCCACCAGAATGCCGAGGTCCAGCAACGCAGCGGGATTCGCTTCGCTTGGGGCTTCGGTCATCATGCACGCGGCGGCGGTCGTTTTCGGGAACGCGATCACATCACGGATGTTATCGGTGCCGGTCAACAGCATGGTCAGACGATCCAGGCCGAACGCCAGGCCGGCGTGCGGCGGCGTACCGTATTTCAGTGCGTCGAGCAGGAAGCCAAACTTCTCACGCTGCTCTTCTTCGGTAATACCGAGGATGCTGAATACCGTCTGCTGCATTTTACCATTATGAATACGTACGGAACCGCCACCCACTTCGTAGCCGTTAATCACCATATCGTAAGCATTCGCTACCGCTTGTACCGGATCGGTTGCCAGCTGTTCTGCGCTCAGGTCTTTCGGCGACGTGAACGGATGGTGCATCGCTGCCAGGCCGCCCTCATCATCTTCCTCAAACATTGGGAAGTCGATCACCCATAGCGGCGCCCAAGCTTTGTCATCAGTAATCTGCAGATCGCGGCCCACTTTCAGACGCAGCGCACCCAGCGCATCCGCCACCACTTTGGCGCGGTCCGCACCGAAGAAGATCAGGTCGCCATCTTGGGCGCCAGTACGGTTGAGAATGTCTTCAACGATTTCTGCGCTGAGGAACTTGGCAACCGGGCTTTGTACACCTTCGAAGCCTTTCGCACGTTCGTTGATTTTCATCCACGCCAAACCTTTGGCGCCATAGATTTTGACAAATTCACCGTACTCATCGATTTGCTTACGCGTCAGCGCTGCACCGCCCGGTACGCGCAGGGCAGCCACGCGGCCTTTGGCATCATTGGCTGGGCCAGCAAACACCTGGAATTCTACGTTTTTCAGCAGATCGGCAACGTCCACCAGCTCCATTGGGTTACGCAGGTCTGGCTTATCTGAACCGTAACGGTTCATCGCTTCCGCAAAGGTCATCTGCGGGAATTCACCGAGATCCACACCTTTGATGTTGATCCACAGTTCACGAATCAGACGTTCCATCTTTTCACGCACCTGCTCGGCGGTCATGAAAGAGGTTTCCACGTCGATCTGGGTGAATTCAGGCTGACGATCGGCACGCAGATCTTCGTCTCGGAAACACTTAACGATCTGATAGTAGCGGTCAAAACCCGACATCATCAGCAGCTGTTTGAACAGCTGTGGCGACTGCGGCAGCGCGTAGAACTTGCCTTTATGCACGCGGCTTGGCACCAGATAGTCACGCGCGCCTTCAGGCGTGGCTTTGGTCAGCATCGGCGTTTCGATATCGAGGAAACCCTGGTCGTCCATAAAGCGACGCACGAAGCTGGTAATTTTAGCGCGGGTTTTCAAACGCTGCGCCATTTCCGGACGACGCAGGTCCAGGTAACGATAGGTCAGGCGCGCTTCTTCGCTGTTGACTTGGTTAGAGTCCAGCGGCAGCGGTTCAGCGCGGTTGATGATATTCAGCTCGTGGGCAAACACTTCCACTTCGCCGGTCGCCATATCGCTGTTTTTGTTCTTTTCGTCACGTGCACGCACGGTGCCGGTGATCTGGATACAGAATTCGTTACGCAGCTCAGATGCCAGCTGGAAAGCGTCCTGACGATCGGCATCAAAGAACACCTGTGCGATACCTTCACGGTCACGCATATCGATAAAAATCAGGCTACCCAGATCGCGACGGCGATTTACCCAGCCGCAGAGAGTGACTTGCTGACCCACGTGAGACAGATTGAGCTGTCCGCAATATTCTGTACGCATAACGTATCCTTTTAACTTCGCCGCTGCTGCCAGACAGCATCAGGCCGCGTAACCTTATGAGATGCTGTCGCAAAAAAGGCGGCTATTATAATGGAAAAACCCAGGCAGGATAAGTGGAGCCCGATCAAAGCGGACAAAACATTATGCTTTATCGCGCTGTTTTACCTGCCGACATCAAAACAGGTTACATTAAGCCGCCCTTTCCCGCCCTAAAGGATTCAGGAGTTCGCGTTGACACTTCGTATTGGATTACCGCAATGGCAGCACGCGCAATGGAAACAGTTCGGTATTGAGACCTTAGCCGATTACGCGCAGCTGTTTGGTTGTGTGGAAGGTAATACCACGTTGTATGCGCTGCCAAAGCCGGAAGTGGTGCTGCGCTGGCGCGACATGACGCACGACGATTTCCGTTTCTGCTTCAAGTTTCCCGAGAGCATCAGCCATAAAGCGGCGCTGCGCGACTGTGATGAGTTGCTGAATGAGTTTTTCCGCCTGCTCGATCCGCTCAGCACGCGCATTGGTCAATACTGGCTGCAGCTGCCGGCGGCGTTTTCACCGGCTCAGCTCGGCGATTTGTGGTCTTTTCTCGATAGTTTGCCGCGCAATTTCCACTATGGCGTCGAGGTGCGGCATCAGGCATTTTTCGCCAAAGGAGATGCTGAACGCGCGCTGAATCGCGGTTTGCTGGAGCGTCAAATTAATCGGGTGATGCTGGATAGTCGTCCGGTGCATGCCTCCACCTCACAGTCGGCCGCAGCGGTGCACGCTCGATCGCAAAAGCCGCGTGTGCCGCTGCATGTGGTGCGTACCGGTGCGCAACCGATGGTGCGTTTCATTGGCAGTGATAGCGTGGCGGAGAGCGTGCCGCTGTTTCAGCCGTGGCACAGCAAGCTGCAAGCGTGGCAGCGGGATAGCGATCCGCTGCTGTTTATCCATACGCCGGATATGGGCGAGGTGTTTCCGCTGCTTCAGGCGTTGTGGCCACAGTTGCAGCAGCTGGAGCCAACCTTACGCGATCTGCCCGACTGGCCGCAGCAATCGAGCCTGTTCTAGACGCAACGCAAAGGGTGCAGCCTGCCCGCGTTTCTGCCAAAATAGCGCCCTTTCCGTTTTCTCTCCGGACCTTTTCATTATGTCTGATCGCGATACGCTATTTTCCGCGCCCATCGATAAGCTGGGCGACTGGACCTTTGACGAGCGCGTAGCTGAAGTTTTTCCCGATATGATTCAGCGCTCGGTGCCGGGTTATTCCAACATCATTTCGATGATTGGCATGCTGGCAGAACGCTTCGTTCAGCCGAATAGCCAGGTTTACGATCTCGGCTGTTCACTGGGTGCCGCCACGCTGTCGGTGCGCCGCAATATTCATGTGCCCGGTTGCCAGATTATTGCCGTGGATAATTCACCGGCGATGGTGGAGCGCTGCCGTCGCCATATCGACGCCTTCCGCGCGGATACGCCGGTGCAGGTGATCGAAGCAGATATTCAGGATATCCACATTGAGAACGCCTCGTTGGTGGTGCTGAACTTTACCCTGCAATTCCTTGAGCCACCGGCACGTCTCGAGCTGCTGAAGAAGATTGTTAACGGATTGAATCCGGGCGGCGCGCTGGTGTTGTCGGAGAAGTTCAGTTTTGAAGATGCCGATGTCGGCGAGTTGCTGTTTAACATGCATCACGATTTCAAACGCGCTAACGGTTACAGCGAGCTGGAGATCAGCCAGAAACGCAGCATGCTGGAGAATGTGATGCTGACCGATAGCGTTGAAGCGCACAAAGCGCGCCTGAAAACCGCCGGTTTCAAACATGCGGAGTTGTGGTTCCAGTGCTTTAACTTTGGTTCGTTGGTGGCGTTGAAATGATTGAGTTTGGCCGTTTTTATCAGCAGATTGCCACCGGCCCGCTCGCCAGTTGGCTGGAAGTGTTACCGGCGCAAGTCGCCGCATGGCAGCGTGAAAATTTGCACGGTAAATTCCGCGACTGGGAGAAGTCAGTTGATTATCTGCCGCTGCTGACGCCGCAGAAGCTGGATTTGTTGCATAGCGTGAGCGCCGATGTTGAGGATCTGACCGATCGTCAGCGTCTGGGCATTGAGAATCTGTTACGCAATTTGATGCCGTGGCGCAAAGGTCCTTATTCGCTTTACGGTACCGAGATCGATACCGAATGGCGTTCCGACTGGAAATGGGATCGCGTGTTGCCGCACATTTCGCCGTTGCAGCATCGTACGGTGTTGGATGTTGGCTGCGGTAGCGGCTATCACATGTGGCGCATGATAGGCGCGGGCGCCAAACTGGTGGTCGGCATCGATCCAATGCAGCTGTTTTTGTGTCAGTTCGAAGCGGTGCGTAAGCTGCTGGGTGACGATCGTCGTGCGCATTTGCTGCCGCTGGGCATTGAGCAACTGCCGGCGTTACAAGCGTTTGATACCGTGTTTTCCATGGGCGTGCTTTATCACCGCCGTTCGCCGCTCGACCACTTGATGCAGCTGAAAAATCAGTTAGTCAGTGATGGCGAGCTGGTACTGGAGACGCTGGTGATTGAAGGTGATGAAAACGCGGTGTTGGTGCCGGGTGAGCGTTATGCGCAGATGCGTAACGTCTACTTTATCCCTTCTGCGGCGGCGCTGAAGAGCTGGCTGGAGAAGTGCGGATTTGTCGATGTGCGCATCGCGGATTACGCGGTGACGTCCGTGGAAGAGCAGCGTCGCACCAGTTGGATGACCAGCGAGTCGCTGGCCGAGTTTCTTGATCCGCATGACAGCAGCAAAACCGTGGAAGGTTATCCCGCCCCGCTGCGCGCCGTGCTAGTCGCGCGCAAGCCGTAATGTTTAACGCCGCGATAGCGCCAGCTTCGCGGCGAAGCCAATAAACACGCAGCCCGTCAGGCGATCCATCACTTTCAGCACCGCTGGGCGACGCAGATGCGCCGCAAAATACTGGCTGCTGCCAATTAGCACCGCATTCCATACCAAACCTATCACCATGTGCGTGAGCGCCATCAGCGTACACCACAGCGGCACCGACGCGCCCGCCGGAATAAACTGCGGCAGAAAGGTTACGTAGAATACGCCGACTTTAGGATTTAACAGGTTACCAAAGAGTCCGCGCGTGAAGCAGGCAACATAACTTTGCTCTTTACTCTGCGCGTGCTGCCCTTCTTCCGCTTGGGTGCGTGGGTTGATGAGTAATTTGACACCGAGATAGAGCAGATAGGCCGCACCGATCCATTTCAGCAGGTTATACGCCATTTCCGAGGCCAGCAGCAGCGCGCCCAAGCCTAAACCCACCGCAACGCCCCACACCAGACAACCCAGCGTAACGCCAAATGCCGTAGCCCAGGCACGTTTCCAGCCTTGCGCGGCGGCGGAACGCAGCACTAATGCAGTATCAAAACCGGGCGTGAGTGTGAGGATGGTGATGGCGAAGAGGAAAGATAAAATTAGTGTCATGCGATGTTCTCAATTGCTCCGGTGCGTTTCAGGCTGAAAACAAGGGCCGCTGCGTAAAGGCGTCGTGGACACATCCCTGTGGACTCTGCCGCCGCATCCATGCGGCGGAAGCTTTACTTCGCGGCCCTTGTTTCCAGCCTTTATGTGGGTTTTGTGGGTTTTGTGGGTTTTGTTCGTTTTGCTTTAATCTTGTGCGGCGGTTTCGTTGGGTGCGTTCCAGTATTGGTATTTATAAGCGGAGCTGAGATGGCGTTCAATGGTGCCTTTGGCGAACACTTCGGTTTCATGCAGATAACTGAGCGTGCAGTTGCCCACTTCATCCCACAGCTGACACTCATCCACCGAGCGCAGCGTGCTGACTGGCGTGGTCGCGGTGCTGTTCAAACGCAGTTCTCGCCACTGGTTATCATAGCTATAAGTATCTTTGCTGCGCGCGCTGGTGGATAAGGTTACCAATCCTTGTGGATTCCAGCGCCAGCTGCTTTCGCCGTTGGTCATGCTATCGCTGCCGCGCGCCACGCTGTTTTCCACTCTGAACTGTTTGTCATAGCGATAAGTGGTATCGGTAAAGCCATCTTTGCCCATGCTGGTGAATTTATCGGATGAGCTGATGATGTTGCCATGCTGGCCGATTTGCCAGCTGATGGTGCCCTGGCGGTTGTCGACCACTTCCTCTTGCCCAGCTTTGATCACTTTAACCATGTAGGCATATTCCGCCACCCAGCCGCGTTGAACGCGGGCGATATGCTGTTCCATCGTCAATAGAACATTGCCTTCATTTTTGTCGTAGGAGATATCGGCCACCATCAAATCGCCACACTGATCAAACTGGCCGAGTACGCGCTTTTGCGAGTTCACATCTTTGCCAAATTCGCCCGCCACCACCTGACGCACCGCGCCTTTGGCATCGCCACCCAGCATGATCCAGTTGTTGCTGCTGGTGATGTTTTTGCTCATCGGCGGACACGCGGTGCTGACCGCCAGCGCGACGCCGCAGTACGGGAGTAGCAGCATTAAAACGGTATAAGGGATGGATTTCATGAAGGTTATCCGTACGAAGCCATAGAGTAATCAAAGCATCATTTACGCGATCACGCTATCTCCGCGGGAATTGCAGATAAAAAGAACCCCAGTTAGAAGAACTGGGGTTGGTACTTGCAAACATCACGTCATTTGAGCTGGCGTGCTGCGCGGCAAAATCGGGGGAATTCAGGCTACCCGGACGGCGCTCAACTGCGTCATGCTTTTCATGGCTTCAACCACATCACCATCAACGCAATAGCGACTGAATTCATCGGTTTCCGCTTCGGAGCACATGGAAACACCGGCTTTACGGTAGCGCATCGGCGAAGCGACTAAACGGCTGGCGGAGCTGTGGACTTCCTGCAATCCACTGTCGATGAACTTCTGGATGTTGCTCAAACGTACGCCCGCACCGGCCATAATAATCGGACCTGTGCTGTGTTCATTTAGTTCCCTTAATAATGCAATTCCTGCTTCGGCACTCTGTTGCTGACCAGACGTCAGGATCCGCGCGATGCCTAAATCAGCCAGCACCTCAAGTGAGCGTTTCGGGCTGTGGCATAAATCAAAGGCGCGATGGAAGGTGACGTCCATGCCATCACACAGCTTCATAATCTGCTGCATACGAGCAATATCGACATGCGCATCTTCATCCAGCATGCCAATCACTAAGCCGGGAAAACCGAGTTCACGCATTAGCGCAACGTCCGATTTCATCGACTCAAACTCAAAGTGGGTGTAGCAAAAATCGCCGCCGCGCGGACGGACGATAGGATGTACCGGGATCGAAATTTCACGTCGTGCCGCTTCCAGCACGCCGGCTGAAGGCGTCAACCCACCTTCGCGCGGTGCACTGCACAGCTCCACGCGATCGGCACCGGACAGCTGCGCAGTCATTGCGCAGTCGATGCCGTAGCAACAAATTTCCAGTTTCGTCATACCATGCTCCTTCTCATGACTTCTGGCTCGGGATGAATGCTTCAGTTAGTCTACTTAATTGGACAGTTTACGTGGAACTCGCACTATGGCATTCGATTTTAATCAATGGATAGACCGTCGTCACAGCGATAGTTTGAAATGGCACAAATATGGTGATCGCGATGTGCTGCCGCTCTGGGTCGCAGACAGCGACTTTCGTTCACCGCCGAGTGTGATTGAGGCCATTAAACAGCGCGCTGAGCACGGTGTATTTGGCTATGGCGCAACGCCAACCGGATTGATTGATATCACCCTTTCGCGTTTAGCGCAGCGCTACAACTGGCAGATTGAGCCGGACTGGATTGTGTTATTGCCCGGCGTAGTGTGCGGTTTGAATCTTTCGGTCCGCGCATTCACGGAGTCTGGCGAATCCACCGTTTCCCCCACGCCGATCTATCCGCCGTTTCGCGGTGCAGCAAAGCTGGCCGACCGCGCACAGGTAAATTTACCGCTGCGTTTACAAGACGATCGCTGGGTGATGAATCTGGATAATAGCGCGATGCAGGGCAATGAACGCCTGCTGATGCTGTGTAATCCGCAGAATCCGGGCGGCACGGTTTATCGTCGTGACGAGCTGGAAGCGCAGCTGGCGTTTGCGCAGCAGCATGATTTGATCGTCTGCTCCGATGAAATCCACTGCGATTTATTGCTGTCACCCGGCGCACAGCACATTCCCTTTGCGGCGTTAAGTGAAGATGCCGCACAGCGGAGCATCACGCTGCTGTCGCCATCGAAAACCTTCAATATTGCCGGATTGGGCGCGTCGCTGGCGATCATTCCCAATCCGGAGTTGCGTGCGCGGTTCAAACGCGTGCGTGAAGGTATCGTGCCTGGCGTGGATATTCTGGCGCTGGTGGCAGCCGAAGCGGCGTGGCGCGATGGCGATGCATGGCTGGCAGCGCAGCTGGATTATCTGCGCGCCAATCGCGACTGGCTGGTGGCGCAGGTGAATGCACTGCCAGAATTGCAGATGGCCGCGCCGGAAGCGACCTATTTGGGGTGGATCGACGCCAGCAAACTGGATGTTGCCAACCCGATGGCGTATTTCGAGCAGCACGGCCTCGGTTTTTCGCCGGGCCACGATTTTGGCGATGATAATTTCGTGCGCTTCAACTTTGGCTGTACGCGCGCCACGCTGGAACAGGCGGTCACGCGTTTGCAAAAAGCGGTCGCGGCGCGGCGTTAAGCCTGCTCACTGGCGACAATCTCTTCCAGTCGCCATGGATGAAACTTAATGGTGGTTTGCCCGTCCGTCACCGCCAGCGTCGGATTGGGCAACCGCTCGTTCTCGCCTTTGGGCGCGCTGGTTTTAAACGAGATGCCCGGCTGTGTCAGCGCATCATCAGAAAGCAGCGCCATCGCCCGCATGCCCAGCGTTTCCGGTTCTCCACGCAGTACAATCTCTACATGTTCCCACCCTTCGTGGCGATACAGCTTTTCGCCTGGCCACGGCAATTCAATCACATCAATTTGCCAGCCCGCCAGGTTCAGTGGCTGATGCAGTTTGAACAGACAAATAGGGCGACCATTGATCATTGCCTCGGAAAACTGTGTGCCGATCTGCAATAAGCCAGATTTCCAGCGTTCTGCTGTTGCAAACTGGTGGCAGCGCACCGCGACGTGATCGGCTTCATGTTCAGCCAGGTTAATGCCTAAACGCTCAGAAAAATTCATCAGCGATTGTTCAAAACGCGCCATGTCTTGTTTTAAATCATCCAATTCCACAGGAAAGTGGGTCTGCATCATGCCTTACCTCTAATTCAGTTCAGGTTTACTAATCAATATGAAATTTGCTAACCGTTGATTCCGCGTGACAAAATTGTCGGATTCATCCGATTTAGGCGCCAAAAAGGCTAAAAACCGCATGAATAGACCATTCATTTCAGATTTATCACCTAATCAGGTCCAGCAGTTACTTTATGAAAGTAGGCTAAGTATATGTTTTTAATCATAATAGTTAATACAATGAGATAAATCTTATTTAAATTGCAAACAATTGCAGCTTGAAACCCTTTCTTATAAATTTGGGTTTCACAACTACAAGGAACGGCCTTATGTCTATGCTCATTGTTGTCGCAGTCCTGATTGCATTAATGGGATTTGCAATTTCCCGCCATTGGAAGGTGCGTGAAGACAAAAGCGTTAAAAATCCTCGTCGTCACCCGCGGCGCCGTTAATCGGCGCTGGGGGCCCGATGTTGCCTGTCATCAGATACCGAATAGCTGACTCACTTTAACATTTCACGTATACTTCCCCTCTTATTTTTCCGTCCCGCCGCGCAGTTGCGGGATGACGACATCGGCTCGCCGCCTACAGGCGGGCCTTTTCAGCATATGAAGGTAACGCGGTGAATATTCAGGCTCTTCTTTCCGACAAAGTCAGTCAGGCAATGATTGCGGCGGGTGCGCCTGCCGATTGCGAACCTCAGGTTCGCCAGTCTGCGAAGGTACAGTTCGGTGATTACCAGGCCAACGGTATGATGGCCGTAGCGAAAAAGCTCGGTCAGGCACCGCGACAACTGGCTGAGCAGGTGATTCAGCATCTGGATCTTAACGGCATCGCCAGCAAAGTCGAAATCGCCGGTCCCGGTTTTATCAATATCTTCCTCGATCGTGCATGGCTGGCGGCGCAAACCGCGCAGGCGCTGCAGCTGCCGCGTCTTGGCGTGAGTGCGGTTGCGCCACAAACTGTCGTGGTGGATTACTCCGCGCCTAACGTAGCGAAGCAGATGCACGTCGGTCACGTCCGCTCCACCATCATTGGTGATGCCGCAGTGCGTACGCTGGAGTTCCTTGGCCATAACGTGATCCGCGCCAACCACGTCGGCGACTGGGGCACGCAGTTCGGTATGCTGATTGCCTATCTGGAAAAGCAGCAGAACGAACATCACGAAGAGATCGCACTGGCTGACCTGGAAGCTTTCTACCGCGAAGCCAAAGTGACCTACGATGCCGACGAAGCCTTCGCCGAGCGCGCGCGTAATTACGTGGTGAAGCTACAGGGTGGCGACGAATATTGCCGCAGCATGTGGAAGAAGCTGGTTGATATCACCATGAGCCAGAACCAGCAGGTGTATTACCGCCTGAACGTGACGCTGACGCGCAAAGATGTGATGGGTGAAAGCCTGTACAACGACATGCTGCCAGGCATCGTCGCCGATCTGCGCGAAAAAGGCCTGGCGGTGACCAGCGAAGGCGCCACGGTGGTTTTCCTTGATGAGTTCAAAAACAAGGAAGGCGAACCGATGGGCGTGATCATTCAGAAGAAAGATGGCGGCTATCTCTACACCACCACCGACATCGCCTGCGCCAAATACCGTTTCGAAACCCTGCATGCCGATCGCGTGCTCTATTACATCGATTCCCGTCAGCATCAGCATCTGCAGCAGGCGTGGACCATCGTGCGTAAAGCCGGTTACGTGCCGGAATCGGTACCGCTTGAGCATCACGCCTTCGGCATGATGCTGGGTAAAGATGGTCGTCCATTTAAAACCCGCAGCGGCGGCACTATTCGTCTCGCCGATTTGCTGGATGAAGCGGTTGAACGCGCGCATGCGTTGGTCAGCGAAAAGAATCCAGAGATGTCCGCGCAAGAGCTGAAGGATCTGTCGGAAGTGGTCGGCATCGGCGCAGTGAAATACGCTGACCTGTCAAAAAGCCGCACCACCGATTACATCTTCGACTGGGACAACATGCTGGCCTTCGAAGGCAACACGGCGCCTTACATGCAATACGCCTACACGCGCGTGCTGTCGGTGTTCCGTAAAGCCGGCATTGATGCCGATAGCCTGAGCGGTGACATCGTGCTGACTGAAGAGCGTGAAGCGCAGTTGGCTACGCGTCTGCTGCAGTTCGAAGAAGTGATAACGCAGGTCGCGCGTGACGGTACGCCACATGTGATGTGTGCTTATCTGTACGATCTGGCCGGTCAGTTCTCTGGCTTCTATGAACACTGCCCAATTCTCTCCGCCGAGGACGAGAACATCCGTCAGAGCCGCCTGCAGCTGGCCGCGTTAACCGCGAAAACGCTGAAGCAAGGTCTGGATACGCTGGGCATTAAAACCGTCGAACGCATGTAATACCTCTGGCGGAGAGCGCCGCAAACGGCTCTCCGCTTGCTTTCCCCCCTTTTTCCCCCTCTGACAAAATTCTGCTCTTCAGCCCGCTCTGAATAGCGCTGCTGCCGTGCCCAATACCCGCCATTCCTCAGCCTCGATACGCCTTCTCATTTTTCCGACACAGCTCACCAAATAAACAAAACTCATACCTTCATAACCATTTTATGGCAGACAAACTCGCACGCCATCCCTAATTTGGTTATGGAATCAAGAACACAAAAACATGCAACAAGCTGTTTTAACAGCTAAAAACTATAAAACTTATTCCCTGCAATCGGGTTAAAGTGATGCCCCCGACCAATGTCAGGGCAGAATAAAATCTCAACCCGATAACGTTATTAATAAAAAAATCAGAGCGTATCCTATGAGCAATCACGACATTATCGATGTAAAAGGCTGGATCGACGCCCGCCCGATCACCGGATACCAGTGGCTGACCCTCAGCCTGTGTTTCATCATCATCATGTTTGATGGCTACGACGCGGCAGCGATGGGCTTCATTGCGCCCGCGTTGATTGAAGACTGGGGTATCAGCCATGCGGAAATGGGGCCGATTCTCGGTGCCGCGATGTTTGGCGTGGCGATTGGCGCGCTGATTGCCGGTCCGTGGTCCGACAAATTTGGCCGCAAACGCGTGCTGCTGCTGTCGATTGCCGTCTTCGCCTGCTTCAGCCTGATGAGCGCCTTCGCGCGCACGCCGCTGGAAATGGGTGTGTTACGTTTTCTCACCGGTCTCGGTCTCGGTGCGGTGATGCCCAACTGCGTCACGCTGGTGTCGGAATATATGCCGGAACGCCGTCGCAGCCTGATGATCACCGTGATGTACAGCGGGTTTAATATCGGTTCCGGATTGGGCGGATTCATTGCCGCCGGCATGCTGCCACACTTTGGCTGGCAAGCGGTGCTGGGTTTAGGGGGCTTGCTGCCGCTGATGATGTTGCCGCTGCTGCTGTGGCTGCTGCCGGAATCGGCGATGTATATGGTGGTGCGCAAAGTCAGTCGCGACAAGATTGCCGCCGTGCTCAAACGTCTGGGCGGCGAATTCTCTGCTGGCACCGCCTTTGTGCTCAATGCGCCAATCATCCCGAAAAAGGCGCAGGTGCTGCAGCTGTTCAGCCGCGGCTATGCAGGCGGCACGGTGGTGTTATGGCTCACCTACTTCATGGGGCTATTCGTCATCTACCTGCTTAACGGCTGGCTGCCAACCATCCTGCGTTCAGGCGGCGTGACGCTGGAGCGTGCGGCGATTGTGGCGGGCTTATTCCAGCTGGGCGGCACCTTTGGCGGCTTAATGGTTGGTGGGCTGATGGACCGTTTCAAAGCGAAATATGTTATCGCCCTGTTCTATCTGCTGGGCAGCTTCTGCCTGGTGTCGCAGGGCATCTGGAGCTTTGGCTCGAATGTACTGGCGCTGCTGGTGTTCTTCGCCGGCGTCTGCATCAACGGTGCACAAACCGGATTGCAGGCCTTCTCCCCGGCCTTTTATCCCACCGAAATGCGCGCCACCGGCGTGTGCTGGATGCACGGCATTGGTCGCAGCGGCGCCATTATCAGCTCGTCGCTGGGCGGCGTGCTGCTCGGCGTGTTCCCTGGGCAAACAGCCATTTTTATCGTTTTGTCGCTCCCGGCAGTTTTGGCGGCACTTTCCATCACCCGACATCACCCTGCACAGGTGGCCCGTCAGGTTAAAGGCATCGACCTTAACGACCTGCCGTCCCTGTCGCGTACCCTCAATAATCGATGAAGTAGAGGTCAAAAAATTATGGCTAAAATCATAGGCGGTTTAGCGGTTTCCCATACTCCCACCATTGGTTTTGCGGTTGATCACAACAAGCAGCAGGAAGGCGCATGGGCCCCGATTTTCGATGGCTTTGCGCCGATGCAGCGCTGGCTGGAGGAGAAAAAACCGGATGTGCTGCTGTATGTGTTTAACGATCACGTCACCTCCTTCTTTTTTGATCACTACTCGGCGTTTGTGCTGGGCATTGATGACGAATATGCCGTTGCGGATGAAGGCGGCGGCCCGCGCGATCTGCCGCCGGTAAAAGGCCATGCGGCGCTGTCACAACATATTGGTGCCAGCCTGATGGCGGATGAGTTCGATATGTCATTCTTCCAGGACAAAGCGCTGGATCACGGCCTGTTTTCGCCGCTGTCGGCGCTGGCACCGTGGCAAGGCGGCTGGCCGATGCAGGTGGTTCCGCTGGCGGTTGGCGTGTTGCAGTTCCCGATCCCGACGGCGCGTCGCTGCTATAAACTCGGCCAGGCGCTGAAGCGCGCGGTAGAAAGTTTCCCGGAGGATCTGAACGTTGCGGTGGTCGCGACCGGCGGCGTTTCACATCAGGTACACGGCGAGCGCTGCGGCTTCAACAATCCCGAATGGGATGCGCAGTTTATCGATCTGTTAATCAACGATCCTGAGCGCCTGACCGAAATAACGCTGGCTGAATACGCCACGCTCGGCGGCCTGGAAGGTGCGGAAGTGATTATGTGGCTGATCATGCGCGGTGCGCTGTCGGCCAACGTCGAGAAACTACATCAGGATTACTATCTGCCTTCGATGACCGGGATCGCCACGCTGATCCTCGAAAATCAGTCACGCGAAGCGCCGGTCGATGTGCACCAGCGTCAGCGCGATAAGATCAATCTGCAACTCAGCGGCGTGGAAAAACTGCCCGGCACCTATCCGTTCACCCAGGCGCGCAGCCTGAAAGCGCTGCGCATCAACCGCTTCCTGCACCGCATGATTCAGCCAGAGTGGCGCAAGCGATTCCGCGAAGCTCCGCAGGCGCTGTATCAGGAAGCCGGGCTGAGCGCTGAAGAGCAAACGCTGATTACCCAGCTCGACTGGCGCGGCATGATCCATTACGGCGTCAGCTTCTTCCTGCTGGAAAAACTGGGTGCGGTGGTAGGCGTCTCTAACCTGCATATCTACTCAGCGATGCGTGGTGAAACGCTGGAACAGTTCCAGCAGACGCGCAATCAGCAGGTACTTTACTCGGTGGCGGGGAAAGCAGACTGATGTTTACGCAACCGGTCATCGACTGCCATCACCACGTTTTTGATCCAGTACACTTTCCCTGGGCGCCCGAGAGCGCCTATAACCCGGACGGACACGAGCTGGCGACGCCGGATTACTATCGTGCTGTGATGCAGGCCTACAACATTCGCCACTCGCTGATTGTTGGCCCGACGTCGGGCTATAACACCGATAACCGCTGCCTGCTGGATACCATCAAGCGCGGTGAGGGCCGTTTCAAGGGCATTGCCGTCACGCCGCGTGACGTGGAGAGCGACACGCTCGCCAGCCTGAAAGATCAAGGCATCGTCGGCATTGCGCTTAATGTGGCGATGCTGGGCACCGAGCCATTTATTCAGCTTGATGCCCTGATGGGCAGGCTGGCGGAGTTGGATCTCTTTGCCCAGATTCAGGTGCAAAACGATCAGCTACTGGCGCTGATGCCGCTGCTGTCACGCACCCGCACGCGTTTGCTGATCGATCACTCCGGTCGGCCAGACGTCAGCGCGGGCGTAGCACAACCAGCCTTTCAGGCGCTGCTGTCGCTGGCCGGCCAGCAGCGCACCAGCGTCAAGCTCTCCGGGCTGGCGAAATTCTCCCGGCAGCCCTATCCCTTCAGCGATGGACATCCTTATTTGCTGGCATTGCTGGACGCTTTCGGCGCGGAAAACTGCATGTGGGGATCGGACTGGCCTTTCCTGCGCGCCAGTGAACGCATGGATATGGGCACGCAACTGCTGCTGATCGAACAGCTGATCCCCGATGAAAAGAGCCGCCGTCAGGTGCTTTGGCACACGCCACAGCGGCTCTTTGGTTTTACTGAATTACAGGAGTCACGATGAGAACCATCTATGTACTGAACGGCCCGAACCTCAATCTACTGGGCACCCGCGAGCCAGAAACCTACGGTTCCGACACGCTGCAAAGCGTCGAAGCGCTGTGCCGCGCAACGGCGGAAGAGCTGGGTGTGGCGATTGAGTTTCGCCAGACCAACCACGAAGGGGAAATGATTGAGTGGATTCAGCAGGCGCGTCTCGAAGCGCAGGCGCTGGTGATCAACCCGGCGGCGTGGACGCACACCTCGGTGGCGATCCGCGATGCGGTCACCGGCGTGGCGTTGCCGCTGTGGGAAGTGCACATCACCAACGTGCACAAGCGTGAGCCGTTCCGTCATCACTCCTATTTTTCCGACGTCGCACAAGGCGTGATCTGCGGCTACGGCATTCGCGGTTACCGCTATGCGTTGATGGAAGCGGCGCGCGCAGGTTGATTATTGGTCCTGTCCGCACACTTCACGCAGGCAGCGGATCAACGCATCCGCTGCCGGTGAGTGCAGACAGCCCGCACGCACCGTCAGCCCGATAGCGCGATCGGTATCCGGCAAAGGCACCGGCAACGCCACCAGCGCGCCGGACGCCAGTTCCACTTCCAGCTGGTGCGCGGAGACCGCCGCCAGCATATCCGACTGCATCAGCAAGCCGCGCACCAACGCCAGATCGCCGGTCTCCACCACCGGATCGGGTGCCGGAATGCCCATCGCCTGAAAACTGTTATTTAGTAGATAACGCGCCGGCGTGGCCGAACGCGGCAGCACCCAACGCGCCGCGCGCAGATCTTCGGTAGAGAGCTCACGTCCCACCAGCGGATGATCGTGACGCGCCAGCAGCACCATGCGTTCGGAGAACAGCGTCTCGCGCGTGACGTCCAGCGCATCTTCATCGCGGCGCAGCGCGCCAAAAATAAAATCGATATCGCCCGCGCGCATTTCCGAGGCCAGCACGCCAAAGGCGCTTTCACTGGTGACCACGCGTACGCCCGGATAACGCGCCGTCAGCATCACGATCGCCTGCGGCAGGATACGCGTGCGTCCCAGCGGCAATGCGCCCACGCGCACCGTTCCCTCAAGTATTCCGCTGCGGGCAGCAATATCGGCCGGAATATGGCGCAATTCATTCAGCGCACGCCGCACGTTGGCTTCAATTTCACGTCCGGCCAGCGAAGGCATCATGCCGTGCGGCGTGCGCTCCAGCAGCGCGATGCCCGCGCCGTTTTCCAGCACGCGCAGCGCGGCGCTCACCGCCGGCTGGCTCAGCCCGAGACGCGCTGCCACCGTCTGCATATGCCGCGTCTGACACAGGGCGATAAAAATTTGCAGCCGACGCACGTTAAACAGCCACAGCGGTTCCGCATCGCTACGCTGCGCACCGCGTCCCTGCAATTTAGCCAGCCGCTGCGGCACCTGATGCAGTTCCTCAATCGCCCGCAGCGCACGCGGCAGCACACATTTACCGAAGTCAGTCAGCATCATGCCGCCGGCGTGACGTTCAAATAGCGTGACGCCTAACGTGAGTTCCAGGTCGCGAATAGCGCGGGTAATGGCCGACTGGGTGCGAAATAATTCATCCGCTGCCCGTGAGACACTGCCTTGTGCTACCACCTGACTAAATGCCCTGATTTGCATCAGATTTGTCAGCTCCTGCGTGCCCTTTTCCGCCATTTTCCCCTGCCTATTTTCACCACCGATCGATGTCGCAATATAAATAAAACGCATACCCGCTGCAATGAAATGAATTATCGCCGCCAGGTGGGCAGTGACAGCATGGAAAAAAACAGCGGAGGAGTATGCCATGACTAACAACACCCCAAAAAAAACCGCGCTGGTGGTCAGCGCTCACTCAGCGGATTTTGTCTGGCGCGCCGGCGGTGCCATCGCGCTGCACCATGCGCAGGGCTATGACGTTCACGTTGTCTGCCTCTCATTTGGTGAGCGCGGCGAATCGGCCAAGCTGTGGCGCAAGGGGGAGATGAGCGAGGCGAAAGTCAAAGCCGCCCGCCGCAGCGAGGCGCAGGCCGCCGCCGACATCCTCGGTGCCAGCATTGAATTTTTTGATCTCGGCGATTATCCGCTGCGTGCCGATAAAGAAACCCTGTTCCGCCTCGCGGACGTCTATCGCCGGGTGCAACCGCACTTTGTTCTGACCCATTCCTTGCAGGATCCCTACAACTACGATCACCCAATGGCCACGCATCTGGCGCAGGAGGCGCGCATTATCGCCCAGGCCGAAGGCTACCGTCCGGGCGAAAAAATTGTCGGTGCACCACCGGTGTACTGCTTCGAGCCGCACCAGCCTGAGCAGTGCAACTGGAAGCCGGATGTGCTGCTGGATATCACCTCGGTGTGGGACAAAAAATATCAGGCGATTCAGTGCATGGCCGGGCAGGAACATCTGTGGGAATACTACACGCGCGTGGCGCAGCAGCGCGGTGTGCAGGCCAAGCGTAACGTCGGCATTACCACCAGCCGCGACATCATTTATGGCGAAGGTTATCAGAGCATCTTCCCGCGCGTGACGGAGGATCTGGCATGAGCATCATCGCGAAAAAAGGCGTCGCGGTGCGCCACATCCCGCGTGCGGCAGCCACGGATATCGACGCGCTGGCGCGCTTTGGCGTCGCCACTGTGCATGAAGCGCAGGGGCGTAAAGGCTTGCTCGATCCCGCCCTTCGCCCGATTCAACAGGATTGTGCCATCGCGGGCAGCGCGGTCACCGTGCTGGTCGCACCCGGCGATAACTGGATGTTTCACGTCGCGGTGGAGCTCTGTCAGCCGGGCGATGTGCTGGTGGTTGCGCCAACCTCGCCGTGCAGCGACGGCTTCTTCGGCGATCTACTGGCGACCTCGCTGCAGGCGCGCGGCGTGCGCGGGCTGGTGGCGGATGTCGGTGTGCGCGATAGCCGCACGTTACGCGAAATGGGTTTTGCCGTCTGGTCGCGTGCGGTGTATGCGCAGGGCACGGTGAAAGAGACGCTCGGCTCGGTGAATGTGCCGCTGGTGTGTGCCGGGCAGCTGATCTGGCCGGGTGACGTTATCGTCGCCGATGACGACGGCGTGGTGGTGGTGGCACGCGATGAAGCTGCCAGCGTGGCGGCCAAAGCGCGTCAGCGTGAAGAGCTGGAAGAGAGCAAACGCCTGCATTTAGCGGCCGGTGAGCTGGGCCTGGATATCTATCAGATGCGCCCGCGCCTGGCGGAAAAAGGACTGCGCTATCTCGACACGCTCGATCAACTGGAGGAATAAACCATGCGCCAGCGTCGCATTCCCTGCTTACTGATGCGCGGCGGTACCTCCAAAGCCGCCTGCTTTCTGGCACAGGATCTGCCAGCCGAACCGGCGGCCCGCGATCGGGTACTGCTGGCGGTGATGGGTTCGCCCGATATCCGTCAAATTGACGGCCTCGGCGGGGCCGATCCGCTCACCAGCAAAGTGGCGATCGTCAGCGCTTCACACCGTGACGATGCCGATGTCGATTACCTGTTTGCCCAGGTCAACGTCGATCAAGCCCGCGTCGATTACGGGCAAAACTGCGGCAATATCCTCGCCGCCGTCGGGCCTTTCGCCGTCGAACGCGGGCTGGTCAAGGCAGGCAGCGAACGCACCCGTGTGCGCATTTTCATGCAGAACACCGGGCAGATTGCCGAGGCGGTGTTCGCCACGCCCGACGGTGAAGTCGACTATGACGGCGACTTACGCATTGATGGCGTACCGGGCAGCGCAGGCGAAATCGCCCTCACCTTCAAAGACATTGCCGGTTCGAGCTGTGGCGCGCTACTGCCAACCGGTCAGCCGCGCGATCGTTTTGATGGCATCGATGTCACCTGCATCGACAACGGCATGCCGGTGATCCTGGTGCGTGCAGAGGATGTCAATCGCAGTGGCTATGAAAGCCGCGACGCGTTAGATAACGACAGCGAGCTCAAGCAGCGGCTGGAGTCGATCCGCCTGCAGGCCGGGCCGCGGATGAATTTAGGGGATGTCAGCCAGCGTACGGTGCCCAAAGTCACGCTGCTGGCCGAAGCACGTCACGGTGGCGCCATCAGCTCACGCACCTTTATTCCACAACGCTGCCACGCCTCGATTGGCGTGCTTGGCGCGGTCAGCGTTGCCAGCGCCTGCCTGATCCCCGGCAGCGTCGCAGACGGACTGGCACGCACCAGCCAGCAACCTCAACAGCGCCTGAGCGTGGAACATCCCAGCGGTGAATTTAGCGTGCTGCTGCAGCGCGAAGGCGATAACCCGCTGGCGGGCTGCGGTCTGTTGCGCACCGCGCGTGCCATTTTCGCCGGTGAAGTCATGATTCCGGCGGCGGTCTGGCCTTCAACAAGGAGTAATTGATGAACATCACCTTTATCGGTTTTGGCGAAGCGGGCGGCATTCTTGCCCATGATTTAAAAGCGCAGGGCAATGCGGTGACGGTATGGGATCGCAAAGCGCTCGCGGCAGAAACCCTGCCCGCGCTGCAGCAAAAAGCGCAGCAGAGCGGCGTGCGGCTGGCCGCTTCGCTGGCGGATGCATTACAGGACGCCGCGCTGGTGTTCTCCACCGTTACCGCGTCGCAGGCTCTCAACGTGGCGCAGCAGGCGGCAGCGCGGTTACAGGCCGGACAGCACTTTCTCGATCTCAACTCGGTGGCACCGCACACCAAACGCGCCGCGGCTGAAGTGATTCACGCTGCGGGTGCCAGCTATATCGACGTAGCGGTGATGGCGCCGGTGCCGCCTAAGCGGCTGGCGACGCCGCTGCTGATTGGTGGCGCTCAGGCTGCACAGGTGCAGCCGCTGCTGCAACAGCTGGGCCTCAACAGCCGCCTGCTGGGTGGCGAAGTGGGTGAAGCTTCAGCGATTAAGATGTGCCGCAGCGTGATGATCAAAGGCCTCGAGGCGCTGACCACCGAATGCCTGAGCGCGGCGCGCCAGTATGGCGTAGAGCAAGCGGTGCTCGACTCGCTGCACGCCAGTTTCCCGTCGCTGGGCTGGAACGATCAGCTGCCGCACTACCTGATTAGCCGCGTGGCGGAGCACGGCCAGCGACGCGCCGAAGAGATGCAGGAAGTGGTGAAAACGCTGCAGGACGTCAAGGTACCAGCCGCCATGAGCGCAGCGATTGTTGCCACGCAGCAAGGGCTGATTGATGCGTTAAACGCCCGCTCTCTGCGCTATCAACAACTGACGCCGTTCGTCTGGCAACAGACGCTGGATAAGATCTATCCACCTCAATGAGTTATATGAATAGAGGTATGCGTTTTGTTTATCGGCAATTGTTTACATTTTTGTAACAGCGTAGCGTAAGCGAGACGAGAAGCAGATTTTAAAACAATAACTATCGGAAGCAAAACATGAAGATTAGAGCATCTGTCGCCCTTTCCCTGCTGCTGGCAGCGGGTATTGGCCAGGCCAGCGCCGCCGCGCTGGACGCCAGCCACACCAACCAGGTAATGACCAGTGTCAAAAACAGCATCAGCGCGCAGCACAGCACCGGCTGTGTAGCGGTGGTTGATGCCAGCGGTACGCTGCTGGCCTTCCAGCGCCTTGACGGCGCATCGCCGGGCTGCGTCGATGCCGCCATTGGTAAAGCGCGCACCTCGGCGCTGTATCACGCCCCTTCCCTGAAATTTATGCAGCGTCTGCAGAGCGGCGAAACCACGGTTCTCGCCATCCCGCACGCGGTGGCGCTCGGCGGCGGTTTCCCGCTCACGCTGCAGAATGAAGTGGTCGGCGCGGTTGGCGTCAGCACGCCCAAACAGGATCTGGATAATCAGGCTTCAGAGGCAGCCGCTCAGGCGCTGAAATAACTTTCGGGGATTTCCATGATGACTCTTTCACGCCGCCGGTTGCTGACCGGCACGGCGGGCCTGTTGGTGGCTGGCGTCCTGACGCAGGCGCTCCCCGGCAGCCTGGCTTTCGCCTCGCCACCGCTGGCCGCCGCAGTGGCACCGTCCGCCAGTTTTACTGCGATTTCCGTCCGATTAACCGGACTGGACCAGCCGGATGCCCTGCTGGCGCAGCGCCTCTACAGCTGGCTGCACGCACATTTTCCGCAGCTGGATAGCCAGCTCGATACGCTCAGCGCGCTGCTGCAGCAGCAACCCACCGCCAACGGCAGCAGCCTGCTGACGCTGCTGAGTACCCAACCCAAAGCCCTCGACGATCTTTATCAGGCGCTGGTTTCCGGCTGGTATCTCGGCGTTGTCGGCCCGCTGCCGCGCCCGCAATGTATCGCTTTTGAGAATATCGTCAGCTATCAGTTGGTGCGTGATTCCCTGTTACCACCGAGCTACGCGCCGGGGCAACCTAACTTCTGGACGCAGCCGCCTGCAAGGAGAGCACATGTCTGATTCATTAAGCGCCGATGTGGTGGTGATTGGCGCCGGCATTGCCGGTTCACTGGCGGCGCTGAAGATGGCCAAAGCCGGCGCTTCGGTATTGATGCTGGAGTCCGGCCCGGAGATTAAGCGCGATCAGGCGGTGGAGTATTTCCGCAACTCGCCGTTTAAGGGTGACTTCACCGAACCGTATCCGCCGCAGCCGTGGGCACCGCAGCCAAAATTCATTCCCAGCGATAACAATTACCTGATTCAAAAAGGCCCGGATCCCTATCGCGCCCAATATCTGCGCGGCACCGGCGGCACCACATGGCACTGGGCTGGACAAGCGTTCCGCCTGTTGCCGAACGATATGCGCATTCAGTCGCTGTACGGCATTGGCCGCGACTGGCCGATCAGCTATGACGAGCTGGAACCCTATTACTGCGACGCCGAATACCAGATGGGCGTGTCCGGTGACAGCGATCTGGCTTCGCCGCGTTCGCGTCCTTATCCGCTGCCGGGCATTCCGCTGCCGTATGGCTTTGATCGTCTGAAGCAGCGACTCGGTCCGCTGGGTTATGAGGTGGGCATTGGTCCGCAGGCGCGTAACAGCATCGCCTATGACGGTCGTCCGGCCTGCTGCGGCAACAACAACTGCATGCCGGTTTGTCCGATCGATGCGCAGTACCACGGCGGCATCGCCGCGCGTAAGGCGCTGGATGCCGGTGTCAAAATCGTCACTAATGCGGTGGTGTTCCGCATTGAGGCTGACGACAAAGGCACCATTCAGGCAGTGCACTATCTCGATCAGAACAAAGCGCGCCATCGCGTTACCGGTAAACAGTTTGTCCTGACCGCCAACGGCATCGAAAGCCCGAAAATCCTGCTGCTCTCCACCAGCGATCGCTACCCGAACGGCATCGCCAACAGTTCCGGCATGGTGGGCCGCAACCTGATGGACCATCCGGGATCGTCGGTAGAGTTCTACGCCGATGAGCCGGTGTGGTTTGGCCGTGGGCCGATGCGTCCTGGCAGCATCAACAATATGCGCGACGGCGATTTCCGTGGTGAGCGCTCGGCGCTGCGTATCGACCTCGCCAACACCTCGCCGGTGCGTTATCTCACCGAACGTCTGGTGCGTCAGGGCTATTACGGCAAGGCGCTCAACGACAAGCTGGCCTTCCAGGCCGAGCGTTTTGTTCAGCTCAAGTGCCTGCTGGAGATGCTGCCGGAGCCGCAGAACCGCGTCACGCTGAGCAAAACCGAGAAGGATGCCTGGGGTATTCCCCGCCTCGAGGTTTACTACCGCTTCCCGGAATATGTGCATCGCGGCTATGACCAGTCGATGATCGACTTCCAGCGCATGGTGAAAGAGATGGGCGGCACCGAGGCGGTCTACAGCAAACGCGGCGTCTACGACAACAACCAACATATCACCGGTACCATGATCATGGGCAGCAATCCGCAGGATTCGGTGGTGGATGGTCACTGCCGCACCCACGATCACCCGAACCTGTTTATCGCCGGCACCGGCATTATGCCGTCGGCCTCGACGGTCAACTCAACGCTGACCGGAACCGCGCTGGCGCTGCGTATGGCCGATAGCGTTCTGGCAAGCTTGTAAGGAGCACCCGATGAAACCTGTATTGATTCAGGCCGCTATCGCGGTGGTCCTGATGCAGTGCGCCGTGGCGCAGGCGGCAGACAATGCCGCTCAGATTAAGCGCGGCGAATATCTGGCGCGCGCCGGTGACTGTACCGCCTGTCATACCGCCACCAACGGCCCGCTGTTTGGCGGCGGCTTTGCGGTCAGTACGCCTTTCGGCCAGATCTGGGGCAGCAATATCTCCTCCGATAAGCAGTACGGTATCGGCAGCTGGAGTGACGATCAGTTCGTTGCTGCGGTGCGCGACGGCATTGGCAAAAACGGCGAGCAGCTCTATCCGGCGATGCCGTATGACTCCTTTACCAAAATGAAGCGCGACGATGTGTTGGCAATCAAAGCCTATCTCATGTCGATGCCGCCGGTGCATCAGGCTTCACCGCAAACCGACCTGCCGTTCCCATTCAACCAACGCTGGGGCATGCGCTTCTGGAAGTGGTTTAACTTCGATAAAGGCGAATTGCAGAACGATACGCAGCAGAGCGCGCAGTGGAATAACGGCCGCTATCTGGTTGAAGCGCTGGCGCACTGCGGCACCTGCCATACGCCGCGTAATCTGACCATGGGCATGGACAACGATAAAGCATTGGCCGGCGGCGATCTCGGCGGCTGGATGGCTTACAACATCACACCCGATAAGCAGGCAGGCATCGGTGACTGGAGCCAGCAGCAGCTGGTGACCTACCTGAAAACCGGCTTTGTCGCCAACAAAGCCAGCGCCTCCGGGCCGATGGCCGAAGCGATTGAGCACAGCCTGCAATATCTGCCCGAGAGTGATCTGCAGGACATCGCCACCTATCTGCGCAGCGTTAAGCCGCAGCCGGACGCGCAGCAAACCCGTGCGCGCGACAGCTGGGGACAACCTTCCACCGCGCTGATTGCACTGCGCGGCGCCGATGATGCGACCCGCCATGCTCAGCCCGGCGCGGTGGTGTTTGCCGGTAACTGTGCCAGCTGTCACGGCGCGGAAGGTGCGGGATCGGGCAGCGGTTTCCATGCCTATCCATCGCTGTTCCACCACACCAGCACCGGCGCGGCAGATGCGCTGAACGTGGTATCGGTGGTCCTCAACGGTGTGCATCGCCATATGCGCGAGGGAGAAGTCTTTATGCCGCCTTTTGCGCCTGAGCTGAGTGACCAGCAGGTGGCTGACGTCAGTAACTTTGTTACCCAGCAGTTTGGTAATCCGGCGGCGGCCAAAGTGGATGCGAAGCAGGTAAAAGGGTTAAGAGAGGATGCAAAACTGGCTTCACCCCCGATTTACGGTCAGGGAGATAAGCCTTAATTACTGCACTCGGCGGCGCGGGGCGCGTCGCCGAGGTAACACGCGTTACTGATAATTCACCGTCACTTCACTGCTCACCACGCGTAAGCCGGGCGGCAATGCGCCCTTCCCCTTAAAGCCAAATGCAAGATGCAGCGTCTCTTCCGCCGCCACGTTGGCTAAGCCGCGCGTACTGCCGCTGGCGCCTTCAATCTCGACACAACGATCGCCCGCACATAAGCGCACCACCAAACCCGAGGGCGCAGGACGGCTGAGCTGATAACGCCAGTACACCAGCGAAATATTGCCCGGCGCGCTGGAAGGCGCACGCAGCGCAGGCGTCATCAGCCAGTTACCGCGCACGCCAAGGCTTGGGCCGCTGGCGTTGGCTGTCCAGGCACCGCTGGACGCATCAACAGCCAGCGGCAGCGCCATCAACGGCATCATCATTACTGCCCAGCACCAGCGACGCATTACTTGCCTCCAATGGTGGCGGTCATGCGGATTTGACGGTTATCGGTCAGCTCCATATTCGACAGCACAATCAGCTGCGGCAGATTGCGCCGCAGGAAGCGTGCCAGCAACGCACGCAGCGGATGATTGACCAGCAGCACCGGCGGCGCGCCTGCCATCTCTTGCTGCTGCAGTGCGCCTTGCGCCTGCACCAGTAAGCGATCTGCCAGACCTGGCTCGAGTCCACCGCCGCCTTGCAGCGCCTGCAGCAGCAGGCGTTCCAGCGTGGCATCGAGGCCGATCACCTGCACTTCGCCGTTGCCCGGGAACCACTGTTGGGTAATCGCCCGTCCCAGCGCCACACGCACAACGCTGGTGAGCTCTTGCGGATCGTTCTGCACCGGCGCATGTTCCGCCAGCGTTTCAATAATGGTGCGCATATCGCGAATCGAGACGCGCTCGGTCAGCAGGTTTTGCAGCACTTTGTGCAGCGTCGTCAGCGTGATGACACCCGGCACCAGATCTTCGGTCAGCTTCGGCATCTCTTGCGTGACGCGATCCAACAGCTGCTGCGCTTCCTGACGGCCAAACAGCTCGCTGGCGTATTGGCCAATCAGGTGATTGAGGTGCGTCGCCACCACGGTGCTGGCTTCCACCACGGTAAAGCCCTGAATCTGCGCCTGCTCTTTCAGGGCGCTGTCGATCCAGATCGCCGCCAGACCAAAGGCCGGATCGACGGTTGGCTCGCCCGGCAGCGAACCAGCAGCCGTGCCAGGGTTGATCGCCATCCAGCGGCCCGGATAAGCGTCGCCGCTGCCAATTTCTACGCCTTTCATCAGGATGCGGTAACGCGCGGGTGGCAGCTCCATGTTGTCACGGATATGCACCACCGGCGGCAGGAAGCCCACCTCTTGTGCCACCTTCTTACGAATACTGCGGATACGCCCCAAAAGTTCGCCGTTTTGCAGGTGATCGACCATCGGAATCAGGCGATAACCCACTTCCATACCGAGCGAATCTTCCAGCTGCACATCGGTCCACGACGCTTCCACCGTGGCCGGCGTTTCCTGGGTTTTCACCAGACTGGAAGCTTCCGCCGGTTTCTTCGGCTGCATTTCGCGACCACGTAACCACCAGGCAAGTCCTAATAGCGCAGCGGTAAACAGCAGGAACACCAGGTTTGGCATGCCCGGCACCAGGCCGAGCAAACCAATCACGCCGCCGCTCAGCATCAGCACGCGCGGGTTCTTGAATAGCTGCGTTACCATCTGCTCGCCGACGTCCTGATCGGTGCCCACGCGCGTTACGATGACACCGGCGGCGGTGGAGATCACCAGCGCCGGAATCTGTGCTACCAGGCCGTCACCGATGGTCAACAGCGTGTAAGTTTCACCGGCGTGACCGAGATCCATGCCGTGCTGCACCACGCCGACCAACAGGCCGCCGATGATGTTGATCACCATGATCAGGATGCCGGCGATGGCGTCACCACGAACGAACTTACTCGCACCGTCCATTGAGCCGTAGAAATCGGCTTCCTGCGTCACTTCGGTACGGCGTTGCTTGGCTTCCTGTTCGCCAATCAAGCCGGCGTTGAGGTCAGCATCAATCGCCATCTGCTTACCGGGCATCCCATCCAGCACAAAACGCGCGCCGACTTCGGCGATACGTCCCGCACCCTTGGTGATAACCATGAAGTTGATGATAACGAGGATGATGAACACCACGATACCGATGGCGAAGTTACCGCCAACGAGGAAGTGACCGAAGGCTTCCACCACGCGTCCGGCCGCATCGGCGCCAGTGTGGCCCTCCAGCAGAATGATACGGGTTGACGCAACGTTCAGCGCCAGACGCAGCAGCGTCGAGAACAGCAGAATGGTCGGGAAGGCGGCGAACTCTAGCGTGCGCTGGGTGAACATCGCCACCAGCAGCACCATGATCGACAGCGCAATGTTAAAGGTGAACAGCAGGTCAAGAATGAATGCGGGTAACGGCAGCACCATCATCGACAAGATCAACATGATCAGTACCGGGCCCGCCAGCACCTGCCATTGCGTGTCTTTAAAGTTGCCCGGTAAACGCAGCTTCTCGGCTAAATTAGCCATCGTTAGTGTTCTCTCCTGCAAAGTCCATGTCTGCCGGAACCGGCAGGTTTTTTGGTTTGTTTGGAATCAGGCCGCCTTCGCGCTTCCAGCGTCGCAGCTGCCAAACCCAGGCCAGCACTTCCGCTACCGCGCCATACAGCGCGCCGGGGATGAACTGACCAATTTCAGTGTGTCGATACAACGCACGCGCCAGCGGCGGTGCTTCGAGAATCGGGATGCGGTGCTCTTTGGCGAGCTCACGAATCTTCAGGGCGATATCGCCAGCACCTTTGGCCACCACTTTGGGCGCGCTCATCTTGCCTTCCTGATACTTCAGCGCCACCGAGTAGTGCGTCGGGTTAGTGACGATAACGTCGGCTTTCGGTACATCAGCCATCATGCGACGGCGTGCCGCCGCGCGCATCGCCTGGCGAATACGCCCTTTAACGTGCGGGTCGCCTTCGTTCTGTTTATGTTCGTCGCGGATCTCCTGGCGCGTCATCTTCAGCTTTTTGAAGTAGCTGTAGAGCTGCCAGAACACATCAAAGCCCACCATCGGGAACAGGCCCAGCATGATCAGCCCACAGCAGGCGGCGATCATCGACAAACCATGATGTAGCGCGTTGATCGGCGATTCGCTCATCAAACGCAGCATCTCTTCCCAATGGCTCCAGATGTACCAACCGGCCACCAGCCCAACCAGCACCGCTTTCATGATCGATTTCACCAGCTCTGCAGCGGTTTGGCCGGAGAACATGCGGCCAATACCGGTGAGCGGGTTGAGCTTTTTGAGATCGAACTTAATGGATTTGCCGCTGAAGTTAAGGCCGCCCAGCGCCATCGGCCCGGCAATCGCCACCACCACTAAGCCGCCCATCAGCGGTAGCAGCGCGATCACCGCCTGCTTAATCAGGCTGCCGATATGACCAATGATCACTTTGTCATCGTTCACCATGCCGTGATCAAAACGAAATCCGGTGGCGACCATGCTGGCCAGACGCTCCGCCATGCTGTTGCCGCCGACCCACAGGATCAGCAATCCAATCAACAGCATCATCACTGAAGTCAGCTCGCGCGAACGCGGAATCTGCCCCTCCTCACGCGCTTTTTCAAGTCGGTGGGGCGTGGGCGATTCTGTTTTGTCCTCGTTACTCTCTTCAGCCACGACTTACCTCAGTTGGCAGGAATTCTGAGCATAGAATGCCAAAACCCTGACAGGCTAAAGCGCGGATTAAAGGGGGGAAATGTGAGCTTATTTAGCCATAAGTGAAATTGCGGGCTGATTGGTCGCCATAAATGGCGCCGCTACATTGCTCGAATGTGCATTAATCCTGACCGGTTGGCGATAAAAGTGCACCACGTCACCCACCAACAATAACGCCGGCGATTGGGCTTGTTGCACCTCAACAGTGTGTGCCAGCTCAGCCAGCGTAGTGATCATCACCCGCTGATCGGCACGCGTGCCATTCTCAATGATTGCCACCGGCGTCTGCGCGTTGCGGCCCTGCGCCTGCAGCTGTGCGCTGATGCTGGCGCTCCACTTCAGCCCCATATAAAACACCAGCGTCTGGTTATTGGCGGCGAGGCTGGCATCATCCAGCTGCGGTTCACCGCTTTTGCCGTGACCGGTAATTAACCGCAGCGACTGTGCGCAATCACGGTGCGTTAGCGGAATGCCGCTGGCTGCCGCGCATCCGGCGGCGGCGGTAATACCCGGCACGATCTGGCAGGCTATTCCCGCCTGTTGCAGATAGAGCATCTCTTCACCGCCGCGCCCGAAAATAAAGGGATCGCCGCCTTTGAGCCGCACCACTTGCCGCCCGCTGCGGGCTAAATCCACCAGCAGCTGATTAGTTTGCACCTGCTTTAACCCGTGGCTGCCGGGCTTCTTGCCGACATCAATCGCCAGCGTCTCCGGCGGCACTTCCGCCATGATCGCCTCGCTCACCAACCGGTCATACACCACAACGTCGGCGCTGTTGATCAGCCTCCATGCTTTTAAGGTGAGCAGTTCTACGTCTCCCGGCCCAGCCCCAACCAGCCAGACGCCACCTTGCGCGTGTTCGCCGTCACGCGGATTAAACAGCTTGTCGAGGGATTCACTGGCTTGCGTCATGATGTTTTCCGTTACTGCGCCACGCGCAGAGATGAGAGCAGTTGTTTGAGCTCCGGGATACAGGAGCCACAGTTGGTGCCGCATTTCAACACCGCGCCGAGCGCTGCCGGGGAATCACAGCCCTCAGCGATGGCCCGGCGAATCGCCACTTCACCGACGCCAAAGCAGCTGCAAAGGGTACGTCCGTGGCTGCCGCCCTGCGCCGGTCGCCCGCCCAACAGCGCATGTCGCTGCTGCGGCAAATCGGGCGGCTGGCTGAAGGCCCGCGCGATAAATGGGTGATCGATGTCTGGTAGCCAGGGCGCGGCATAAAAGGCGCATGCCAACTTGCCCTCGCGCCAGCCAAGCCAGTGCAATTGCTGTCCCGCCTGCGCCTGCTGCCATTGCAATGCGGACATGCCCGGCAGTTGCATCAGCCATTCGCCAGCATGAGCGCTGCCCGCCAGCACATAGCGCTGCACGCCGGGCTGTGGGGCTCGCGACCAGTAGAGTAGTGCAGGCGGCGTGATGATGTCCGGCAGCCACAGCCAGCCTTGCCACGCTGGACGCAGTAGTTGCAAGCGCACCGCCGTTTGTTTTAACGCTGGCTGAGCGGAATCGGGACAACAGCTGGCCGCGACTAATCCATCGACGTTGGCCTGCCCGCTGAACTGTCTTGTCCAGTGCATCGGCACAAAGATTTGCCCACGCTGCAGGCCGCTGTCGAGGGTGACGCGTCCGCTGCACCAGCCCAGCGCCGACTGCACGCGCGTCACATCGCCGTGGCTCAAGCCGTACGCCGCCGCATCCAGCGGATTTAGCGCGACAAAGGGTTCATCGTAATGCTGCATCAGTCGCGGCACGTTGCCGGTGCGCGTCATGGTGTGCCACTGATCGCGGATGCGGCCGGTATTCATCAGCAGCGGATAATCAGTGGTCATGAGGGTTTTAACCGGTATCGCGGGCGGCAGCAGACGCGCTTTTCCATCGGCATGGTAAAAGCGGCGATCGGCAAACAGCCGCGCGGTGCCGTTGGGTGACGCGGCAGTGATCGGCCACTGCACCGGGGCTAACTGGTCATATTGCTCACGCGTGATGGTTGCCAGCGCGCTGATATCAAAGGCGCGCGTGCCGCGATTCTCAAAACCAGACAGCGCGGCATGCTCGGCGAAAATCTCGCCTGGATGCTGCCAGGCAAAGGCCGCGCCAAAACCGAGTCGCTGCGCCACCTGCGCCAGCAGCCACCAATCCGCTTTGGCCTCACCGGCTGGCGCAATAAAACTGCGCTGGCGTGAGATACGCCGCTCCGAATTGGTCACGGTGCCGTTTTTCTCGCCCCATGCCTGCGCCGGCAGTAGCACATCAGCAAATTGTGCCGTGTCGCTGTGGGCGCTGACTTCCGACACCACCACCAGCTCGCATTTCGCCAGCGCGTGCGCCACGCGGTTACCTTCCGGCATCGAAACGGCAGGATTGGTACCCATGATCCACACTGCCTTGACGTCGCCGCGTTCGATGGCATTGAACAGATAAACTGCCGTCAGTCCCGGCTGCTGCGCAACACGATCGCTCCGCCAAAAGCGCGCAACACGATCAACCTCTGCTGCGCTAAAGCCCATGTGCGCCGCCAGCTGATTGGCTAAGCCGCCCACTTCACGGCCGCCCATGGCGTTGGGCTGTCCGGTCAGCGAAAACGGTCCGCAGCCCGCACGGCCGATTTTGCCGCTGAGCAGATGCGCATTGAGGATGGCGTTGTTGTTATCGCTGCCGGTTTGTGACTGATTGATGCCCATGCACCACAGCGTCAGCACGCGCGGCTGCGCTGCGAACAGCTGCCAAAATGCCACAATGTCATGCTCACTCAGCTGGCAGGCAGCGGCGACCGTCGCCACATCCCACGCCTCACAGGCGGCTAAGGTCGCTTCCACATTGGCCAGATGCGGCAACATACTGGCATCGATACCCGCATGGTGCGCCAGCCAGTTCAGCAGCCCGGCAAACAGCGCGCTATCAGATCCCGGTTGCAGCGCCAGATGAACATCAGCAAGGTCACAGCTGGCAGTACGACGCGGATCGATCACCACCAGCTGCATCTCAGGGCGTTCGGCTTTGGCCTGCACCAGCCGCTGCCACGCCACTGGATGCGCCCATGCCGCGTTGGAGCCGACTAACACCACAACATCGGCTTGTTCAAGATCGTCATAGCAGCACGGCACCGCATCGGCACCGAAAGCGCGTTTGTAACCCACCACCGCCGAAGCCATACACAGCCGTGAATTGGTATCGATGTTGGCAGAGCCAATAAAGCCCTTCATCAGCTTATTGGCGGTGTAATAATCCTCCGTTAGCAGTTGACCGGAGCCGTAAAAGGCCACCGCCTGCGGGCCATGTTGATCGATGATGCGCCGGAAACTCGCCGCCACATGGTCCAGTGCGGCATCGATACTGACGCGCTGACCATCAATCTGCGGCCAGAGCAAACGACCGTCATGCATCAGGGTCTCGCCCAGCGCTGAACCTTTGACGCACAGCCGACCGAAATTAGCCGGATGCTGGCGGTCGCCGCTCACCGGCGCATCGAGGGCTTTCACCTCCACGCCACAGCCCACGCCGCAGTACGGACAGGTGGTTTTCATGAGGCCGCCGCCAGCGCAATAATCGGCTGATGCCCGAGCCACACTTTGCCGCCCTCCACGCGCACCGGCCAGCAGCGCAGCTGATGCTCGGCGTTATCGAGACTTTGTCCGTCGCGCAGCCGCACGCGCTGCTTGTAGAGCGGTGATATCACCACCGGCTCGCCCGCTACGTCGCCGAGAATGCCACGCGACAGCACGCTGGCTTGCGTGCCGGGCTCAATATCTTCCAGCGCATAAATCGCCTCGCCCAAGCGGAACAAGGCCACACGCTGACCGCCTAACCGCGCACCCATGCCCGCAGACGGCGGGATAGCGTCGACAAGGCAAATGGCACTCCAGGGTTCTGCCGGCAACGTGGTAACGGGAATGCTGTCCGCCGTCGCGGGCTGACGCTGACCGCGCACCTGCACATAGTTGAGCGTCTCGTCAGGCTGCTCGCTGTTGACGGTGGCGGTAAACAAGGCGCGACGCGAAGGATCCTGCAGCGTGCTGTGCCATTCGCACTGATAGCGCTCCACCACGCGCTGCATCTCCTGCTCCAGTTGCACGGCTATACCGAGTGAATCTTCGATCACCACCTGACGCAGGTAGTCGAGTCCGCCTTCCATGTTATCCATCCACACGCTGGTGCGCTGCAGACGATCGGCGGTGCGCACATAGAACATCAAGATGCGGTCAACGTAGCGCAGCAGCGTTTCATCATCGAGATCGCTGGCGAACAAATCGGCATGACGCGGTTTCATCCCGCCGTTGCCGCAGACATACAGGTTCCAGCCTTTTTCCGTGGCGATTACGCCAATGTCCTTGCTCTGCGCTTCAGCGCATTCACGCGTGCAGCCGGAAACCGCCATTTTAATTTTGTGCGGGGCGCGCAGCCCTTTGTAGCGATTCTCTAATGCGATGGCGAAGGCGGTAGAATCCTGCACGCCGTAACGGCACCAGGTTGACCCCACGCAGGATTTTACCGTGCGCAGCGATTTGCCATAAGCGTGACCGGTTTCAAAACCCGCCGCGATTAAGTGTTCCCAGATATCCGGTAACTGATCGAGCCGCGCACCGAACAGATCGATGCGCTGACCGCCGGTGATTTTGGTGTAGAGATCGTAACGAGCGGCTACTTCACCAATCGCAATTAGCCCTTGCGGCGTAATTTCACCGGCTGGCACACGCGGTACCACCGAATAGGTGCCATCTTTCTGGATGTTGGCGAAGTAGCGATCGTTGGTATCCTGCAGCGGCAGATGTTCGGGCTTCAGTAAGTAGTCATTCCAGCATGATGCCAGCAATGATCCCACCAGCGGCTTGCACACTTCACAGCCCTGTCCGCGCCCGTTGAGCTGTAATAGCTGCTCGAAGGTGCTGATGTTGCCGACGCTGATCAGGTGATAAAGCTCCTGACGCGAGTAGGCAAAGTGTTCGCAGATATCCTTCTTCACTTCCACGCCCTGACTGGCGAGCTGGAACTCCATCACCTGTTTGACTAATGCGCTACACCCACCGCAGCCGGTTGCCGCTTTGGTGCAGCTTTTGATCGCCGCCATGTCACCGCAGCCGCCCTGCACTGCCCCGCAAATGTCCGCCTTGCTGACGTTATGGCACGAGCAGATTTGCGCGCTGTCTGGCAACGCCGCGACACCCAGCGCTTTAGCCGGCGCACCCGCTAACTGGGGCAAAATCAGGCTTTCCGGCTCTTCTGGTAACGGTAACTGATTCAGCATCATCTGCAGCAGGCTGGCGTAATCTGCGCTGTCGCCCACCAGCACGCCGCCAAGCAGCGTTTTGCGATCTTTGCACACCACCAGTTTTTTGTAGATGCCCTTTGGATTATCGATCCACTGATAACTTTGGCTGTCAGCGGTGCGCCCGTGCGCATCGCCAAATGACGCCACTTCCACGCCGAGCAGTTTCAGTTTCGTGCTCATGTCGGCACCGCTGAACGCCAGTTCTTCCTGCGCCAGCTGCGCCGCCAGTACGCGCGCCATTTGATATCCCGGCGCAACCAAACCGAAAATTTGCCCTTGCCACAGCGCGCATTCACCAATCGCATAGACATCTGCGGCGCTGGTGGCGCAAGCGTCGTTGATCAGAATGCCGCCGCGTTCACCCAGTTGCAGACCGGCGGCGCGCGCCAGTGCATCACGCGGACGAATACCCGCTGAAAATACCAGCAGGTCCGTTGCCAGCAGGCTGCCATCGGCAAAACGCAGCTGCAGGCTGCCATCCGGCAGACTCTCAATCGCTTCAGTTTGCTTGCTGGTATGAACTTGAACGCCCAGCGCGCTGATTTTGCCGCGCAGCATCTGCGCGCCGCCGTCATCCAATTGCACCGCCATCAGACGCGGCGCGAACTCCACCACATGGGTTTCCAGACCGAGCTGTTTCAATGCGTTGGCGGCTTCCAGTCCGAGCAGCCCGCCTCCAATCACCACCCCGCGCGTCGCATTACGGGCACAGTCAGCAATCGCATCCAGATCGGCCAGTGTGCGGTATACAAAACAACGCGCGTGATCGTGGCCGGGAACCGGCGGTACAAACGGCACCGAGCCGGTCGCCAGCACCAGTTTATCCCAGGTCAATTCCGCGCCGCTGGCATCACGCAGGCTGCGTTTTGCACTGTCAATTGCCACCACTTCACAACCGCTGCGCAGTTCGATGCCGTGTTGCTGAAAGAAGTTATCGCAGACCAGTGACAAATCATCCGCGCTTTTACCGTTGAAGTATTCGGTAAGATGCACGCGATCGTAGGCCATCTGCGGCTCATCGCCGTATACCACGATGTGATAGTGCTGATGCAGTTCACGACTCACCAGCTGTTCGAGAAAATGGTGGCTGACCATGCCATGTCCAACCACGGCGAGAAGAGGTTTGCTCATCATCTGGCTTCCTGCAGCGCTTGGCTGCGTTGTGTTGTCGTCAAGACCGAACAGTGCGTTAATGCCCACCTGCGCGGCCTGTTGAAGTTGTGGTAGCAGCGTGCCTGCCGCCTGGCTGTCGCCAAACAGCAGCACGCCGCGCAGTGCGCCATTGCGCAAAAACAGTCGGCGATAGTGCTGGTGCAGCGGGTCAAAGCTGCTGATGGCGTCGCCTTCGCTGATATCGCCCGCACTGAACATCTCAATGCCGCTGACTTTCAGCCGCGTACCGTTTTCCTGATAGTGAAAGTCGGCCACGGGTTCACCCGCCAGTTGTGCTGCCAGCACGGCGGCCTGCGTCAGACAAGGCGCAATCAAGCCAAAGGTTTCGCCGCTGATTTCGCAGCACTCACCCAGCGCATACACATGCGGAAGCGCGGTTTGCAGTTGACGGTTAACCAGAATGCCGCGCTGGCAAGGCACGCCCGCCGCCTGCGCCAGCGCGATCTCCGGCAGCACGCCGATGGCGATCACCACCTGTTCCGCTGCGATAACCGCCCCATCGCCGAGCGTGACGCTTTCGGCGTCAATGGCCTGCAAAGTGACGCCGAGCCGACAGCGAATACCGCGCTGTGCCAGATGCTGCTGCAACAGCGCACCCGCTTTGGCATCCAGCTGGCGATCAAGCAGCCACGGACGATGATGCAGCAGCGTGACGTCACGTCCACGCTGACGCAGCGCCGCTGCGGCTTCCACGCCAATCAATCCGCCGCCCAGCAGCACCACCGGACCTTGCTGCGCGAGCATGGCCTCCACGTCTCGTACCGTGCGGAAACCCTGCACCTGTGGGCGATGGATGCCGGGCAGATCCGGCATGCGCGGCCTCGAACCGCAGGCGAACACCAGCTTGTCCCAGTGCAGTGTGCGCTGGTCGGTTTGTACTGTGCGCGTAGGGATATCTACCTGCAGCGCCTCTTCCCCCATCAGCAACTGCACCTGATGTGCCGCATACCATGCGGGTTCGTGGAGCACCGTGTCAGCAAAGGCTTTTTCGCCCGCCAGCACCGGCGACAGCAGCACCCGGTTGTAATTGCCGTGCGGCTCACGGCCAATCACCGTGATGGCGTAGCGACCCGGCGCACGTTGCAGCAAGGTTTCCACCATGCGCATCGCCGCCATGCCGTTTCCGATCACTACCAGTCGCTGCACCATGGTTGTCCCCTTACGCCACAGCCGTTTGCTTTTCATACAGGAAATGCAGAATCCGCTGACGCAGCTGGTGATAGCGCGGCTCGTCGGCTAACGCTACCCGTGAACGTGGACGCGGCAGGTCGATGTTGAGAATGCCACCGACCTGCGCGGCGGGGCCGTTGGTCATCATCAACACGCGATCTGACAGCAACACCGCCTCATCGACATCGTGCGTAATCAGCACAATGGTGGTATTGAGCTCCTGCTGGATGCGCATCACGCTGTCTTGCAGATGAGCGCGCGTTAGCGCATCCAGCGCACCGAACGGTTCATCCAGCAGCAGCACACGCGGCTGCATGGCCAGCGCACGCGCAATCCCGACACGCTGCTTCATGCCGCCGGAGATCTCCGACGGACGCTTATGCAGCGCGTGACTCATCTGCACGCGATTGAGGTTGTGTTCGATCCACTCGCTCATCTCTCTTTTGCTCATTTTTCCTTTGAACACTTGCTGCACCGCCAGCTCCACGTTTTGGTAGGCGGTCAGCCACGGCAGCAACGAATGGTTCTGGAACACCACCGCACGCTCCGGACCGGGACCGCTGATTTCGCGGTTGTCACACAGCAACACGCCGCTACTCGGCTGCGTCAGCCCGGCTATCAAATTGAGAAGCGTGGACTTTCCGCAGCCGGAGTGACCAATCAGGCTGAGGGTTTCACCTTCGTGGATATCAAAACTGACGTTATCGAGGGCGAGGAACTCGCCGCCTGCGGTATTGAAGCGCTGGCTGACCTGCTGTACGCGAATAATTGGATTCATCATCGGCTCCTTATTTTTCCCAGCTAAAGCGGCGTGCCAGTAACATCAGCGCCTGTTCGAGCAGTAAACCGACCACGCCAATCACCACGATGGCAATCAGGATGTTTTCCACATTGAGGTTGTTCCACTCGTTCCAAATCCAGAAACCGATACCGAGCCCACCGGTTAGCATTTCCGCAGCGACAATCACCAGCCATGCGATGCCCATCGATAAACGCATACCGGTTAACACTGCAGGCAGCACCGCCGGGAACAGAATGCGGCGCATCACTGTCCACTCATTGAGCCGCAGCACGCGCGCCACATTGAGATAATCCTGCGGAATTCGCTGTACGCCTTCGGCGGTGTTGATCACCATCGGCCAGATGGAGCAGATGAAAATGGTCCAGCTTGATGCCGGTTCAGCGCGCTGGAACAGCAGCAGGCCAATCGGCAACCAGGCAAGTGGACTGACCGGACGCAGCAACGCGATGATCGGGTTGAGCATGTGCGCGATAAAGGTAAAACGGCCAATCAGGAATCCGGCGGGAACGCCCACCAGCGCCGCCAGACCAAAGCCGATTGCCACCCGCTGCAGCGAGGCGACCACGTTCCAGCCGATGCCCTGATCGTTGGGCCCGTTGTTGTAAAACGGATCGGCAAACAGCGTGACGGCGGCTTGCCAGGTGGCATATGGCGTGGGGAAGCCTTTACTGGACATTGAAGCCAGTTGCCAGACAAACAGCAGCAGAATCAGGCCGCAACTGGCGGGGATTAGCCGCTGCAGCAGGGGACGGAGCCAGCGTTGACCCCGACGCGGTGCGGGCGTTACCTTGAGTGCAATCACCTGCGCCGGTGGCGCGGCGATCGGCGCGGTATTGAGCGAGCGTGCTTCAGATTTCATCATGACCTCACTTAACGGCGTTTAAGGGCAAAACTGTCGGCATAAGCGGCGGGATTGCTGCCGTCCCATACTTTGCCGTCGAACAGTGTGCTGCTGCGCATCTCGCCGGCTGGGACGCTAATGCCGCCCACCGCGCTGGCGGCCTGTTTGTAGATATCAATACGGTTGATCTGACGCGCCACTGCTGCATAATCAGGCGCGGTTTGCACCATGCCCCAGCGCTTCATCTGCGTCAGGAACCACATGCCGTCGGAAATCCACGGGAAGCTCACTTCACCGTCGCGGAAGAAGCGCATACCGTGCGCGTCCTGCCAGCGCTGACCGAGGCCATTTTCGTACTGACCGAGCATGCGCCCTTCCAGCGTTTCCACTTTGGTGTTGATCCACGCGCGTCCGGCCAGCACCTGCGCGGTCTCTTTGCGGTTAGCGTCGGAGGCATCGATCCAGCGCGCGGCTTCCAGCACTGCGGCGGTCAGCGCACGGGCGGTATTGGGGTTCTCTTGCACCCAGGCGGCGCGCGTGGCGAGAATTTTTTCCGGATGATCCGGCCAAATTTGCTGTGTGGTGGTGGCGGTAAAACCGATGTTGTCGCTGATAGCACGCTGGTTCCACGGCTCGCCAACGCAGAAGCCACTCATGTTGCCCATCTTCATGTTCATCACCATTTGCGGTGGCGGGACCACCACGGTGCGCACATCCTCAAACGGGTCGATACCGGCGTTGGCCAGCCAGTAATAGAGCCACATGGCGTGTGTACTGGTTGGGAAGGTATGCGCGAAGGTAAAGCTGCCTTTGGCTTGGCTGGCGATTAATTTTTGCAGGCTGGCCGCATCAGTAACTTTCTGATCTTTAAGCTGATTCGCCAGGGTGATGGCCTGCCCGTTGTTGTTGAGCGTCATCAGGTTAGCCATCTCATGCTGAGGCCCGGCAATGCCCAACTGCAGACCATAAATCATGCCGTACAACGCGTGCGCGGCATCCAATTCGCCAGCGGTGAGCTTGTCGCGCACCGCCGCCCAGCTGGCTTCTTTACTCGGTTGCAGCGTCAGACCGTATTTTTTATCGAAGCCTTTTACTGACGCCATCACCACCGGCGCGCAGTCGGTGAGCGGAATAAAGCCGACGCGAATGTTGCTCTTTTCGGGCGCATCGGAACCGGCAGCCCATACCGCATTGCGTAATCCCGGCAGTAGATAGCTGCCACCGACCGCCGCGCTACCCAGGAGAAATTGACGTCGTGACAATGTGAACCGCGTTTTGCTCATCATGCGCATCCTGAAAAAAAGAATAAAAAAAGGCGTCCTCCCGCATGTCGCAAAAACATGGGGCCGGACGCCTTTATCCAAAGCACTCGCTTCACCGCCGTTGGCGAAACAAATGCGCAATGTCTGTAAGGTATTGCAAAACCTGTGCCAAAAATATCAGGCCGTTTTATCAAGGCTGGCGCTATAAATGCGCTGATGATGCGTCGTTTTTGCACTGCGCTGACGCACTCTACGCACAGGGTTTGTGCAGCTACCTCCTTCGAGTTATGCCTTGAGCGTGGCGGCAACCGCCAGCACCGCCAGGGCTATTTCCAGCACCCGTTTGTTCTGGTTCATGGCGCTCTTACGCAGCGCCTGCCACGCATCCTGCTCGCTGAAACCGTGCTGCTGCATCAACCAGCTTTTCGCCTGATCGATAATTTTGCGTTCATCCAGTGACGCGCGCATCGAGGCGAGTTCATCGGCCTGCGTCTGCAGACGCTGCGACTGCTCACGGATCAACGCCAGCACCGAACGCCCGAGCTGGGGCGCGAGGCCATTGCTGTCCAGCGTGGTTTCAACGCCTGACAGCCAGCTGGCACCCGCGATATAAAGCGAGAAACTGGCCTCTTCTCCGATGGCTATCGGCGGAGATTCACTGTGCTGGGCAGCCGCAATCGCACACTGACAGCGATTCATCAGCGTGGCGCACAGCGTATCTTCAATCTGTTTCATCTGATCGAGACGCGAACTGAGCAGACTAAACCACTGCAACACGCCATTTTCACCGCACTGTGCGCCGGTGCAGGCGATGCGTCTTAGCCGCTCAATTTGGCTGCCGGCATCGGCTATCGCCTGCCAGCGTTGTAGATTTTCCGCATCAGAAAATTGGCTGAAAGTCGCAAAGCTTTGCTCCTGCGCAGCGATCAACACCTGAATGCGCTGCCGTTGCGTCTCGGTAAATTCACCGGCAGCGAATCCCGCCGAACCGGTGGCGCGCTCCTGTCCGGCCAGCTCTTTGCCTTGCATAAAGCTAAATAGCGCGATTAACGCACGCGAGATGTCCGGCTCACTGGCGGTATCCGCCGCTTCAAATACCAGATTGAGTAAGGTGCAGATGATGTGATTAAACGCATCCATCGCCTGCGCCTGCGTCACGGTGCGGCTGTGTACTTGCTGACGCAGCGCCGGCAGACTGTCCAGCGCCTGAAGCGCAGTCGCGATCAGCATGCAAAATCGGCTATAGCCGGGCTGCGCCTCTGCTTCCGGCAGCACCGCCATTGCACGCTGTTCGCGCAGTTCTACCTCCGCAGCGCGCTGTGCTAGCTCTTCACCAAACAGTCGACCAGCCGAGCACAGCCAGATATTGCTGGCTCCACGTTCACGCTGCAGCACATGGATCAATTCACTGATGGCGGTAATCTGTTCGCCGGTCCGCAGCAACCGTTGCAGGCTCGCAATCTCGCTGGCGCGGCTAGCACGTAGATAGTTCAAAGCCCGATTCATTGCTTTCTCCAGCGGTTTAGCGGTGTAAACAGAGGGTCAAGCAAAAGCCATGCCGTGCTGCGTTTAAACGTGGCAGAATTGGGCCCGGAAATTCCGAAATTGAGAAAATTGTTTCGCAAGGCAATCTTTTTTGCTTCATACAAATAGATTAATCTTATTTACCATTTTCGTTTGGTACTAACAGCGACCAAATGCCGTTGCGCTGCCTCGCATCGTTAACTGCAGCGAATAAATTAACTCAGCTTATCTATCACCGTGACTATGTGTTTTATATCATCGGCCTGCGCTGCTTTTTCGCCCGCTAGCACGGGATTTCTCATGGTGCAATGGTTTGAATTCTCAAAAGTCTTAGGTAGACTTAGTTCAGCACTATCTTTCTGTAATCTGTCTGTTTTTTTGATGGCTTTCTCGCTGCTTAATCTGCCTGCCTTAACGGCCCGTGCCGCAGATTACTCTGCAGCTAATCTGATGGAATTTGAGGATCATGGTGAATAAGAGTCTCGTGCTTGTGTTGCTGGCGGTATTAAGTCTGGCTGCTTGCAAAGCGCCACCGCCACCCGTTACAGATGACACGCTGGTAACCAGTGAAGTGAATGGCGTCCAACTGGTCCATCGTCATGCGGTGGCAGCACCTGGCGAATTCACGCCGGTCAATGAGAGTTATCGCGCGCTGTATGCTGCCTCGGTAATGACCACGCCTGATTATGGTGGCAAAGTAGTGCGCTATCTTGATAACGCCAAACCGTTTGAAGTGCTCGGCCGTGTTGAACACAGCTGGCTGGCAGTGGCTGATGAGCCTAACGGCCAGTTAATTGGCTATATTCCGCCGAAAGCGGGCGTGGAGAGCAGCCGTTACGACGCGACCATTCGAAGCGATCGTCCGCGCCCCCGCCGCAACAGCAAACAGGTTTGTGTGGCCGTTGGCGGCGCCAGCAAGGCTTGTCGCACTAACGATACCGCGACCTGGATTTTAGACTGATAATGCAATCCGGCGCACAATGCCCGCAGAAGCGTTTGCTCTGCGGGCTGTGATTTTCGCCCTTGCCTGGATAACCAAGATTTAATGACTCAGGATTCCCTTGCTCGCGATGGCATTGTCGCGGGCAATGATAACCTTTTGCTTAATGCCGCAGCACCCATCCTGAATGCCGTGGTACGTATACGGCAGGCCGCGACACATGACGATCCTGCCGGATTGCGCCAGTTACTGATCGAAGAGATCCGCCAATTCGAACAACGCTGTAAACAAGCGGGCTTACCTTTTGAGATGATTATCGGCGCGCGCTACTGCCTGTGCAGCGTACTGGATGAAGCCGCAGCGCAAACGCCGTGGGGCACGCGCGGCGTGTGGTCCGGCAACGGCATGCTGGTCACCTTTCACAATGAAAGCTGGGGCGGAGAGAAAGTTTTCCAGCTGTTGTCGCGCGTATCGCAAAGCCCGCAGCAGCATCTGTGGCTGCTGGAACTGATCCACTATTGCCTGCTGCTTGGTTATGAAGGCCGTTATCGCGGCAGTGACAGCGGCCGCGCGCAGTGTGAAGCCATCCGCAAACGCCTGGCACAACTCATTACGGAACATCGCCCGGCAAGCGCCAATCCGGCGGTGCCGCTGGTGGAAGTGCATCCGCTGGTCAGCACCCTGACGCGTCCGATGGTGCCGCTTTGGGCCTGCGTTACCCTGGCCACTCTGGTGGCGAGCCTGATTTACAGCGGGCTGAACTGGCGACTCGGCAACGCCGCCGAACCGCTGCTGCGCACCATCTATCAAACCCCGCTGCCACAAATCACGCCAGGACGTCGCCCCACGTCCCCTCAAGCGCTGCTCGATCTGCATCAACGTCTGAATGATGTGATTGCCGCCGGACAGCTGGAAGTGAGCGACGGCGCGTTCGGCAGCAAAGTGATCATCCCCGCTGACAAACTGTTCTCCAGCGACGGCACGGTGGTGAATCAGGTGGGACGGGCGCTGCTGGCGCATGTCGCCAGCGCAATGAAAACCGTTAAAGGCACGGTGTTGGTGTCGGTGTATACCGATAACAGCCCGGTCGATGGCCGTTTCGCCTCCAGCTACGAATTCTCCTCTGCGCGCGCACGCGCCATCATGCAGCTGCTTAATCCGCAGCTCGCGGAAGGTCACAGCGTGAAAGCGGAAGGTCGCGGCGACAGCAATCCGCTGCTGCCGAACGACAGTAATGAAAACCGCGCCCGCAATCGTCGGGTGGAAATCACCCTGTTTGTGACACCGGAAACCCTCGGCAATCATCAGGGAGGCCAATGATGCGCGCATCACTGCAACATCTGTTAACCCATCGCCTGCTGTGGAGCCTGATTGGCGTCACGGCATTGAGCTGCGTGCTGTGGATGCTCGGACCGCTGTGGAGCTGGGGCGATACGCGCCCGCTCGAGCCGGTATTGCCGCGCCAGTTAGCGGTGGGTCTGCTCTATCTGCTCTGGCTGCTGTTCCAGTTTATTCCTGCACTGTGGCGCGGCTGGTTTAATAGCAAGTTGCTCAACCGTCTGCAGCAGATGAGCCAGGAAGAGTTATCCGATCGTCAGGCCACCGAAACCCTGCTGGCGCAGCGCTTCAGTGAAGCAGCGCTGCGTTTAAAGCGCACCCAGTTTGGTCGTCGTCATCAGCAGAGCTGGCTGGCACGTTTTCAAAGTCACTACCTTTATCAGCTGCCGTGGTACGTGATGATTGGCGCGCCGGGCGCCGGTAAAACTACCGCGCTACTTAACGCTGGCCTGCAATTCCCGCTCACCGACAGCCTCGGCAAAGCGGCAATTCGCGGCGTGGGCGGCACGCGCCACTGCGATTGGTGGTTCACCGACAGTGCAGTGCTGATCGATACCGCCGGACGTTACGCGCTGCAGGAGAGCCAACGCGCGCGCGATGGCGCGGAGTGGCACAGTTTTATCAATCTGCTAAAGCGCTATCGCACCCGTCAGCCGATCAACGGCGTGATCATGACCATCAGCGTCTCCGATCTGCTGACCGATTCAGCCGAAGCGCGCCATGCGCAGGCCAGCGCGCTACGTGAACGCATGGCGGAGCTGCATCAGCACACCGGCATTCACTTCCCGGTGTATGTGATGGTGACCAAAACCGACCTGCTGAAAGGGTTTATGAGTTTTTACGGCACGCTCAGCAAGCCGCAGCGCGATGCGATTTGGGGCTTCACTTTCCCGTGGGAACCGGGCAAACCGCATAAAGACGACTGGCACCGCAGCTTCAGCCAGCAATATCAGCACTTAGAACAGCGTTTACAGCAGCAGCTGGCCGACGTCATGGCCGGCGAGCGCGATCTCACCCAGCGCGCCGACAGCTTCCTGTTCCCGCAAGAGTTCAGTTCGTTGCGTCCGCTGCTGAATGAGTATCTCGATGTGGTGTTTTCCAGCCATCAGGAGCCGATCGCCTGGTCGGCGCGCGGCCTGTTCTTCACCAGCGGCACGCAGGAAGGTTTACCGTTTGACCGCATCATGGGCGAGCTGAACCGCAAGCTGCAGCTGCCGCATACCGGTGAAAGCAGCCTCGCGGCGTGGAATAGCGTCGATCGCAGCAGTCCGATCCCCGGCAACAAAGGACAGAGTTTCTTTATCCGCGATTTGCTGAGCGATTTAGTGTTCCGCGAGAGCGGCCTGGCGGGCAGCAATCGCCATTGGGAATACCGCAACCGCTTGTTCCACTGGATCGGTTATGGCGTGCTGACCGGCGCACTGCTGCTGCTCTCCTGTTTGTGGCTCACCAGCTATATTCAGAATCAGCGTTATCTGGACCAGGTTGCCGAACGCCTCGCGCCGATCACCACCCAGAGTCAGCAGGTGATCCATCAGCCCGCCGATAATATTTTTGATCTGCTACCCTTCTTAAATAGCCTGGTGAAACTGCCGCTCTCCGAGCGTTTTTCCCTCGACAATCCACCGCTTACCATGCGCGTTGGGCTGTATCGCGGCAATCAGGTCAGCGATGCGGCGTGGGCGCTTTATCAAAATGCGCTTAAGTCTTTACTGCTGCCGCGCGTGGCGCAGCAGATCACCAATTTGCTGCGTGACGATCCGGGCACCGATAACGAGTACAGTCGCAATGCGCTGCGGGCCTATCAGATGCTCTATCAGCCGCGCAATTATGACGGCGAGTTTCTGCGTGGCTGGCTGATGCAAAACCTGCAGCGCACGCTGCCGGATGATGTCAGCGCGCGCGATTTGCAGCAGCTCGACTGGCATCTGAGCCAGCTGCTGGATCAGCAAATTCAGTCTTCGCCGTATGCGCGTGACAATGCGTTGATGATGCGCAAGCTTGCGGAGAATCTGAAAAATGCCGGTGACAGCAGCAACACGCTGGCGATTGCACCGCACGTTGTTTCGCAGCGATTGACCAGACACAGTGAGTAATGGTGAGGTAATCATGCCGACACACACTGCGCCGGGCTGGTACGGCAAGTTACCGGCCACCGGCGATTTTTTGCGCCAGCGTCTGAGCGAAAATACCGTGACGCCGTGGAGCCACTGGTTTCAGCAAGGATTACTGCACTGGCATCAGCAAGCCGATGCCAGCACCGCACAGTTTTTACGTGCGCCGGTGTGGAATTTTGTGTTACCGCTTTCGCCGCTGCGTCAGCAGGTGCAGATGGGCTGCCTGCTGCCGTCTTGCGATCGCGTGGGCCGCAGCTGGCCGCTACTGGCGCTGCGCAGCTTCCCGCTGAGCCACTGGCACAGCGCGCAGCTGGCGATGTCCGGTGACTGGTTCCAGGAACTGGGCGCGCTGCTGCTGCACGCGGTGCGCGATCGGCTCAATCCCGATGCGCTGGAGCAGCAGATGCAGCGCCTGTCACCGCTGCTGGTGCCGGATACGCAGCGCAGCGACATCATGGATGTGATTGGTTTTGATGATTTACCCTGCACGCTGAGCTGGCGTGAAGTGGCTGACAGATTCGATCCGCAGCAGCACATGAGCTACTGGTGGAGTAATCGCAGTGACGGTTTTAGCCATGCCACCCATAAACACAGTGGCCCGCTGACTGCGCAACTTTTTTCATTATTGTTTAACCCGGCGTCTGGTGCACAGCCGGGCCGCAACGGCCTCTATCCACCGATGTTTGAATAGGCCGTGGCGTTTGCCTTGTTAACGGGATGACTCATGCAATTTACCATTGTGCAGTGCAATACGGATGTGCCCGCCAAGACGGTAGCCTTTAAACCGCCCGGCGGCACCATCGGCCGCAGTCAGGATAACGATCTGGTGCTGCCTGACGAATCGCGCGCCATATCGCGTCTGCAGGCGCTGGTGCATCTTTCGCCGGAGGGCGAGTGCCGCCTGACCAATCAGGGCAGCGTCACGTCGGTGGTATTGAACGGCGTCGCGTTGCAACGCGGCTCGCAAGTGGCGTTGCAGGATGGCGACACGCTGCAAATCGGTGAGTATGGGCTCGAAGTCCGCGATCCTAACAACCTGAAAGCCCGCCAGGACGATCCGCTGGCGTTCTTTGCCGACAGCAGCGACGACCCGCTCGGTATGATGCAGGAGTCGGAGGTGATTCCCGAGCCGGTTGCGCGTCAGGAGCGCCGCAACGATCCGCGTCTGGCGATTGATCCGCAAAGCGATGCGCCGACGCTGCCCGCCACGTTGCCGGGCGTCTCTCAGGACAAACTGATTGCCGCGCTGCTGGAAGGGATGGGGCTGAACAACGGCCATCAAACCACCATCACCGAAGAGCAGATGCGCGTAACCGGTCGCATGCTGAGCCTGTTTTCGCAAGGTACCGTCGCCCTGCTCTCCTCGCGCTCGATCCTCAAGCGCGGCGTGAAAGCCGACATGACGATGATCCTCAATGAGGCGAATAACCCGTTCAAAATTCTGCCGTCCGGTAAAACCGTATTGATGCAGATGTATCAAAGCCAGATGCCGGGCTTTATGCCGCCGGAACCGGCGGTGCGCGATGCGCTGGTGGATTTGCAGGCGCATCAGCTCGGCATGATTGCCGGTATCCGCGCCATTATTGCCGCCATGCTGCAATCATTTAACCCGCAGCGCTTAGAAGAAGAAGCACGCAAAGATGGCGTGCTGCCCAAAATGGCGTTCAGCACCGGACGCAAAGCGGCGCTGTGGGATTACTTCTCACGCCACTATCAACGTACCGCTGGCGAAATTGAGGATGACTTCCATACGCTGTTCGGCGAAGCCTTCCTGCATGCCTATGATATGGAAGTGAATCAATACAAAGATTCTCAAACGCGGACCGAAGACGCATGAAGATGATGTTTGCCAGCCGCTGCCAGCAAGGCATGCGCGACGAAAATCAGGATCGTACCGGCGCCGAGCTGGACGATCATAAAGCCTGTTTTCTGGTGTGTGACGGCGTCGCCGGTTTGCCTGGCGGTGATATCGCCGCGCAGCTGGTGCGCGATACGCTGCTAACGCAGCTGCAGCACAGCGCGACGTTCACCCCTGAAAGCACGCGCGCCGCCATTGAACACTGCCAGCAGGTGCTGATTGAGGCACAGGGAAACAATCCGAATTTTTCACGTATGAGCACCACGCTCGCCGCGCTGTTTATCGACCGCGAAAAACAGCGCGCATGGTGGGCGCACGCTGGCGACAGCCGGGTTTATCACTTCCGTCATGGGGTGCTAAATCAGGTGACGCGTGACCACAGTCTGGCCCAGCAGTTACGCGAGGCGGGCTATGAAAATACCGGCATTAACAGTAATTTACTCTATAATGCGCTCGGTGTTGAGCCTGCCCGTCCGGCCACTTTTAGCGAGGTGATTACGCTGGCCGATGGCGATGCGTTTCTGGTTTGCAGCGATGGATTCTGGCTCAATCTCACCACCCACGAAATGGAACTGGCCCTGCGCATGGTGAATGCCTGCGAAGAGTGGCTGACTTTGATGGAACAAGCCGTTAACCGCAGTGTTAAAAGCGACAATCTCAGCGCTCTAGCCGTCTGGATTGGCGAACCGCAGGAAGCGACGCTGCTTTATTCCCAGGCTGATGCGGCACGTTTTCTGCCGTCACGTTATTGATCCAAGGATGCTTATGAAAGTGTGGTTGACGGGCTTCGCAACCCTGTTGCTGGCCGTAAATGCGCAGGCAGAAGATTACCGCGTGGTGTATTCCCCGAGCCTGTCATTAGAAGTCTACATTGATGACGTGGCGAGCAAAGCGCCCAACGACTGGTGCAAAGAGACGCTGCCGCTGCGCATCGTTTCGGGCAAAAGCACTGACTCCAGCATCCTAACCAGCTTCCTGCCGCGCGTCGGTACGCTGCTGGCGAATCAGTGCGGCCTGCTGGATGAACTGCCGTGGCAGATGACCAATAAAGAGGGCAGCGTGCTGGCTAACGGCAGCGCAGCCAAATTACAGAACTGGCGCCCGATCGTGCTGAACGATGCCACCGCCAGCGCCACCACCAGCAACGCCGCGCCGCTCGATTTGTCACGCCCGGCGGATAGCACGCCGCTGCAGCACTTTGCCTTGCCGGGCGGCTGCCATTTCCGTACCTGGTGGGATGACAAAGGCGAATCGCTGTTTATCCCGGATAACCCGAATCAGCACTGCTCCACCGAAGGCTGGCTGGAAGGCCCGAGCGAAATGACGCTGATGAGCGCTGGCAAAACCCATAATCTGGCGCTGAACTTCTATCAGGGCTACCCGATTGCAGATTTGAAAATGAGCGGTCCGCCGCTGGAAGTGGTCTCGGTGAATAACCAGCGCATGATTGTTACGCGTCCGGATGCCGATGATAGCTGGTTAGTGCTGCCGTTTGATGCACAACAGCATGTGTGGCGTTTTAGCGGCACACTACTGGTGAAGATGGACAAAACTGCCGATCAGGGCAGCGATGTGCTGAAAAAGCGGGTTGAGACGTTACGCGGCGTTTGGTCGCCGCAATTTATGCCACAGCAAAAAGTGACTGTGTTACTGATTGACACCCTGCATGCGGATCTCGCCGATCCGGCGATTGGTGCCTGGCGTAACATTAATTAATTAGCGGTCGTTGCCTGCCGTCATCGTGATGACGGGGCGCTACAGGACGTGTTCAGAGAGTTCACTATGTCGGCAAACGAAAACCATACACCTAACGCCCTCCCTGCGGGCTACCGGTTTAATGAATTTGAAATCAAGGAAGTGATTGGCGGCGGCGGCTTCGGCATTGTTTATCGTGCCTGGGACCATCAGCTGGAACGCACCATCGCGATCAAAGAGTACATGCCCGTCTCGTTGGCGGTGCGTGCGGCGGATATGTCGCTGGAACTGCGCGGAGAGCGTTTCCATAAGCTGTTTACCGCCGGTCGTAATAGCTTTATTCAGGAGGCGCGCCTGCTGGCACGCTTCAATCATCCCGGCTTGCTACACGTGTTGCGCTTCTGGGAAGAGAACGGCACCGCCTACATGGGCACGCTTTATTACAGCGGCATGACGCTGAAAGAGTGGCAGATCACCAGTCCGGACAGCATTGACGAGAACTGGATCCGTCGTCTGCTACCGCCGCTGTTTGGCGCCATTGATACTATCCACGCCGCCGGTTATCTGCATCGCGATATCTCGCTGGATAACATCCAGATTCAGGAAAACCAGCTGCCGGTGCTGCTTGATTTTGGCTCGGCGCGCAAAGAGATCGGCAACCTCTCGGATGAAACCGAGATCATGCTGAAGCCCGGCTTTGCGCCGATTGAGCAGTACAGCGAAGAAGGCGAAATAGAGCAAGGTCCGTGGACCGATATCTATGCGCTTGGCGCAGTGCTGCACAACCTGATCACCGGCCATGCACCGCCGGTGAGCGTGGTGCGCTGCATTGAGGATAACTATCAGCCGCTGGTGGAGCGCAAGCCGGAAGGCTATTCGCTGCCGCTGCTGCACGCTATTGACTGCGCGTTAGCCATGAAGCCAGCAGATCGTCCGCAAAGCATTGATGCCTTTGCCAGCTTGATCGATCTGCCGGTCAGCGATGTCGAAGCGCTCTCCACCACTATTCCGCTCGTGGCTGAGCCGGTTGTGCCGGTGGAGCCGAGTGTTGCAACGCCGGAACCGCAAGTGTTGGCCGTCAATCATGCCGCTGCCGCCGTTGAACCTTTGACGCCGCGCAACGTGCGTCGTTTGTCGCCAGGTTTAGTGGTGGCCGCTGCGATTGCGGTGCTGGCGGTTGTGGTGGTGGTTTGGAAAGCGAATCATCACAGCGAAGCACCGCCGGTTGCCGCCAGCACCGCGCCCGCTGCGCCTGCTGCCGCAGCAGGCAACAGTGTAGCGAGCAGCGCACCGACGGTGGCGACGGTTTATCTGCGTTTGCAGGCGGGTGAGAATGTGATGCTGAATGGCGAAGCCCGCGATGTGAAGCCCTCCTCCAGCGGATTCGCTTCACTGAATCTGGCGGCGGGGAACTATCGCATTGAGGTGCGTAACGGCAACCAGGTGCATAGCCAATCGCTGACCATCGATAAGCCGGGAACCTGGCTGATTAATCCGGCGCAGTAATCCGTATCAGCGCGCTGCCGAATGACTCTGCAGCGCTCTGACATCTGCTGCCAGGCGCGTCAATGCCGCTTCCTGCATGCCACGTTTGCCTAGCTCCTGCTCCAGCGCGTAGAGGTATTGTGCGTTGGTGCCGAGCGGACCGCTGGCCTGAGCAATCAACGGCGCAATGGTGCTGCGGCAGGAATCGGTTTCATAAAGCGGATGACGCGGATCCATGATAAACACCAGCGCGGTAACGTTGCGTCCATCCTCCAGCTCCAGTTCACACCAGGTTGGCAGATAGCAGCCGGTGATCATTTCACGCTTCCACAGCAGCTCCAGCTCATCATGCAAACGCGATTCCGGTAAGCGGAACGCCAGTCCGCTGGTGGAACCGCCCTCTTTCAGCGCCAGCATGCGGCCAGGCGCGGTTACGGTGCCGCGACCGGCAATCAGACGCAGGCAAAACGCACGGTGCCAGCCCTCTAAACGACCCGGTGCCACTTCGGCCGCTTCAAAAATGGGATTCCACATCAGCGAGCCGTAGCCAAAAATCCACACCGGGCTTTGGTCAGGACGACAGGCCAGCGTCGCGGACAGCGATGCCGCACGCTTTTCACAGCTCCAGAACAGCGCTTCATCAATATCGCCAAACGATGTTTTACAATCTGCTTTTAACAAAAATTCCCGCGTTAACACTGTGGTCTCCTCTACTACGCTGACATCTTGCCGGTGTGGTTCCTCAAAACTGATGTCTACAGGCGACGCTCATTGCATCGTCTTAAGAGAAGACATTAATTCATTTTTAACAAAACATTCAAGATTGACCCCGATCACAAAAGGGAAATTCTGTGTAAATAGCATCGGCTGCCTGATGAGGAACTTGAATGGCGAAGGGAAAAGTGCGAGGCGGGCCGCACCGGCCCGCAAAACAAACTAGTTTTTAGGGTGCCACTTGTCATCGTCACCTTTTGAGTACTCATGCTTGACTGCTGCCCAGGCGACTTTGTGTGCCACCTCTTCGCGCGACTCATCGCCACGCCGGTCGTCGGGATCTTTGTATTGGTCCCAGGCGCTGTTAAAGGCCTTTTGATAGATGGTTTGTGCGTGAGCCGGCAGGACATGACGCACGCTGTCTGGCAGTTCTTTGTTTGATGAATAAGGCATATTTCCTCCGGATTTATACTCAGAGTTTAAGTCTGGATCATCTGGGTTAAAACGCAAACTGGTACTTTCACTGAAAGATGGCGTAAAACAGGTTTAAACCTCTATAAACTTCACCCTATACGACGATTAACCAGACCAATCTCATCTTTAATTGGGTGAGCGACTCATGCAACATAATGAATACAGGCGTTAATCCAGCGATAACACACTCTTTTGCCGTGTTATGCATAATAAACGCTTTTGGTAAAATCGCGTAAAGTCACAGCAGCACAGCTGATGAAAAGTTACACTGCGTTACGTCAGAAAACTCATTATATTTATCAGGCAATGATTGCCTGCTTTGTACTTTTTCCGGAGAGGATGGTAAATGCCTGGACATGAGAAAACCCGCCATACCGAGTACTCACTGATTTTCCCCGTTGCTGCGCTGGCGGTGCTGAGCTTCTTCGGCAACCAGACAGCGCTTCTGCCGGTTATCGGCATCAACCTGTTGGCATTAGTTGCCATTCTGTTTAGCGCCTTCAGCGTGGTGCGTCACGCCGACGTTCTGGCACACCGTTTAGGCGAACCTTATGGCTCGCTGATTCTCAGTCTTTCCGTCGTCATACTTGAAGTGAGTCTGATCTCCGCGCTGATGGCCACCGGCGATGCCGCGCCCGCGCTAATGCGCGACACGCTCTACTCGATCATCATGATTGTGACCGCCGGTTTAGTCGGCTTTGCCCTGCTGCTGGGCGGACGCAAGTTTGCCACGCAGTACGTTAATCTGGCGGGCGTAAAACAGTACATGATCGCCATTTTCCCGCTGGCGATTCTGGTACTGGTGTTCCCCAATGCGTTACCTGGCGGTAACTTCACGACTACGCAGGCGCTGATCATCGCGGCGATTTCTGCGGCCATGTACGGCGTATTCCTGCTGATTCAAACCAAAACCCACCAAAGCCTGTTCGTTTATGAGCATGAAGATGATGGCGACGATCCGCACCACGGTAAGCCTTCTGCGCACAGCTCGTTGTGGCACACCGCATGGCTGATCGTGCATCTGATTGCGGTGATTACCGTGACCAAGATGAACGCCAATCCGCTGGAAAGTCTGCTGACAGAACTGAACGCCCCGGCGCAGTTCACCGGCTTCCTGGTGGCGCTGTTGATCCTGTCGCCGGAAGGTTTAGGTGCAATCAAAGCGGTACTGATGAATCAAGTTCAGCGTGCTATGAATCTGTTCTTCGGTTCGGTGCTGGCGACCATTTCACTGACGGTGCCTGCAGTGACCATCATCGCTACCCTGACCGACCAGCAATTGGTGTTCGGCCTTGAGCCACCGCAGATGGTGATCATGAGCGCCGTGCTGATCCTTTGCCACATCTCGTTCTCAACGGGCCGCACCAACGTGTTGAACGGTGCCGCGCATCTGGCACTGTTTGCCGGCTATTTGTTGACGATTATGCTGTGAGACTAGCGGTCGGCATAAATGCCAACTTTACGGAAATCGTGCATGTTGTAGGATCGCCATTTATGGCGACCAGCCAATAAAAAAGGCGCCATCGGCGCCTTTTTCACATTTCAAAACAATCAGTTGCTGGTATCCAGCTCTGGGAAGCTCTTCACCAGATCGTCGATTGCTTTCATCTGCACCAGGAAGGGTTCCAGCTTATCCAGCGGCAGCGCGGATGGACCGTCGCATTTGGCGCTGTTTGGCTCTGGGTGCGCTTCGATGAACAGGCCCGCAATGCCAACCGCCATGCCGGCACGCGCCAGCTCGGCGACCTGCGCACGACGACCGCCAGACGCAGCGCCGAACGGATCGCGCGTTTGCAGCGCGTGAGTAACGTCGAAGATCACTGGGCTATTTTGGGTAACGTTCTTCATCACGTTGAAGCCGAGCATATCGACAACCAGGTTGTCATAGCCGAAGTTGCTGCCGCGATCGCACAGGATAACCTGATCGTTGCCGCCTTCGACGAATTTGTCGTAGATGTTACCCATCTGGCCTGGGCTAACAAACTGGGGCTTCTTGACGTTGATTACCGCGCCGGTTTTCGCCATCGCTTCCACCAAATCGGTCTGACGAGCGAGGAAAGCCGGCAGCTGAATCACATCAACCACGTCAGCCACCGGCTGCGCCTGCGATGCTTCATGCACATCGGTGATGATTTTCACGCCGAAAGCCTGCTTCAGCTCCTGGAAAATCTTCATACCCTCTTCCAGGCCAGGACCACGATAAGATTTGATTGAAGAGCGGTTCGCTTTATCAAAAGAGGCTTTGAATACGTAAGGGATCCCGAGTTTGTCGGTGACCTCAACGTAGTGTTCGCAGATGCGCATGGCGAGATCGCGCGATTCCAGCACGTTCATGCCGCCGAAGAGAACGAATGGCAGATCGTTTGCGACCTTGATATCGCCGATATTCACTACTTTCTGTGTCATGCCCTTTCCTTTCCTTTTATCGGGTAACGCTTAGTGCAGCGTTACCTGTTTCTGTTCAATTGCGTGAATCTGCACTTTAATCATCTCGCTGACCGGATCTTCAGGACACTGTTCAACGAAATAGGTCAAATCATTCAGCGCGATGTGTTCACACTCTAATTGCGCGTAAATCAAACCACGGTCGCGAATCTCGTAAGGATCGTCAGGATCGATCTGCAGCAGCACTTTGCTGACGTTCAGCGCCAGCTCCATCTGCTTCTCTTCCATCAGCGCGGATTTCAAGGTGTCGAGCATCTTGCGCATCACGTTGATGGTCTTGGCTTCGTCGAGATCGTCGTTATACAGCTTGGCGGTTGGGCTGATGTTGCCTTTCAGCCACACTTCCAGCGTATGCGTATCCAGCGTTTCGCCGTTGAACGGGTTGATCAGCCACATTTCGCCATCTAACCAGTCGGCACGCAGAATCAGCTGTGTCGGGAAAATCACCGGCATCAGCGGCAATTCCAGCTCATCGGCGATGTGCAGCAGGATCACGCCCAGCGACACCGCCGTGCCCTGACGGCTCTTCAAGACTTTGTCGATCCACAGCGCGTCGGAGAGATTGTAGACGCCGCTGGCGCCGCCAAATCCCCACTGACGATAGAACAGCTCCAGCAGCTTACCCAGCTGCAAATCGGCGTCCTGTTCGCTACTGACAAACTCACGGGCTTCATCTACCAGCGCCGCCAACTGTTGTTGCACAGAAGGCGCGGAAAAATCATTGCGTATGGCGCATGTGGCACCAATCACCGCTTCACTCAACGGTGTTTTACTGTAATCGAGTTGCTCTGGCGAGGTCATACAATCCCCAATAACGGCATTTTGGTCATCGCCAGCTTAATCACAAACAGCAACGCTACGATTGCAATCAGGAAGGCGATCCAACGTGTCCCCATTTTACGTGGGCGACGGCTCAATGCCACGGAACCTAAGGCGATGTAGATAATAACCGCTAACAGCTTCTCCGTCAGCCAGCTTCCTTGTGGTGTGAAAGGATAAAAATGCGTAATCATCACCAGCAGCGCACCGCTTAACAGCAAAAAGGTGTCGTTTACGTGCGGCGCAATGCGCACCCAGCGGCGTTGCAGCATCGCTGAGCCGGTGGTTTGCCAGTAGAAGCGCAGCAAAAACAGACAAATCGTCAGCGCGACGGTCAGCAAGTGAAAATGTTTAATCAGGGGATACCAGCTCGCCATCGTTATTCCTTATTAAAAAAATTGTCCTAGTGTGACGCGCGGATTACCGCCGTAATCGTCAACGGTGCTCACCGCCTGATAACCGTGCTGCGTCATGATGGCGCGCACGGCATCACCTTGCTGCCAGCCATGTTCCAGCAACAGCCAGCCGCCAGCGTGCAGCCAGCGCGGTGCGGTGTGAATGATAAAACGTAAATCGGCCAAACCCTGATCGTCCGCCACTAACGCGCTGCGCGGTTCAAAGCGCACGTCGCCCTGCTGCAGATGTTCATCGGCGGCATCAATATAGGGGGGATTACTGACAATCAGATCAAAACGTTGGGCGGGAAGATCGTTAAACCAGTTGCTGAGGATGAAGCGGGCGTTATCAATGTGCAGACGCTGCGCATTATCCTGCGCCAGTTCCACCGCCGCCGCGATGCGATCGCAGCCGATAACCTGGCAGCCTGGCCGCTCGCTGGCCAGCGCCAGCGCAATCGCGCCGGTGCCGGTGCCTAAATCCAGCAGTGAAGTCGCGGCGGCAGGCAGATGCGCCAGCGCTTGCTCCACCAGCACTTCGGTGTCCGGACGCGGGATCAGCGTGGCATCACTGACGCGCAACGGCAGCGACCAGAATTCACGCTCGCCGACCAGATGCGCAATCGGCTCGCCGTTGACGCGGCGCGCCAGCAGCGCATTCAGTTGTTCCAGCTGCTGCGCGTCCAGTTCCGCATCGTCAAAGGCAATCAGCCAACTGCGCGCTTTGCCCGTCACAAAACCCAGCAATATTTCCGCATCGCGCTTCGGGCTGTCGCCGCCACAGAGCGCTACCACAGCCTGCTGTAGCCAGCGACGGATGATCATTAATCCTGTCCAGCCAGCGCGGCCAGCTGATCGGCTTGATACTCCTGCACAATCGGCTCTATCAGCGCATCCAGCTTGCCTTCCATCACCTCATCGAGACGGTAAACCGTGAGGTTGATGCGGTGATCGGTGACGCGGCCCTGCGGGAAGTTGTAGGTGCGGTTACGATCCGAACGGTCGCCGCTGCCGAGCAGGTTACGACGCGTCGAAGCTTCAGCGGCATTACGCTTTGCCGTTTCCGCCGCGTGAATACGCGCACCCAACACCGCCAACGCTTTGGCTTTGTTTTTGTGCTGTGAACGTTCGTCCTGACACTCCACCACAATGCCAGTTGGCAAGTGGGTGATACGAATCGCGGAATCGGTGGTGTTAACGTGCTGACCACCGGCACCGGAAGAACGGAAGGTGTCGATTTTCAAATCGCCGGCGTTGATTTCCGGCATTTCCGCTTCGGGCAGTTCCGGCATGACCGCAACGGTACAAGCCGAGGTGTGAATACGGCCCTGCGATTCGGTTTCTGGCACGCGCTGTACGCGATGGCCGCCCGATTCAAACTTAAAGCGGCCATACGCGCCATCGCCGATGATGCGGGCGATCACTTCTTTATAGCCGCCGTGCTCACCTTCGTTGGCGCTGATGATCTCAACCTGCCAGCGACGCGCTTCGGCGTAACGGCTGTACATACGGAACAGATCGCCGGCAAAAATCGCCGCTTCATCACCGCCGGTACCGGCGCGCACTTCGACAAAGCACGAACGTTCATCGTCGGGATCTTTCGGCAGCAGCAGCACTTGCAGCTGTTGTTCCAGCGCTTCACGCTTCTCGCGTGACAGCTTTAATTCTTCCTGCGCCATCTCGCGCATTTCCGGGTCTTCCAGCATCATTTCGGCAGTTTCAACGTCTTCCTGCACCTGCTGCCATTCGCGGAAACAACGGGTGACGTCGCTAAGCTGGGCATATTCGCGTGATAACGCACGGAAACGATCCTGATCGGCAATCACGCCGGCATCGCCCAGCAACGCTTCCACTTCCTCGTGGCGTTCCTGGAGCGCTTCCAGCTTGGCAACAATAGAGCTCTTCATGTAATAGCGGGTATCCCAGTGATAGGTCGTGACTGACCAGATTACTCTAAACCGAGGCTGTCACGTAAGATCTGCAGGCGTTCGCTGTCGCCGTCGCGCGCGGCCTGCTGCAGTGATTTGGTTGGTGCATGAATTAATCGGTTAGTCAGCTTGTGTGCCAGTTCCTGCAGCACTTTTTCGGCGTCAGCGCCCTGCTGCAGCGCGGCCAGCGCGCGTTCCTGTAACTCGGCGCGCACCTGATCGGCCTGCGAACGGTATTCACGGATGGTTTCAACCGCGCTTTGCGCACGCAGCCAGGCCATAAATTCGCCGCTCTCCTGCACCACAATGCTTTCAGCCTGCACGGCGGCGGCTTTGCGCTGCGCCATGTTCTGCTCGATGATCGCTTGCAGATCATCAACGCTGTAGAGATAGGCGTTCGCCAGCTTGCCCACTTCCGGCTCGACATCGCGCGGTACGGCGATATCCACCAGCAGCATCGGCTGATTGCGACGCGCTTTCAGCGCGCGCTCCACCATCCCTTTACCGATAATCGGCAGCGGGCTGGCGGTGGAAGAGATAATGATGTCGGCATCGGCCAGACGGGTTTCGATATCGCCGAGGCCAATCACTTCTGCCCCGACTTCATCGGCCAGCAGCTGTGCGCGTTCGCGGGTGCGGTTGGCGATCATCAGCTTCTTGACGGAGTGTTCGCGCAGATGACGCGCCACTAACTCGATGGTTTCACCAGCGCCGACCAGCAGCACGTTAACGGTGCTGAGCGATTCAAAAATTTGACGCGCCAGTGAACAGGCAGCGAAGGCGACCGATACGGCGCTGGCGCCAATCTCGGTTTCGGTGCGCACACGCTTGGCCACCGAGAAGGTTTTCTGGAACATGCGCTCCAGTTCACTGCTCAGCGCGTGGTCGCGTGACGAATCAACAAAAGCTTTTTTAACCTGACCTAAAATCTGTGGTTCACCCAACACCAATGAATCCAGCCCGCTGGCCACGCGCATCAGATGGCTGACCGCCGCGTTATCCTGATGCCAGTAGAGGCTGTTGCGCACATCCTCTTCACGCAGATCGTGATAGTCACACAGCCAACGCACCAGCTTCTCCTGCAGGTCGGCTTGCTGCTCTACACTGAGGTAGAGTTCCGTACGGTTGCAGGTCGAAAGGACCACACCGCTCTGCACCATCGGCTGGGACAGCAGGCTATTCAGCGCCAGTTCCAGCGTGTCTGGTGTAAACGCAACGCGTTCGCGTAGCGCAACAGGTGCAGTTTTGTGGTTGATTCCGAGTGCAAGCAGCGTCATGTGATTCGGGTTGGGATATCCCAAGTGTTGTCAGGGTTTTGTGCAGCGCATTCTACAAGATGCCACAGGTCAAGAAAAGCCATACAAAGCCTATGACAGTAATAAGATTAAACTGATCGTGCGCAATTATTGCCATAACAGCATTGACGGCTTACATGCGTATGGTTAGCGTTACCGGTTACGAAGTAAAAACGTGTCTGAGGAGATGACCACGTGATGCATTTGCCCCCGCGCAAGTTACTGCGCCTTTTACCCCTTGCCAGCGTGTTACTGGCTGCATGTACCATTAACAAACCACAAGGTCCGGGCCCAAGCACCACATCACCGCAATGGCAGCAGCATCAGCAAGCCGTGGCGAAAATCAGCCAGTATCAGGCGCGCGGTGCGTTCGCTTACCTGTCGGATAAGCAAAAAGTGTATGCACGCTTTAACTGGCAGCAAACCGCTGCGGATCGCTATCGCCTGCTGCTGACCAATCCGCTCGGCAGCACCGAATTGCAGTTGGATGCGCAAGGTTCCGTGGTGCAGATCGTGGATAACAAAGGCAAGCGCTACGTGAGTAACGATGCCGAGAAGATGATTTCACAGCTTACCGGCATGGATATCCCGCTCGCCAATCTGCGTCAGTGGATGATGGGCTTGCCGGGCGATGCCAGCGATTATCAGCTGAATAACAATTACCAGCTGCAAAGCCTCAACTACAGCCGCAACGGTCAGCAGTGGAAAGTGAACATTTCTGATTACGATAGCAAAGTGAATCCGCCGCTGCCGGCGAATCTGGAGCTGTCTGAAGGCGGTCAGCGCATTAAATTACGCATGGATAGCTGGACCACTCAATGATCACCACGTGGCCCGCGCCAGCAAAACTGAATCTGTTCCTGTATATCACTGGCCGTCGTGCTGACGGCTACCACAATCTGCAAACGCTGTTTCAGTTCCTCGATTACGGTGACACGCTGGAAATCACACCGGATAGCAGCGGCAAGATAACGCTGCTGACGCCGCTGACTGGCGTGCCGGATGACGAGAACCTGATTGTGCGTGCTGCGCAGGCGTTAAAAACCGTTGCCGCTGCGCGTGGCACCTTGCCCGCGCAGGCCGGTGCCAGCATCGCGCTGGAGAAGGTTTTGCCGATGGGCGGCGGGCTTGGCGGCGGCTCTTCAGATGCGGCAACGGTGTTAGTGGCGCTGAATCATCTGTGGCAAACCGGATTAAGCGTTACCGAGCTGTCGACGATTGGCATCAAACTGGGCGCGGATGTGCCAGTGTTTATTGGAGGTCACGCGGCCTTTGCAGAAGGCGTGGGCGAACTATTGCAGCCGGCTGAACCGGCAGAAAAATGGTATCTGGTGGCGCATCCAGGCGTGAGCATCGCGACGCCTGATCTGTTCCGCGATCCCGAACTGACGCGCGATTCACCAATCCGCACATTAGATGAACTGTTACAGCGTCCTTTTCACAATGATTGTGAGGCTGTGGCAAGAAAACGTTTTCGTAAGGTTGATGAGCTGCTTTCCTGGCTGCTAGAATACGCGCCGTCGCGCCTGACTGGGACCGGAGCTTGTGTGTTTGCTGAATTTGACACCGAATCCGACGCACGTCAGGTGCTGGAGCTTGCCCCGAAATGGATTTGCGGATTTGTGGCGCGCGGGCTTAACCTCTCGCCGTTGCAGCGCACACTTTCTGGGCTAAAAGCGTCTACGTGACAGTGTCACCCGTTCCAGACACTGCATGTTGCGCATTAACACACCCGTATGAACATGCTCTTTGGTATTCGCCGGTTACTCTAGAGCCGTTCATTCTCTGGACGCCAAGCCTGAGGTTCTTCTCGTGCCTGATATGAAGCTATTTGCTGGTAACGCCACCCCGGAACTAGCACAACGTATTGCCAACCGCCTTTACACTAGCCTCGGAGACGCCGCTGTTGGCCGTTTCAGTGATGGTGAAGTAAGTGTACAGATTAACGAAAATGTACGCGGTGGTGATATTTTCATCATCCAGTCCACCTGTGCCCCCACCAACGATAATCTGATGGAGCTGGTTGTGATGGTCGACGCCTTGCGTCGGGCTTCTGCTGGTCGTATTACTGCTGTCATTCCTTACTTTGGCTATGCGCGTCAGGACCGCCGTGTGCGTTCTGCTCGTGTACCGATCACTGCCAAAGTGGTTGCCGATTTCCTTTCTAGCGTGGGCGTTGACCGTGTTCTCACCGTTGACCTGCATGCTGAACAGATTCAGGGCTTCTTTGATGTCCCGGTGGATAACGTCTTCGGCAGCCCAATCCTGCTGGAAGATATGCTGCAAATTGGCCTGGAAAATCCCATTGTAGTTTCCCCAGACATCGGTGGCGTAGTGCGTGCCCGCGCCATCGCCAAACTGCTCAACGATACCGATATGGCTATCATCGACAAACGCCGCCCGCGCGCGAACGTTTCTCAGGTGATGCACATTATTGGTGACGTTGCGGGTCGTGACTGTGTACTGGTCGACGATATGATCGACACCGGCGGTACGCTGTGCAAAGCGGCTGAAGCGTTGAAAGAGCGCGGCGCGAAACGTGTCTTCGCTTACGCCACTCACCCAATCTTCTCCGGCAACGCGGTGGAAAACCTGCGTAAGTCGGTGATTGACCAGGTGATTGTCTGCGATACCATTCCGCTGTCTGAAGAGATGAAATCTCTGCCAAACGTGCGTACTCTGACGCTGTCTGGCATGTTGGCCGAAGCGATTCGTCGTATCAGCAACGAAGAATCAATCTCCGCGATGTTTGAGCATTAATTCATCGCGTGAAACCGGGCCTCGTGCCCGGTTTTTCTTTGCACCCTGCCCTCAATCTGACTCACCGATTAAGCCACTTTCCCCATTGATATTTGCGCGATAAATTTCGTTAAATCTCGCTATTCTCGCTGCCATCCACTCTTTTCTGGTGACTCGCATTGCCGCCCTTTAGCGGTCCAATGTTTAATGCTATTTTCTTCCCACTTTTTCCCCGAGCTCCGACCACTATGACTCTCGACCTCTACACGCTGTTTGTTTGCGAGCTCTTTGTGCTGGGGTTTTTGAGTATCATTTTGGTTTTTGCCTGGGTTGGCGCGCAGTACGATCGCGTATTGGGCTGCACCACGCTGGCGCTGGTTTTAACCCTGGCGGCGGTGTTCTTCAGCAGCTTACGCAGTGCGGGATTCCATTTTTTACCGGTCGCGGTCGGCAACGTCATGCTGTTGCTGGCTTATGGCAATCTGCTCAATGCCTTCCGCATCTTCTGCGGTAACGCGATTGGCCTCAGCTGGTTAGGCGGCGGCTTATTGTGGGCGATTCTGTGCCTGTTCCCCGAATTTTACTCCAGCCAGCCGAAGCGCGTGCTGGTGGTTTGCCTGCTGTGCATCATCTTTACCGGCGCGCTAATCCGCTTACTGTGGCGCGTGCGCGCATCGTTAACCGTCACCTTCTGGCCGGCGCAAATCCTGCTGTGGATCCATTTGCTGTTTCACGTGGCGCGGATCTTTCTGGATGATGCGGTGGCGACGCCGGTGCGCGGTGCGGTTGGCGGTTCCAGCTTCTCGGTGTATGTGATTCTTGAATCGATCCTGTTTGTTATTGGTCTGAGTTTCACCATTCTGGCGATGGTCAACGAGCGCACGCAAATCGCCCACAAGCTGGCATCAATGCACGATCCGCTCACCAGCGTGTGGAACCGCCGCGCGCTATTCGAGCAGGCCGATAAAATGATTTTACGCAGCGCGCGACAATCACAACACTTTGTCTACAGCGCGGTGCTGTTCGATCTGGACCATTTTAAAAGCATCAATGACCGTTTCGGCCATCAACGAGGCGATCAAGTATTAATCGATTTTTGTCAGGTGGTGCAGGCGTTGATGCCGGAGAGTGGCCATTTTGCCCGTTTGGGTGGCGAGGAGTTTGCGGCGATCATTCCCGGCGATGCCGAGCAGGCGCAGCGGGTATGTGAACGTATCCGTTTGGCGACACAGCTGTCGCAACCTAACGACGTGCGCTATACCGTCAGCATCGGTTATGCCACCGCGCTGCAGCCTGGCGAACCTTTCCCGCCGCTGCTGGCGCTGGCCGATGAAGCGTTGTACCGCGCAAAAGCCAGCGGCCGTAACCGCATCGAACGTTATCTCGCGCAGTTACCGCCGCTGCAGCAAACCGTACTTACTTAATGTGATGAGTGATTGCGACGGCAACGCTTATCGCCGTAATGACGCAACCAGTAATAGCGATCTTCCACGCGCTCACGTCCGCTGACGCGCGCGCCCACCAGCCACAGTAAAGCGCCAACGAAGATGCTGAACATCGCACCGTGCGCGAGGAATTGCGGCAGGTTGAGTGAAGGAAGCTGATTGATAATGGAATAGCCAACGCCCAACACCATCGTCAGTAAACCCAAACACATCAAACCATTACCTACAAAGCGGCAATTTTGACGTTTCATGATCCACCTCCATCCTTATAAAAGCAAAACAGCACGTATGGTTAACTAGCCATAAGCTTAGGCAATACCTGCCGCTTAAGTTGCGTACAGGATCACATATCCTTCACAACCTTTGACAAATCTTTACCGCCAGCGCCTTGATTTCGATAGAAAATGATTAGTCACGCAGAGACATTATCTGTGGCGCGTGGCCTTTGTCATCCGTGCCGCCAGGCAGTAAACTATCGCCCTTTCCGCAGCAAGACAGGATAAACATCGTGAGCAGCATTAAACTGATTGTGGGGCTGGCCAATCCCGGCGCTGAATACGCCGCAACGCGCCATAACGCGGGCGCCTGGTATGTCGATTTACTGGCGAGCCGCAACAATCAGTCGTTAAAAGACGAGCCAAAATTTTATGGCTACACCGCGCGCCTGTTGCTGGCGGGAGAAGATGTGCGCCTGCTGGTGCCCACCACTTTTATGAATCTCAGCGGCAAAGCGGTGGCGGCGATGGCGACCTTTTATCGCATTGCGCCAGAAGAGATTTTGGTGGCGCACGATGAGCTGGATTTGCCGCCGGGCGTGGCGAAATTCAAGCAAGGTGGCGGCCACGGCGGCCATAACGGCCTGAAAGACATCATCAGCAAGCTGGGCAACAACAATAATTTTCACCGTTTACGCGTCGGTATCGGCCATCCTGGCGACCGCAATAAAGTGACCGGTTTCGTGCTCGGCAAGCCGCCAGCCAGCGAACAAAAGCTGATTGATGATGCGGTAGACGAAGCGGTGCGCTGCACCGAGCTGTGGCTGAAAGAAGACAAGATTAAGGCGATGAACCGCCTGCACGCGTTCAAGGCGGGCTAAGGCCAATTCCCGCGCCGCAGAAGGCAATTCTGTGTATAATGCGCGAAATTTTTTGAATCTGTCGGCGCTGTTAAACAGCGCTGCGCACTCAGTGAGAAAGGTAATCAGACCATGGGATTTAAATGCGGTATTGTGGGCCTGCCGAACGTCGGTAAATCCACCCTGTTCAACGCGCTGACTAAAGCGGGTATCGAAGCAGCCAACTTTCCGTTCTGCACCATCGAGCCAAACACCGGTGTGGTGCCAATGCCCGATCTGCGCCTCGATCAGCTGAGCGAGATTGTTAAGCCACAGCGCGTCGTGCCAACCACCATGGAATTCGTCGATATCGCCGGTCTGGTGAAAGGCGCGTCCAAAGGTGAAGGCCTGGGCAACCAGTTCCTGACCAACATCCGTGAAACCGAAGCCATCGGCCACGTGGTGCGCTGCTTCGAAAACGACAACATCATCCACGTTGCGGGCAAAGTTAATCCAGCGGAAGATATTGACGTCATCAACACCGAGCTGGCGCTGTCGGATCTCGACACCTGCGAACGTGCGATTCAGCGTTGCCAGAAGAAAGCCAAAGGCGGCGACAAAGATGCGAAAGCCGAGCTGGCTGCGCTGGAGAAGTGCCTGCCGCATCTGTCAGAAGCGGGCATGCTGCGCGCACTGAATCTGGATGCTGACGAGAAAGCGGCCATCCGCTACCTCAGCTTCCTGACGCTGAAGCCAACCATGTACATCGCCAACGTCAACGAAGACGGTTTCGAAAACAATCCGTACCTCGATCAGGTACGTGCAATTGCCGAAGCCGAAGGTTCGGTGGTGGTGCCGGTGTGTGCTGCGGTTGAATCTGATATCGCTGAGCTGGAAGATGACGAGCGCGACGAGTTCATGGCTGAACTGGGTCTGGAAGAGCCGGGCCTGAACCGCGTGATCCGCGCCGGTTATGCGCTGCTCAACCTGCAAACCTACTTCACCGCAGGCGTGAAAGAAGTGCGTGCATGGACCATTCCTGTTGGCGCCACCGCGCCACAGGCGGCGGGTAAAATCCACACTGACTTCGAGAAAGGCTTTATCCGCGCTCAGACCATCGCGTTTGAAGATTTCGTTGCCTTCAAAGGCGAACAAGGTGCAAAAGAAGCCGGTAAAATGCGCTCAGAAGGTAAAGAGTACATTGTAAAAGATGGCGACGTGATGAACTTCTTGTTCAACGTCTAATCTCTTAATCGCAATAAAAAGCCCAGTTAATTAACTGGGCTTTTTTATTATCAAAATCTCACTTCTTTCAGGCCGCTTTGTCCGTCATCGCCACCCGCGCATCCAACTCTTCAGGCGTTTTCAGGAATGGCGTCAATACACCGCTCAGAACATAAAGCCCGGCATAAATTCCCAGCACCCCGCCCGCACCCAGCGATGAGTAGAACAGCGCGGTGATGGCAGGTGCGATAAAGGCGCCCAAACCTGCGCCCAGATTCAGCACCGACATGGCCGCGCCTTTGCTGTCCGGGGCCAGCAGTGGGAACAGCGCCGACAGCGGCACATAACCGGCCATGGTAATACCGCACAGGCACAGCACCAATGCCATCACATAGAAGTTGTGACCCAGCAGCTGCGGCACGGCCCAGACCAAAATCAGCACCGCCGCATAGCCAAATCCACCGACCCACATGATGGTGGTACGCCAGCCAAACTTATCGCCGAAGAAGCCAAAGAACAGGTTGGCGAAAATCGCCACCAGGAACACCGCCGACCACATATGCAGCCATTCGGTTTTGCTGTAGCCGAAACTGATCAGATAGAGCGGCAGGAAGGTCGCCAGGCCATATTGGGCGATGCCGTTTACCGATTTCACCACCAATCCCATCGCAATCACCGGACGCTGCAGAATGGTGATGCCTTTAATTAACTCCGCCGCGCTGAAAGGATGAATTTCAGATGCCGGTACCACGTCGCGGTTCACCCAAATGCCTAACACGGAGCCGACGACCACAAATACCATGCCGACCCACAGCACATGAATTTCGCCCATCACCGGCAATGCCAGCGAGGAGAAGAACGGACCGATGACGCTCAAACCCAGCGAGAAGGTAAACCAGAACCAACCCACTGCGGTAGAACGGCGCTCCACCGGCGTGCTGTAGTTAATCCAGATGAGAAACGAGTAGGCAAACAGTGGATAACCGATGCCGCGAATGGCATAAAACGGCAGCATCCAGGCCATGTGCATGGTCTTGAGGCCAACGCCGATAAACCCGATACTGCCGATAACAAAGGTGATCAACCCATACAGCATCACTTTGCGCGGGCCGAGGGTTTGCACCAGTACGCCGGTCACCCAGGCCGCCAGCGTCACGGTGACACCGTATGCGGTGATCAGATAAGAGGCTTGCGCGACAGACAGCCCTTTATCCACCAGCCAGATGGCAATCCACGCTTGTTCTACACCATCGCCGATCATGAATATCGCGAGGCCGATATAGCCCCAAAGCAAGTTTTTAGGCAAACCTATTTTGTCGAACATAGTTTCCCCCGTGTCAGACACTGACTGGTGGTAGTTAATAGAGGTAAGTTTTGATTTTGTTTTTATTCAGCGATGATTTTCATCAGCATGCCCTGCACTTTCAGCGCATCCTGGCTTTTAATCAGCTGATCGATTTCATCAATGCTCAGGCGATCAATAAAGCTGGAGAGCGCTTTATACATGCGAATGTTTTGCGCGCATTCGGCAACCGGATCTTCACGGCTTGGGAAGGTATCGAAATAGATCAGGCCGCTGAAGTTAACGCGTTTTGCGTAATAGATGTATTCCAGCGTCTGCATCAGGTGCACGGAACCCAGCATCAATCCATCATCAAAATGGCCATAACCATCATTCAGGTGGAAGCCCACCAGACGGTTTTTGCGTGCCGACTGGAACAGTGAGAAAGCGGGATTCTCTTTCTTCATGATCATGTGACAGAAATCGAGGGTAATACCAAGATTGTCGGAGCCTACATCATCAATCAGCATCAGCGTTGAAGAGACATCACCAATAAAGGAGAAGGTGCGCGGTTCATACGGCTTATATTCAAAACTGAATTGCATATCCGCGTGTGCCTGGGTCACGGTCTGTAATGCGTTGACCAGCCACTCATAGGCGCGGAAATAATCCTGCTGGAACGGATAATCGTAACCATCATAGCCAAACCACAGCGTGACGGTATTGCCGCCGAGGTATTTGCACATCTCTGCGGCTTCGAGGGTAATTTCGATCGCTTTTTTACGCAGTGCGGCATCAGGATTGGTGAATTCACCCTCGATGAACTCTTTGTTATAACGCAGTGCGATGCCGCCCACCTGCAAATTGTTATCGGCGATGGTCTGTTTAATCAGCGCTTTATCCTGACCAATAAAGTGTTCCGGATAATTCAGCTCGATATGCGTTAAGCCCGCAACGCTACCCATACGCGTAATAAGATCGCAAGTATCCATATTGTTCTTCGCCGCAAACAGATCGGCTCTGGAGCGAAATGAATTTATACGTGATGAGAATTTCATTTTTTAAATTACCTTTAATGGGATTTCCATGTTCTTATAAATGAGAATATTCATCAGGTAAATGCGATCAGCTAAATACTACCGCTAATAAAATAAACGGTAGATTTATAATAGTAAAAGTTTTACTGCGAGTAAAATCATTGTAATACAATAGCTTAAATAGCTATTTTACTGTTAATGAAATAACAATCGCAATAAGGATAGTTTTGTTTTACTGCCAGTAAAATGCATCAGTAAAACGTTTTACAGCGTGTGATCCAGTTAACACTTTTCCCCTAACTGCCATGCTAGCTTAGCGACAACATTTTTAATGAGCGCGCAAAATGCATAATCGACTTAAAGGCAATGAGATATTCCTGCTGGCTCGCACCCTTGCGCCTGAGCTGGGAAAAAAGGAACGTTCAATTGCACGTTTTATTGACGACAATCCACAGTCATTATCTAAAATGTGCATCACTGATATTGCGAATTATCTGAATGTTAGCGTATCGAGCATTACTAAAGTATCGAAGAAACTAGGCTTTACCGGTTTTCACGATCTGAAAATCAGTATTGCCCGGCAAGTCAGCACGCAGGAAGATATCATCGATATTCCGGTAATCCCCGATTCAGAAAAATATGTCGAGCAGGTGATTGAAAGCACCTTTTTAAATTCGGTGCTGGCACTGCAGGATTCCCTGAGCGTGATTAACAGTGCCGTGATAAAAGCAGTGGCGTATCTGTTTATTAATAAACCAGAAAGCGCACGCATAGTTATTGCCGGGTGCGGTGGCTCAGGTTCTATCTGTGATGACTTCAATCATAAGCTGCTGAAGATCGGCATCTTCTCGTCGGTGTTTAGTGATAGCCACAAGCAGCTGATGACCGCCTCATTGATGCAACCCGGCGATATCCTGCTGGCGATTTCTCACTCCGGCCAAACCACGGACATTATTCAGATGGTAAAAGCGGCGAATGAGAACGGCGCAGAAACCATCTGCCTGACCAATTATCCCAACAGCCCACTGAGTTTAATTGCCCGGCACTCGATTATCTCGTCGGTTAAAAACAATCCGATTACCGGAGAGAACGCCACCACGCGCATTGTGCATCTGAATATTCTGGATGCCATCTTTACCCTTATCGCCAGCAAGACCAGCGAAAAAAGTCAGACCAGTTTACACAACACCAGAAATGCGGTTGCGTCCAAGCGCACCGCCAATTAAGGGCCGAAATGATGAAACATAATATTGTTGTTATTGGCAGTCTTAACTACGACATTCTTGTCCAGCAGGATCGCCTGCCGGAAATTGGGGAGACGTTTACCGGCAACGAATTAATGCTGATGCCGGGCGGAAAAGGGGCAAACCAGGCGGTTCAGTGCGCCAAGCTGGGACTGAACGTCAATATGGTGGGCTGTGTGGGCAATGATATTTATGGCAGCGAACTCATAAAATCGCTGAATGAAAATGGGGTATCGGTAGATAACATTAGCCAGCGCGGAAAAACCTCCGGCATTGGCATCGTGCAGATTCTGGAATCCGGTGATTACTGCAGCACCATTATTAAGGGCGCAAACTACCTTATTAGCGAACCCGATATTCACGATGGGTTATTTAGCGATCGGCCTCTGTTAATCCTGCAGTCGGAAATTCCCGATCGTGTGGTTGAACGAGCCATCAGCGTGGCACGCCGCCACGATTGCCAGATTTTGCTGAACAACGCGCCGGCGCGCGAAATCTCTCCGCAGGCGCTGAGTCAGGTCGATTTACTGGTGGTGAATGAGACCGAAGCCAGCTTTATGAGCAAAACCGCCGTCACGTCGGTTAAGGAAGCGATGATCTGTGCAGCAGCGCTACAGCAGAAGGTAAATGGTCGGGTGATTATCACGCTGGGCGAGAAAGGCGCGGTGTTATCCGGTGATGCAGCTGCCAGACATTATCCCGCCGTGTTCTGTCCGGATGTGGTGGATACCACCGGCGCAGGGGATTCCTTTATTGGCGGCATCGCTTATTGCCTGGTGAACAACATCGATCTGGAAGAAGCGATTCCTTTCGCGGCTGAAATCAGTTCCTGCTCAATCCAGAAATATGGCGGTCAGAGTTCTTTCCCGATGCTGCCTGATGTGGCGCACGCGCTGACGCAAAATCGCCAGCGCCTGTTTGGTTGAAAAATACGGACCTGAAGCTCTGAACGGCACCTTTACAACATCAGACCATATACTTCGCAGCCTTCGTAAACGCCGATTAAGTACTGGCGCGCACCACAAAGTGCCAGTCCATCATAATGCGTTGAGCCGGTGAATCAGGTTGATCGATCTTATTCAGCAGCAAGGTAAACGCCTTGCGCCCCATATCGCGCGACGGCTGCGCCAGCGTGCTCAGCGGCGGCGTGACCATTTCGGCGAGGTCGGATCCATCAAACCCCGTCACCGCTATATCCTGCGGCACGCGCAGCCCGGCGGCATGAATGGCTGACAGCGCGCCCGCCGCTAAGGTATCCGACACGGCAAACACGGCATCTGGACGCTCGGGCGCTCTCAGCAAGGCTTCCATCGCCTGTTTGCCGGCATTAAAACTCAGCTCGGTGGCGTACGTGATGGCCTGCCAGCTGCGCGCTTCATGGATAAGTTGCTGCTGATAACCCGCTTGCCGCAGCTGCGCATATTTATAGCTGAGATCGTGGTTGATTAAGGCAATACGCTGTCGTCCCCTGCCCGCCAGAAACGCCACGACGTGCTTTGATGCCTGCACATCATCAATGCCCACGCAGGAGACATCACCGGCATCGGCGTATTCCGCGCATTGCACCCACGGCGTTTCGCCAATCAGCTGCGCCAGTTCTGGCAACTTACTGAACGCATCCATGGTGATAATGCCATCCACCATTTTCCCGGCCAGCAATTGCAAACTGGAGCGGGAGCGCTCGATGTCTGAGCCAGAATTGCACAACAGAATGCGATAACTGTTTTTCTCCGCCTGCTCCTCAATGCCTTTTACCAACTCGGCACAAAAGGGATTGGAGATATCCGACACCATCACGAGAATCATTGAGCTACGTGCAGTTCGCAACTGACGCGCTAATAAATTTGGCTGGTAATTACTCGCTTTAATAGCGTGCAGGACTTTCTCACGATTCAGCGCTTTTACCGTATCGCTGTTATTCAGCACCCGTGAAACTGTTGCCACAGAAACGCCCGCTAAGCGGGCGATTTTTTGGATGGACATGCTTACAACTCTTGCTCAGTCAGATACTACGGAGGCTAGCATAATTTCGCGCCCGCCTTAATCATGCGACTTTGCCGCATTTAACCCCAACTGGGCGCGGATGCTGGCTGCCTGCTGCGGTTGTGCGGCAAAGTCATCAAATGCCCGTTCGGCCACCGGAATGATGTGGCGACGAATGAAGTCGGCGCCCTCGCGCGCGCCGGTTTCCGCCTCTTTCAGGCAACACTCCCACTCCAGCACCGCCCAACCGGCATAATCGTATTGCGCCAGCTTGCTGAAAATGGCCGGGAAATCGATCTGTCCGTCACCGGGTGAGCGGAAGCGACCAGCACGATCTATCCAGCGCTGATAACCGCCATACACGCCGCTGCGTCCGTTCGGCAGATATTCGGCATCTTTAACGTGAAAGGCCTTAATGCGCTGATGGTAGATATCGATGAACTGCAGATAATCGATATGCTGCAAGTGCAAGTGGCTGGGATCGAACAAGATGTTGCAGCGCGCATGATTGTTCACTAACGCCAGGAAGCGTTCAAACGTCACGCCATCATGCAAATCCTCACCGGGATGGATCTCGTAGCAGACATCAATGCCGTAGCGCTCAAACTCGTCCAGCACCGGCAGCCAGCGCCGCGCTAGCTCTGAGAAAGCTTCACTCAATAGCTGAGGATTGTGTGGCGGCCACGGATAGAGATACGGCCAGGCCAGCGAACCGGAGAACGTCGCGTGGGCCTGCAATCCCAGGTTGGCTGACGCGGCCGCTGCCAGCTTCACCGTCTGAATCGCCCACGCGGTGCGCTTTTCTTTGTCGCCACGCAAAGCGGCGGGTGCGAAGCCGTCGAAGGCGCGATCGTGCGCCGGATGGACGGCAATCAGCTGGCCCTCCAGGTGCGTCGATAATTCACTGATCTGCAAGCCGTAGTTCGCCAGCAAACCCGTCACTTCATCGCAATAGGTTTGACTGGTTGCGGCGCACGGCAGATCAAAAATTAGAGGGTGATTACAGGGCATCTGTAGCGCCTTGTAACCGAGCGCAGAGGCCCATTGCGCCAGCCCTGCCAGCGAATTAAACGGTGGCTGCTGCCCAATAAACTGCGCGAGAAAAATTCCCGGTCCTTTTAACGTTTTCACCTACACCTCCCGTCAATCAAACCGCTTCATCCCGGTATTTAAAGCTGAAGAGGAAAAGAACGGCGATCGCCGCCGCGGCAATCGCGGGGATCCACCAGAATGTTGCCCAGTTTTGCGCCGTGCCCTGTCCGGCAATCAGGCGGTTATACAGCGCGCCCGAGATCTGCGAGCCCAGCAGCATGCCAATACCGTAGGTGAACATCACCACCATGCTCTGCGCCTGCCCTTTCACTTTCTCGCCGGCGATGCGGTCGGTGTAAATAAAGCCCACCACAAAAAAGAAGTCGTAACAGACACCGTGCAGCAGAATGCCCATGTAAATCAGTGCGCGGCTTTCATCGTTCATGCCCAAGGCAAACAGCGCGTAGCGCACAAACCACGCCACCATGCCGACCAGCAACATGTATTTGACGCCAAGGCGGCGGAACAGCAGCGGGATCACCAGCATAAAGAAGATTTCCGACATCTGACCAAATGACATCGCGGTACTGACGTTACTCACGCCCGCATCCGCCAGCCAGGACGCGGTGTAGGCGTAATAGGTGCCGAGCGGGATGGAGATCAAGGTGGCGCAGAGAGCAAAGACGAAGAAGTGACGGATTTTCAGCAGCGCAAAGGCATCCGCGCAGAACAGATCGCGCACTTTTAGCGGCATGCCTTTCGCCGGTGCAGGCGTATGCGGCAGCGTCAGACTGTAAATTGCCAACGCCAACGAGCAGATTGCGGCCAGGGTGAAAATCGCGGTACTGGAGGCGATGCCGGTAACACCAATAAAGATGCCCGCCACAATCCAGCCAATGGTGCCGAACACCCGCACCACCGGAAAACTTTTGTCACTGCTGGCCAGGCTGTGAAAGGCAATGTTGTTAGAGAGCGCCAGCGTCGGCATAAAACACAGCGTATAACCAAACAGCAAGCCAATCAGCAGCGCGCCGTTTTCGGCCACCAGCGCGCCCGGGACAAACCATAAAATCACCGCGCCCGCCAGGTTCATCACCGCCATGACTTTCTGCGAAGGAAAGAAGCGGTCAACCAACATGCCCAGCACAAACGGCGACAGAATTGAGGCGATCGGCCCTGCTGAGAAAGCATCACCAATCAGCAATGACATGTTGTGCTGCGTCATCACCAGCCCGAGCGTAACGGACCAGCTTCCCCAAATGAAAAACTGCATGAACATCATTAATGACAAGCGGGGAATCAGCAGACGCTGCTGCCTCGCCGCGATCTCAGAACCTGTAGTTGTCGAAACCATGCTGACCTCGCGCCAAAAAGAAATCGATTACATTCCACTGAGAAACAAAGTAATCGATTACTTTAAGCAGATCCTGGTGACCGATCACAATTCTTTTACAAGTGACCCGAGCATCACCGAGCGGTTTAGGCTGACAGTGATTGCACGCGCAGCCTTGCTGATTTGCACTATCCTGTGCGGGAGAGATTGTTAATGACGATTCAGGGGAATGGGATGAGCGCCGATAACGAACATGAAAACAGTGCAGAAACGCTACTGCAAAGCGGGCAAGCCTGGAATGGCCAGCATATTGAACACTATCCAGCCGGTAAGCCCGAGATCACGGTGATGAAGATGACCATTCCTGCACATTCCGAGCTGCCGTGGCATACGCATCCTATGCCGAATACCGCGTATATTTTATCGGGATCGCTGACTATCGAAGACAAAGCCAGCGGCGAGACTAAAACGTTTAACGCTGGCGAAGCCTTTAATGAATCCATCGACATTGCCCATCGTGGTTTCACCACGGATCAGCGTGCCGAGCTGATTATTTTCTACGCCGGGGTTGAGGGCATGGAACTCTCTATTCCGCTGCCGGGTGAAGAAGCCGAATATTAATTATTCAGCAGCGCCTGTTTAAACGAATAGATATGCACCCGCGCCGCCTCTTCCGCTAGCTCGGCATTTCCCTGCTCCAGCGCCGCAATGATCGCTTCGTGTTCGGCGATGACTTCGTTCATGTGCGCAGCGCTGGAAAGCGTGGTGGCCCAGAAGCGCTGCGCCTGCGCGTGGATAATGCTGAGAATATCGGCCAGCCGACCGTTGGCGGCGATGTCCGCCAGTACCTGATGAAATTCGCGGTCCAGCAGCATCATCTGTTCGCGATCGCGTGAGGCGCTGGCATTGGCAATGCGCTGATTCATCTCCCGCAGATAGATGATCTGCGCCGCATTGACCCGCTGCGAAGCCAGCCGCAAGCAAAGCGCCTCATTCACCAGACGCACCTCAATTAACTCCAGCGCATCATCAATTGACAGCGGCGACACCATCACGCCCTTGCGCGGGATGATCTGCAACAGCCCTTCCGTCTCCAGTCGATGCACCGCCTGATTCACCGGCGTTCTGCCCATCTCAAGATCATCCATCACCTGCGCGATATTGAGATAGTCGCCCGGTTTGTAGCGCAGCGTGATCAGCCGGTGCTTGAACGCCAGATAGGCGCGCTCGTTAAGCGAAATGCTTTTCGGGGTCGTCGGCGAGCTCACATTTTCAGCCATCACATTACTCATCACGCAAATCCTTATTAGGTAACTGAGACATATTACACAAAAACCTGGCATGAAAATGGCTAGATTGAAATCACAGTGAAATTTCACACGCATTTCTCACCTGGAGATCGATCCCATGCAATTACGGTTTACAACAGATTACGCCGATGCGGCAGTACTGGATGTTGAGATTAATCAACTTGTTATCGCGGGCTGGGTAGGACGCGATCAGGAAGCGGTGCTGCACCATATCAGGGAGCTGGAAGCGCTGGGCGTGCCCGCTCCTGGTGCAGTGCCGCTGTTTTATCGCGTCGCAACCAATCAATTAACTCAGGAAACGCAGCTGGAGGTGGTCGGCGATCAGACGTCCGGTGAAGCTGAACCCTTCGTGTTTTTCCATCGCGGCGAATATTGGGTTTCGCTGATTTCTGATCATACCGATCGTCATCTGGAAACGTTCAGCGTGGCGCTATCTAAACAGGCGTGCATCAAACCGGTGGCCGGTCACGCGTGGCGCATGGCGGACGTCAAAGCGCACTGGGATCAACTGGAGCTGCGCGCCTGGATCAACGTCAACGGTGATTGGGTGACTTATCAGCAAGGCGCCCTCTCCTCGCTGCTGATGCCACTTGATCTGCTAAGCCGCTATTTTGCCGCGGGCCAGGTTGAGGAAGGTTTCGCCATGTCGTGCGGCACGCTCAGCGCCATCGGCGGGATTCGTCCTGCCAGTGAATTCCGTATGGCGCTGCACGATCCGGTGCTGAACCGCACGCTGGAACACACCTACATCACTGGCTCGCTACCGGTTATAGCCTGAGGTTATCTATGACAACGTTATGGCAAGCGAGCCAGCAGCTGCTCGCCGGGCAAATCAGCCCTGAAACCCCGACCCAGGATGCGCTGCGTGCCATTGCAGCGGAAAGCGGAGAAGGCAAACGCGTCTACACCAAGGTATATACCGCTGCTGCGCAGCAGGCCGCACAAGCCGGCGCGCGCTGGCAGCAGCAACAGCCGCGCAGCGCGATTGATGGTCTGCCCATCAGCATTAAAGATCTGTTTGATGTCGCCGGAGAAGTCACCACCGCCGGCTCCCGCTTGCTCAGTAGCGCCAGCCCAGCCACGGCGAACGCCAGCATGGTGGATCGGCTGCAGCAGGCCGGTGCCGTCATCGTTGGCAAAACCAATATGAGCGAGTTCGCCTTCACTGGCCTCGGCGTCAATCCGCATTACGGCACACCTGCCAATCCGTGGCAGCGCGCGCAGCAGCGCATTCCGGGCGGTTCCTCTTCCGGTGCGGCAGTCGCGGTGAGCGACGGCATGTGTCTGGCGGCGGTTGGCACCGATACCGGCGGTTCGGTGCGCATTCCGGCGGCGCTGTGCGGCTTAACCGGCTTCAAACCGAGCGCCAGCCGCATCGATCAACGCGGAACGCTGCCGCTGGCGGCATCGCTCGACAGCATCGGTGTGATCGCTCACGACGTGCGCAGCTGCTGGTTGCTCGATAGCGTGATCGCCGATCGGCCCCTCACAATCGATGAGCGGAATCTGTCAGAAGCGCATTTCGTTATCCCGCAGACGCGCGTGCTGGCTGGCCTTGACGAACACGTCAGCGCCGCCTGGCTGCATGCGCTTGATGTGCTGCGCGCGCAGGGCGTGAAAATCACCGAGCTGCCGCTGCAAGAGCTGGCAGAACTGGACTCCATTAACGCGCGTGGCGGCATTACCGCGTGGGAAGCCTGGCAATGGCATCAGCATTACGCCCAATCCCAGCCAGAAGCCTACGATCCGCAGGTTCTGACGCGCATTAATCGCGGCAGCTTACTGAACGAAGAGGATGCCGCCGAACTTTACCAACTGCGCGCCGACTGGAAACAACGCGTCGAGCAGGCGGTTGCGCCCTTCGACGGCATCCTGATGCCGACGGTGCCGTTGATCGCGCCGACGCTGACTGAGCTCGACGATCCCGCGCGCTACATGCAGGTCAACCTGCTGATGCTGCGCAACACCAGCGTGATCAACATGCTGGATGGCTGTTCGATTTCTCTGCCTTGTCATCAGCCCGGCGCTGCGCCGGTTGGCCTGATGCTCTCTTCCACCCATGGCAACGATGCTGCGTTACTCAGCTGGGCTGCCGCGATTGAAACCACCCTGAAACGGAGTAGCTGATCATGACTCAACCCCACGGCATGCTGTTTGTCGCCACCAATATCGATGCTGCAGATGAAGCGGATTTCAACCAATGGTACGACCACGAACACGTTGAAGAGCGCGTGGCCATCAGCGGCTTTCTTAGCGGCACGCGTTATCAGGCGGTGGATGCCGAACGCAAATACCTCGGCCTGTATGAAACCGTATCGCTGGAAGCCTTCACCAGCGCGGATTATCACGCCGCCTTCACGCGCCAGACCGAATGGTCGGTGAAGAACCTCAGCAAAATGGTCAATCCGATGCGCCGCGTCTGCGCCATATCGCATCAGCATGGACAAGGCACCGGTAGCCATCTGGCGGTGCTGACCTTAAAAGCGGGTACAGATGTTGCATCGCTGGGCAGCTGGCAAAGCAGCGTGCAGCAAACGCCCGGCTATATCGCCTCACGTTTGCTGACGCCTGACACCACGCTGAGCTCGCCGCTGCCACGGGAAACCAGCGCAACGCGACCAATGCATCCGATGCTGCTGCTGACCTGCCGCGACGCCCAGGTGTGTAAAACCCTCGCCGCCGATGCCGCGCAGGCACTCAACGCGGACGTACAGCTCTACTCCCTCAGCTGGCAGTTAACCCAACAGGAGATGGCTCATGGCTAATACCGATTCAACGTTGCCGCACGCGTCAGGCGCGCGCGCCAGCCACAGCAAAACCGGTCGCCTCGCGGCGGCTAGCTCCATCGGTACCGCGCTGGAGTGGTATGACTTCACGGTCTACAACATCATGGCGGCGCTGGTGTTTAACCACGTCTTTTTCCCCAGCTTTGATCCGCTGGTCGGTACCATTCTGGCGTTTTCCACCTATGCGGTCGGCTACATTTCCCGTCCGGTGGGCGGCTTTATCTTTGGTCATCTCGGCGATGTCGCCGGGCGTAAAGCAGTATTGATCACCACCCTGGTGATTATGGGCGTCACCACCGCACTGATGGGCCTGCTGCCTGGCTATGCGGTGTGGGGCATCTGGAGTCCGGTGCTGTTGGTGGCCTTGCGCTTTATTCAGGGTATTGCATTAGGCGGCGAATGGGCCGGTGCAGTGTTGCTGTCGATGGAGCATGGCGATGCCAACAAGCGTGGCCGTAACGCCTCGTTTGCGCAGGTAGGTCCCTCGTGCGGTACCTTGATTGGCACCGGATTTATTACGCTGGTAACGGTTGCGTTGAGCGGCGAGCAGTTTCAGGAGTGGGGATGGCGCATTCCGTTCCTGCTGAGTCTGCTACTGGTGATGTTTGGCTTATGGCTGCGTCGCGGCGTAGAAGAGACGCCAACCTTTGTCGCGATGCAGCAGGCGGAGAAAACCACGCATACGCCACTGAAAGAGGTGTTTGTTCGCTATCCGCGTGAGCTACTGATCGCTGGCGGTTCACGTATCGGCTCCGACGTGTTGTACGCGTTGGTGGTGGTGTTTACCCTCACCTACGTCACCACCGTGCTGCAACTGCCGCGTCCGCTGGCGTTAATGGCCACTATGCTCGGCGCAATTGGCAATGCGATTACGGTGCCGATGTTTGGTGCGCTCTCCGACAAGCTCGGCCGTCGTCCGGTCTACATTGCCGGTGCGCTGCTGGCAATCGTTTGGTCGTTTGTGTTCTTTGTGCTGCTGGATAGCTCGCAGCCGGTGCTGATTGTGCTGGCGGTCATTGGCGGCTTGCTGATTCATGCGGTGATGTACGGGCCGCAGGCGGCGTTTGTCACCGAGCAGTTCCCCAGCCACGTGCGCTACGCCGGATCGTCACTGGCTTACACGCTGGCAGGAATCATTGGCGGTGGCTTTGCGCCCCTGATCATCACGACCTTGTATAAAGAGATGGGCAGCACGCTGTGGGTATCGCTGTATGTCAGCCTGGCGTTGCTGATCACGCTGTTTGCGCTGTGGAAGGCGAAAGAGACCGCGCATCGCCCGCTTTAATCAGAGAGGTGTTTGGCGAGGGATTGCCAGACTTCAGCAGAGGAGAACAACAAGGCGCGGCACGCGCGACCCTATTAATGCAGTTTTTTCGCCAGGATACGAATGGCTTTCTCGCAGGCGACTTTGGTTTTGCTGTCGGTGGAGCGCAAACTTAGGCGATACAACGCGCCTATGAGTTCCTGAACGGTAAGCGCTTCATCAGGACGCAGGATACGTGTCACTACCCTGCCCACCAATGCGCGAATCTCTTCCGTAATATCTGAATCTTCGTCTTTCACTTGCCCTCCGTCTTTACGCTTCGCTTATTTAGGAAGTATCCGACTCCTAATTAGACAAATTTTAGTCCAGCAGCTTCATAACTAACTTGATGGTTTCTGGTTCATCTTTTACATCGGTGATCTTGCCCACAACGCGCATGCCAAAGGCGATGCAGAGGATCAATCCCGCGGCGGTGTCCACATCCAGATTGGGCGTCACTGAGCCATCTTGCTGGCCCAGTTTGAGCAGCGAGGCGAGAAAGTTTTTATTACGAATGACCGCTTCACTCACCAGTTGCGAAAGATCGTCATCCAGCACCTGCAGCTCTACCGCGCTGCCCACCACTAAACAGCCGGTGCGACCTTCCACCGCCCGCGCGGAATCAAGGTAAAACTGCAGCAGCTCGCCGAGCTTTTCGCGGCCGCGGGTGAACTGTGTCAGACGCTGGCGCAGATCGGCATTGCGCACCGAAAGATAGCGTTCAAACACCAGCAGAAACAAACTGCGCTTATCTTTAAAAGCCTTGTAGATGCTGCCCGCTGTCAACCCCATCGCTTCGCCCAGATCGTTAAGTGAAGCCGCATGAAACCCTTTCTGACGAAAAACAATCATGGCTTTGTCCAGAGCCTGTTCGATATCGAACTCTCTGGGGCGGCCACGTTCTCTGCTTTTCATGTCGGTGGGTTGCGTTTTACTCATACGGATGGCATCAGGGAATGCGGGTTTCCAAAAGTTGACGGAAATGTCTTATCAACGATTACTATATCGCAACCCACCCTTGCCTGTATAGCCGGGCGAACATAATGCCTTACAGAGCAAAGAGTTAGTGAATAACTTTTGGCTATTAACGGTTTTTTTTCTCCACGCTGGCTCACACAATCGCAAATTTATGAGTCAGCTCACAGCTCAGGCAAGCAAAGCGCAAATCCTGTGCCAGGATTAATTCACCCGCTGGCATCAGGCCAGCGAAGGGCAGCACACAGTCACCACGAAATAGGGAGATCAACATGAACGAAGATCGTATTAGCGGCAACTGGAAGCAGTTCAAAGGGAAAGTGAAGGAAAAATGGGGCGACCTGACCGATGATGACATGACCGTGGTTGAAGGAAAACGCGATCAGCTGGTCGGCAAAATCCAGGAACGCTACGGTTATGAAAAAGACCGTGCGGAGAAAGAAGTTAAAGAGTGGGAAGATTCGAATAAGTACCGCTGGTAACGCCGCGCCGTTATGCCGGACAACTTTGTCCGGCATACAGCGATCAGTGCTGTGTTGAGTCATCTGCCGAGACGTTTTTCGCTCTAAAGCTCATCACGTTCTCTTCCGATTGTTCAACCTTGTCGGCTGTGCTGCTGTTCGTCACCAGCTCTAAAGCCAGTCTGGCGATCCGTACCTCTTCCGCCGTCACACCCGCATGTATCATCTTCTCTAATTGCGCGAGCAGCGTGGTACGCGAAACCGGCGCATCCTGGTTAAATAATTCCATCACCGCATCACCAATCGCGATGTCGCATAACTGTTTGTCATTACTGTTTTTCATGGGCTCTCTGTAATCGTCTCAACCAACCCTGGCCGGGGGATCCTGACGTGGCTGAGCATACCCACTGAGAAAAAAACGTCAAATACAAAAAAATGTCGATGCAATCGAAAATGCTTCGACATTGCAGGCTATGCGTTAAACGTCGAGTTTGCGGCCTGTCAGCCACTCCGGGATCGCGGTGTTAGCGGAAGGAATTGTGAAGATAATGGCCTGAAAAGTATTGGGTCTATGAGGATTCATTAATATTTATTGCGCGATAAATCACGCCGCTACCAATACGTGCACTGATTCCGTAGCGACGCAATTTATTGCGCAACCGCATTAACTCAGCGTCAACGTCCGTTGCGGATGCGTCGCCGGCAGCTTGCTCTCCTTGCGGAAAATCTTCTCGCGCAGCGTGCCTGGCTTGTACGCCGTTTGCGCCAGGCCGCGTTTTTGCAGCACCGGCACCACGTGTTCAACCCACTCATCCCACCAGCCGAGCGTGGTGACCGGCACCACGTTAAAACCATCAACGCCAGCATCAGAAAACTGCTGCACCCGGTCGGCGATCTGTTCTGGCGTACCGGCGAAACGGCCCGGTAGCAGCGCATGTTGAATCAGGTATTCGCGCCAGGTCAGCACGCGGCCTTGCCCATAATCGGCATCGACCGCGATACGGAATTTCGAGCGCATGTGCTGGCTGAACTCCTCGCGCCGGCTCAGTTCGGTCAGCGGCGTATCGGGATCGATATTCGCCAGATCGATGCCCGAACCGCCGCTGTAGAAGCCCTGCAATGCATTGATATCAATGTTATCGAACAGATATTGCTGCTTACGCTTCGCCTCTTCCTCGGTCGATCCAATCACGGTGGAAAGCATCACCAGCTTCTTCAAATCCTCCGGCTGGCGACCGTAATCGACCACATCCTGATTAAGGATGGCGATATCTTTGCGCGCGGTGTCTGGCGTTTGCGATGGCAGGAACGTCACTTCGGCGTTACGCGCGGCAAAGCGGCGTCCGGCATCCGAGTTGCCGGCCTGGAAGAACACCGGGCTGCGCTGCGGTGACGGCTCAACAATGTGCGGCCCTTCCACCCGATAGCGCTTACCGACGTGGTTGATTTTGTGGATCTTGTCAGCATCGAAAAAGCGGTTAGTAGCGGGATCGTGCAGCACTGCGCCCTCTTCCCACGACAGTTCCCACAGCTTATATGCCACATCGAGATACTCCTGCGCCCATTCGTAGCGCTCATCGTGCGGCACAATGTCCTGATAACCGTAGTTGCGGAAGCCGTTGGAGAGATACGAAGTCACGATATTCCAGCCGATGCGACCGCGGGTAAATTCATCCAGCGAGGAGATTTGGCGCGCAAACGAGAACGGATGAGTCTGAATCACGTTGCTGGTCACCACCAGACCGAGATTTTCAGTCGCTAAACCCAGCGCCGAAAGAATGGTGATCGGATCGGGCTCGGGGAACTGGGTGCCGGCGCGCATGGTGGTTTTGCCGTCGCCATATTCGATGTCATACACGCCCACTACATCGGCGATGAACAAGGTATCAAACAGCCCTTTTTCCAGGGTTTCACCGTCTGCACATAGGCTTCAAGCTGGTTGTAGTTGTACTGCACCTGACCTTCCGGCGTGCGCCAGTAACCGTGGCTGTGATGATTCGGCGTGAGATGCAAAAATCCGTTATAAATCAGTTCGCGTGACATGTTCGCTCCAGTAGCAAAGTTAGGCAGTTTCCAGCGCGGCCAGGCGTGGCAGCGAGGCAAGTAATGTCTGGGTATAGGGATGGCGCGGGCGGTAGAACACCTCATCGGCGGCGCCCTGCTCGACCGCCTGGCCGTTCTGCATCACCAGCACGCGATCGCTCATGTGATGGATCACGCCAAGATCGTGCGAGATAAACAGATAGCTGACGCCGAGCTGCGCCTGCAGATCGCTGAGCAGATCGAGAATCTGCGCCTGAATGGTGACGTCCAGCGCCGAGACCGCTTCGTCGAGCACAATCACTTTGGGATGGGTCGCAATCGCGCGGGCAATCGCCACACGCTGCCTCTGGCCGCCCGACATGCGCGCCGGCCATTGGTTGAGATGCTCCGCGCCGAGCCCAACCGCTTGCAGCAGGCTAATCGCCCGCTCGCGCGGCGTTTGCGTCGGCGCATGCCGATCGAGTGCAATCGCATCCAGCAGGATGTCGGCCACGCGCCAGCGCGGATCGAACGAAGAGAGCGGATCCTGATATACCACGGCAATCTGGCGACGAATGGCACGCTGATCGGCGGCGGACGCATGGCTCCACGGCTGGCCGGCAAACAGCACCTCGCCGCTGTCCGGTGATTCCAGCGCCAGCGCGATGCGCGACAAGGTGGTTTTACCGGAACCCGACTCGCCGACAATTCCCAGCGTCTCGCCGCGCTTCAGGGTAAAGGAAACGTCATCGACGGCGCGGTGCCCGCGAAAACGCTTCATGATATGCCGCGCTTCCAGCAGCACTTCATCCGAGGGCGTTACAGTTGGGATTGGCACGCTGGGTGCGCTGCCGGAAAGGCGTTGTCCTTTGGTGTGTTCGCTGGGAATCGCGTTTATCAAACCTTGGGTATACGCATGCTGCGGCTGTTGCAGAACCTGCTGCGCCGAGCCCGCCTCCACAATCGATCCGCCCTGCATCACCAGAATTTGATCGGCGATTTTTGCCACCACCGCCAGATCGTGGCTAATTAAAATCACGCTGGTGCCGCGATCCAGCATCTGGCGCAGCACTTCCAGCACCTGCGCCTGTACCGTGACATCCAGCGCGGTGGTGGGCTCATCGGCGATCAGCACATCCGGATGCAGCGCAATCGCCGAGGCGATCAATGCGCGCTGGCGCAAACCGCCCGACAGCTCTCCCGGCCGCTGGCTGGCGCGATAAGCCGCCTGCGGCACGCCGACCTCTTCCAGCAAGGCCTGTACTTTCTGCTGGCGGCTGGCGGCGTTGCCCCAGCCATGCAGCGCCAGCGCTTCGGCGATCTCTTTGCCCACCGGGCGCAGCGGATCCAGCGACACCAGCGCGTCCTGCAAAATGAAACCCACTTTGCTGCCGCGCACTTTGCGCCACCAGCTGTCGCTACGCTGCTGCAGCGTCTCACCGTGCAGGCTCAGCGTGTCAGCCTGCACGTGCAATCCGTCTCCGGCTAATCCCACCAGCGAACGGGCGGTGACGCTTTTTCCCGATCCCGATTCACCCACCAGCGCCAGACATTGCCCGCGTTGCAGCGAGAAGCTGACGTTCTTCACAATATGGCGCGGTTGCCCGCTTTCGCTGCTGGCCCAGATATTCAGACTGCGCACATCAATCACATTGTTGCTCATTAGCGCTTCTCTCCTTCCGCTCGCTGCTGGATGTAGCGGCCAATCTGCGTAAACGACAGCGCCACCAGCACAATGGCAATGCCCGGCAAGACTTCCAGCCACCAGGCGACGGTGACGTTAATTTTTCCGGCTTCAAGCAGCGCGCCCCACTCCGGCGACGGCGGCACCACGCCTAATCCAAGAAACGACAGACCGGATGCCCACACCACCGATTGCCCGATGCCTAACGCCACCAGCGAGAACAGCGGCCGAAACACGTTGGGCGCGATGTGCTGGGTAAACAGCCGCGGCCACGGATGCCCGAGCGCACGCGCCGCTTCGACATAACCGGATTGTTTGACCTGCAATGCCTGGGCACGCACCAATCGCGCATAGCCGGGCGCGGTGCCAATGCCGACCGAGATCAGCAAACTGCTGGCGGAGGGACCCAGCAGCGCGACAAACAGCAGCGCCAGCAGCAAGGTGGGAAACGCCAGCAAGATCTCCAGCAGACGATTAACCGGCTCCGCCAGCCAACGCGGTCCGAGTGCGGCGCTAAAGCCGAGCACCACCGCACCCAACAGCGCAATCACCATCGCGCCGATGCCAATCAGCAGCGACTGACGCGTGCCCCAGATAATGCGGCTATAGAGATCGCGGCCAATGTCATCGGTGCCGAGCCAGTTGGCCCACGAAGGGGCTTGCAGCGCGCGATAGAGATCGGTGCTGAAGGGATCGTGCGTCGCCAGCACACCAGGCGCGATGGCCGCGACAATAAAGAACAGCGCCACAATGGCGGAAAGCAGCACTGAGAGCGGCAATTGCCAGCTCACGCGCGTAATGCGCGGTCCGGCGTAATCCGTGAGATGAGTTGTCATGGGCGACCTCGCAGGCGGGGATCGACGATCAGGTAAATCAGGTCAACCACCAGGTTAATGACGATGTAGAGGAAACTGATGAGAATCACGATGCCGGAGACCAGCGCAAAATCCTTGTTGCTCACCGCATTGACCAGCACATTGCCGAGGCCCGGCCGGGCAAACACCGCTTCCACCAGCACCGCGCCAGAGAGCAAATTGCCAATTGCCCAGCCGCTCAGCGTGATGGCCGGAATCAGGGCGTGGCGTAATACATGGCGCAGCCGCACGCCCGCCAGACTCATGCCGCGCGCCCGCGCCGACAGCACAAACGGCTGCTGCATGCTGCGTTCAAATTCGCCGCGAATGGCGTGACCCATAAAGCCCGCCAGCGGAATCGCCAGCGTGATGGCGGGCAGCACGGTGCCGAGCAGGCTGGTGCCGCCGACCACCGGGAACCAGCGCAAGCCGATGGCGAAGACGATCAGCAGCAGAATGCCAATCCAGTACTGCGGCAATCCGGCCATGATGGTTTCCACTGCCGAACCGAATGCCGCCAGCCGACGGTTACGTCCGGCGGTGAGCAGCGTCCACGGAATGGCAATAATCCACGCCAGCAGCAGCGCGGCAATCGCCAGAGTAAAGGTCGGCAGCAGCTGCTCGGCGATGATGTGCACCACCGGCCGCTGCAACTCAAAGGAGAAACCAAAATCGGCGTGCAGCAGCCGCCAGAAATAGTGCAGATACTGCTCGACAATCGGCTTATCGAAACCGTACTGCGCGTTGATCGGTGCCAGCTCCGCTGGCGTGCGTTCAATCACCTGCCCGGAAGTGATATTCAGCAGGATGGTGGCGCGATCGCCCGGCAGCACCGACAGCACCAAAAACGTCACGGTGATGGTGCCCCACAGCACGAACAGCGCGGAGGCGATGCGCAGTGAAATCCGCCGCAGCAGCGACGCCGTGCGGCTGCGTGTCACGGCAACGCTGGCCACATCGGCGGTGCTGTTTTGCGGCGACGGTGACGTTAATTCACTCATGGCTGCTCCTGCACGAAGTAAGCATCGTTAAAGTTCAGCAATCCGTTGCCCTGATCCTGCCAAAGCCCGCGAATGTTGTTGGCAATGGCAACGTTGTAGGTGAAGTTGTAGCCGCCGATGGCAATCGCCTGATCGTCAAACCACTTTTGCAGCAGGTCGAACTTTTGCTGGCGCCGTTGCGCATTCGGCTCACGCTGCGCATCAAGGATTTGCGCTTCAACTTCGGGATTATTGAAAAAGCTGGTGTTGTTGCCGTTGAACGCGCCGTTAAGCGCATGGTTGTAGACGATGTCGAGGATGTTGGGCGACGGCCAAACCCAGTAACCAAAGCTGATTTCTTTATCTGCCGGACGCGAACGTGCGCCGGCAAAGCCTTCGGTTTGCGTTAGCGGGATCAGATCCAGCTTGATGCCAACGCGTTTGACCTGATCCTGCACCGCCTGCAGCATCAGCGCGCCCTCCTGGTCGATAATCGCCTGAATAAACGGTAAGCGCGCATCCAGCGTTTTGCCGTCTTTGGTGCGATAGCCGGCGGCATCGCGCCCGGTCCAGCCGGCGTCATCCAGCAGCTGGTTGGCTTTGGCGATATTGAGTGAATAGCGATCGTCGACATTGAGATAGAGCGGCGTGCTTTTACTCAGCGAGCCGTTGCCCTCATACGGTATCGCACCTTTGAACACGGTTTTGACGATCTGCTTGCGGTCCAGTGCGTAAGCAAACGCCTGTCGCACCCGCTGATCGGTAAACGGACCGCGCTGCACATTAAAGGAGAACGCCTGCGGCCGTCCGGTGGCGACATAAGAGAGCGTTTGATAGTGACGCTGCAGCGCCTGCCACTGCGCGGACGGCGGCTGATAAATCACATCCGCGCCGCCGCTCACCAGCGCGCCCCAGCGCGTGGTGGCATCCGGCACGAACTTCCACTCCAGATGCTTGATATATGCCGGCCCTTTGTGGTGCGCGTTTGGCGGCGCCCAGCGATAGTCGTCATTGCGCACAAAACTGATGCCATCGCCGCGCACCCAGCGCGCCACTTTCCACGGTCCGGTGCCGACCGGTCGTAAGCACTTCTGCTCGCTGCTGTTATGCGCCAGTGAATCGGGTGATTGAAATCCATAATGACCATTTGCCAGCACGTTATAGATTTCAGGATTCGGCTCAGATAAATGTAGCGCTACGGTATAATCATCGACCTTGGTAAATCCGGTCATATAAGTAAAACCGTGCCAGCCTATGCCTTTTTGCCACGCCGGATAATTCGCAATAACCGCATCGGCATTAAACAGATCGCCATCGGTAAATTTAACGTCGTGGCGTAGATGGAAAGTAATGGTTTTACGATCGGCGGATTCACTCCAGTTGGCAGCCAGCCACGGACGAATTTTTCCGTTGTCATAACTCACCAGATAATCAAAAACCTGACGCGATAAATAAGCTTGCTGCACCCAGCCGCCCCACAAGCATGGCGGCTCCTGCTCGTGCAGATAAACCAGCGTGCCGTCGCTATAATGGGGCGGCACGGTCTGCGCGCTGACGCTAAAGGGCAACGCACCACTTATCGTCGCCCATATCGGTATGAATAAGCGCTGAAGAACCTGATATTTCATTTCTCACTATTTCCCGGTCAAACGCTAATAACAGATTTCGCGTGGATCTATTCCGCTTGAAATTATATTTTCTGGAAATTAATGGGTAATTTTCGGAGTCGCATTTGAATAGAACACAGATATAAAGCGCGGCAAATAACAATAGTGGCAGTCAATATGCAGAAATGAATCATCTGTTCCATATAGTGAAATAAGCTGAGTTTAGTTATTTGGCGAAATAGCTTACGCAGAAAAAGCATTAAATCGCGCCCGATGGCGATGACATAGTAATGAAAATTTCTATGCTGGAGAGAAGCGTCATGTCGCACATCGAATCAGGTTGGGGAGCTGGCCCGTCATCCCGTTATGAACAGCTGGCGGAGCGTTTCCGTCCTGTGTTCAGGAACATACGCGCGGGCGCGATTGAGCGAGAGCTGCAGCGTCAACTGCCGCTGGAACAAATTGCGTGGCTGAAACAGAGCGGTTTCACCGCACTGCGCGTGCCGGAGAGCCATGGCGGACTCGGCGCGACGCTGCCTGAGCTGTTCGCGCTGCTGATTGAGCTCGGCGAGGCGGATTCCAATCTGGTGCAATCGATTCGCGGTCATCTCGGCTTTGTGGAGAACGTGCTGAACAGCGGCAGCAGCCCGTTTCCGGATAAGTGGCTAACGCGCCTTGGACGCGGTGAAATCGTTGGGCCGGCGTGGAGTGAAACCGGCGATGCGCGCCAATCTGAATTCTCCACGCGCATTGCACGCAGCGGCGAATCCTGGCGGCTTAATGGCCGCAAGTTTTACACCACCGGCTCGCTCTATTCTGACTGGATTGATATCGGCATCACCGATGAAAACGGCAAAGGCGTATCGGTGACGGTTTCCCGTACCGCCGAGGGCGTGACGGTGCTCGACGACTGGAACGGTTTCGGCCAAACCCTGACCGCCAGCGGCACGGCGATTTTTGCCAACGTGGCGATCGCCGCCGATGACATCAACGAAGAGATTCATTTCAGGTATTCACCGGCGTTTTATCAGCTGATTCATCTGGCGACGCTGGCTGGCATTGGCCGCGCGCAGAGCGGTGAAGTGGCGCAGCAGGTGGCATCGCGCACCCGCACTTACAGCAACGGCAATGCGCCGCGTGCCGCGCAGGATGCGCAGATTTTGCAAGTGGTTGGACGCCTGCGCGGCGCAGCCTACAGCAGCGGCGCGATTGTGCTGCACGCCGCCAGCGCGGTGCAGCGAGCGTATGACGCCCACTTTAGTGGCGATCAGGAGGTGGAGAACCATGCGGTGGCGATCGCCGAGTTGGAAGTGTCGCAGTCGCTGAATGTGGTGAGCGATCTGCTGCTCAATGCCAGCTCGACGCTGTTTGATGCGCTGGGCGCGTCGGCCACGCTGAAACCGCTGGCGCTGGACCGCTTCTGGCGCAATGTGCGCACGCTTTCCTCGCACAATCCGCGCATCTACAAGGATCGCATCGTCGGTGATTTCGCGGTGAACGGCACGTTGCCACCCGAGCAGTGGCGCATCGGCATAGCGGATAAATCATCCGTTTAGTCGATGGATGATTGCACCCTCCCGTAACGGCGCAATTTATTGCGCATTAAATTGCGCCGCTACGGATTGTGCATGATATTGCCGCCATGAGACACTCTGGCTTATTCCGTCAAAATATCTATTTCACGCCATGAAAACCTTTCTGATTATTGTGCCCGACGGCGGCATGCTGTTTGAAGCGGCAGGTATCGCCGATATCCTGATGCGCGCCAATCAGCATCTGCCGGTTGGCGTCGATCAGCAGCGCTATCGCGTCAGCCTCGCCACTACCCAATCGCATCAGGTGATCCACGGCCAATCCGGCCTCAATCTATTAGCCGATCTCAAGCTGGCCGATCTCGATCCGCGCACTGCGTGGGACACCATCATGATCACCGGACACGGCGACAGCGCGGAAGAAGGCAATATGGTGGTCGATTTCATCAAGCTGGCGGCTCCGCAGGCGCGCCGCGTGGTGTCGGTATGTGGCGGCGCGATGCTGCTGGCGGAATCCGGCTTGCTGGCAGGTCGCCGCGCCACCACGCACTGGCGCTTGCTCGATACCTTGCGATCGCGCTATCCAGCGATTCAGGTGGAAGGCGGTCCGCTGTTTATTCAGGACGGACCGATCTGGACCTCCGGCGGCGTCAGCTCGGGCTTTGACCTGACATTAGCGCTGGTGGAAGAGGATTTCGGCTTTAGCGTGGCGCGTGATATTGCGCAGGACATGGTGATGTATCTGCGCCGTCCCGGCGGACAGATGCAGTTCAGCCGTTTTCATCTGCAAACGCCGAGCGGCATTGGCCCGATCGGTGAACTGCAGCACTGGATCCGCGCCAACCTCGCCGAAGATCTCTCTGTCGAGAAACTGGCGGAGCGCGTCGCCATGAGCCCGCGCAACTTTACCCGCGTGTTCACCCGTGAAACCGGCGCGCCGCCCGCGCGCTATGTGGCCGAAGCGCGCCTCGCCGCCGCGCGTGAACAACTGGAACAAAGCAACGACACGCTGGATCGCATCGCGCAACAGACCGGTTTTGGCAGCAGCATCAATTTACGCCGCAGCTTTGAGCGTCAGCTGCATCTCACGCCGGGCGAATATCGCCAGCGCTTCCACTGTCGGAAATTGGCGTAAAGTGATCCTTTTTTGGCGTTTACGCCATCACACCATCGGCTTAGAGTGACTCCAGCATCTTCGGAAAAGGAGTCAATCATGACTAAGATCGGCATTAACGGCTTTGGCCGTATCGGACGTAACGTTTTTCGTGCAGCGCTGGGCAGCGATGATATTGAAATCGTCGCCATTAACGACCTCACCGACAGTAAAACCCTCGCGCATCTGTTGAAACACGACTCCCTGCTCGGCAGGCTACCGGCGGAAGTGGAAGCCGGTGAAGGCGAATTACGCATTGATGGCAAAGCGGTGCGCGTGTTCAGGGAGCGCGATCCGGCGAATATTCGCTGGCGCGATGTCGGCGTGGATATCGTGATTGAAGCCACCGGCTTCTTCACCGAACGCGACAAAGCCGCAGTGCACATCACCAGCGGTGGCGCGAAACGCGTGATTATCTCCGCGCCGGGCAAGAACGATGACCTGACAATTGTGCTGGGCGTGAACGATCAACGTTACGATCCGCAGCAGCACTTTGTGGTGAGTAACGGCAGCTGCACCACCAACGGCCTAGCGCCAGCGGCGGCGGTGCTGCACCAGGCGTTTGGTATTGAGCACGGTTTAATGAACACCACGCATGCTTATACCAACAGCCAGGTGCTGCACGATCAGCCGGAGAAAGATCTGCGCGGTGCGCGGGCGGCGGCGTTGTCGATTGTGCCTTACTCAAGCGGGGCGGCGAAGGCGTTAGGTCGGGTGATTCCGGAGCTGGAGGGTCGATTGACCGGCTATTCCCTGCGCGTGCCGGTGCCGGTGGTGTCGATTGTGGATTTGACCGTGACGCTGAAACGCGACGTGACCGCAGAAGAGGTGAATGACGCGTTTAAAGCCGCGGCGGCAGGAGGTCCGCTGAAGGGGATTCTTGGATACAGCGACGAGCCGCTGGTATCAAGCGATTATCAGGGCGATGCCCGTTCATCGATTATTGATGGTCTCTCTACGCTGGTGATTGGCGGCAATCTGGTGAAGATCCTTGCCTGGTACGATAACGAATGGGGCTTCTCCAATCGTCTGGTGGATTTAGCGCGGTTGATGGCAAAACGCGGATTGTAAGGTATAACGGTCGCCGTTAATGGCGACCGTTATCCTGGCTACTTCAACCCCATCGCATCCTTCAGGGTAAAGAACAGATCGGTCTGATCGGTCAAGCCCACTACGTTAGCCGCATGCGGGCCGTACGCCGCAATGCGCACCTGCGTACCGGTGTGTTCCTGCGAATCCTCTTCTGAATTGCCGTAGCTGATGGTCATCACCGCGCCATCTTTGGTATTCACCGCCTGCGTCAGACCCGGCGCTTTGGTGCCATTCTCCACGATCTGGCTGCTGTGCGCGTGGTCGGCGGTCACCACCACCAGCGTGTCGCCATGTTCGCGCGCAAAGGCCAGCGCCTGCTGCACCGCTTCATCCAGATCGACGGTTTCACCAATTTGACCGCATGGATTGGCCGCATGATCCTGCTTATCAATTGACGCGCCTTCCACCTGCAGGAAGAAGCCTTTCTCATTAGTGCTTAGCAGATCGATGGCTTTTTTGGTCATCTGCGCCAGCGTCGGTACCGAAGCGGGACGCTCTTTATTCACTTCACAGGTCACCACCGGCTTATCAATGTTGCCGTGATAGCTGGCTTTCGGTCCCTGCCAGCGCACCGGCATATTGCCGTCGGCAAACAGGCCAAGCACCGGTTTACTCTGGTCGGCCTGCTGAATGGCGTTCATGCCATCGAGATTATCAACCCACTGATAACCCAGCGCCTGTGCCTGTTCGCGCAGGGTTTTACCCTGATACTCGCCAGCTTTGGCGGTTTCGCCGAAGGATTTTGCGCCGCCGCCCAGCGTGACGTCCGCACGGGTTTTTAGCATCTGCTCGGTAATCGATCCTTTACCGCCCTGCTCCAGCGCGTTAGTCGGGCACAATTCGCTGGTTTTCTCCGGGCCGTAGCATTTGCGCGAAGTGACGTGGGCGATCAACGCTGCTGGCGTGGCATCCTGCAGTTCAGCAGTGGAAACGTTGCCGGTGGCTTTACCGGCGGCTTTCGCCAGCTCAAGAATCGTGACCTGATCTTTGCCGTTCACGTCGACGCCAATCGCACCGTTATAGGATTTGGTGCCGGTGGCCCACGCGGTGGCCGACGCGGCGGAATCCGTCACGTAATTCGGCTTGTGGGTTTTCTTATCCAGTGAATAGTGCGTGTATTGACCGGTGAGCGGCAACGCATCAAGGCCGGGGAAGAAACCGCCTGCACCCCGCGCCTGATTACGCGCGGCGGTGATTTCCGAATCTCCCATGCCGTCACCAATCAGCAGAATCACGTTTTTCGCGGTGCTATTGCTTAATGACGCTCTTAGCGCTTCGGTCTGGTCGCCAGTGAGACGACGCGCACCGCCGTGCTCGGTGACATCGCCGGTAGCAGCGCGGGAATAGTGTGCATCGTCTGCCACTGCTGATGTCGCGATCAGAGAAGCCAGCAGCGTAACCGTAAAGAGAGGTATCTGTTTCATTTATAAGCATCCTTTTCCATAGATATAACCAAATGTTTCCGCGGACAAGTCTGCGACAGTGCGGTGACATTTTTGTGACAGAGAGGGAATGATTTGATGACAGAATCGCCATGATGAACAGGCTAACGGCAATACGCTCAGAGCTTAAGCGAATAGAACAAAAGGAGAAAATAGCGCTTGACCCTTTTCAGCGATCTCCCTATAGTAGCGCCCCGTTGACCCAGCGCGGTTGACAAAAAAATGTGGTGAGGTGTCCGAGTGGCTGAAGGAGCACGCCTGGAAAGTGTGTATACGGCAACGTATCGGGGGTTCGAATCCCCCTCTCACCGCCACATTCTAAAGAAGAGCCTGAACGAAAGTTCAGGCTTTTTTTTGCCTGTTTTCTGCAAGGGGGATTCAAACCCCCGCAGAGTTTGATAGCTGCGAATACCGGTTGGCTGCGGATTTTGCTAGTCCTGCTCTTTTGGCGATGTAGCTATCGTTTGGTAACTGGCGATAAGCTGCTTCAGGTGCATTTCCGCTTGTGTTAACTGATTCTGTGTAGCGTCATCGTCCGATTGCTGCAACACGCGCAGTTCCTCTTCCAGTGGCACCGTTACGTTGAACGCCTGCGTCATATTGTAGACCGCTGTTTTCAGTTCGCTCACCGTCAGATATTTGCCGCGCTTCTCGTCAAGTCCATTCAGGCGCTGCGACAACGCGTTGAGCTGCTCCATGCCCTGTTGCCATCCCTGCATTTTATCTGCTGGCATTGCTGCCGCGTTAAGCTGCTTGTTCCAGCGTGCGCTCATCGTTTTAACCGCATCCGAATCAGGCCACAACAGGCTGGCCTGCATTACCAGCGCATTACCGAGCTGCAGATTCCAGTCCGGCGATACGTTTTGTAGCCGGTTCAATTGCTGCTGCGTTTGCTCCAGCCATGCCGCTTCGTTTAGCCATTCGGCGGGATTCGCTTGCAGCTCAGCCATCATTTCCGGTGTGAGAGGCGCAGGAAGTGGTGATATTGAAGCCAGTAATGCCTGCTGCAACGGAGATTCCTGCTCAGTTTTTTGCACAACCAAATAGCCTGTAGCGGCGATGAGTAACACGCTCAGCAGCGTCGCGCCCACGCCACTGATAAACGCCCGACGGCGCAGCCGCCGCAAATCGGGTGCCGGCGCACCCGGAGATGGAACGTACACCCAGCCACTGACTTCTGCACTTGCTAACGTCAGTGCGGGCTTCTCAATCGGAACGACTTCAGGCAGCTTAGTCACAGCATCAGATGTTGAAACATCGCAGTGTTCCAGCATCACCACCGCACTGCGAATGCGGTCCAGCAGCGGATCAATCTGACTAAGCTGACGCAGTTCAAGACGTTGCAGATGATCGCCAACCTCGCTGAGCAAGCGCGCCGCCTGGCTCAGCGCCGTCAAGTCTGCTTCGGTTATCGTTTGAGTACGCAGGAATTGCTGCAACCGACGACTCAGTCCCGCCAGCAGTTCGATACGTGAATGTGCCGGTTGCGGCCATAACGTCGGCCAATCGCGGGTAATCAATGCTACTAGCACCGCCAGGCCTTCCGTCATACCTGCCGTTCCTGCCGTGTTCGCGCGCGATAGCGTGTACCAGACCGCGCTTTGCAGCTCGACACCGTTTTTTTCGAACAGCGTTAAACAGAGCGTGGAGACGTTCGGCCAATCGACATCCGGACGCGCCGGATGCGTGAGTTTCAGCATTTCCTGGCGCAGCGCGGCATATTCAGCGAACGCGCGTGGATCGCCGCCGGTTTTGACGAAGCGAGGTTGAGATGAAGTCATTGCTGTGTTCCGAAAAGCCCTAATCAGGCGAAAAAATTAAACAGATGCCCTGGCATCCAGATATTGCTGCTGTTTCATGTGACGGATCATCACGCGCCCTTCCGGCATAAATTCGGTGCCGAAGCGCACTAATCCGATCTCATTTAGCTCAGCATCAATCGCATAACGCAGTTCGCCGGGTATGCTCTGTTCCAGTAACACCACGTCAATGCGCTTCAGGCGCGGCTCGTATTTCAGCAGCACCTCAGAGAGCGTATACAGCAGCTGATGCGCGGTGCCGGGCATGCCCTGCAGGATGCGCGTCATATCGGGCAGGCCATAATCGGGGATATGCGACAGCGATCCGGCGCGAGTATTGAGGATGCGCTGCATGTTATCGAGCACGGAGAGGATCACCTGATCCTGTTCCTTCACACGGTCCAGCTCCAGCCCACCCGCGAAGCTGCCTTTTAGCAGCTCATACAGCGAAGGTTGATGATTGCCGCCACTCATGGTTTTGCCTCGGTGATCAGGCGCAGGCTGTTGCTGCTTAATTCAATCACGCGCGCTTTATCCGGGTCTAAATCGTTGCGCTCCAGCACCAGCCGCCAGCTGTTTTTCGCCATATCCGGCTGCTGGAACAACGCGACTACCGCGACAAATTTAGCTTCTTTTTCCATCGGCATATTCAGCGAAACGTCGCCGCCCGGCGTCAGCACCACATCGCGGTCGGCGAGGAGTTCGGCTTTGAGCACGTCCGCCGCATCGCCGGTCAGTTGCTGATATACCGCGCCTTCAAAAGCTTTGCGCTCGCTGAGCTGGAACACGCGCACCATCACCGGCTGCGACAGCGGATTATGCTCGCGGCTGTCGCTGTTGAGGCTTTCACGCGCGCTGAAATCCAGATGCAGGGTTTTAATCTGCTTGTAGAAAATCGCGTCAAACGCCGCGACGGATCCATCGGTGACTTTCTGCTGCAAACCGCAGCCGCCAAGCAGCAACAGTGCGCTGCACATCATAAATTTAATCAAAGTGGTAACTGACACGTCGCTGCTCCTCGCAGGGTTTGACCGGGCGCATGCCTGCATAGCAGCCCAGTTCAGTGGTAAAGGTTTGGGGGATGTCGCTGCACGCCTCGTCCGCGCCCAGCACACCGGTCATGCCGAGCCAGAACGGCGCATCGCCCAGAACCGGCGGCGCCAGCAGTTGGGTATCAAGACACAATCGAATACGCGCGCGATAGCGCCAGCCGAGATACACCCGCAGCATCACCAGAAAATCCTGATACAACTGCCCGTCCGGCAGCCAGTGTTCGGCTTCGTTCGGGCAAGCGGTTTGCAGCTCAATCAGCAGCTGGCTGTTGGCATCCATCGCCTCATCGCCGAGCGGTGCGTTGCCGTCCAGTACAAACTCGCATTCCAGCGGATGACTAACCGGCACCGGACGTAGGCAATGTGGCTGCACGGTCACCGAGGTGTTAGGCGCAAGCAAACGCACCAGCGCGCGAATGCCCTCTTCCGTTCTGCCCGGCTGACGCATGACGCCGAGCAGCGCCAGAAAGCGTGAAACCGGCGTGGCGATATGCTTGCCGGTGCCGGGAATGCCCAATCCCACCAGCCCGAGCAGCGACTGCGAAGTGCTGTCGCCACCGCCCGCTTCGAAGGTCGCCGGATACGAGTATTTGCGCCAGATGCGATAAAACTGCGTCAGGATGCGGTGGTTAAAAATATCGAGAAAGCCCTGCAGCGCTTCATGCCCTTCATCGCGCTGGGTAATATCATCTATGTAGCTGCCCGGCAGCGGCGAATCCACGCCGTATAAACCTAAAAAAGTGGTACGCACCACCGGCGGCGCGACGGCATCTGTTTCACTGTACTCAAACGCCTTCAATTCACCCGCCGGAAACCCCATGCCGGGATGCGGCAGTAGCCGCACCGCGTCGTTCTGCGGTTTGCTGGTGCTGCCGAGCGGCGGCTTATCTTTATGCTGATGCTCTATCAGCTGACAGAAACGGTAAAAGTTCAGCCGCGTCAGCTCCTGCTCCAGTCGTGGCGTCAGCCGGAGATGCGGCGATTGTGCTTCTCTTCCCATTCGAGGCGCTCTCCGGTTGGCTGCAGGATTAAAATCAGACGGTTAAACAGGTGAATGTCGGTATACAACGCGAAGAAGCGGCTGAGCATTTCGCCAAACAGGCAGATATCGCCGCTGCCGGCAAAGCCGCTGCTGTCGAGGGTGATTTCAATCTGCACGCCGCGTAGAAGATAACCCTGCTCAAAGCGTTCGGTCTCTTTGTGGCAGACGTGCAGGATGGCGTCCAGACGGCGGCGGTTCATTTCGCTGTGTGTCCAGTCGTACAGCGCCAGCGTGCCGCGCAGCACCTCGGCGTTATCCATCATCCACAGAAAACTCGAGCCGAGATGGCTCAGCACGCGCCAGTGAAAGCGATCACGATTGGGCGGATAGCACGGCAGCGTTGGCGCGCACAGGTTGCGCACCTGCATCGCCACGTCGGTGCTGCTGACGGCGGTATCCAGCAGCGTGCTCTGCAGCGCGCGACGCGGCAGCTGGCCGTTGGTGCCGGTGACGCTCACCGACAGGCTTTCGTTCTCCGGCAGGCTGTGATTATCAAAGGCTTCGCCGCCGAGGATCATCCAGGTTTCATGCAGCCCGGACGGCCCGCGCCGCACGCGCGTGTGATAGTAATGTTCCGGCGCTTCGTGACGCAGCATGCCGCCTTTGTGGCGGAAGCTGCTGAACGGCACGTACGGCAGCCCTTTCGAGGAAATCACCGAATCCACCGAGTAGATTTCGGTATGGCCGTCCTGCACGCGCATCGGGCGCAGCATATATTCGGTCTGCAATCCGTTGATCATCAGCGGATCGGATTCCATCGCAAACAGGTTAATCACCGGCACGGCGTTAAGGCGCAGATGTTTTTCACTGAACTGAAAATCGTGCTCCCAGCGCTCGGCCAGCACTACGTCGATTTCAAACCATGGCAGCGACGCGGGCAGTGCAATCTGTTCCAGCCCGCGCAGATTCACCGCCATAAACTTCTCGCGGAAGGTGAAGTATTCCAGCAGCAGCTGATAGCCGCTGAAGCTGCCCTCATCGCCCGGCCACAGACGATCTTCCTCGCTGAAGCCCTGTGCGCTGAAGTGCCCGTCAAAGCGGCGGCTGTCGGTTTCACCCGGCAAACGCAGTGCGATGCTGGCGACGTTAAGCGTCAATGCTTCATGCAGCGCACAGGCCAGCGGCGCATCAGCGTTGAGATAGAGCGGAATGCGGCTGACGTCGATACGGCTCCAGTCGGCCAGCGCGCCGCCGTTGAAACGCAGGCGAACAACTGAGCGTCCGGCGGCATCGGTGGTTAATTTTGCCGACTCCAGCGCCAGCGGCAGCACCTGCACGTCGCGCGTGGTGGTGTAGCGACAGCGCGTGCCTTTTTCCCCTACCGGACGTGAGATTACTTCAAAGCCGCGTGCCAGCCGCATTGGCTCTTTCATCTCACGCCAGTCGGGCGTGAACTCCACCACCGACATCGACGGAATGGTGCGCAGATAGTGTGGCCACAGCAGGCTGACCAGCCCTTCGGTGAGTTCCGGCAGGTCATCATCAAGTTTTTCGCGCAGTCGCCCGACCATAAAGGCAAAGCCTTCGAACAATCGTTCAACGTAGGGATCGCGGGCGCCGGCTTTGTCGAGATTGAGCATCGCTGCCTGTTCAGGATGGGCGCGGGCGAACTCTTCGCCCGCTTCCTGCAGGTAGCGCATTTCAGCATCGTAATAACGCAGGGTTAAATCGTCCATAATTATCTTAATTAAGTATCAAACAATGTATTTAATTCCCTATAAGCGGGAAATTAATTATAGGCATTAACTAAAGACACACGATAGTGAGCATTGAAGTTAATCTCAATTTTTCTGATATTTATACCTGAATGACTTCATTTTTTTATAACAAAAACCATCGTTTTTTTCATCAAATGAATCATTATTGTAACCTTCATTAACTACAACCGATATGGAGCAGGCCCCCTCTTCGTCTGATAGAAGAAAATTCCATCCGCCACCACCTGAAGCCGCATGTTCATATCGGGCACCTATGTTCCAACCAAGGTCAATTACTGAATCATCTTTCATTAATGAACTAAACGAAGGGGAGATCTTCATTACCTCTCCAGGCATAATAACATCAGGCCTGGCCTTAATAATTCCATCTATTTTAGCGGGATCTGGTTCAACTCCATATCGGCTTTCACCAGAAAGAACATAAATTGGCTTTACAGTATTATTTTTAACGATTACATTAGGCTTTGCACTCATCATGTAAATAAATAATAAAATGGTTAACACAAAAACAATTGATATGGTCTTCTTCATTTCGGCTCATTTATATGTTCAGGATTTTTACTATTCCAGCACCAGTGCTTCTGCTTTGAAACTTTAATTAATTTACTGGGAGCGTTGTGTAAAGCATCAAGTATATATTCGGCCGTGAGATTTTTCGCATAGTTTGCCGCAAAGAACCCGATCTTTTTCACGCGCAGCCGCCTTGCCAAATATTGTATGGTCAGTTGCGCACTCAATGATTCGTCCGCCGCAGGTGGTTTTATCCCCCTTGTTTTTTCTTTCATTTTAATAACTCTCTGGGATAATATCATTAATTGCATATCTTAAATAAATTCGAATTTTATGCTCGATAACCAACTTACTTTTTCAACCAGTAATTCACTTTTAACTCTCATACACCCAATAGTTGGAATTAGTCGATAGTAACTAAAAGATGTATGTTGATATTTCTACTTAATACAATTCGAGAGTGATCTTACATATTCAGTAGCCATACCAATAGTCCACCCTCTGGGATTCCCTGAGCAAATAAAATAGCCTTGACTTATGAGGTGATTCTTATAGAAAACAATAAATACAACAGCAAAAAAAACATAACCAACCAATAAATATATAAATAGTTTATTAATTACCTTGCATTTTTTATAGCTAATCTCTCCCCATAACGAATAACCATAAACCAATAAATGCAAGGGAAGAATAAAAATATTGGTATCAGCGGCAATGATAACGCATAGGGAGAGAAGACAATACGTACTGCAAATGAAAAATAGTTATTAAATGATACTAAAGCCCCCCAGCAAGAACCGAAAGACAATATTAACCAGAAGATTACTGAGACTAAAAATTTATACTTTGCATTTATCATATCAGACATCATTAACAATCATTTATTTTTATTGCACAAGTCTTTATTAATTACATATTTCGTGGCCATTCCTGGCATCCATCCTGTTGGTATGCCGGTGCAACTATAATAACCCTTATCATTTACTTTGCTAACAAAGAAAACTTTAAAAGAAAAGCCATAAATAATTGATATAAAAACTCCAGAAAGAATTATTATCTTTGCAGCCCTTTGATATTTATCATTCATCCGCTGCCCTTTTAAAAAGCAATAAATACCTGACAAGCAAAATGGCAACATTATAAATGCGGATAAAGTTAGAGAAATAATCCCCGTCGAGTATGTCATTACATCAGGGAATGCCAAATATTCTTTTGTTGAAATATAACCGATATAAGAGGCCAACAACGATAAAATCCACAAAATTACGCTCCATGTCAGAAGCATCACGCGTACAGCCAATGAGAAACTATACACCGAGAATTAATCCTTTCTCATGTAACAAAGTTCTTTAGATTTTACGTACTTTGTTGCAGTCCCTGGCATCCATCCTGAAGGAATTCCTTTGCAGATTAGATATCCTTTTTCTTTCATCTCTATTTTATAAAAAAATATAAATATAATGCTTGCAGAAACCAAAATTATGCAAAGCCATTTAAAACATCCCATGTAACCTTCAATGATTTTAAAAGCTTTACTCTCTCCTTTCAAAAGAAACAACGAAAAATAACTTATAGGGAAAATCATTACGAATGGGAGAATAACAAGTGAAACTGATAACCAAGAGAATACAATAACATCCGCAAATGCAAAATATTCAATAAAAATTACACATACCAAGTAAACGCATGCAAAACTCATTACAAGATCGACTATAATAGCGCTGAGCGGCCTTATCTTCTCTTTCACTTTAGAACCAAATGCTTCTTTTATGAGACGCCCATACATTTTTAAACATTAATTTTCAACAAGAATTTATTTGACGATATTATTTTGTAAAATCAAGATACATCATTTCCCTCATTACTCAACTTGCAAATACTTTCATCAAGCGTATATCTCTCAGCAGTTCCGGGCATCCATCCGCTGGGGATCCCAACACATTTTTTATAGCCTTTATCTTCAAGCTCAGATTTATACCATGCAGAAAAAATAAATGCGCCAACCAAAGCAAAAACGAATGTAATAACAATCACTCTCCCTAGATATTTCATAGCAATGTCTGGCATGCCGACACCGTAGATAGCAACATAACCAGGAGCTAGAGAAACACTTATTAAAGTAATAGAAAACAGAAAAGAAAAACATCCAATCCAAGAATAAACCACTGTCGGTGGAAGTATTAAATAATTAGTGACAGATTGAAATGAAAAGTAGAAATCTGCAATAGCCATTATGAAAAAAAATAAAAATGCACACATAGCCTTTAGCCTTACAGCATCCATCGACGTTCTAACCTTAAAATATTATTACAAATTAATGACATTTCCTCAGGAAGGGGTAAAGAAAATTTAAATTCAACCTGCTTTTTTATAACAGAACACCTCATATTTAGCATACTTCGTTCCTGTACCAGGCATCCAGCCGGATGATGAATTAATACATTCTGAATAACCTTTTTCACTTAATGAATTCTTATACCACGATGAGAAAGTAATCATTAAAAAAACGGTTATACTCAAAAAAACCATCATGATAGTAAATAGCTTCTTAGCATAATAAACACTCACCTGTTTTCCAAAGAAAACAACAGGAATCAACATCATCAACAATGGTGAAAAGAAGAATACAAAACAAATTGCAAATACTGTCCAGATTGAAAATGTAAGAGGATCCGGATATGTTAAATACATTTTAAACTGACTCAAGCCTATGAAGGACAACCCTATGGACATTAATAAAAAAAACAAAAAACCTACAAAAGCAAAAGCTCGCTGCTGCAATGAAAACATAATTAATACTCCACTGGTATAATGTCTCTTAAAGATTGCCTCAAATACTTTTTAGTTTCATGAATTAAAAATTCTCTTCCGCGCTGTAACATCCCATCTAAATACATCGCTCCTAAATCTAAAACACCTTCTTCTAACTCACGTGCTTTTTCAACAAACTCTTGTTGAGCACTTTCAATTAGCTCAACAACTTTATCTGTGATTTTATAGTGTTCGTCCAGCACATTAAGTGAATAGCTAACACCAAGCCCTACAAGTACTATTACCACAAGTGGACCAATAACAACTGGTGTCATTGTCATTAAGGATCCAGCCCCCCAGCTAACTGCTGATGTTATGCCTATTTTTACCACATCAGTCGCTAGAGGTCCTATAAATTCACCGAGACTAGTACTGTCGTTCATTACAAAATCAATAGTTCGATATGCCAGAGCAAAGTAAAAGGTTATTACAGTCCCTTTAACTATAGAGTTTCTTACGCCAAATTTTCCAATACCCAAACTAACTACTTTAGGATTTTTTAGAGCATAGACAGGTGCATTTAGAATCTTCCTAATGCCTGCGTAACCTGTTAGCTTAATCAACTCCGTTCCATTCTTATTAACATAAACACTTGAGCTAATTTTATAAAGTTTCAAGTCAACAATCAGCATAGTTGTGGTTATTGCATCTTTAATCCCCAGCCCATAATTGACAACAATTTGACCAGGTTTGGTTTGAGTAATTTCGACCCACCCAGTCTTATATGTCCCCCAAGAAGAAAGAACTTCGTAAACCTCATCAAGAGTCAATAGCATTACATCCTTACTACTACTCTTGAGCATGTTTCTGAGCTGAACATTAGGTACTTGTTGAGTATTTATTAATGCTGGATAATCAGGCACAAATCCAGAAGGTGCTTTTTCACCCGTTAAATAAGCCGGCAATGGTCGCGCTACAGGATTTGAAGCAGATGATTCACTGGTCGTTGCAGAGCCGCCACTCGCCTTCTCATAAGTATCCTGAAGCATCGATGGAATAAACTTCGCCTTACAAGGGCAAGTGCTTTCGCTGTCCAAAGTACCGGCCATACGGCGGCCATGAATGGTGTCATTAACGATTCCACCGGCAATAAGAAAGGTGCCGGGATGTTTGCCGCAAAGAACCCGATCTTTTTCACGCGCAGCCGCCTTGCCAAATATTGTATGGTCAGTTGCGCCCTCAATGATTCGTCCGCCGCAGGTGGTTTTATCCCCCTGAACTAAATAAAAACCTTTTGCCATGTTTCACTCCCTGAATAGTTGTTGTGGCTTAACCGCACAACACGGCGGCACGGGCAGGATCGATAGTGATCAATCCCGAGAGCAGCGCGTCCATTTCTGGTTGCAGCCGAACTCTGTCGCTCTCGCCCCGGGCGGCTTTCACTCGCAGCAGTTTGAGCCTGCGCGCACGCACTTCGAACATTAAGTCAGGTGACCACTGCGGTAATATTAATCCTTCAGCCTGCGCATTTAATTCACCCAGCAAATGCAGCGCCATATCGTTGCGGCCAAACTGTTCGCATACCCGAGCCATTAACAGGCGCAACAACCATTGATCGCGCACGCTACTGACACCCGGCCGCAATTGCAGCCAATACAACGCCGCATCCACACCTTCCGCATCCGCTTTTTCCAGTGCTTCAGCTTCCAGTGACAGCACATCGCTTTCCGGCTGACTGCCGTTAACCATCGTTTCTGGCTCATGATAAGCTCCGCCGCCAGTGACACGCTGAGCGATCCAGTTGAGTGTGACGTCATCAGCAAACGGTGTGCCGTCGGCGAAGGTCAGCGTTTCCAGCCCTGGTAAACGCAGCAGCAGCGCGTTGAGATCCTGTTCGATAATGGTCGCCAGACTGCTTTCTTTATTACTGCGGGTCAGTGCTTCCCACGCATACCATTGCAAATCGAGCCACAGATGATTAGTTGCCTGGCTGAACAGCGAGTCCGTCAGCTCAATCAGTTCAAGCCAGCTTTGTTGCAGATAAAGACGTTTTAAATGTGCGCGATGCTCGGGTTTTGGTGTCAGCAGGCGGGTATTGCCGCCAGCACCTAATGCAGGAAGCTGCGTCATAGTGTCCCAGCGCACACTCTTCATCAGATGATGCGCGGCTAACCATCCGTCCGGTTGCTCGCGCAGATAAGTCGCTAATACTTTGGCCTGCGCTTTGAGATTTTCACCTGAATTAACTGGCTTGAGTGATGACGCATCAATATCGCGTCCGGCATTAAATTCCTCAGCACTATGCTGTGGAACCATCGCGTCAGCGCCACCATTTTGGGCCAGCCTGACCTCCAGCGCGTTAATCAGAGGCTGAATTGTCGCACGCTCGTCCTCCTGCAATGCTTCGCTTACCAGCAGCAAGCCACCGCAAATACGTCGGGTACACTCTAAATCGGCTTCCGGCCACAGCGATAAACTGTCCAGCACACGCGCACTGCCCAACCAGGCGAGTGCGGCTTGTCTGCTGCGCGGACGCTGCGGATGGAGTTCAGTGCCGTAGTGCTGCAACGCCGCCGCCAGTAATTCAACGCCTTCAGCCAATCCGGTTTCGCCTTCCTGATGCAGCCGCGCCCAGAGATAAAAGGTAATGATGCGAATATCTTTGCTGATGGAATTAAGCAGCGGCTCCGTCAGTGAAGTGATTAACGCAGTATCAATGCCGGAGAGTTTGTTGACCTCTTCACGGATCAACAAAAACTGGTCATCATAGGAGGGATCTGCACCGCAAGGCGTTTCTGCTGCGATAGGTTGTAACCAGTTTGACCAGTGATTCAGGCGTTGCTGAGCATCAGCCCGTAGCGTAGAAACTTCGGCTCCACACGCGCCGATTAATACATTAATGTCCGCCATTATTCCGTTCCATCCATGTCTGTGGGTATTTCATCCATTGCCGCTTCGCGCGGTGCCATCGATTGCGAGGCGGAAACCGCATCAACACTGAAGATCTCGTCCGGCAGCGTAAATCCACGCAGCCGCAGCAGCGCCAGCGGGCCGTCGCTCATCTGCGTGCGCAGCACCCATTGCAGGTTGCGTTTATCCGGAGTGGCAAAGTTCAGCATCCACTGGCTGCGATCCAGCCGCTGACGCTTACCTTGCTCTAACCAGCGTATAAAGCCCCAGGTTCCGCTGTAATCACCGTAAATCTGCCCTCCGTTACCCACACCTGTCCAGGTGAGCAGCGTGCCGGGTTTTAAGTTCTCGCCTGGCCAGCGCATCGCCTGCCATTCCGCCATCTGATTGAAATAGCTCAGCGTCTGCCCGTCGATTTTCAACTCGGTTTTCACCACATCAGGTGTCGGACGTCCCTGCAATTCAAAACTGATGCCCTGCGTGCCGTCGGTGAACAGGATATCCGCCAGTTCACGCAGTTGATTCACCGCTTTAAGGAAGGCCGGGTTAAAGGTTAATCCCTGACTGTGCGCACTGTCCGGCACCCAGCGGCTGCCCTCTTTCTGCAGCACACCACCGAGGCGACCGCTAAGGAAACTGTCGATGCGTCCAGCATCTTTTCGAATGAACTCGGCCAACATGGGTAGTGATGCATCACTGTTGCTGGCTGCAAACGGATAGCGTCCGTCAAATGCGGTGCGCCAGTTTTCGACGATCGAGCGTTTCCATTGTGCATTGAGGCTGACAGCAGAAGGCTCCAAAATGGTTTCCCACGCTTGGTTCAGCGGCTGGACAAAAAATGTCTGACCAAATCCACTCCACTCTTCACCAAGGCTCGCTGCCATTAGGCTGCCGTACTGCTGCGTATCCGTGAGATCGACGCTTTTGCCCTGAAACACCGTTTGCGCCAGCGTTTGAAGCATCTCCTGCGGATCTGGCGCAGCCGCAACCTGTTGTAAACGCAGGCGCACGCGGGTAATTCGCGTCAGGAAAGTTTGCAGGCTCAGCGTGCTGTCAGCGGCCATCAGCTGTGCGCCGCTGCTTTTGCCCATCAACGCCAACAGTGGGCCGAAAGTGGCATCCAGCGGGCCTTCAGGTCCTGTGACCTGCTGATCAATCGCCGGTTTCTCTTTCTGGCTGATGAGATCTTTGGCCGAGTTAATCAGCGTATCCGACAGCGCGGCGCGCTTCTGTCCGGTCTGTCCCTGCCAAGCCACCGTGTTCATCAGTGCAATCAGCGGTGACTGACGCACATCGCTGAGCAGCGTCAGTTGATCGGTAACGTCTGCAATATTGTTCGCCGCATTGAGGCGCAGGCTATTGAAAAAATTCAGCCAGCTGGCAGCGAAATCGGTGAAGTAGCGTTGCGTCAGACGCGCCTGCAGTGCTTCCGGGGAAACATCCTGTGAAACCGCACTGCGGCTGTCACTCAGCACCCAGTCAATCTGATCACGCCGCGCACTCGCCGCCTTCTCAATTTCCTGACGTACGCCGCCTTCCCACGCCTGGCGGGTGAACATGCCCGGCACCGTTTCATCGCTGGTAAACAGGCGACGCGGATCGGTGCCGGGTGCCATATCTTCCAGTGAAACATCAGCATAGTTGCGGCGCACGGCCTGCAGCACGTTCTGATACAGCGTGCTTTCGGCGTTGCGTTGACCAATCTGCTGTAGCAACACCTGACGAACCTGCGCCAGTAAAGCCACATCGGGCTTGATACCCCACGTTGGTTGCTGAGGAAGATTCGCGGCGTAAAAGAACCACAAATCCGGCGACAGACTCTGCCACAACGCCGTAGAAACACCGTTACGCTCCGGCTGCACGGCCTTCATGGTCTGCACAAAGAAATCGGGCTCAGAACGGTTCGGGCGCGACATCATCAGCCAGGCCTTGAGCTGGTCATAACCTGGTTGTGCCAGCGTGGCGCGCAGCGGGCTGGCGGGCGGTAGATCGGCCAGCCGCGTTAGCTTCGTTTCCAGTGCCGCGTGTGCCGGATCGCGAATTAAGCGGTTGCCTGCCACGGCATACCACGGTAGCAACGCGGCATGCAGTTCCTGCGTGTGGTTCAGCCCAAATCGCTGATACCACGGCGAGCGGTGCGCCAGCCAATATTGCTGCAGGCCAAGATCGTTGCGCAGGCCGTGCAGGGCAATCAGTTGCTGATCATTAACGGCGGGATTCGTCACTAGCGTCAGTGCTTTTTCCGCAGCACTGACAATCTGATAACGGTTGATGCCAAACGATACCATCATGCCTGTGCCCCACAGCAGCATTACCCCCATCAGCGTCCACGCCAGCGTCTGTTCCCAGGGCAAACCGGTGCGCCTGCCACGCATTTTGTCCTGGCTGATGCCCTGCCACAATGCGCTATCGTTTAGCGTATGTGGATGCACGCTCGCTGAAGCATGCGCTCGCTCCGGCAGACTGAATACAAGCCCGCGCAACGGCATTTTGCGCTGAGATGCAAACCACGGCGCCAGACGCTGCTGCCATTGCTGGTTTTGATCGGCGAGTTGCTGAGACAGGCGCAGCAACCAGTCATGGTTGCGCTGCTGCGAAATCTGCGTCATGCCCTGCTCGCGCAGCAGCGGGATGAGGTTTTCTATCTGCGTGCGTACGTCTTCGGGAACTGCGCTGGCGCTGAAAGTCAGCCCCGGCGCGTTTTGTTCACGTCCGTCCTGCGACCACGCGCATTCACCAAGCTGCCACAGCCAGATGGGCGCCTGCCAGCGCAATGCAGCACTGATTTTTTCTAGCGAAAGGCGATATACATCACTCTGCTTTGGCGATAGCGTTTCATCCGATTCCAGCACATGAACAATGCCATCAAGTGGGCGGCTGCGGCGCAATTTGCGTAATGCTGCGAGTATTTCGGCATCTGGCTCGCTGCTCAGGCTGCCACCGTAAATCAGCACGGTTCGATTACCTTCCAGCCATTGCTGGCTCTGTAAGCCGGGAACCAGCGCCTCAACGGCCGCCTCTTCACCGGTCACCAGTAGCACCCGAACCTTGCCGCGCCAGAAAAACTGATAGCGGCTGCGCAGATGCTGTTTAAGCTTCCTCAGCATGGCATGCGTAGGAGACGTCGAGGTCGCATCTTTCTTCGGTAAGGGAACATCATCACCGTTGACGCTCTTCAACTGTGCATCAAAGGCTGATTTTCCGACCTGACGCATCAGCAGGGTACCAACGACAGCGATCAGGAAAAAAATTACGGCGAGAGTCAGCGAAGCCGCCATCCAGCGCTGCTGAACTGTGCTTTCGTTCACAAGGCTGACGCTTTCCGGATGTTGCCAACACACAAACCACGCCAGCAAAGCCAGTGTAGAGAGCAACAGCATGATCAGCCCGAACCAGAGCTCGGCTGATTTTGGCATTAATTTTAATAAGAATCGTTTCAAGTATCCCTCTCGTGCGGTGGCGTAACGGGCGAAACCGCCATGCTCCACATGTCATCCGTTGAAGTGTCCCCGGTAATAATCATCTGGGGACGATGGGTCAGTGATGCGGCCTGGAATGCAGCCGCTATCGCCAGCCAGGGCGCAGCGGCTCCAGCATGGCCGATTGAAATATCCGGGGTAATTACGTTTTCCGTTTCCACGGCTTCAACCGGAAACGCTTTTAAAACGCTGAAGGTGGAAAGATATTGCTCATTCGTCACCCCGACGATCCAAAGATGCTGCACCACATCACTTTCCAGCGGGACATTGTCTGCCGCCTGTTTCAGACACGCGGCAAGATCATTGTCCATATCTCGGTCGGGGCGGTGCAGTAGCGCCGCCGGATGCAGCGTGTGTTGCGTCATTCGGTTGCCGAACAGCAGTGCCACGCCAGCTTCCGCGCTGTCTTTTACCACTGGTGGATCAATCTTTAGGGCGATAACCAAGAGTAACGCGTCGTCGGTAAATCGTTCATTCAACCACTGGTTAATCACTGCAACACCCTCTCCGGCAATAAATTCAACTAGGTGAGTTAATTCGGCTTCGTTAAAGGCATGAGTGATTTCGTGTTTTACTTCTCGGATGCTGACAGAAGATGAAATATTCAGCGCTATTTTTATTGTCTTCTTGGTATCCAGCTTTTCAAGTTGCGGAATAATGGAAGACATCAGGTGATTAATGGTGTGGCACATTACTCCATACGGCTTATCAGATGCCTGTGAAGTAATCTGACTGTGGTTCACACCGCCGGTTCCTTTTCTGTCATCCTGTGCTCGTCTGGCTCCGGTATTTGCCATGATCGCTTCCAGCGGCGTGGGATGATAAATATCAGGTGAATGACAGGTCAGATATTCCGCCGCCAGAATTTGCAGCGCCCGACGACTCTTTTGGGTCTCATAAAGCAGCCACCGCTCGCGCTGGTTATCCTTACCATTAGCAATAATATTCCCTGCCAGCCAGACAAGCAGATAGCTGCCAAATATTATTATCCAAAGCGCTATGCCACCGCCGATAGCCAGCCACCACAATATGTGACTCTCGATGGATTGCCCCAATAATCGGGTAGTTACTGTGCTCAAGACCATTAGAATAGCCAGCAGGGCCAGCCAGCGCGCGAATTTTATGGATTGAGGCCGAGGTGATATGGGTGGCAGTTTTTTTAATGAGTATTTTTTATTTTGCATATGAACGCTCGGCCAGCTGGTTCTCTGTAATCACTAGTAACGTCGAATTGAAAAAGATGGCCATTTATTAAGCATATAATTCAGGAGTGGTTTGTTATTTTTGAGTTTATAGTCAGGTTTTGGAGGATCTTCACCTCCGTAAGTATTCTCATCTGGTGTAATTATTTTTTCCTCACCTCGTAATGCGTACTTCTTTCCATCCTCATAAGCCAAATATTTAATCTCGCCGGGATCTACTCCACCTACACATAGTAATCGATATGCAAATAATAAATACTTCCCTCCATGTCCCGGCAAATCAATAAACTCAAAGGTCTCGGGATAAATGGTGATATCGTAGTCAAGCTGACAGGCTTCTACCGCATCGCGTGCTTTCCAGCTTTGCACATCATTTATGATCCCTTCACCAGAAAGATAAATGGAACCAATATCCTCTCCTTTTGGACCATTTCTGACATTAAGATTTACCACGTTGTTGCCATTGCTGTCAGTCCAGGCGACTTTGAAAGTGCTTTCCTCTGCAGCAGAGTTAAACGCAGGTAATATTAACAAGATTACAGCTGCAATTATTTCATTAACACCTCATAAACTTACTTAATAAAAGCACTTCGTTAATAATCCTCTATGCATTATCCATTAATTAATCTATGAAAAGATATTATTCAGGGTTCAGATGGAAGGATGTTACCTTCGATAGACTTACAAATGGCATTCCCCATATCATCGGATGAAATTATTCTTTCTTTTTTTAATAGTTTTACGAATTTCATTTGGTGATGAAAGATCGAAAGTATAAATTATGACACTCTCATCTTTCAAATCGTAAATCATTGCACCATTGAAACCTGACACTCGGTCATCTTGAAAATTGCTGAGTTTCTTCGCCAATTCTGTCCTGGACATATCAGAACTTATAGCACCATCTATAAGTTTATTATCAATATTTTTTGGAATTGTATTCAAATATACAATATCAATGTAAGGCACATAGTCATCAGGTGTACATGATGGGGTTTTAGGATTATCGACACCATAATAATTTCTAAAGTAACCATCAAACACATACTTTATGTTTTTAGCATTTGTTGTAGGCTGTACAAAAAGTGTAATGCCGCCCGGTGAACCGGCTTAAGGAACCCATGGGATCAGCAGCATTGATAAAAAATTTAATCTCATATTATTTTATACTCACACGAATATAACGTGTTAAAAAATTAATAAAACATGTTCATTAATTTATCTTTATCAAACACTTAAATTTAACGTAGATTCTTACAGTCTGCATACTAACAAATAAACGTCACCAACAATGAGAGCCAGAGTAATATCATTAGAATATTCCAATTTTTTATTGATATCGATTAAAACCCCATGATTTATTCTTTTCGCATGACTCAAATTTTGAGTCTAATGTTGGATCAAAGTCAGAATTAAACTCTTTAAACCTTCCATTCGAAAGATTTACTAAAATGCCTTGATTGCTGCCAATGTAAGCGTAGTCATTTGATTTAAGATAATCTATGTCATAAACACCACTACTAACAGCAATCATGTATTTTTTATAATTTTTATTTAAATCTAACAAGATAAAATCAGTATCTTGTGGGTTAGTTTCGTTAATTTTTTTGGCCTTCCCCATAACATAATTTTTGAACCTTCACAGTTTACGCTGTAGCCATTGATTATAGTGTCAAACTTTATCTTCTTAGAAACCAATTTATTACTAAAAAAGATCGAATCACATTCGATCAACTCAACTTCAAACGCACTTAATTTCAATGGGGTTATAAAAAATGAAATCGCAATAACGTATTTCCGTAATGACAAATCTCTGCCTCCCGCTTCATTTTGATTAACTCACCTTGAAATATATATATCCCTATCAAAGTTAACGTCTGAAGATTTAACCCCACCATTATTTAGCTTAACAGTATTATTTTCATATTTAAAAACAGACGGATCTTCAAATGTCATAATGATTACCCCCCTCTCCCAACTGACTGTCATTAAGTTCGCATTTATCACTGGAGGATAGAATTAACTTGATAATTTAACTCCATTTGTCATGTCTATTAATTTATATTTTGGCAATTAGCTCTCTGATCTACATAAATGCAATCACTGGCATCGTAGGATATAATTATTATATCGATCAATCTTTTATCATTTTACTGATAAGGAAGATCATAATACACAAATGCTTGATTAACATCAGTAGTAGAAATGCTAGCAATTTTTTCGTCATTTATATAAAGCGACACTTCATTTTCAGAATTATTATTCGACGCCAAGTTACCTAAAACTGTTATGCAGCTACCTTTTCCTATTTTGCAGCTAAGTTCCGCATAGGCAGAGTTGTTAAATATCTCAAAAAAAAGCAAAGCAGTAAATAAACGCATCATTATTCCATTTTTGTAACACCCATTCACATTAATCATATTTTTATTGATCTAATCCCAATCTATAACCATGGTATTAAAAGATCATTGACACCTTCCATTAACTCAATTTTACTTTTATCTGTAAATTTTATTGGCTGAGATCCATAAACTGCTGCATAGTTATCTTTCGAGTAAAAGAAAGCATCTTTAATAATAATAACACCTTTACCATCCATATCTTTAAAGATTACATCTGAAATAACAAGCGCTCCGCTAGGCCTAGACTGATAATTTATTTTTACGCTAAAAGTTAAATGAGAGAGATATTTATATTTAGGATTATAAATAACATCTCGAATGGTGTCTTTAAGTTCATCTTCATCATAATGATATTTCCCATCCGTTTTATCCCAAGTTAAATAACTAGCTCCGCCGGTAGCATAAGCTGATGATGTCAGATTGAAATAATCTTTAATACCTTTGTAATAAATTGGGACTGGATTATCACGACAATCTACTTTACGAGATGCCTTTTGAATTTTTGAATAATCAAAAATCCCAGCATGGAAATTTATAGTTCCACAATAGTTTATTTCTTTCGCATATGAAATCGGTGTTAGCCCATAGAGAAAAAGCATTAAAAAATACATTAAGAACTCTCGTAATATAACTTACCACAGGGGATCATCAGATATTAATTGGACGATAAATTATATACGAAAAATAGTCCTTTGAATGATTTTAACTTTACTAAAAGGCCATTTGTTTTTTCAAAAAACTTCCTTTCGAGAAAAGATTTTGGCAACTTTATTCAATCCCTTCACCATTATTAAATATCACCTGCTTTTTTATTTCTATAATCCATATACCAGGAAAAGAGTCAACTGAGCAATCTAAATCATTTGGTGATACATACTTCCCATTTTTAGATATTTTTCCAACATAGAAATCATCTCCAATTAGGAAAAAGTCATCTACCCCATTTTCTGCTTTATCAACTCCTTGCCAAAAACCTTTCCCGGTTAATATATTCGCGCCCCCTTTAAAATGGGAAAGTATTGCCTGGTAACTATTTAGTGATGCATCAATAACCACCAAAGCCAAAACTAATTTCTTATCGAAGTTTATATCCACAAGTGAAGAAATATCATCATCGAAGAATTTGACACTCTTCAATTCTAACCTTTCATTCCTGTGGTTTTTAATATCATCTATCATAAGATATTTATTACCCGGATAAATAATTATAGCTTCTCCATCACTAGTAATTGGAATATTTTCCGAGCCTGAGGACAAACGATCATTCCAACCTATAATTTCACACCAAAAAACATTACCTTTTGAAGTGTAATCAACATCAACACTCCCTTTATTTCCTTTTTCAAAATGAATTTTATAGCCATCAATTAGCACTGAGTTGTAATACTTCACATTACAAAACTCTGTAAAAAGCAAAACACCCAAAATCATTAGACATTTAGCCCTGAGCATAAATAAACTCTCTAATTGCAATCCTGACCCCAATCACTTATCTATTACATTAAAGGAAAGATATATTTTCTTATACTGCTCAAAAAATGATGAATTCCCTATTCCAGTAAAAATATATGAAATATTTTCTGGTAAATCTATCTCAGCCTGAAAACACTGCGTGGAATGATATCCGGCATCATCTCTTATCCTGCATGAAACGATAGCACTCATACCCTTAAATTTTGATGTAAAATTTACATCAGCTAAAACAGGCGCCCCTTCAGTAACGGCCTCCCATTCTCCATCATCGTTCATCGAAAAATACACTTTGTCATTGTCTGATGTATATTTGCATATCTTAAGATAATCATTAGTGTCAACAGACCTCTCACCGATTAACAGACAGCCTTTTCTTTCAAAATTTATCCATTGACCAGGAATACCTAACATGGCCTCCTCGAAAGAAACTTTTCTCGTCTCAGTTCCCCCATAAGTTGTGCTAACTAATAAATACAAAGATAAAAATAAAATCACTTTCATTCAGTTATCACCTAAAATTTTATATGCATGTTGAGTCGATTGAAATCGGCGATTAAAAGACTGTTCATCCCATCGATTTATTACCATGCTAACTTCCCGTGAATTATTTTGTGCTACCCCGGCATCAGCCTTCCTTAATATTCCTTTCTTTGCTGCAAACTGCCCTCCTGAGTCAATACAATTGTATGGAACCGTGGATATATTTTGAGGATTATCGATTACTGGCACTCTCAATCTAGTTGGATTCAACCACCATCTATTATCATAATCTGAGCGGCGTAACCAGCCTCTATAAACCCAATAACCAGTATAGTTCGCCAAACCAGTTAGTTGTTTAAACCCTCTTCCACGAAACTTCATCCCATCCCCAACACTTGAAAAAGTTGAATCAATTAGCCTTCGTTCAGGGGACGATAACACTGGTCTATTGCGTGAATCCCTTCCAATCCTTACTGTCAATGCATTATTCCTTGAATCTCTCAAATCACTTTTTGCGACATTACCCAAGTCGTTTCCATCACGCTCATAATTATGGAAATAGCCATATGTATCTGTAGGATCTGAATAATACCCATCAGTTTCCTCAGCAAATGAAGGATGTTCTGGATTACGAGAAAAGGACACAGTTCCCTCAACCATCAAATTCAAACTCTGCGTTTCTACTGCCCCCTGACCAAGGAAATGAGCCGCCCGAATTGATGTGTTCATGCCATACTTCATCAAGATTAAATTTAAAGAATTTCGATATTTTTCTCTAACCTCTTCTGATGTAGAAGAATAAATCCTACTTAGATCGGTCTGATCTATCCACCCACACTTTCTGAAATGCTCAATAAAACTACGAGGTTCGAAATGCCAGATTAACCCTACACCTAAGGTTCCATAATTAAAACAAAGCGCTTCAACATGCTTTTTGAACTTGTCGTATTCTTTTTGACTCATCAGAACCTGATCTTTCGATTCCTGTGAGCCTACATTTTGTTCAGAAGTTGTATTAAACGAAGTGCATTGATTCCAAGGTAGACCAGTCATTAGCCAATTGTATCTAATATCAATCGTGCTACTTTCCCAATCAAACGGAAAGCGGCAAATTAGTTTTCTACTTTGAATTGAATACATGTCTTCTGTTTGTAGTTTTTTTATTGTTGCTGAATTACACTGACTAAAGGAATCTTTGTCATCATTAACAAGATGCCATCCTGTCCAATGTGGGAGATCTGCATCACTAAATTTTTTGACTGCACCTGCCGCAAGGTTTACAACACCGTTCCCCCCAGGATAATTTACAGTCATCCACAATGGTGCATCAGCAGGAGAAAGAGTTTCATTTTCAGTATTAATAATACGCCCAAACCGAAGTAACTCATAGCCTGCACTAGGGCTATCCTTATAGCGAGATGTTGCAGTTTGATAAAGATTATATTCATAATTTTCTTTATCTGCATTAACTAGCGCTTCGCCGACTGTATTATACTTATCTTCATTTTTAGAATCCTCCTGCCTCGTCACCATGGTACAATTTCCTTTAGCCAGAGTCATACTGACATATAAAGGAACCGTACTGGTATGTAATTCATTAAGGCCTTCGATGGCAGAACTATTGTTATCAGGTGCTTTATTATAAAATTTCGTCCCAATAGGCAAATAAAAATGAATATCGCCATAAACAGCATCTGTTCGACCATCACGAGTGATATCCAGTTTCTGCGTATTTCTTCCTGTTAATTTTTCAATATTGTCATCGTCACAAAATATCTGACAGTGGAAGGCATTTTCTCCATCCACCATGCCAGCGGTTCCTAATGCATCTTTACGATAGATTAGAGCATCACTTTTAATAGCTGCGTTGAGTGATTTCAAATGCATATATAACGAGTAAAAAACCACCTTGCCGTTTTCACCACTGCCAATTTCCGTTTCATGCTTCAGCAACACATAACCACTGTCTGTCGCACCATTCAAATTCAATGGCTCAGCACGTTTTGCTTCATCATTAGCAGGTGCGCGAAAAGATACGACCTTGCCATCTGCAATTGCCCTAACTTTTTCTGGGCTACTGCTGTTATCGGTATGTTTAATATGAATTCCGCCATGCCATGAACCGGCTGCACTAACAGGAAAACCGCGGTGTACGTCAGAAGCCATCACACGACTAATCCATGCGGCATCCGTTTCTGTCGCAGATTTGGCTTTTAAAATGGGTGGACTGATGATCATTTAGTGACTCCCTGTCAGGAAAAAGTAAATTTGCCCGAAGGCTCTTTTTTTATTACGGCCAGGCTTGGGAATTCTTCCGGGTTGCTCGCCTGTTCCAGCCGGACATACTGGCCCGCTTGCGTGCGGTAATCACCTGCCGTAGCTGACTCAATTGAATTAGCATCCAGCGTGATATAACTCCCGCCGCCGTTCAGCGTGATTTTCTTTTTCGCAATGATTTTGATTTCATCTTCGGTGCTGATGATGCTGATTTCCCTGCGCGCCAGCAGCTCCATCAAATCGTTTTGCGCCTGCAGCTGCACCGGCCCCTGATTGGCAATCAGCCTGATGCCCAGCCTGCGCACGAACACGCTCAGCGCGTTGCCCACACCGATAAACAAGTTTTTCATTACGTTGACGTCGGCGTTTTTGCCCGCCGTCGCCACCAGATTCTGCGTCGCTGAAAGTTGCAGATGCCCGCCGCTGGTAAGCGCCATGCCGTCCGGTGCGCTCAGCAGCAGTACCGATTTTTTCAGGTCCTGTACCTGCTGCTCCAGCAGCGCTATCTGCGCGCGCAGGTCCGCCGGGTTTGCCGTGGCCTTTTGCGCGTCGCCGGATATCTCCGCCATCTGCTCGCGCGCCTGGTTCAGGTTGTCCAGCGCCGCCTGCATGTCCTTCTGCTTACCCTGCGCCGCCGCTTGCCCATCGGCGCTGATAAACAGCCCTTTGCCAGCCCGGATGGCGCCCCAGCTGTCGGTGCGCAGCTCGAAGCCTTCGCCGCGCGCCTGACGCTCACCATCCACTAGATGACCGAGGTTAAGCTGGCTTTTACCGCCGTATTCGGTGCTGAGCTTGATATGCTCCTGCCCCCGCGTGTCGTCAAGCCGCAGCTTGTTGTTCGACGGCGTGCGCAGCACGTTGCGCCTGTAGTTGCGGATGGTGACGTGGTCGGCGCGCGATGAATCATGCAACACGCCGGCGATGTACGGACGGTCCGGGTTGCCGTGCTCAAAGCCAATTGCCACCTCGGTGCCCGCCAGCAGCGGCAGGTGCAGGCCGTAGGTGTCGCCGGCAAACGGGCGCGACTGGCGCACCCAAAGGCTTTCATGGCCGCTTTCCCAGCCCGCACGGTCAAACAGCATGTTAACGCGATAGCGGCCGTCGCGGTCTATGTGGCCGTAGGTGTCGTTGGTGGTGGTGCTGGTGATGCGCGCCGGTAAGGTGCCCGCCATTACCGGGCGCGGTGCCGGTTCCGGACGATAACCGTAGCGGCCCTCCGCCGGGATGCCGTGGAACGCGGTTTCCATGCTGCTGTCGCGCGCTGCGCGGCACAGCAGCGAGGTGATAACCACGCCGCTGCGAAACACCTCCGCCACGTTGTCGCCGCCGCTGGCGCGCACCACCACGCCAGGCATCAACGCCGCGCTGCTGGATTTGGCGCTGAGCCGCGTCTGGCCGTTGAGGTAGCGCTCGTGGCGCAGCCGGGCGTAGAACGCGCCGCTTTCAGTCGCGGGACTGGCGCTGTAGGCCTCGCCCGCCTGCAGGTAGTTATCCGCCCAGTGATAGGCTTCGCCGTAGGTAGTGTCGTCGCCGCCGGTGACGTCGGCCTGCGCGTTCATGTCGGCGGTGGCGTCGCGGTAGTTGTAGTCGCGGGTGCTGACGGTTTTCTCCACCACGCTGAAGCGGCTTTCCATCTCCCACACCGACTCCACGCCGCTGTCGTGCAGACCAGACGGCGGCACGGCGGGCAGCGTGAGGCCGGTCTGGTAGCCCTGCGGGCCGTCGTAAAACTCCACCACGTCGATGTTGAGGCGCGTGTCGGTGGTGAAGCGGAACCAGATGCCGACCTCCGCCAGCAGGCGCGAGACGAAGCGGAGGTCGTCTTCGTCAAACTGCATCACCTGCTCGCGCTTCGGATAGTCGCGGCTGAGGGCAAACACGAAGTCCTGACCGCGCATGCCGTGACGGTCGCGCAGGATGGATTCGACAATCTGCGGCACCGACATGTCCTGCCAGATGGCGTTCTGCCGGGTGCGCGAAAGCAACGCGAGTCGCGGCTGCAGCGTGATGGCGTAGCGCGCTTCGTCGGCGGACACGCCGAGCATATCAAAGCCAGTCACCACGCCCTGCACCACGCGCAGCGGTTCGGCCTTGCGCAGCAGGTCGGCGAGGCTCTGCGATGATGGCTGCAGGGTCAGCGACGCGGTTTTCATCAGCATCGCTTCGCGGCTGATGTGCTTGTCGGTACTGGTGAAGATAATTTTCCAGCTGAAGGGCGCGCTCAGCGCTTCTGTGCCTTCGAAGCTCAGCACGTCGAGCGGTGAGGCGCTGTCAGTGATCTTCAGCCGGTGATGGCTGTGGCTGAACAGGGTAATGGTCGTATCTGTCATGATTAAATCCTTTTAAATGCCGCAGGCAGGAACCGTCGATCATTCAGAACGTAAAGGTCACTTCACCTTCATCATTGGTATCCATCGTCAGGCTGTCGCTTAAGGTGCCGCTGGCGCGGTGCTGCAAAATCACCTGGCTCAGCACCGGCAGGATCTGCTGATTCAGCAGGCTGTCGACGTTGCGCGCTCCGGTGTCCGGCAGCAGACAGGCGTCGGTGAGCATTTCATACAAACCATCGCCGATAGTGGTGCGGATGCCGTAATGCCGTTGCAGCCGCTGGCTGACCTGGCTGAGCTTCACCTCCACGATGATCCGCATCGCCTCACGCGCCAGCGGGCGGTAAATCACCGTCTGGAAGCGCGCCAGCAGCGCGGGCTGGAAGTGGTCGCGCAGGATCGGGCGCAGGCACTCCTGCAGTTCGGCTTCGGCGGCATCTGGCGTTTCGTCCAGTAACTGCATCAACTGATCGCTGCCGAGGTTCGAGGTCATCAGAATCACGGTGTTGCGGAAGTCGATTTCGCGCCCCTCGCCGTCGCGCATGAAGCCACGGTCAAACACCTGATAAAACAGATTAATCACGTCGCGGTGCGCCTTTTCCACCTCGTCGAGTAGCACCACGCTGTACGGGCGCTTGCGCACCGCTTCGGTGAGGATGCCGCCCTGGCCGTAGCCGACGTAGCCCGGCGGCGAGCCTTTGAGCTGGGAAACAGTGTGTGCTTCCTGATATTCGCTAAGGTTGATGGTGATTAACGATTTCTCGCCGCCGTACAGCAAGTCGGCCAGCGCCAGCGCGGTTTCGGTTTTGCCGGTGCCGCTGGTGCTAACCAGCAGGAACACGCCCTGCGGTCCGTTTTCTGAGGTGAGTCCGGTTTTCGAGGCGCGCAGGCGCTGCGCGATGGCGCTGAGCGCCGCGTCCTGCCCGACCACGCGGGTGGCGAGCAGGGTTTCCAGCGCCAACAGTTCAGCCTGCTCGTCCTTCATCAGCGACGACAGCGGCACGCCGGTCCAGTCGGCAATCACGCCCGCCACGATGCGCGCGTCAACGTCGGCGGTCAGCAGCGGCTCTTCGGGTTGTAATGCGCCGAGTTCGCTCTGGAGCTGCGCGATGTTGTGTTTCTGACTGGCGTCTTTGCGTCCTTCGAGCAACTGCTGCATGCGTTCCTGCACGTCAGCGTAGCGCTGCTCCAGCGCCTCAAGCTCTTCATCGGTGGATGCAATCTGCGTGGCAATTTCAGTCAGGCGTTCCTGCGAGACCGCGCCGCCGAGCGCTTCGTCGTCGAGGATGGCGCGCTGCTCAATGTTCAGCGCATCGAGCTTCGCACGCAGGCGGGTGATGGCTTCCGGTACCGTGTCCTGGCTCATACGCACGCGCGCGGCGGCGGTGTCGAGCAGGTCAACCGCCTTGTCAGGCAGCTGGCGGCCTGTAAGGTAGCGGCGCGATAGCGTGACGGCGGCGCGCACCGCCGCGTCGGTGATGTGTACGCCGTGATGGTCGGCGTAGCGCGACTTGAGTCCGCGCAGCATCAGGCACGCGGTGTCGTCGTCCGGCTCGTCGACCTTCACCATCTGGAAGCGGCGCTCCAGTGCGGCGTCCTTCTCAAAGTACTGTTTGTATTCGCTCCACGTTGTCGCCGCGATGGTGCGCAGTTCGCCGCGCGCCAGTGCCGGTTTCAGCAGGTTGGCCGCGTCCGCGCTGCCCGCTGCGTTGCCCGCGCCGATGATGGTGTGCGCCTCGTCGATAAACAGCAGCACCGGGTTCGGCGCATTCTGTACCTCGGTGATGATGTTTTTGAGGCGCTGCTCGAACTCGCCCTTCACGCCCGCGCCCGCCTGCAGCATGCCGAGGTCCAGCGTATGCACGCTCACCGGCTTCAGGCTGTCCGGCACGTTGCCTTCGGCAATGCGCAGCGCCAGCCCTTCAACCAGCGCGGTTTTGCCCACGCCCGGCTCGCCTACCAGAATCGGGTTGTTCTTACGGCGGCGCGACAGGATATCCACCATCTGACGGATTTCGTTGTCGCGGCCAAATACCGGGTCGATTTTGCCGCTGCGCGCGTCAGCGGTGACGTCGCGGGTAAAACGCGTAAGGGCTTCGGTTGATGGGACTTTGGTCTCACCTGCGGCGGTTGGTTGCTCGATAGTACTGACCGGCATCTCCGGCTGCTCCGCTTCCGCACGCTCGTCGGACTGCGCTTCCAGCATCGGCTGTAAACGCTCAAGCTGGCTCATGCGAAGGCTCAGCAGCGGCCAGAGACCTTCGCAGCGCACCAGCGACGGCTGTTCGGCCAGCGCCATCAGCAGATGGATACTACGGATTTGCGGGTTGTTGTCAGATGCGGAGGCCATCAGCCACGCCTGCTTCAGCAGCGCTTCCAGCGAAGAAGAAAGCTGCGGACGCCCTCGCACCGCGCGTGGCTGGCGGTCGAGAAACGCCAGCAAATCCTGCCAGATGACATCCATGTCCCATTCATAGCGGCGGGCAATCACCGTGATGTCGCCCTCGCCCTGCTCGAGCAACTTGAGCAACCAGTGCTCCGGCTGGATTTCAGCGTGAGCGCGGGTCTGGCACAGCGACGCGGCGGCTTCGAGCGCCTGCGCGCAGAACGGATTGAGGCGACGCAGAAGCGCGGCTGACTGACTGTCCATAGCAAAATTCTCCTGACTGGTGGCACGCTACCGCCCGTCGCCGTAAACCGAAGCGCATAAGGCAGCAGGAAAGATGGGAAATGACTTGTGATTTCACCCGCTATGGATGAATTCATAAATCATCTGCCGGGCTGCAAAAACAGCCCAGCGGAGGGGCGATTACGCTAAATAGTTCGTGTCGCGGCAAGGCGGCAAGTGCGCGAGTCCCCGGGAGCATAGGTAACTATGTGACCGGGGCGAACGCGCGCAGCCAACGCAGCAGCGGCGCGAAATATGACGCGTAATCAGGCGGTGGCGCGTTCGTTCCACGAATCGGAATGAATGATGTTGCCGTCTTTATAGGTCCAGGTGATTTTTTCGTAGCGCAGCTCAATCTGCTCCAGATGGTTGTGCTTCTCTTTCGACGGGTCCTTAACGTCGTGCATCACCGGATTGACCTTCACCACCTTCACGTTCTCCAGTTTGGTGTTGAAGTACTCCACTTCCTGGCCGGCGTCGCTGATGCGATACCACTTGAACTCGGCAGACTTCAGCGTCTGGCCGGTGGTGACCGCTTTGTAGAGGTACGGACTGGACGAGTCGATTTCCTTGGTGAACAGGAACGGCGTGTGAATGCGCGTGCCGGTCAGCTTGCCGGTGTTGTTGTCGGTCGGGATGTACAGGTTGTGTTCCTGAGCCACCACTTCGATGCTGCCTTCACGGTCCTGCACGTCCACCGAGCCCTTGATGTCCGCACCGCCGTCGTCCTTCAGCCACAGATAAACCGGAATTGCCATGTGTTACTCCTTTTCTTCATGATTGCCGTCACCATCCTGTGATGACGGAGGGATTGCGTCCGCTGCCTGGCAGGCGTCGGCCTGCGGCACCAGACTGATTTCAACGCGCCGGTTGGCCGCGCGGCCTTCGGCGGTGTCGTTGCTCGCCATCGGACGGCTCTGGCCGAAGCCCTGCACCGCAAAGCAGCTCTCATCCACGTCGCCGGTGTCGCGCATCCAGTCGCGCACGGATTCCGCGCGCTTCAGCGACAGGCGCTGGTTCAGCGCCGGATTGCCGGTATCGTCGGTGTAGCCCGCGACAACAATCAGCCAGCCCGCGCGCGCTTTGATGTTGACCAGCGCGTTTACCATCACTTTGGTCGAGCCTGTTTTCAGATCGGATTTGCCGGAATCGAACAGCGACATCGCGTCCAGCCGTACCAGCGTGGGTTGTGGTTTCGGCTTTGGCGCAGGTTTTGGCTTAGGTTCCGGTATCCAGGTACTAATGGCGTGCAGCACCGGCAGATGCAGATGCCCGCCCTGATACAGCCCCAGACTCAGGCGCAGCGGCGCGCCCTGACGCGCATAGTTGTCGAGCTGACTCGCGTCCTCGCGCAGCACCTGCACAGCAGCGAGCTTCGGCGCGTAGTCGGTCATGGCAATGCGGTTGTAGTGTTCGAGGTCGAATACGATGCGATGGATTAGCGACTGGTTGTTCCAGGCCACCGCACAGAGTGCGATGACTGCGGCAACGGCGAAGGCCGTGATCGCCGTGCGCAATGCGCGGATGCGCGGCGTCAGGCCACGGCCTTCTGGAAGCAGCGGAAGGATAAAGTCAGGCAGGATGACGGCTATGTTCGCTGCGGTACCGGCACTGCGGATAGTGGTGTGCTGCCTCAGCCAGGCGCACCACAGAGAGTCATTGCAGGCGCCCGGCGTAGCGGGTTGCAGCTGCAATACATAGGCGGCGGGTATCACGGCGGCGACATCACTGTGCGCCTCCGTCAGCACGCGCAGCACATGTTGACGCGCCCATGCATCCAGCGAGTTGAGCAGGACCTGCTGCTGCATCGCCACGCTGCCACCCGACTGCAGCCATTCGCTGGTGCCACGCGGCGAGTTGTCATCCAGCCAGATTTGCGCAGGATTGCCCGCCAGCTGAACCTGCCAAAGCGGTGCAGCGCACTGCGTCATCTCACCGGCAACGCTGATGTTAAGCAGCAACGGCAGCGACTGACGGGTTTCACGGCGCAGTAACGCAATTTGCCAGCGCAGAGCAAACAGCTCGTTTTCCAGCACCGCTGCATCCTGCTGTTGCTGCGGACTAATGCTGAGGCAGACGGAAATCTGGCGGCCCCAGTCTGGACGCATCAGCAACAGCTGGCGCAGGCTGTGCTGGAGTTCGCTGCTATCCGCAACGTGAATAAAGCAGCCGTGCGGCAGCACGTGTACCGCTTCTTGGTCCGACAGGCCACTTGCATTGCAGCAAAGCACCACCGGCTGCCGATACGCTGCATCGGGCAAATCAGTCCATTCCTGAATCGTCACATGCTTGCGGCGGCGCAGCACTCTGATCGTTATCGTGCCAGCCAGCAGCAGTATCGCCAGCAGCACGATTGAATCGCTGCTGCGTGTAAAGGTCAGAAACTGCGTGCACAGCACCGCCACAAGCAGCCAGATCCAGAGCACCAGCAAGCGTGGAAGCAACGTCGTCATCCTTTGACTCCGGGCAGCAGCGTCGTGATGAGGTGATCGAGCCAGTAATTCAGTCCCCACCACAGCGCGGCCAGCAGAAGCGCGGTCAGGCCAATACGTGCAGGCCAGCTGCTTAACCAGCCCGTGCGCAACCCACCGCTTGCCAGCGATAACAACGGCGCATCCGCCGCACGCGTGAAAGGTGGTACGCGCTTAGTCAGCGCGCTCACCAATTGCTGGCGCGCGGGTGCATCAATGGAGGTATATCCGCCGAGAAAGCCCAGCATCATCACGCGGTGAAAACAGGTCAGCACCATTTCATCGGCTTCCGGCTGCGCCAGCACCTGCTGCATGCGGTCGCACAGGGTTTCGCCCGCATCCATGGTCTGTAAAAAATGGCCCTGCAGCGGCATGTGATACCACTGCACGCAGGCATCATCTTGCACGCCGCGCCCTTTCACCGCCTCATCCAGCAGCGCGCACTGCGCCAGCAGCACGTCGTGACAGCTTTCGCGGCTGACGCCCGCCTCGCGCAGCGTAAGCTGCACGCGTTCGGCGTCATTCACGCAGCGCTGCCACAGCGCCAGCCCTTCGCCTTCGGCAAACTGCGGGCCGTGGCGCAGGCTGATCACCTGCAGCCAGGTGTTCTGCAGCAGCGCATCAATATCGATAGTTTTTGCTTCAGCACTCATGATCTCAGCACCGCAAACAGTTCCAGTTCCGGGTCACCCAGCGTGCCGGGGACGTAAAACACGCAGCTGCCGCTCTCGAGCATCGCTCGTGCCGCCGGATGGGACAGATCCAGCGAGAAATACTGGTTCTCCAGTCGCAACGGGATCGCCGCAGGAACGTGGCTAAGTGGCTTGAGCGGAATGCCGAGCTGCGAGCTGTTCACCAGCGCAGTCACGTCATCCGGACTGCCGACTTTGCACTGGCGCGGGAACTGCTCCTGCAGCTGCGCCACCGGCAGCGGCGAGCGCACCGACAGGTAGAAATCGGCTTCCTCGCGCAGGCGTGGATCGTTGAGGCGCGCCTGCCACTGACGCAGACGGCTGTCGTGCGTCATGTCGATTACCACCATGCGCGACGGCAGGCTGGCTTCCAGCAGCGTGCCGAGCAGGCTGAACAGCGGAGGGAACACTTCATTCAAATTTTCATGGCGATACACCGGAATGGCGCTCACCTGATGTTCCAGCGAGAACGTCAGTAGACTACCCGCCAAGCGCGCCAGTTCGGGATAAAGCCGTTCCGGCGGGCTTTGCGGATGACGCTGAAAATCGGCCAGCAGTGGCTCGGCGCTGTTTAGCGCGTTGAGCAGCCAGAACAGCGATACGTCGGCAACGGCAAAATCGGCCATGCGCTGGTTGCTTTCGCGGCGCATCGCCATCAGACGCACCAGCCGTGCACGCAGCTGCGTCACCAGTTGTTCAAGTGCCGTCATCAGCCACGGGCTGGATTGCAGAGTCAGGAGTGGCGGCAGGAACTGGCTGTCCAGCGCCCAGCCGCCCTGCGCATCCTGCTGCAGACGCGCCACCGGACAGGTCAGCCAGTCGCTGTTGTCCTGATGTGCATAACGTAGAGTCAGTTCAGGCTGCAATACCGCAACCTGCCGGGTATCGTCCCCGAACAGGTTGCGGATATCGCGCCAGCGCTGGCGGAATCGCACCGGACGCTCCGCCACGTCGCTTTCCTGCAGGCAGTTGCCGCCGTTGGCGTACAGCTGCGGCAGCGCCAGAACAACCGTCACTTCCTTATGCTCCGCCTCAAGCGTCAACGTCGGTGGCAGCGGATCGGCGTTGTGGGTATCGATCAGCGTGCCATCACGAAAACGCAGGTGCAGATGACGCGGCTTAAGCCGCCCAAGCTTCAGCGCATCCGGCTCAAACTCAACCTGAAATACGCCCCACGGCTGATTAAGCCCCATGCGCGCGATGCACTCGCTGTGCCACGCCTGCCAGGCGGACTGCTGCTGAAAGTGCTGGGGCGAGATCATGGTACCCCGGCCCCAGAGTGGTTGTTCTGTTTTCATCCCTGAGTTCCGCCTTACGCTTTAGCTTTCGGCATCTGCGACACCAGCGACAGGTTCACGTCCATGCCTTCCACCTGGAAGTGCGGGATGGCGAACAGCTTAACGCGGAAGAAGCCCGGGTTGTCCTCGATATCTTCAACAAGCACCTTCGCATCGCGCAGCGGGTGCGAGGATTGCAACTCGTCGCCCGGATCGGTCATCTCGGTCACCAGCGTGCGCACCCAGGTATTCAGCTCCAGCTCCAGCAGGCGGCGGTCTTTGGTGGTGCCGATGTTTTCGCGCTGAATAAGCTTCAGGTAGTGCGCGATGCGTGACAGCAGGAAGATGTAAGGCAGACGCGCGTTGATGCGGCTGTTAGCCGTCGCATCAGCGGTGTCATACAGCGCCGGTTTCTGCGTCGAGTTAGCCGAGAAGAAGCAGGCGTAATCGCGGTTCTTGTAGTACGACAGCGGGATAAAGCCGAGGTTGGCGAACTCGAATTCGCGGGTTTCCGGGATCATCACTTCAGACGGGATTTTCACCTGGTTGCCGGTGCCCAAATCGTACAAGTGGATCGGCAGATCCTGCACTGCGCCGCCGGCCTGCGGGCCGCGAATTTGCACACACCAGCCGTTACTGATGAAGCTCTGCACCATGTTGGCGGCGAAGGCGAACGAGGCGTTGGTCCACAGGTATTTGTCGTGATCCGGACCTTTCACTTCTTCGATGTAGTTGAAGCTGCGCACCGGCACGGTGTCCGGGCCGTACGGCAGACGACCGAGAACGCGCGGCATGGTCAGGCCGATGTAGCGTGAGTCATCGGTGTCGCGGAATGACTTCCACTTGATGTACTCAGCGCGGTCAAAGTAGTTGCCGATGTCTTTGATCGCCGCCACTTCTTCCATCGACTCTTTGAGGAAAAACTGCGGGCCGACCGAACCGATAAACGGCATGTGTGCTGACGCCGCGACTTTCGACAGGTTGCGCAGCAGCGCCACATCCTGCGCCGAGGCATCAAACTCATAGGCAGAAATCACCGCGCCAATCGGCTCGCCGCCCGGCGTGTCGTATTCGGCGACGTAGGTTTGCAGATAGAGGCCGCTCTGGATGATTTCTGGCGCATCTTCGAAATCCTGACGCAGATCGTCTTTCGATACGTCGAGCACTTCAATTTTCACGTTCTGGCGGAAGTCAGTTTTATCCACCAGCGACTTCAGGCCGCGCCACGCCGACTCCACTTTCTGGAATTCGTCGTGGTGCATCACCGCATCGAGCTGGCGGCTGATCTGGCGGTCCAGCTCGGCGATATGGTGATCCAGCAGGTTTTTATCCAGCTTTTCGACTTTCGCACCGCTGATTTTCAGACGCGTCAGGAACACCTGCATCGCAGCGGTGACGCGCTCGTCGGCGGTGGCATCAGACATCGCCTGATTATCCTGCCAGACGTTGAGATCACTCAGCTCTGACACCGGGTTGAGGTTGATTTTTTCAAACAGCGACGCGTAGACGCCGCCCGCAGCTGGGCGATCCAGCACGGTGGTTGCACCATTGGCATAGGTTTCATTCTGAACTGACATCAGCATTCTCTCTCTATAGTCCGTTACGGGGATGATCAGGCTTGATCGGTGGCTAACGCAGACAGCTCGCTGCGCAGTTCATCGCTGAGTGCCGAATCTTTCAGGATGGCTTCCAGCTCTTTGCGGAAAGTGACGTTATCCAGCAGGTTGGATTTAAGGTCGCGCAGCAGATTGCGCATCGCCAGCATGGCGCGCAGCTGAGGGATTTGGCGGGCAACCTGCTCCGGCTCGAAGTCTTTCATGTCGCGGAAGTTAAGCTGAACGTTCTCTTCGCTGCCGTCACCGGCCAGGGTGTTCGGCACGGCAAATGACACCGCTGGCGCGATATCGGCCAGCACGCTGTTGAAGTTGTTTTTGTTGACGTTGATTTTTTCGCGTTCAGACAGCGGGCGGTCTTCCGCGCCGTTACTGAAATCGCCGGTCACCAGCAGCTTGAGAGGGAGCTCGGTTTTCTTCGCCGCTCCACCGGTGTGCAGGTCAAGCTTGAGGTTGATACGGGCTTTAGGGATTTCATTCTGGTAAGAGTTGCTCATGTTTACTCCTTGTAAAAATGGCGCGGAAAGCACGCGTAGGCACACTTTCCCTGTGTGTTACCGCGCGAATATATAGCTGGAATTTTAGGAAGGCAATAAAGCGAGATGATCTTTGCGGTCTGATTTATATAGGAAATTTCTTATGATTTGAGTTAAGCCCCTGATGAACCCTGATAAAGTGACTAGGATTGTTCTTAAAATTATTTTTGACCGGGAGTGCCATTTATCACCAAAAATACTTTTACAGGTATCAATAATACAGTGGCGCTAATTGTTACCGCAGGGGGATGGTGTCGAGCCGAGGGGGGACACAATAAAAAAACCCGGCGCGCGCCGGGTTTTACTTAAGCTACATTCTCAATCAAACGGTTAACTGTAAGCGTGCAGCGTGCGTTGGCACAGCGCTGAACGGACGCAATCCTCTTTGCCGAAACGCACCACGCCGATCATCTCATCCTCTTCGAAGCGCGCTAACGCATCGGCAAGGCCAGACCTGGCGTGGGATGGCAGGTCGCACTGGGTAATATCGCCGTTGACGATAACCGTCACGTTTTCCCCCAAGCGAGTCAGGAACATCTTCATCTGTGCGGCGGTGACGTTTTGTGCCTCATCAAGGATCACCACCGCATTTTCAAAGGTACGTCCACGCATGTAGGCGAAGGGCGCGATCTCTACCTTGGCAATTTCGGGCCGCAGGCAGTATTGCATAAAGGAAGCGCCGAGACGTTTAACCAGAACGTCATAGACCGGTCGAAAATAAGGCGCGAATTTCTCGGAAATATCTCCGGGGAGGAAACCGAGATCTTCATCCGCCTGCAGAACCGGGCGCGTTACGATAATCCTTTCGATATCCTTATTGATCAGGGCCTCAGCCGCTTTGGCTGCGCTAATCCAGGTTTTTCCGCAGCCAGCTTCACCGGTGGCGAAAATAAGCTGTTTCGTTTCTATGGCATGGAGATAGTGTGCCTGAGCTTCATTTCTGGCTTCAATCGGCCCGCGGTCACGTGCATCACGTGCCATACCAATCGAATCCAACCCACCCATTTGCACCAGCGAAGTGACCGATTCTTCTTCACGCTGACGGTGACTGCGAGAGTCGCTACGAATAACGCGTCTTGCTTCACGACGTGCTTTGATCACTGCTTTCTGTCTTCCCATAGTGGCACCTTACAGTTGGTTTCATTTATCGCGGCGGATCACCCGCGGCGATGACTTGAACGCTTTAGAGGTTTAGTTGGCTTCCTTGTAAGCCGTGTCGAGCCAGTGAGAATGGTGTGCATCAGCGCCGAGACGCAGGCGCGCACCGGTAAAGAAAATGAGATTGAACAAGGACGATGTTTGAAAAGTAGCGAGGTTACGTTGGAGGGAAGAAATCCCCCGCAGTGGACTGCGTGTGGTGAAACTATTTAACTGTCCCAAAGAGAGACGAATCATGCGCGAACTCCAGTGGCTTAGCCACACAACTGACAACGCTTATGAATAAAGTGCATCATATTTGCGGTGGTTTGCAACATTATTTTTACGTAGCAGTAAAGAAAAAAAGATAAGCGAAGCCTAAAGTCTTTTACCTTAAATTAAATTTCTCATGTTTATCATATAGATGATTTATTAACGGGTAACATAACTTTTTAAGAACATTCGGAAGTGATTACTTCCAGCGTAAAGTTTAAGGAATACTTAACAAATGCGCCTGCGAAGCGATAACCACCGCAGGCGCTGCACATTTATTAATCAGGCCTGCAATAAAGGTTGCCCGAGATAATGGTTTTTATCCGCCACGCCCGGCAGCGCGAAAAAGTATCCGCCGCCAATCGGGCGAATATATTCTTCCAGCGCTTCGCCATTGAGACGCTGCTGTACGGTAATAAATCCCCTGGTTAAATCATGCTGGTAGCAAACAAACAATAAACCCATATCCAGCTGACCTGAGCCGGTTATACCGCTGGAATAGCTGTAACCTCGCCGCAGCATCAAGCTGCTGTCGGTTTCCGGCGTGCGTGGATTAGCAAGACGAATATGCGCATCCAGCGCAATCAAATCGCCATCGGGATCTTTGCTGTAATCCGGTACGTCATGCTCGTTTTTCATACCCAGCGGCGCGCCTGATAACTTCTCACGACCAAAGATGGTTTGCTGCTCGCCGAGCGGCGTACGGTCCCACATTTCTACGTGAAAACGGATGATACGCACCGCCTGATAACTGCCGCCGTGCGTCCACGCCGGTTCCTGCTGTTCGTGCGTGACCCACAAGAGTTGATCCATCAATGCCGGATTATGCGTATCGGGATTGGCGGTACCATCTTTGAAGCCCAGCAGGTTGATCGGCGTTTCTTTGCCGTTGCTGCGCGCCGCGTGGTCGGCAATAAAACCGTCGCGACGCCAGCGCACCGCCAGCAGATCGGGTGTGCGTTTAATGATGTCGCGCAGCGCGTGGATCACCGTATCCTGGGTGTTAGCGCAAATCTGGAGCAGCAGGTCGCCATGGCACTGCTCCGCATCCAGCGAATCGTTGGGAAAACGCGTCATGGTTTGCAGCTGCGCAGGCTTGTGTTTGCTTAAGCCGAAGCGCTCATCAAACAGCGAGGTGCCGACCGATAACGTCATGGTGAGATTGTCGGGCGCGATATCGGCACCGAGAATTCCCGAATCCATCGGCGGCAGCTGCGGATTGGTGACCGCCGGCGCCGGTCCACCTTGCGTGAGAAAAGCGAAGCGATCGGTTAGCAAGCGAAACAGACGTTCAAGCTCGGCTTTGTCGCTCGCCAGCACATCAAACGCCACCAGCATCATGGATGCCTGCTGCGGCGTGACGATACCGGCCTGATGGGCGCCGTAAAAAGGTTGCGCCTGCTGGCGCGAGTTGGGTGCAACCGTGCCGGGAGAGAAGCTATCGGCGGCTGCGGTGTGGAACGGACAACCGCCGCCGAGGGCGGCTGCGCCACCCAACATGCCTAATCCCTGCAATAATCGACGACGCGACGGCTGCGCCGCGTCATTTTTATCACTCATGATCAGTCGAGACCCAAGGTTCCACGCAGCAGTGAGAGATCTTCCGCCAGCGTGGTAATCGGGCCTTTCAGCGCGTTACGGTCAGCGGTGGTCAGTTTTTCGTACGATTCAAAGCCATCTTTGGTGCGATATTTGCTAAGAATGCCGTCGACTTTCCTGAAGTTAGCATCCACTTTCGCCAGCAGCTGCGGGTTGTTTTTCTGCAGCAGCGGACGCAGTAGATCAACGATTTTCTGCGCGCCATCGATGTTGGCCTGGAAGTCGGAGAGATCGGTACGGCTGTAACGATCCTCTTCACCAGAGATCTTGCTGGAGGCCACTTCTTCAATCAGACCGGCTGCGCCGCCAACCACCTTCGCCGGTGGGAACGCCAGTTCGCTGATGCGGGTTTGCAGATCGAGCACATCCTGATTTAGCTTGCTGGCGAACTCTTCGGCACCTTTGGTGGTGTTATCGGCGAACAGGATTTTTTCCAGGCGGTGGAAACCGGTGAATTTCGGATCTTCATTTTTCTTCTCGAAGTCATCTTCACGCGCATCAATGCTGCCATCCAGATCGGAGAACAGCTCAGCAATAGGTTCAATACGCTCGTAATGCACGCGCGTAGGTGCGAATAGCGCTTTGGCTTTCTCGATGTCGCCGGCTTTCACCGCATCGGTAAACGCTTTGGTGCCCGCTACCAGCTCTTTCACTTCATTCATCACGTAGACTTTGTAGTCGGCGATCGGGCCAACCAGCTCCAGCACATCCGGTTTACCGTTTGCCGCTTGCTTCGCATCGCCGCTCACCACCAGCTTGCCTTTCGGGTTGCTGAGCAGGCCGCAGGTCATGTCATATTCGCCCGCCTCCAGATTGGCGGTGAGTTTCTGGCTGAAGCCAGGCGCGATGTTTTCACGCTCTTCCACCACCATCACCCCTTTCAGGATCTCCCACTCCAGCGCTTTCTGGCTGTTGTTTTTGATGATGAACTGGGTTTTACCGGCCTGCACGTTGAGCGACATCGGCTCACATTGTTTGTCCGTCACGGTGACCGTGACTTGCGGGACGGCAGCAGTAGCCGCACCGGAAAGCGCCAGCATAGCAACCAACAGCGCCTTGCGGCGGAAGCGAATCGTCATAGTGATATCCCTGTTACATGGAAGAACAGGCGCGCAATCGCGCCTGATTAAATTTCAGCGTGTGGTACGTGCCGCGTTCACTGCAGGCCGGGCCGGGAAGAAAAACAGCAGCAGCGCCGGGATGAGATAGGCAAGCCACACCGCCACTTCGCTTACGCTTGGCGTTTCCTGGTAACCTAAAATCCCTTCCAAAAGCGTGCCGAACACCGAGTGCGTTGAGAGCGTGTTGCTCATATCAAACGCTACATCCTGGAAGTGATTCCACAAACCGGCCTCATGGAAGGCGCGAATGGCGCCGGCGGACAACCCCGCTGCGACAAACAGAATGAACAAACTGGTCCAGCGGAAAAAGTGCGCCAGGTCCAGGCGAATGCCGCCGTAATAGAGCAAAAAGCCCAGCGCCACGGCGGTTGCAAGGCCGAGCACCGCGCCGAGCGGCGGCGCATAACCCACATCTTGCGTGAACGCGGCCAGCAGGAAGAACACCGATTCCAGCCCTTCACGCGCCACCGCCAGAAACACCATCAGCACCAGCGGGAAGCCGCTGCTGCCCTGCTTCTGCAACGCCTGATCGACCGATTTTTCCAGCGTGGCTTTGATATTGCGCGAAACTTTGCGCATCCAGAACACCATCGACGTCAGGATCACCACGGCAATCACCGCGACAATGCCTTCGAACAGCTCCTGCTGTTTCTGAGGAAACTCACCGGTAGTTTCATTAATAAAGATGCCCAACGCTAAGCAGAGCGCGGCAGCGATAAATACGCCGGCCCACATGGCGGGAAACCATTGGGTGCGCTGGGTGCGTTTGAGATAGCTGGCAATCAGGCTGACGATGAGCGCTGCTTCCAGACCTTCGCGCAGCATAATGAGAAAGGGAACGAACATCACCAACCTCTTGAATTTTAAGAAGGGTAAACCTTAGGTAAAAAAACGTAAAGTGCGAACGATAGTGATTATCATTACTGAAGAGAGAAATACAAGTCACTGCAGGAAATTAATTTTGTTTTGCGGATGGGGGAGCGGGTTTTAGAGGGTGCGCACTCCTGCGCACCCGGGGGTTCATCAAACACGTCGCCATCAATGGCGATAGAGGTTACTTGCTGTGGTATTGGGCTTCGGCGGCAGCAAAGCGCTGCTGTGCCGCTTCTGATGGGCCGCGACCCAGCAAGCTAAATACCACAATCGCGATACTGGCGAACGCGAAGCCTGGGATGATTTCATACAGCTCGGCGTAGCCATAATCTTTCCACAGCAGTACGGTTAGCGCGCCAATCACCATACCGGCCAACGCGCCGTTGCGCGTCATGCGTTTCCAGCACACGCCGAACAGCACCACCGGACCAAAGGCGGCACCGAAGCCAGCCCACGCATAGCTCACCAGACCTAACACGCGGTTTTCCGGGTTGGCAGCCAACGCGATTGCAATCAAGGCAATCACCAGCACCATCAAGCGCCCTACCCACACCAGCTCTTTCTGGCTGGCGTTTTTACGCAGGAAGCCTTTATAGAGATCCTCGGTCAGGGCGCTGGAGCACACCAGCAGCTGGCAGCTTAAGGTCGACATCACCGCGGCGAGAATCGCTGAGAGCAAGATACCGGCAATCCACGGATTGAACAGAATACGCGCCAGTTCGATAAAGATACGCTCGCCGTTCTGGCTTACGCCCGCCGCCTGATCGGGATGGTTCTCGAAGTAGGCGATACCAAAGAAGCCCACCGCCACCGCGCCACCCAGGCACAGGATCATCCAAATCATACCGATACGACGCGCGCTGCGGATGGTGTGATGCGAATCGGCCGCCATAAAGCGCGCCAGAATATGCGGCTGCCCAAAGTAGCCAAGTCCCCAACCGAGCAGCGAAATCACCGCGACAAAGTTCAGCCCTTTCAGCATATCGAGGTTTTCAAGGCTCTTCGCCCTGATCACCGCCAGTGAATCATCCAGCCCGCCGACGGCGACAATCACGATAACTGGCGTGAGAATCAGCGCAAAAATCATTAGGCTGGCCTGCACGGTATCGGTCCAGCTCACCGCAAGGAAACCGCCCACCAGCGTGTAGAGAATGGTGGCAGCGGCACCTGCCCACAGCGCGGTCTGGTAATCCATACCAAAGGTACTTTCAAACAGACGCGCACCGGCAACCACGCCAGACGCACAATAGATAGTGAAGAAGATCAGAATCACCACCGCCGAGATAACGCGCAGCAGTTTGCTGTTATCTTCGAAACGGCTGGAGAAGAAGTCTGGCAGGGTTAAGGCATTATCGTGATGCTCGGTCTGCACACGCAGACGGCCCGCCACAATGCGCCAGTTCAGCCAGGCGCCGATAATCAGGCCGATGGCGATCCAACTTTCGGAGATCCCGGACAGGAAAATGGCGCCCGGCAGGCCCATCAATAACCAGCCGCTCATATCGGAAGCACCCGCAGAGAGCGCGGTCACGACGCTCCCTAAACTGCGCCCGCCGAGAATATAGTCGTCGAAGCTTTTGGTTGATCGCCAGGCGATGAAACCTATCAGCACCATCCCAAGGATATACACTACAAAGGTCACCAACATCGGTGTACTTACACTCATGAGTCTCTCCACTTATTATTTGATCCATCAAGAGAAATCTTTTTGATCAGCGCTGTCGGAACGGGACAGCAGCCTGGTTTCACCGCATCCAGAGAAAGCGATTTCTCTTAAGGCGCGGTATCCTGCCGCAAAGGGTCGGCGCGCACAATGCATTTAACACAGCTGTTACACCGGTTTCACCTTCCTTCGCTTTTTTAATGCCAGCAGGTTGCGCCTGCTCACAGTTTGAGTTGCACCTCATCGGGTTCAGGAACCGTCTTGTTGCTGGCGGTTGCAACATTGGCGAGTTTCTTGCAGCAATTTTCATGCCGCATTTATCGATTTTAACACTTTCGGCGGTTCAAAGCGTGCAACCGAGGTCACATTTAACTTGGTTGCACAAAGTTGCAACATAGGTGATATTGCTGCCACGCAAGCGTTGAATCACTACTTTTGAGGACGAGGACATCATGGGAACGACTACCATGGGGGTGAAGCTGGATGAAGCCACCCGCGATCGCATTAAACTGGCGGCGCAGAAGCTTGACCGCACATCACACTGGCTGATCAAGCAGGCCATTTTTAATTATCTGGAGCAGCTGGAAGCCGGTGAATCCGTGCCGGAAATTCCGCAGTTGCTGATTGATGCCGCCGGTGATGAAAGCGTGCCCGACGAGGCGCTGCAGCCTTTCCTCGACTTCGCCGAACATATTTTACCGCAGTCAGTCAGCCGCTCAGCGATCACCGCCGCATGGCGTCGTCCGGAAACGGATGCGGTGCCAATGCTGCTGGAACAAGCGCGTCTCCCTGCCCCGCTGGCCGAGAAAACCCATCAGCTGGCTTACAGCCTTGCCGATAAGTTGCGGCACCAGAAAGGTGCAACCGGCCGCGCCGGCATGGTGCAAAGCTTGCTGCAGGAGTTCTCGCTCTCTTCGCAGGAAGGCGTGGCGCTGATGTGTCTGGCGGAAGCACTGCTGCGTATTCCGGATAAGCCGACGCGTGATGCGTTAATCCGCGACAAAATCAGCAATGGCAACTGGCAATCGCATCTTGGCCGCAGCCCGTCGATGTTTGTTAACGCCGCCACCTGGGGCTTGCTGTTTACCGGCCGTCTGGTCTCTACCCATAACGAGGCTAATCTGTCGCGCTCGCTCAATCGCATCATCGGTAAAAGCGGCGAACCGCTGATCCGTAAAGGCGTGGACATGGCGATGCGCCTGATGGGCGAGCAGTTTGTTACGGGTGAAACCATCGCCGAAGCGCTGGCGAATGCGCGCAAACTGGAAGAGAAAGGGTTCCGTTACTCATACGACATGCTGGGCGAAGCGGCGCTGACCGCCAGCGATGCCAAAGCCTATTTGGTTTCTTACCAGCAGGCGATTCACGCCATCGGCAAAGCGTCGAACGGTCGCGGTATTTATGAAGGTCCGGGCATCTCCATCAAACTGTCAGCGCTGCATCCGCGCTACAGCCGCGCGCAGTATGAGCGCGTGATGGACGAACTCTACCCGATCCTTAAATCCCTGACGCTGCTGGCGCGCACGTATGACATCGGTATTAACATCGATGCGGAAGAAGCCGATCGCCTTGAGCTGTCGCTCGATCTGCTGGAAAAACTTTGCTTTGAACCGGAGCTGGAAGGCTGGAACGGCATCGGCTTTGTGATTCAGGCGTATCAGAAGCGCTGTCCGTTCGTGATTGATTCGCTGATTGATTTGGCGCAGCGCAGCCGTCGCCGTCTGATGATTCGCCTGGTGAAAGGCGCGTATTGGGACAGCGAAATCAAACGCGCGCAGATTGAAGGTCTGGAAGGCTATCCGGTCTATACCCGCAAGGTGTACACCGATATCTCTTATCTGGCATGCGCGCGCAAACTGCTGGCGGTGCCGAACCTGATCTATCCGCAGTTTGCTACCCACAACGCGCACACGCTGGCGGCGATCTACCAGCTGGCGGGCAATAACTATTATCCAGGCCAGTACGAATTCCAGTGCCTGCACGGCATGGGTGAACCGCTGTATGAGCAGGTTGTCGGTAAAGTGGCCGATGGCAAACTGAACCGACCGTGTCGTATTTATGCGCCGGTCGGTACCCACGAAACGCTGCTGGCGTATCTGGTGCGTCGTCTGCTGGAGAACGGTGCCAATACCTCCTTCGTTAACCGCATCGCTGATAACACCTTGCCACTGGATGAGCTGGTCGCCGATCCGGTTGCCGCCGTGGAGAAAATGGGCATTGCGGAAGGCGCGATTGGTTTACCGCATCCGAAAATCCCGCTGCCGCGCGATCTGTATGGCGCCAAGCGCGCTAACTCCGCCGGTCTGGATATGGCCAACGAACATCGTCTGGCGTCGCTCTCCAGTGCCCTGCTCAACAGCGCCAGCCAGCCGTGGATCGCCCAGCCGCTGGTAGAAGGTGAATTAGGCGAAGGCGTCAGCCGCCCGGTGATTAACCCTTCTGCACCAACAGATGTGGTGGGCAGCGTGCGTGAAGCTACCGAAGCCGAAGTCTCGGCTGCACTGGATGCGGCAGTCAATGCCGGTCCAATCTGGTTCGCGACGCCACCGCAGGAGCGTGCCGCGATTCTGGAGCGTGCCGCCGAAGCAATGGAAGGCCAGATGCAGCAGCTGATTGGCCTGCTGGTGCGTGAAGCCGGTAAAACCTACAACAACGCCATCGCCGAAGTGCGTGAAGCGGTTGATTTCCTCTACTACTACGCGGGCATGGTGCGCGACGATTTCGATAACGAAACCCATCGTCCGCTTGGTCCGGTGGTGTGCATTAGCCCGTGGAATTTCCCGCTGGCGATCTTTACCGGACAAGTTGCCGCAGCGCTGGCGGCGGGTAACAGCGTGCTGGCAAAACCGGCGGAGCAAACGCCGCTGATTGCCGCGCAGGCGGTGCACATCCTGCTGGATGCCGGCGTACCGGCTGGCGTGCTGCAACTGCTGCCGGGCCAGGGCGAAACCGTGGGTGCGCAACTGACCGGCGACGAGCGCGTGCGCGGTGTGATGTTCACCGGTTCAACCGCGGTGGCGACATTGCTGCAGCGTAATCTGGCCGGTCGTCTCGATCCTCAGGGCCGTCCGACGCCGCTGATTGCCGAAACCGGCGGCATGAACGCGATGATCGTGGATTCCTCAGCGCTGACCGAACAGGTGGTGGTGGATATCGTGGCTTCGGCCTTTGATAGTGCCGGTCAACGCTGCTCGGCGCTGCGTCTGCTGTGCGTGCAGGACGATGTGGCCGATCACACGCTGAAAATGCTGCGCGGTGCGATGGCCGAGTGCCGCATGGGCAACCCGGAACGTCTCTCGACCGACATTGGTCCGGTAATCGATGCCGAAGCGAAAGCCAACATCGAACGTCACATTCAGGCGCTGCGCAATAAGGGCTTCAACGTCTATCAGGCGGCGCAGGAGAATCCGCAGGACAGCAAAGAGTGGAACAGCGGCACCTTTATCAAGCCGACGCTGATCGAGCTGGATCAGGTAAGCGATCTGGATAAAGAGGTGTTTGGACCAGTGCTGCACGTGGTGCGTTTCTCGCGCAATAACTTGCCGCAGCTGGTTGAGCAGATTAACGCGTCGGGTTACGGCCTGACGCTCGGCGTGCATACGCGCATCGATGAAACCATCGCGCAGGTTACGGCGAGCGCTAAAGTCGGCAACCTGTATGTAAACCGCAATATGGTGGGTGCGGTCGTCGGCGTGCAGCCGTTCGGCGGCGAAGGCTTGTCGGGCACCGGTCCAAAAGCCGGTGGTCCGCTCTATCTCTATCGCCTGCTGGCCAACCGTCCAGATGGCGCGCTGCGTATCACCTTTGATCGTCAGGATGCCGAGCGCCCGGTGGATAGCACGGTGCGTGCCGAGCTGATGCGTGCGCATCAGGCATTGCAGCAGTGGGCGCAGGATAAGCCTGAGCTGCTGGCGCTGTGTCAGCGTTACGACGAGCTGGCGCAGGCCGGTACGGTGCGTCTGCTGCCGGGCCCAACCGGCGAGCGCAATACCTTCACCCTGCTGCCGCGCGAACATGTGCTGTGCATCGCCGATAACGCAGAAGACGCGCTGACGCAACTGGCGGCGGTAACCAGCGTCGGCAGTCAGGCCATCTGGCAGGATGATGAGCTGCATCGTGCGCTGCGTACGTCTTTGCCTGCTGCAGTGCAAGCGCACGTCAAGCTGGTGAAGGATGCGCTGGCGGCGGAGTTTGATGCGGTGATTTATCACGGTGATGCCGATCAGCTGCGCAGCCTGTGTGAGCAGGTCGCGGCACGCGATGGCGCGATTGTCTCGGTGCAGGGCTTCGCGCGCGGCGAAACCAATCTGCTGCTGGAGCGTTTGCTCATTGAGCGTTCACTGAGCGTCAATACCGCCGCTGCGGGCGGTAATGCGAGTTTGATGACCATCGGTTAAGACGCGCAATAAAGTGCGCCGCTACAGTCAGTGCATGATTTGGTAGCGGCGCGATTCATCGCGTGAATTTTCAGGCCGCAGACTTATTCCGCTTCAACCCGATCAGCGTTGGAAACACAAACAGCGACTGCCCCAATCCACGATTAGTCACCTGCCACACCGCCACCGAACACAGCGAACAGATGCCAACAATCGCCAGCGGATAGAAACAGGCCCACAGAATGGAGAACCATGCTTGCTCAAACAGGTGATGGCGCTGGGCGAACAGAATCGCCGACATACCGAAGAACTCAATGAAGATGCGGTGAATCACGTAAATTTGCAGCGTGTTGCGCCCAACCCAATTCAAATAACTCATTTTGAAACGCGCGTTCAGCCAGCGACACGCCGCCACGCTACCCAGCACCGCAAGGATGCACAGGAACAGGCTCTTATCCAGACCAAAGATGATATGCAGACCCGAGACCGCCGCCAATATTGCCCACGGCACAATGTTGTCACGACGCCATTCACTGAGACGCAGCATCATCGGGCTCCAGAACGCCCCCAGCAGGAAGAACAGGAAATACTGCGCTACGCTTTGGGGTCCCCAGTACGGAATAATTTTCTCCACCGCCAGATAGTTGAGCGCAATCGCCACCACCAGCAACGCCACTTTCTGCTGTTTAAAGATCTTGGCGCACAGGAAATAGAGCGCCAGGCCGTAGAGATACCACGAGGTGCTCATGGCAAGGAATGTCAGCTTTAAGAACTCCAGCAGCGAACCGGCATACGCCGCGTTGAGGTTCTGTGAAATACGCTGCCCGGTGATCTCGGTTGAGATGCCGACAATCGACCACCACTGAATAAAGCCCCACAAAATATAGAGATAAAACAGGTTGGTGATGCGACTGGTAAACACCTGCTTCCACGGCCGATTTAAAATACCGTTAGTGGCTAATAAGCCTGAAACAAAGAAAAACGCCGGCATACGCAGCGGCGATAATACGGTATTAAACTGCACCCATATTTCTGCCGGGATCCAACCTGCCGTCAATAATTTCACCGTGCCTTCGAATCCAGGTAATACGGTGTGATACAACACCACCAGTAATATGCAGGCTCCCTTGAGGGTATTTATCCATGCGATATCTTCTTTCCTGGCGTTATTCATATGATGACTCCCGCTGCTGTTGCTGTGTAGGTCTTAAAGAAGAAGGATGAGGAAATAAGCGTTGTAGCATTTATGATTATTAAACGATTATTCAACAGGCGGGGCGGGCATGATGTAGCGAAAGTCCTAAATGTTTTTTTGTGGTCCTGATATAACAATACTTTACACATCCAGACAAAAATAGAACCCTGAGCAGGCTAAGGAAATTTGTCTTAATTTGAGTCACTAAAAGAGGATTAAGTAAAATAAGTGTGATCGTTGTCGCGCAGGGAATTTAAGAACAATCCCCCCTTTCTTATGCCAGATTAAATTCAAATCCTAAATGTGGGTTTATTTAATGTGGCAAATGGATAAGCAGGAATATTAGCGTTGTGCTAAGCGATTTATTACCGCGCATTCCGTAGCGTCGTGATTTATAGCACAATGAATTGCGCCGCTACGGAATGTGCGGCGCGTGATCAACAAAGTTATTGCAGCGGTGCGCTTTTGCTTTCGAGCGCAGGTTTGCGCAGCAGGCGCGGATAGAGAAACAGCATGCGGCCCGGACCACGGTTGAGCAGCGTCCACACCAACAACGAAATACTGGTACACAACGCAACGCCGATAATTGGCATCAGTAGCGCCCATGCCCAGCTAAAGACGGTATGGTCAAACCAACCATAATGCACCGCCAGCACAATCGCACTCAGCCCCAGCAGCTCAATAAAGATACGGTGCAGCACGTAGATTTGCAGCGTGTTACGGCCAATCCAGTTGAGCCACGCCATATTGAAATGTTCATTGAGCAAGCGGCATAGCACAATGCCAAACACGATGGTCAGCAAGCTGTAGAACGGATTTTTATAGATGCCGCCGACATGGTGCAGCAGGCCAATGAGCGCAATGCCGCCCAGCATCAACCAGTGCTGACGCTTCAGTTCGCTCAACTCGATCAACGCCTGGCTGAAGAACACGCCGAGCAGGAAATAGAGATAGTTCTGCGCCACGCTGGCGGGTCCCCAGCCGGGAATCAGGCTAAACTGCGCGGCGTAAGTCGCGACGATCGCCAGCGCCATCAAGGCCATCTTCTGTTTGTGGAACAGCTTGGTGAACATGAAGAATCCGGCCAGCGCGTAGAGATACCAGAGGCTCGTCATCGAGGTCATCAGCAGCTTAACGAACTCAAACGGCGTGTCCGCATAGGCGGCGTTTTTAGTACTGGAGAGCCGTTCCCCGAGATGGGTGGAGATGTAGTGAATGCTCAGCCACTGAATGACGCCCCACAGCAGGTAGAGATAGACGATGTTGCTGAACTTTTTGGTGAACACCTCTTTCCAGCTCTTTTTGGTGATTGAACTGGCAGCCAGCAAACCTGAGACAAAAAAGAAGGCCGGCATGCGCAGCGGCGACAGATAGGTGTTAAACGCCACCCACCAGTGCGCTGGCAGCAGCCCAGCCGTGAGATGATGCAGCGAAGGCGCGAACGTGGTGATGATGGAGTGGTGTAATACCACCATCAAAATGCAGCCCCCTTTGAGCGTGTTGATCCACAGGACCTCTTTCCTGGCAGTTGTCATTGCTATGTCCTAATTGCGCCATGAATTTGTAAAGAATTATTTATATTTACAAAGATGTCTCAATCGGGACTTTCCTAATAAGAAACCACCCTAAGTCGCGTAGGATACTGGTGAAATTTAAACGTTAAAATTCATAAGGTTATTAAAGTCAGGCGAATTGAATTTAGGAAAATACTGAGAAGAAAAATACCGGGACAGATAAGAAAAACGTCGCCCTTATCAGGCGACGCTGGAGATTATTGGTTAAGAAACTTGTCGAGAAATTGCCGGGTACGTGCCTGCTGCGGATTGCTGAACAGCGCTTTTGCAGCGCCCTGCTCCACGATGCGTCCCTGATCCATAAAGATGGCGCGATCCGCGACGTCGCGCGCAAAGCTCATCTCATGGGTGACGATCACCATGGTGCGTTTCTCCTGCGCCAGCGCGCGAATGGTGTTGAGCACCTCGCCCACCAGCTCAGGATCAAGCGCCGAGGTCGGCTCATCAAACAGAATCACTTCCGGACGCATCGCCAGCGCGCGGGCAATCGCCACACGCTGCTGCTGTCCGCCGGAGAGACGACGTGGAAAACTCTCTTCCTTGCCGTGCAATCCCACTTTCTCCAGCAAACTGCGCGCACGCGCGATGGCTTCCGCCTTCGGCTCGCCCTTGACGATCACCGGCCCTTCAATGATGTTCTCCAGCACCGAGCGGTGCGGGAACAGATTGAAGTTCTGGAACACAAAGCCAACCTGCTGACGCAACTGGCGCACCAGCTGCTTCTGCTTGTTGAGGCCGAGCGCCGCATCAATGGCAATATCGCCAACTTTGATACGTCCGCTTTCCGGCACTTCCAGCAAATTGATACTGCGCAGCAGCGTGGTTTTACCGGAGCCGCTTGGCCCGATAATGGCCACCACTTCGCCTGGTGCCACGTCGAGATCGATGCCGTGCAGCACCGTCTGGCCGTGAAACTGCTTCACCAGCTGACGGACTTCAATTGCACTCATTTACCCTCCCGATCCTGTCGATTCACATGCGCTTCCAGGCGATTTTGCAATGCCGACAGCACGGTCGCCATCACCCAGTAAATCAGCGAGGCCGCCAGGTACATGGTGAACACTTCTAGCGTCCGTGAGGTGATCAGCTGCGCCTGACGGAACAGCTCCGGCACCTGAATGGTGGCGGCCAGTGAAGTATCTTTCACCAGGCTGATAAAGCTGTTGCCCAGCGGCGGCAGCGCGGTGCGCGCGGCCTGCGGCAGGATCACGCGACGCAACGTTTGCCACGGCGTCATGCCGATGCTGGCTGCGGCTTCCCACTGCCCGCGTTCAATTGCGGCAATCGCACCACGCAGCGATTCAGAGGCGTAAGCGGCGGTATTCAGCGACAGACCAATCATCGCCGAGGGAATCGGATCCAGCTCGATACCAAACTGCGGCAGACCGTAATAGATCATAAACAGTTGGGCGATGAGCGGCGTGCCACGGAAAATCGACACGTAGATGCGTGCCAGCCAGTTGATCGGCCAGAAGTGTGACAGGCGCATCAGCGCCAGCACGAAGCCGAGTATCAGGCCGAAGAACATCCCGCCGATACTCAGCTGCAGCGTGAACAGCGCGCCTTTCAGTAAAAATGGTGCTGAATCCAGCACCAGTTGTAAGCTTTCCTGCATTATTTAGTGACGTCCGCGCCGAACCATTTTTCAGACAGTTTGCTCAGCGAGCCATCTTTCTGCATGTCCGCAATGGCGGAGTCGATCGCTTTCAGCAGATCGTCGTTGCCTTTACGCAGCGCCACGCCCGATTCCAGACGGGAGAAGGCCGGGCCCGCTACCGCCATGGTGTCGCCGGTTTTCTTCACCAGATCCAGCGCCGCCAGGCGATCAACCAGAATGGCGTCTAAACGGCCTGAACGCAGATCCTGATACTTGGTTGGGTCATCATCATAGGTACGCACATCGGCTTTCGGCACATTATCCTTCAGCCACTGTTCGTAGTTAGAGCCGAGACCGACGCCGACTTTCTTGCCGGCCAGATCGTCTGGCTTGGTGACAGTTGCTGCGTTTTTCTTCAGCGTCAGCGCCTGCACGCCAGAAATGGTGTACGGCGTAGAGAAGTCATACTTTTTCTTGCGCTCAGGGGAAATGGTGACCTGATTGATCACCACGTCAATGCGTTTGGAATCCAGCGACGCCAGCATGCCGTCCCATTTGGTCGGACGCAGATCGGCTTTCACGCCAAGGTGTTGAGCCAGCGCCTGCGCGAACTCCACTTCGAAGCCGGTCAACTGGCCTTTTTCGTCCTGGAAGCTGAACGGCGGATAAGTGCCTTCCAGACCGACGCGCAGCTCGCCTTTACTCTTTACTTTTGCCAGCAAATCTTCTGCGGCGAAGGATTTAACGTTAACGCCCGCGACCAGCGCGACCGCCATCATGCCCATCACCATTTGGCGACGAATTGGAGAGAAAGTCATGTTTACCCCATTTATTGTGATGTGTTGTTGTGTGCTTTGTCAGGCCGCCATCGACGGCGACCGTTTGAATAACCGCTGGATTATAAACCGTTTTTACGTTCTGTCTCAGACCGAAGGGTGATAAGCAAATAACGCCGGCGATCCCCCGGTATGCACGAACAGCAACGGACCTTCACGACGGAAGCGATTTTGCGCAATGCCATCAATTAATCCCGCCATCGCTTTGCCGGTGTAGACCGGATCGAGCATGATGCCTTCCAGGCGCGCCAGCAGTTTCACCGCCGCCATGCCCTCATCGTTTGGCTCGCCGTAACGCGGCGCGAAGTAATCATCCCACAAGGTGATCGGCGCTTTGGCCTGCACTTCGAGCTGCTCAGCCAGCGCGCTGCGAATGCGCTCCACCACCGGCAACTGCGCCTCAACCTTGCGGGACACGGTAACGCCAACTAGCTCGGTTTCGGGCAGCAGCTGTTCCAGACCCACCGCCAGGCCCGCGTGCGTGCCGGCGCTGCCGGAAGCGACCACCACCGCGGCAAAATCCACCACGCCTTCGCTTTGATGCGCAATCTCCTGCGCACACTCAACGTAGCCGAGCGCACCGAGCGCGTTGGAACCGCCAACCGGCACAATATACGGACGAAATCCCTGCGCTTCGAGGTGTTCGGCCTGAGCGGCCAGCTGTTCAGTGGGATTGTGCAGCGCATCAACCATGACGATTTCCACATCCATCAAATCGAGCATGAGGCGATTGCCGTTGCTGAGGTAGTTTTCTGACGCGGTGCCAATCGGGTTTTCCAGCAGCGCCACGCACTTCAGGCCGAGCTTCGCCGCTACCGCTGCGGTTTGACGCACATGGTTAGATTGAATGGCGCCCGCCGTCAGCAGCACATCCGCGCCTTCGCGCAGCGCATCCGCAGCCAGGAATTCAAGTTTACGCAGTTTGTTACCGCCGAGGGCAACCGGCGTGAAGTCATCGCGCTTAATAAAGATATCGCGACCAAGATAGTCAGAAAGCCGGGGCAAATGCTCAAGCGGCGTTGGTGCACCGAGTAATTCAAGACGGGGGAACTGGTGCAGAAGATGTAAGGACAATGCAGCCTCCATTCGGGCAATGTGCAGTTATCCATACAGTGTTGCAGAAGATGAGAAAAGTCGCACCCGGAATTCACCGCGTGCTGCCCTTGTTGCTGTCATGCTCGACAACAACAAGGGTGGGATCTCCCTCAGCCCTGCTGCCAGCCTAAAAACTGGTCATATTTGCGCAGTGCGATGCGGTAATTGTTATTGCCCGCATCAGGCAGATCGTTCTCCAGACATTCATGCCAGCTATTGCCCCGTAAACGATCGGCCGGGAAATTTTTCGCCTTCAGCATGTCATCAAGCCGACGCAAACGTACCACATACTCACGTATGGTACTGTGGCTCATCTCGGTCTGCTCAAACAGGTATTGCTTAAACGCCATAATGTCGAAGTAATTCGGATGGGTATTACAAAATATATCGCTGCAGAAACGACACAAGGCGGTCAATTCTGGCTGGAGTTTCATCCACACCTGATCGTCAATCATTTGGTCCATGCGTGCGATGGCCTCTTTATTGATGATCTGGCCGCGAAAGACTAACGCCATACGATCTAAAACTTTGCCACAGTGTGAACAATTGCTTTGGCTGTGCTTATAGTCTTTAAGATAGCGACTTAACGGTCTGGCTTTAACTTTGGCTCCCATTGCTGAGTCCCCGGTTTTATTGTTTTTTTCGATCGCCAGGAACTGAGACTGTTAGCGCGCCCCCGATAATCGGGCACGCAGGCGTTTGATCGCCTGACTGTGCAGTTGACTGACGCGGGATTCCCCCACTTCCAGCACCGCGCCAATCTCCTTCAGGTTCAGTTCTTCCTGGTAGTACAGTGTGAGCACGAGTTTTTCACGTTCAGGCAAGGCCTCAATCGCTTCAATCACGCGGTCACGTAGGTTTCCTTCCAACAACTGATGAAGCGGGTTGGCTTCCTCATGCCCCTCCGTCACCAGCTCCGCACTGTCGCCGTGTTCTTCCCGATACTCGTCGTAGGAGAAGAGTTGGCTGTTGTTGGTATCGAGCAGAATCTGCCGATACTCCTCCAGCGAAACATTCAGTCGCTCAGCCACTTCCTGCTCAGTAGCCGAGCGCCCCAACGCTTGTTCTACCTGATGCATGGCACCTGCCACTTCGCGCGCATTTCTGCGTACGCTGCGTGGTGCCCAGTCGCGACTGCGCAGCTCATCCAGCATTGCTCCCCGGATACGCTGCACGGCGTAGGTAGTAAAGGCGGTGCCCTGTAGCGCATCGTAGCGCTCCACGGCATTTAATAAGCCAATGCCACCGGCCTGCAGCAGATCGTCAAGCTCAACGCTGGCTGGCAAACGAACCTGCAGGCGCAGCGCTTCATGTCGCACCAGAGGAACGTAGCGCTGCCAGAGCGAATGTTTATCCATCACGCCATCGGCGGTATAGAGATCGTTCACGTTGACTACCCTGCGTTAGTAAAGTTATCGGCATGATTATCCAATTCTGTAGGGGTTTTGATTGGCAGAATAGGCGGGCAAAAGCGAGGTTATTTCAAATTTGTTATGGATGGCGGTGGATCGCACCGCCATCCGCGCGGGCGTTAGCGCAAATTACGCAGTCTTTCCCGCGTGCCAGGCGGCACCGCGTCCCATAATGCGCAAACTTTGCCCTCAAGTGCCTGATAAAAAGGGGTAATCAACGCTTCAGTTTCCAGCGCAGGATTAAACAGCACCTGACCGGTTTCCGCGTTGATGCTTATCATTTTGTTGATAAACAGCCGCTGCAGGTCGCTACGCAGGAATAAGCCGTTATCGGCGCTGTTATCCGCCAGAAAGCCCTCTTCGTTCTCTTGCGTATCTATGTAGCACGCTTCCACCCACGGCCAGCTGTGACGTTCGGTCAGCTGCGTGCCGGTGATAATGCAGGCGCCGTAGCGCGCTTTTACCGCCGAGGTGAACTCCGCCTGGCTGGAGCGCTGCAGCACTTTGGCTTTTACGCGGCGTCCGACTTCGGTGCCGGGCATCACGCCGCTCGGCACTTTGTATTGCGGCGTGCTCAACACCACCAGAAACTGGATTTTACGCGACAGCGGGAAGCACGGATGCGCCTGCGCATCGAACAGCTGCCAATACTCATCCTCTTCGGTCTGCCGCATCAGCACCAGCTTAAAGCCCCGGCTGTTGAGCAGATTCTGCGCCGCTGCCGAATTGGGATCGAGCATGGCAAACACCTGGGTTTCGCCGACCACTTTCCAGCGCCCTTCTTTGCGCGCTTCGTCGTTGCGCCGGAAGTAGAGAAACGCCTGCTGGTTTTTCAGGTAATGCTCAAAGCGACGCAGATAGTTTTTGCGCTCGTTGTCGTCCGAGACAAACAGCAGATCCTCGATCGGGCTGTTGATCTCCTCCTGCGCGAACAGCGCGCGGATCACCAAATTGCGAAAGCTGGTCGACGGGCTCAGCAACCCGCGTGCGGTAAGCTCTTTCTCGTCGGGATGCTGCTGCGTGTAGCGCAGGGCAATCTCTTCGAAGGTCAGTAGCTCACCCGGTAACAAGTCATAATTGAAGCGCATAGACACCCCAGAAACGGAAAAATGTGGTTCAAAAATTGGAATGATTCTGAGGGGAGTTATCGGCAGATTTGAGGTGGACTGTAACAGTGCTGTTACTTTTTCGAGGATGTAAGGTACTGGTCAAAATTGGGGTTGGATGGGTATGGCGGATTTGAATTAGTACCGGATGAAATCTTGCATCTCATCAGGTTGCTGCCGAGACTGTGCAGAGTCCAGAAATGCCCTGCCCGATCGCAAAGAAATCCGGCATCCATGCCGATCGCCCTCGCCATCCTGGCTCGGACGCTTTGCTTACGGGCAGAGCATTTCTGTCCATCAGAGTTCACGATGGCTGTATTAGGTGCGTTGTAGCGGCGCAATTTATTACGCGATAAATCGCGCCGCTACCGCATCATTACGCTGGAATGTATTTATAGCGTTGCAACATGCGTTCCATATACACCGGATCAATGCCGGACTTGATTTTGAACACGCCTGCATCTTCCGCTTTCTCGACCGTCTCCAGGAATTCAAGCACCGCGTGATAATCGCTACGGCTCCAGAAATCATGGATGAAGATCAGCGTATTCTGCGCATCAATTTGTGTCGCCAGTGAATGTTTGATCGCATTCAGGGTACAAGCCACGCGGAAGCGGCCATCAACCAGGATGAAATCAAAGCCTTGTGCGTGCTGGTTAATCGCTTCGCTATACAGCGGGAACTTGTCCTGATGTGAATTATCCACCGGATAACCCCATTCTTTAGTCGGTCCGATATCAACGTAATCAACGTTGCACAGAGGTCCGGCTTCTTTATGCAGCGTATCGACCCAGAACTTATCACTTTCGACGCCAAACACTTCAATACCGTTACGCGTTGCCAGTTTGGTTGAGCCGCCGCTGCCAAACTCGTAGTAGCGCGTTGACTGCTTCACATAGCGTTCGAACAATTCCGTTTCCGCCGCTGACATACGCGGCATTTCAGGAATGATGTTTTTCAACTGCGCAGCCGTGGTTGTTGGCACTGTGGTTTCATCCAACTCATTGGCGATGTAAGCCTCTGCACGTTCTGGTGAACTCACCTGCAACACCTTATAAGCCGCATCACGCATTTGGTAACCCGCGTGCAAAATGAATGCCAGCTTTTCGCGCTGTTCGAAACTCAAAGCACGCAGGCGATTTTCGTTTGGCATAAACAGCAGCTGTGCCGCGACCATCGCTGAGGACGGCAATGTCAGCTCATCATTAATGATCACTGGCGCGGCATATTCCACTTGAGCAAAGGCATGGAACTGGAAGCCAAGTTCACCCAGCGTGGCAGTCAAATCACTGAAGCTAAGTTGACCCATATGCGTATTTTCAAAGCGATATTGCACATTGATAAACAGGCAGCTTTGCAATACGCGCTGGCCTTGAGCAAAGGTCTGTTTCAGGTTGAAGCTGTTATCAACAGAGAACCACTCCAGACGATCCAAGCCATGAATCTCATCCAGCTTGGAAGACGGGAATTTCACTTCGGTTAACACGCGTTGCGCAACCCATGCATCATTGGCCGCAGCCGGTGCGAGAGCAGGCAAATCACTGCTGTAGCGCGCGTCCAGACACATGTAGAACGGATGCTCTTCACCATCACTCAGCAAGTGCGCCTTGATATGCTGGATATCTTTCTTGCGCAGTGGGAAGTGCTTGTCTTCTACCGCCGCCAGCGGGTCCATGATCACCGCATGAATCGCTTCCATTGAGGTGAGATTGATAAACTTGCTGCTGCGAGCCAGACAACCGCCGTAATCCATCATTAAGACTTTACCGGACAGTTTGAACTCAAAGTCTTTTACTTTGACCTGCTGCTGCGCGACATCTTGCTGCGATGGATGTTGCAGCATGACCGGCTGGCGATCGTCGAGGAAGAATGGCGCACTTTCTTCGCTCAAGCTCAAAGCTTCCGGCGCTTTGCCTTCGCAATAGCGCTGCCAAACCGCACGCATCGCATCAGAGAAATGTCCGGCAAATTGTTTACCATCACACACTGGCGAAGAGAGCAAAATATCGCGCAGATGTTGACGGATCACGCCAAGGCTGTTGAGGTCATTAGTGAGGCCCACGGCGATATCAATGTATTGTTCCCAGCTATCCGCCACCAATTCAGGCATACCGGCATGGACCAAGTGTGATGCCGAGTGGCGACCCGCAAATGTTGGGCCTGGCAGCGTTACTACCGGCACGCCCATCGCCATCGCTTCGCAAGTGGTTAAGCCACCGGAATATGGCCAAGGATCGAGGGCGATATCTACGCGGTTATAGCTCTCTAGCAGCTCTTTATGCGGTGAGGAACCTTCCAGCATTATGCGATCAGAGGTGATACCGTGCTGCGCGAGTGTGCTACGCACACGTTCACACAGTAATTCATTTTTAAAGTTGAAACTCTTCAAGAAAAGACGAGATTCTGGCACGCACTGCATTAATGCTGCCCATTGCGCCAACAATTGGTCATTAACTTTTGCCGCGTTATTAAAGCAACCAAAAGTAATATAGCCGTTCTTGTTTACCGGACCTTCACTCACTGGCGGTAAATAGTGCGGTGGGTCGTAACAAATATAATCGCCTGGCAAGCGAATCAGTTTCTCTGTATACAGGCTGTCAGTACCTTCCGGGGTTTCAACATGATCGCTGAGCAAATAATCCATGCCCTCTAATCCGGTGCTACTAATTAATCCACCAACCCATTTAATTTGGATGGGTGCAGGTTGCTGCTGGAAGGTCAACATGCGGCTATTCGAGTTATAGCCACAGAGATCGAACAAAATATCAATCTGGTCATCACGGATAAGGTCATTTACCGCGTTGTCCGAAAGGCCTTCAATCACCTGCCACTTTTTAGCAATGCGTTGAATTCGATGTGTAATGTGATCTTCATGAAAATTCGTGCTATAGGCATAAATTTCCATCTGTTCTTCCGGAATATGAGACAAACCTAACGTGATCATATTACCGACTGGATGCGAACGGAAACCTTCAGAGATCATGCCTATACGCAATTTTTTATTAGCTATTTTAATAGCCGATTGTTGGCGGTTCACTTTGTGCGAAGGCTTAAAACGTGTTTGCCACTGCTGGCATAAGGCGAGAATTCTCTCAGGTGTCGCTTCTGGGTGATAATGTAATCCCACAATATGATTAAAATGTGGTGAAGGATTTTTTCCTGAAAGTTTGGAAGCTTGTGAGTAGGAACGATCCATCTTATCAAACTGCGCTAAATCTTGATAAATCATGCCGAGATTGTTCCAGTTCTGCCAGTTATCCGGATCCTCGTCCGTCAATAATGTATAGGCTTCAATTGCTTTTTCATATTTTTTCAATTTTTGCAGTACAGTGGCGAGTAATGTTCGCAATGGGCGTGATTCTGTTTTTTTTAATTTAGGAACGATGTTTTCAAGGAACAGTTGGGCTTCTTCGAAACGTTCTTTTTTATACAGCCCATTCGCCTTTACATAAAGTGCTTCACTTAAAAGAGGATTCAGGACTAAGGCTTTTTCTACAGTCTCAGCAGCTTCAACAAATTTACCTAATTGTTCATATACTCGAGCAAGCACCACCCACATCAAAGGATGATCGCTGTATTTATCCTGTAACGGAACGATAATATTTAACGCATCAATCGGGTGTCTCTCTAACAACTCGAGAGCGCGTCGTAAATGTGCCGCTAGTACTTGATCTGTTTTCATTTGCAGTGGAAGCGTTGAATCAGAGCTCTTTTTTTTCATTTCCGCCTACTTACCTAAGTTGGTTTGGCTGTAAGGCATAAACATGAATTCACATTACGCCCACGATGCTAGCCAGTGTAAAAAATGCAAAAAAAAATAACGGGTGTAATACCCGTTATTTTTTATGCTAATTAAGCGGATTGTCTGGTTAGACTTACTGCAGCAGTGACAACACGTTCTGTGGAACCTGGTTAGATTTAGACAGTACTGAAGTACCCGCCTGCTGCAGAATCTGCGCACGGCTCATGTTCGATACTTCGGTCGCGTAGTCAGCGTCTTCGATACGGCTCTTCGCAGCAGTGATGTTGGTTACTGTGTTGTTCAGGTTGTTAACTGTTGATTCGAAACGGTTCTGGCTCGCACCCAGTGAAGAACGCAGTGAGTCAACGTTAGAAATCGCTTTGTCGATTGCAGCCAGCAGCTTAGTTTCAACAGTTGCAACGGTCGCAGTAGTACCGGTTGCAGCAGTGTAAGTTGCCAAGATACCAACGCCAGAAGAAGCACCTGCAGAGCCTTCAGTGATACCAGACAGGCCAGCAACACCGGTGAACAGGGTAGTAGAATCGATTTTCTTCAGTGAGATGCCGATAGTTTCGTCATCCTGTGCGCCAACCTGGATATTTTTGGTAACGTCAGTGGTCAGAACTTTGATGCCGTTGAAGCTAGTCTGTGCAGATACACGGTTGATTTCTTTAACGCGGTCAACGATCTCGTTGTTGATTGAAACCAAGTCATCACCGGAGTTAGTACCGTTGTTCGCCTGAACAGTCAGTTCACGGATACGTTGTAAGTTGGTGTTGATCTCGTTCAGTGCGCCTTCAGTGGTCTGCGCCAGAGAGATACCGTCGTTGGCGTTACGTGAAGCCTGAGTCAGACCTTTAACCTGAGAAGACATACGGTTAGCGATTGCCTGACCTGCAGCATCGTCTTTCGCACTGTTGATACGCAGACCAGAAGACAGGCGCTCAATAGCGGTGCTCAGCTGGGACTGAGATTTGTTCAGGTTGTTTTGAGTAACCAGTGAAGAAATGTTGGTATTGATAACGGCCATGATAACAGTCCTTTAAAGAGGTTTAGTTAGTTGAAACACGCTTGGCGCATCTCGCAGTCAAAAAGGGTATCGGCACGGTTTTCACAGGCTTTAGAAAAAAATACAAAATAATAAATACTCAATACTATTCAATAGTTTAAATAAAAACATCCTCGACCTTTCATTTCATCGATGATAACTCATCATCGCTCAATCACGTTTTTTTCTTCGCTGCCTTCTTTATTATCACTTCCTTTTATAGATCTACACATCAGCCTTCAGTGGCTAACGCTATCGTCAGAAACAGGAATAAATCACGCGTCAACTCTGCCCATTAGGAAATTCAAATAAAGGTAAACTTCTATTTCGACTTGCCGATAAAACCAGAACATTTAATCGTTCGAGGAACGTGTCATGGCTTCGATTAGCAATCTGGGTGTGGGTTCAGGTCTGAACCTCAGTGATTTGTATGACAGTTTAGAAACGGCTGAAAACTCAAAACTTACAACAATCACTACGCAACAAACCAAGTATCAAAGCAAGATTACCGCGATTGGTCAGCTACAAAGCGCATTGGCTTCACTGCAAACTGCGACTGATAAATTAAAAAGTGTTGATACTTTCAACGCGACCGCCGTCACCAGCAGCAATACCGCTTTCAGCGCGACGACAGCAAGCAGTGCAGTCGCCGGTAGCTATAGCATTAAGGTTAGCCAGATTGCCGTAGCGCAGACGCTGATTTCACAGCCGATTACCGATGCTTCTAAGCTGGGCAGCACAACCGGCACATCACGCACTATCACGATTTCACAAGGTAGCGGTGATCCGGTCAACATTACGTTGTCAGACAGCGAAACCTCGCTCAGTAGCGTGGTGAAGGCCATTAACAATAGCGGTGCTAACGTCTCTGCCACTACCATTAAAGGCAGTGACGGTAACTATCGTCTGCTGCTGAATTCAAAAGAAACCGGCACGGATAATGACATTACGTTGACGGTCACCGGCGACGATACTTTGCAAGCGGCGATTGGCTATGACAGCACGGCCAGCAGCAATGCGATGTCAGTGCAAACCGCCTCGCAGAATGCCAAATTGAGCGTGAATGGTATTGATATTGAAAGCGCCAGTAATACGATTTCAGATGCATTAGAAGGAGTGACTTTCACGCTGAAGTCAGCCTCATCCAGTAGTGAAACGTTAGTTGTTGATAAATCTGTAGATTCCGTTAAAAGTGCCATCACAAACTTTGTCACCGCTTATAACAAAGTGAGATCGGTCGTTGGCAGCGTTACAAAATACACCGCGGTAGATTCAGGTGCAGACCAATCTACGTCAAATGGTGCATTGCTCGGTGATAACACAGTGCGCACGGTGTCGAACCGTTTGAGCAGCCTGTTGACCGAAGCACAGAGCGGCGGCAGCTTTGCCATTCTGGCGCAGATGGGCATTACCATCGATCCCTCTGTATCCGCATCAGGTGTCACCGGTAATTTGGTGATTGATGACACTAAATTGACAGATGCATTGACCAGCAACGCCCAATCTGTTTCTCAATTCTTTGTGGGTGATGGTGAAAAGACCGGCCTTGGTACACAACTGAGCAGTACTTTGAGCACCATGCTGAGCACTAGCGTTGGCAAAGAAGGCATTATTAAAACCGCCACCGACGGTTTCAACACTCAAATAGATGAGTTGGCCGATCGCTACACCAAGATGCAAGCGACCATTGAAGCCACAATGGCACGTTATAAAACACAATTTACTCAACTCGATACGTTGATGTCGCAGCTGAATGCCACATCATCTTATCTGACGCAGCAGTTTTCCTCGACAAGCAGCAGTAGCAGCAGTAGTTAAGGAGCAACGTAATGTACAGCCAGTCAGGTGCCAGCACCTACGCGCGGTTGGGCGTCGAAAGCGCTGTAATGAGCGCCAGCCAAAACCAACTCGTGGTGATGCTTTTCGACGGTGCGCTGAGCGCTATTGTTCGCGCGCGCTTGTTTATGCAAGAAGGTAACATTGAAGGCCGCGGGATATCCCTATCCAAAGCGATCAATATTATCGATGGCGGTTTGAAACAAGGGTTAGTGGAAAATGCGGGTGACGAGTTATCCGATAACCTGCTTTCTCTGTATGACTATATGATCCGTCGCTTGGTAAGTGCCAATCTGCACAATGATGTGGGCGCAGTGGAGGAAGTTGAAGGTCTTCTGCGCAATATCTCTGATGCCTGGAAAGAAGTCGTACAATCCCAACACCTTCAGGACGCCGTTTAATGAATATTGCACCGCAACTCGTCACCGTTTACCAACAGTTACTCGATCTCAGCCATGGAATGCTGCGCTTGGCAGCAGAAGGCGAATGGGATGATTTGATTACCAAGGAAGTGGACTATGTCAGTGCGGTGCAAAGACTGGCGCAAACAACCGAAGCCGCAGCACCGTCGCGCCAGCTGCAAGAGCAGCTGCGTCCGGTGTTACGCCATATTCTCGATAATGAGAGCGAAGTGAAACGTCTGCTGCAGTTGCGCATGGACGAATTGACGCAGCTGGTGGGCCAGTCATCGATGCAGAAATCGGTGATGAGTGCGTATGGTAAGCAAGGTAGTGTGTATTTGCCGCAGAGTTGATTCGGATTCTGCGCGCTGGTGCCCTCACCCCGGCCCTCTCCCTGTACAGTCCGGGGACATGGTAGACAGGTGTTCGGGGACATGGTGAACACTTTTTAACATCCTTTACCCATGGTGATCGACTTTTTCTTCAGGTCGATCA